>CAJUFO010000010.1:58731-62870 GCA_910585615.1 uncultured Acetatifactor sp.
CTGTACCGGACTTCCCTCCAGTTTTTGGGCAGCTTCCTGTACCGGACTTCCCTCCAGATTCTGGGCGGCCTCCGGCCCACACAGGACTGGGCTTCCCCCGTCAGCCGCGGCCCTCGCATCCTGCCCATTCTCCGTGCCCGCTGCCGACAGATTCTGCGCATTCTGTCCTGCGGAATCCGTGCCGCCCCCAAGGCAGCGCTCCCGCAGAATCAGAATCCCATGTACCACATGGCGGCAGATGCTCCTGGAGGGGCAGGTACACTTGCTCTCCCCCAGAGGAAAGCGCACCGTCACGGTCTCCGCTCCCACCTTTACCACAACCTCTTCCCCCAGCGCGCCAATCCCGCCAGCGGCTCCTTCCATGGAATTCTCCTCTTCCATGGAAGGACCCTCTTCCATTAATCGCCCTTCTTCCATGTCTTTATAGGCCCGCTTGACAATTCCCTTATTGCTGATGCCGATCAGATAGTCGTCGTCTATCCCGGCCAGCCGTTCTCTCCACTCATCCATAGAAATCTCCTCTTATCAATATAGTAATTCCTGTCATTCTTCCTGTCAAGCCGCAATGGAGCGCCAAAACTGCCCTTTATCCATACTGAAAAACAGCTCCGGGCCTGTGGGCGCCGGAGCTGTTTATTTTGAAATGCCATATCCTGTTTTCACTGCGGGCTGCATACAGCCTTTCTCCTGAAAAATCTATATATGCAGCGATTAAATGCCGTTTATTTACTCCAGTATCCGGTCAATCCTCTCCCGCTCTTCCCGGTCAAACTCCACATTGCCAAGCATCCCCACATTGTCCAGTATCTGGGATGGCCTTGACGCGCCGATCAGCACGCTGGTGATGTCCCCGTCCCGGAGGATCCAGGCCAATGCCATCTGGGCCAGGCTCTGTCCCCGCTCTCTGGCGATTTCACCCAGGGCACGCACCCTGTTTAGGGTCTCCTCCCGGATGGAGCTCTCCTTCAGGAATCTTCCGTCCGTGCGGACGCGGCTGTCCGCCGGGATGCCGTTTAAGTAGCGGTCCGTCAGGAGCCCCTGGGCCAGCGGGCAGAACGTGATGATGCCGATGCCGTTCTTTGCCGCATAGTCCTTCAGCCCATCTGCCTCGATGCTGCGGTTCAGCATGGAATAGCTCCTCTGGTTGATGATGAAGGGCGTGCCCATCTCCCGGAACAGCTTTGCGATGGCAATGGTCTGCTCCTTATCGTAATTGGAAATCCCCACGTACAGGGCCTTGCCGCTCCTGACGATGCCGTCCAGCGCCCTGGCGGTCTCCTCCAGCGGCGTCTCGGGATCCGGCCTGTGGTGGTAGAAGATATCTACGTAGTCAATCCCCATCCTGCCCAGGCTCTGATCCAGGCTGGCCACCAGATACTTCTTGCTGCCCCAGTCGCCGTAAGGCCCCGGCCACATGTCGTATCCGGCTTTGGTGGAGATGGCCAGCTCGTCCCTGTAGGCCCCAAGGCTCTTTTTCAGGATGCGGCCGAAATTCTCCTCCGCCGCGCCGTACACCGGGCCGTAATTGTTGGCCAGGTCGAAATGGGTGATGCCATTGTCGAACGCAGTCTGGCACATGTCCAGCATGTTGTCGAAATTGCCGTTGGAGCCGAAATTGTGCCACAGCCCCAGAGACACCGCCGGGAGCTTCAGCCCGCTGGCCCCGCAGCGGTTATATTGCATTTTTTCATACCTTGATTCGTCTGCGATATACATTCGGCTCTCCTCCTGAGTGGATCTGTCTGTTTTGTCAGGTCGGCAGGTTCAGCCACTTCTTCACCGTGTCTACATCGTAGCCTACCCCTTCCGCCACTTTTTCCACTGATATTCCCATGTTATAGAACCTCTCTGCGCTCTCCTGTGCCTTTGCCTGTTTTCCCATCTGTCTTCCTATCTGCTCAGACTCCAATCGCATATCCATGATTGCTTTGCACACGTCAACTTCCACCTCACTCTCCTCATACTTCAAGCCGGCGCCCGTAATCGCATTGATTACATCCACCGCCCTGCGCTCCACCCGGTGGAAGCGCGCCCTGTCCCAATCCACAATCCTGTTAAGCACTTCTTTCTCTTTGGAATGTTTGATGAACAGCATGACCTCCCGGAGACTGGATTGGAACTTCATTATATCCTCGTCCGTCATCAATGCCGGTGCGATAAGCCTGACATGGTAGTCGTCCATACAGGACAGCACTTTTTCATCCGTCACCTCCATCATGTCGAACAGGCTTAGAGGCCCATCCCATTCTTCATGCCCGAAATATACTGCATAACGCTGAATGCTGCCTAATGTAATCATGCGAATGAACCAGTCAGCGTTATGCAGTCTGGTTTCACGGCAAGTGAAATCGTTAAGCAGTATAAATGGTCACTGTCACGGAAGGTATCAGCCTGTCTTCCTTCCAGAAGCCGCCCAGGAACTCACCTGCGTTTGGTTTCTTCACCGGAAGCCTGCCCTGCTCCTGCTCCTGCTCTGCATTCGGGGCAGTGCTGTCCTTTTGCCCCTTGGCCTCTTTCATGGCCTTCCTGTGGGAATGGGCTGCCTCTTCCACCTGCCCCGCATAGTCCAGCACATCATAGAGGCAGTTCCTCACAGCCATGGCATAGTGGATTTCAGCCTGATTTTCCACCCCGTAGAGCACATATTCCGCTCTTCCGTCGGTCATGGCCGTATACAGCTTCTGCACGTCCCGGAATCTCTGAATCGGAACTGCCGCGCCATCTGCGCCGTATGGCAATGCGATTTCCGTAGGATCCCGTTCCGCCAGCTCCTCCGGCAGAATCACCTGCTCCCCGCCGTAGATGTAGTAGTTGAATGCGTCCGCAAACACGGCTGCGTCCGACATGTAATCTTTTGTAACGGTGTCTTTCTTCAATGCAATACCGCCTTTCTACTTCTCCGACGGTTTTATTATACTGGGTATCCGAAGGGTATGCAAGCGGATATTTCCGGGACAGTGTTCCGAGGCGCACCTTGCCCACAAAAGGCAATGTATTGTGGACTCACGCAATAATCTTCCCCATCCACCCCGCCAGCTCCTCCGGCGTCATAGCCCCCACGAAGGCCCCCATGTCCGACAGGGTCTGGGCGGCGTTGCGGTCATAGTTGGGGTTGGCGTCCATGTCCAGGGCTGTGAGCACCACCAGCTTCGCGCCGCTCTCGATGATTCCCTTCGCGGTGCTGTAGAGCCGCTGGTAGCCGCCGCCCTCGTAGAGGTCCGTCACCAGCACCACCATGGTCCGGAAGGGAAAATCAATCAGTCCCTCGCAGTACCCCAGGGCCCCGGCGATATTGGTGCCGCCGCCCAGCTGGACGCTCATCAGGGTCTCCACCGGGTCCTCCACATAGCCGCTTAAATCCACCACATTGGTGTCGAATATCACCAGCTTCGTGTCCAGCATGGGGAGCCTGGCGAATATCCCCGCCATGATGGCGCTGTGGATGACGGAATCCAGCATGGAGCCGCTTTCGTCCACGCAGACGATCACCCGCCACTGGTTGTATTTCTTCATCCGCGAATTGAAATATACGTTTTTCAGCACAAGCTGCTGCCGCTCCCTGTCATAGTTCTTCAGATTCCGCTGGATGGTCTTCTTCATGTCCAGGTTCCGGGCGGACTTTACCGGAGAGCTGGCGTTACGGTTGATCTGCCCGAAAAAGGAGACCCGCACCTCCTGCTCCAGCTTCCTGGCAATCTCCTCCGCCACTTTGCGCACGATTTCCCGGGCCAGGGAGAGCACCTCCCCCTTCATCATGTGCTTCAGCTCCAGGATAGTCTTCAAAAGCTCCTTGTTGGGCTCCAGCCTACGCAGCACCTCCGGGTCTGTGAGCAGCTCTGTCATGCCGTACTTTTCCAGGGCGTGGCGCTCCAGAATCTCCACCGTCCGCCTGGGGAACAGCTTCTTCACCTGGTGCAGCCAGTCCGGCACGGTGAGCTGTGAGCCGTCGCTGCCGCCCCTGCGGTCTTTCCGTATCTCCTGCTCGTCCCTGTACTCTCTGGAATACAGATAGTCCAGCACATTTTCCATGTCTATATAATTCAGGTTCACGGCCCCGGAGGAAAAAGGAATCTGCCCTGACGCATATTTCCCCAGCACCAGCCTCCAGCGGTTCAAAATCTCCTGTTCGTCTGCCATTT
>CAJUFO010000010.1:62970-85479 GCA_910585615.1 uncultured Acetatifactor sp.
CTTCACAAAAGCATCCAGTTCTTTCCCATAAGCATACCAGTCCGGGTAGACCTCCTGCCGTTCCAGGATGTCTCTCTGGCCCTTTCCGTGGATTCCCGCGGCCATGGCCGCAATCCGGTCGATCTCCCGGGGCGTGAAATAGGCAAAGGCCATACGCAGCTTGGGCAGCAGCTCCAGGAATTCCTCCTCAGAAACCGCGCCGTAGAATCCGTCCAGCATCCGCAGGAACTGCTCTCCGATGAACACCAGGTCCCTGGCCGTGAAGAACAGCCCTCTGAAGAACTGGGCCGTGGCGAACAGCTGCTCCCTGGTCCCGCTCAGATACCCCCTGCAGACCATCTCTATCTTTTCTGCCGTCTCCCGGCCGCTGCCGTAGAGGATGCCGTGGACGCAGCCGTTCAGGCCCGCGTTGATCTCCCCGTCCAGCGTCATCTTTTCCAAGACATCATAGCAGTCATCTCTCTCCCGGCCCTCTGCCCCCTGCCGCCCCGTGACCCGGTACAGGAGCTTCACGGCGTTCATGCAGGGATCCAGATCCTCGTCCTTGATCCTGGTCATGGAGGGCAGGAGGCCGATCAGTTTCCGGCAGCCGATGGAAATCAGTTCCCCGAATTCCAGCCCGGAGCCGTACAGCGTCTCCAGCTCCTCCATCATCATCAGGCTCTTTAAGGCCTCCGCCATGGAATAGAAATCCGTGTCCGCCAGCATCAGCTGATGCACCCGGGAAAAGACTGTCTGCAACTGCCCCTGCAGTCCCATCTCGAAGACCCTGGTCAACAGCAGGGCGCTCTCTTTGGCTCCCAGCTCCCGCTCCAGCTCCTCCTTCACCAGGCTCACCGCCGCCTCCTCAATGGTAGCGCCGTAGACCGACACCTCGATCAGGGCGGCGTCCACCTGGGCGTTCCATTTGTACTTCCAGATCTCCCGCATCAGGTTCCTGTCCTTTTTCAGCTGCAGGTTTGGCCCCTTTACCTTTTTGGCAAAGGCAGTGTCCAGGTAGAGCATACGGTTGAAGAACATGCTCTGCTGTCTGTGCCTGGGATTGGAAAATATGGACAGGGTGGACTCCGACTCCAGGGTGGAGGTTATCTTCAGACCGAACCGCCTGCACTCTCCCCGGAAGTCGTGGAGGATGGGCGGCACATCCGCCTGGGGGCACAGCGCGCCCACGGCGTTCCCCGTCATGAGCCTGCGCAGAATCCGCATGGGCGTGTCGGAGGCCAGGTTGTACTCCCCTTTCACAAAGGAGGAGAGCACCGCGTCCAGCAGCTCGTAGGCCCCCGGCTCCCGCTTCCCCCGCAGCTCGGCCAGTCCCTTCGCCATGGCACAGGCACAGATTTCGTCATAGGTGGACAGATACCCCTCCTTGCGCCTGGTCTCCTTGCCCGATGCCACGATCATGTCCAGCACCGCGTCCCCGTAAGGGGCATCCGATTCCGCTGCCCGCTCCCAGATCTTCTGGTAGAATCCGGTAAAGGGCATGCCGCTGGCATAGCCGTTCAGGGCGTCCGCCGCCTCCATGGAATAGGGCATCAGGTACACGCCCTGGTCTTTTTCGGGAACCTTGCCGGTCTTGCCTTCTGCCCGCGCCTCTTCCTCTTCCCCCGTCAGCAGCGCCCGCAGCCCCGGCGTATGGAAGCCCCCCGTGACCGCCAGCACCGTGCCCCCTGTCCCTGCCAGCTCCCGGGCGTGCTCCCCGATTCGCTCCGCCATATGCGCTTCCCGTGCCAGGCATCCGTCCTCCTCCATGGCGGCACGGGGTGTATTCTCCCTGGCCAGCCCGCAGTACACCAGCAGGTTGTCGAACCAGCGTTTACTTTCATCCCGCATCCCGTTTAGTTCGAAATACTTCTCCCAGAATTCGTCGAAGCTTCGCAGCCCCGTCCGCTCACAGAGCTGCCGCAGATAGTCGTTGCGGGACAGCAGATAGTCGTCGTTGTAATTGCTCTTCTCCTCTTCCTCCTTCCGCAGGCCCTTCCCCTCCCGGGAGGCCGCCAGGATGTCGCCGTAAGGCAGGTCGATGAAAGCCGTCCGGATCCCCAGCCGTTTTCCCGCCCGGAATGCCGCCAGCTCCGGCGAATAGTCCAGAAAGGGGTAATAGCATTTATAGCGCTCCTTGTCCTCCGAAATCCGGCCTGACTGGTCATGATAGGAATAATAGATGGCAAAGGGCGCCTTCGTCTGGTCATGGACCATCACCGGAATCAGGGAATCCGCATTGTCCGGCCCCTCCACCAGGATGATGTCCGGCCGCAGCTCCTCAATCGTCCGGTCCACATGGTACGCGCAGGCGGGACTGTGATGGCGGACCGGAAGCAGGATTATCTCAGCCATTTCCTTGCTTCGTAATATTCTTTCCATAATCCGCCCTCTTTGCTGCTCTTGTCCCGGATCACCGTGTTGAAATACCCCTTCACCTTCTCCAGGTCGTCCTTGTTTTCCTTGGAAATCGCTCCCACCAGGTTCTGCACCAGGCTGTCCATGGCAATTCTCCCGTCCCCATAGTAATAGCCTGTGATCATAGCCTGGTAGTACACCGACACCGCCTCCGCCGTGCTCATCACCGCCGACGGCCTGTCAATCCTGTGCCCGTAGGAGGAGACCCCCTCCCGCAGCTCGTGGTAGGTGGAGGCCAGGATCTCCGCCACGTCCTCGTCCACTTCCATGGCCACATGGCTCTCCGCCGCCAGCTTCTCCACCTCGCTCACGATGATCCGCTTCTCCATCGCCGCCTCCCGCACGGGCATCACCGTCTCGAAATTGAACCTCCTCTTCAGGGCGCTGCTCATCTCGTTCACGCCCTTGTCCCTGGTGTTGGCCGTGCCGATCACATTGAAGCCCGGCCTGGCGAAGAGGAACCCGTCGTCCCCCAGCTCCGGGACGTTGAGCACCTTGTCGGAAAGCACGCTGATCAGGCTGTCCTGGATCTCCGCGGGCGTCCTGGTGATTTCCTCGAACCGGGTCAGTATCCCCTTCTCCATCCCCACGTAGAGAGGCGACGGCACCAGTGCCTCCCGGCTGGGCCCCTGGGCCAGCAGGAGCGCGTAATTCCAGGAATATTTTATCATATCTTCGGTAGTCCCCGCCGTGCCCTGGATCGTGTTGGTGCTGACCCCGCTGACGGCGGCGGAGAGGAGCTCCGAGAGCATGGTCTTGGCCGTCCCCGGTTCCCCCACCAGCATCAGGCCCCTGTTTCCCGCCAGGGTCACGATGCAGCGCTCCACCAGCGCGTCGTTGCCGAAGTATTTCTTTTCTATGGTATATTCTTTTCCGTTGTACAAGACGGGCTTTGCACTCCCCAGGATGAAGGTCCGCACCGCTCTGGGGGACATCTGCCAGTTCTCCGGACGGCTGGCTGTATCGTTGGCCTTTAATGCCTCCAGCTCCTCCCGATACCGAACCTCCACCGGAGGTTTTATGTATTGCTCCATTGTCTCTGCCTCCTGTTCTGCCATTTTGCCGCATCGCCCCGGCCCCTTCCCCTGCTGTCCGGCGGAATGCTTAGGATAAGTATAGCAAATGCCGCCAGAAATTTCCATAGGCTTCCTCAGGCCTGCAGCATAAATTCCCCTGTCAGCAGAATGTCCGCCGCATTGTCCCCGACCATGACCCTGAAGCCTCCGGGTTCCACATGCCACTGAAGGTTCCGGTTCAGGGTCCGCAGCTGCCTGCTGCCGACAGCAAACTCTACCCTGCGGCTCTCCCCGGGATGCAGGGCGACCTTTTTGAAGCCTGCCAGTTCTTTCCCAGGCTTCACGGTACTGGAAACCAGATCCCGAAGATAGAGCTGCGCCGTCTCTTCTCCGAAGCAGCTGCCCGTATTGGTGACAGTGAAGGACACCTTTACGGCGGCTCCCTTCTCTACGGCCTCCGCGGCAATCCCGTCCCCCTGGATTTTCAGATCGCTGTAGGAAAAGCTGGTGTATGTCAGCCCATAGCCGAAGGGATACAGCGGATTCCAGTCCATCTCCACGTAGCGCCATCCGCCTCCGGGAAGCCGGTTATAATTGCAGGGCACCTGCCCCACAGTTCTGGGGAAGGACACGGGAAGCCGTCCGGAAGGGTACGTTTTCCCGAACAAGACCTCCGCGATGGCCCTGCCGCCCTTCTCCCCCGGGAACCAGCATTCCAGGATGGCCGGGATATGGGCTTCCTCCCAGGTCAGCGCAAGGGGCCTGCCGTTTTGCAGCACCAGCACCACAGGGGTTTTCGTGGCCGCGATTTCCTTCAGGAACTCCTGCTGCTTTCCGGGCAGAACCAAATCCGTGCGGTCCAAATTCTCTCCGCTGGTCTCCACATTGTCCCCCAGACAGACGATAGCCACGTCCGCTTTCCTCACCATATCGATGGCAGGCCCCCAGTCCTCTCTGCCCTTATTGTAGCCGAAGACCACCCTGGCTCCTCTGGCATCATTGCAGAATTCCAGGCGGATATCGTATTCCCGCCCTTCCTCAAAGACGAAATCCGCCATCCGGGAAGCCTCCCCGGCCCGGCCGCCGCCCTGGTTCCAGGCATCGATGAGCAGCTTCCCGTCCACATACAGCCGCATGCTGTCCTGTCCGGGAATGGCAATGCAGCCCCGGAAGCCGCTCCTGGCCTTCAGCCTTCCGGTCCATGCCACAGAGAAGCGCTCTGCCTCCACATCCGCATGGGGCTTGGCATAGATCCAGTTGAAATTGACCATACTGTCCCTGCGCGTCACCACCGGTTCACCGCTCAAATCCCAGTTATTATAGTAGCGCGCGGTAAGCCCCGCTTCTCCGTCCTCATCGGCGAGCCAATCGGTCTGGAAGGGGAAGACCGTCTCCCCCAGATAGCTGCAGCCCTTTTCATAGATTACACTTCTGTCTTCTCCTGCCAGCTTCCGGATGCCGTCCAAAACAGTCACTTTATGGGAATCGGCCGTCTTCGGAGCATAATCCCCCAGCGCCGCTTCGTCCGCTCCCGGCCCCACTACGGCGATGACCCTATAGGAATCGGACAGGGGCAGAATGTGCTTTTCGTTTTTCAGCAGACAGATTGACTTTCTGGCAATATCCAGGGCGGTCTCCTGATGCGCTTCACAGTTCACTGTCTTGTCGTACAGGCTCTCGTCCACATAGGGATTTTCAAACAGCCCCAGCGCGAACTTCAGCTTCAGCACCCGTCCGCAGGCCGTGTCCAATACCTCTTCGGACATCTCGCCGTTCTCGATCAGGCTGCGGATACTCTCCATCCATTCCTTATGGGTGAAATCATACAGCTGTAGGTCGACCCCTGCCTCCATCCCCTGGCGGATGGCCTCCCGGTTATCCTTCGCCGTGTAAAAACTGCCTTTCAACCGGGCCACAGCAGTCATGTCAGAACGCACGAAGCCGGGCATGTGGTACTGTCCCCGGAGCACATCCGTCAGCAGCTCACGGTCAGAGGCCACGGGCTGTCCGTCAATGGCCGCATAAGAGCACATAGCATTCCAGGCGCCGCCCTCCACGAAAGCCTGCTCGAAAACCGGCAGCCCCCAGGCGAACACGTCATGGCGTCCCATGGCGGAGGGCGCGCAATTCAGCCCTCCCACAGGCGTTCCGTAGCCACAGTAATGCTTGGGCTCTGCCGCCACCGTATCCGGGCGCTTCAGACTCTCTCCCTGCATTCCCTTTACGATTTCTCTGGCAAACTCGCCGCCCAGATAGGTATCCTCGCCAAAGGCTTCCTCCACCCTTCCATAGCGGGGATCCCAGCTTAAGTCCATTACAGGATTCCAGGTTTCGTGAACCCCGCTGGCCCTTGCTTCCGCCCCGATGGCGCGCCCCATCCGCCGTCCCAGCTCCGGTTCAAAGGTGCCAGCCAGGCCGATCTGCTGCGGGAAGCAGGTGGCATAGCCGTCATAAAGCCCATGCAGCGCCTCCTCGCTAAAGAGGAACGGTATCCCCAGGCGGGTCTTTTCCACCGCGTAGCGCTGCAGCTGATTGGCCAGCTGCGGGCTGGCGGAGCGGAACTGTACGCTGCCCACGCTTCTGTCTTTTATAGCTTCCTCAAATTCTTCCCAGCGAAATTCCTCCACCCTTTCCTCGGCATCCCTTTTGGTATAGTCGCCTATGATAGAATATTGGTCTGTCTGCATGATTTTTTCTTCCAGGGTCATCCTGGAAAGCAGATCCGCTACCCGCTCCTCTATGGGCAGGGATGCATCCTTATATTTATCCATCATCAATTACCTCCTTCTGCTCCGCAAAGCGCCTTCGCTTCCCAAATCACGAATTCCGAAGGAACCGCCGGCCTCCCGCCCCTGGTCTGATAACCGGCGGCGAACCGTCCGTCCCCATCGATGGCAACAGTATACCATACCTGATAGCCGTTTGCATATCTCCCCGCCAAAGTTATGGTTATGGAATTTCCGCTTCTTTCCGCCAGGACCGCCCGGATCTGAGACGCTGTCACGCTCCTTTCCTTAAGAATCTGAATTGTTTCATACCGCTGCGCTGTATGAAGCCGAGAAGCAGAATCGCCGCCGCTGCCAGAAGCATCCACGAGAAGAACATTCCGGCATAACCATTTTCCTCCAGATGCTTTCCATAGACCAGGGAGCCGATGCCTGCGCCGGCATAGGTCGCAAAATCCAGCAGCCCCACTACCCTGGACACACATCCCGCACCTTGATATTTCATGGGATAGATGGTGAGAAAGGAGGCGTTGACCAGGGAGAGGGCAGCCGCATTCATCCCCAGGCATAGCGCGGCTGCCCCGGCCGGCGTTCCCGGCAGGCAGAGCGGTATGAGACATACGGCACATATTCCCAGCGATACTATGGAAACAATATGCTCCTGCCGGCGGAACAACTGGTATAATGGCATATAGACCAGCCGGCCGGCAAGGCTGAGCAGGGGCACCGCAAACACATAGAACGACATAGACGCCAGGTCTATTTTATATGTATCTATAAAAAAGGTTGCCGCCCACAGATTAATGCCATCCTTGAGGATTCCATGACACAGGGCGGGAATCAGCAGAATCAGCAATTGCGGGTTCAACAGGGCATGAAGGCTGTCCTCAGATGCCTGGGCTCTTTTGTGCCGCCTTGGTTCTGCGGGAAGCAACAGGAAGGACATGCCCGCTGAAAGGAAGGCGAATCCTCCCGGCAGCAGGAAGGCATACCGAACTCCAAGAGCCGGGATCGTTCCTGCCGCCAGCGCAATTCCCAGTACACTTCCCACTCCGATAGAAGAGCCCAGCACAGATGCCGCAAAGGATTTCTTCCCGGAAGGATACATGCATCCAACGGTGCGCAGCAGCGGCCCCCACAGCATGGACTGGGCAAATCCGTTCAGCGCCCATAGACAGATAGCATTATCGGCCTGCAGAGACAGCCCGATTCCGACATTACTTGCGGCTGTCAGAAGGAGACCTACCGTAACCATCCGTCTTGAGGAAAAGATATCTCCAAGCCATCCGTTCAGCAGCTGCCCCAGAGAATATAGAAGAAAGAATACGCCGCCCATCAGCCCGATCTGCCAGGCGGTCAGGATACCCTCCTCAATCAGGGCAGGTGCGGCTATCGTCAGATTCATCCGTGCAATGTAGACAGCGGCATAAGATACATAAGCGGCAGCAAATCGGAACCGCCGGGCAGAATCCTTCATGACTCCTCCTTTCTGCGGATGTGCTCCAAAATCCGGTTTTTTGATGCCAGGCGCTCAGCGGTTTCCGTTCCTCCCTGTAATGCCAGGGCAACGGTCAGCACGTCCATAAGGCACAGATGGGCCAGCCGGGCCGACACTGCTTCCACCGGATATGTGATGTCGTCCGCATAGGCGACAAGTGTGTAGTCGGCCATTTGAGCCAGGGGACTTGCCCGATAGCTGGTGATTGCTACAGAGAACGCCCCCTGTTCCTTAGCCAGGCGCACTGCTTCCAGAGTGGCCTCGGTACGGCCACTGTGGCTGATTCCGATGGCGACCTCCCCTTTTTTCATATTCATAGCGGCCACGGGCATAAACAGGATGTCTGTGTAGCAGGAGGAAGGATATCCCAGCTGAAGGAAACGATATTGGGAGTCTTCCGCGATGGATGCCGAAGTGCCTACGCCAAAGATGCAGATCCGTTCAGCCTGTGCGAGGACGCTTACAAGCTGCTCCAGTTGGGATTGTTCAATCATGGCAGCCGTATTTTGCAAAGTGCGCATACCCGACATAAAAACCTTTTGCGCCACCTCGGCGAGGGATTCCCCTGCCTTGGGAGACTCGGAAGGCACACCGGGGCGAACTGCCAGTTCCCTGGCAAGGGCCATACGGAACTGCGAGTAGCCCGTGTAACCCAGTCTTTTACAAAAGCGGATTACGGCAGAACCTGCCGTCCCGGCAGCGGCGGCGAGCTCTGCGACATTCATTTCCAGAACCTGCCCGCTGTTGTTCAATATATAGTCGGCAATCTGCCGTTCAATCCGTGTCAGCATTTTATATTGATTGCGGATGGCAGCAAGGCATAATTGCATAAAATTCCCCTTTCATAGAATTTTATTCTAAATCAAAATACTTTTTTAGAATATTGTTATGCTAATATATCTGCAATGAACTGTCAAGAGCAAATAATAAGAAATCGGTATCTTCCAGACTCCATCTTTCTATCACGAAAAAAGCCGGACGAAAATCCCCTCAGAATCTTCGCCCGGCTGCACTGCTCCGGAACCCTCATAAAAGCCTCTTTGTCACATGCGTTCCAAAGGCAAGCCGTGCTTTTCCTTCAGGATACAGAAGCAGCCCAGCCATCCTGATATATCCCTGTCTGATTTTCGTTGTTCCGAACCGCAAACCCATTGCAGCCAGTCAGGAAGACCTTCCCGCCTGCTTCCGGAAAGATGTTGTCCTCCACCCGGAAGCCCTTTGTTCCGACAGCCCTTATTTCCACAGCCTGCCCCGTAAACCTGTTCCCTGTCACAGCGATATTGGAGTGGACTGTCCTCTCCGGATCCGCCGATACCGTCTGGGGATTGGAGTGAATCTGGGGAGCCTCCCCGTCCTCGAACAGATTATCCCTTATTGTCATATCACGGATAAGTCCCGATTCGAACCATCCCCTGGCATCATCCTCCAGGAGGATTGCCGCCATCCCATGCTTCCGGAAGACATTCTTCTCTATGACCACCTTTCCCCGGGTCGTGCACAGTATCCCCCGGGTGGGCACATATTCCGACAGGTTGTTCCGGATGGTCACATTCGGCGTCCATGTGATATTTTCCACCGCGTCGCAGCCTGTCCTGATCCCCTCCGGCAATGCTTCTTCCAACATCAGCTCGATATCCGTATCATTCTTTCTGCTAAAATCCTTTACTACGTTTCCGTGATAGGGCACCAGGCTCTCCCCGTCTATCAGCTCGATCTCATCCCCCGTCTCAAAGGCCTGGAATCCCCAGGACTGCTCATGCATGAAACGTACCGTCAGTCTCCGCTCCGCCCTGTCCGCCTCCACAATCCGCAGATGTGTTCCGTGGATGTTGACGGTATCGTCATGGGCACCGCTGAAGTGGCTGTCCGCGATGAGGATCTCGCCCCTGCAGCCCGACATCTGCACAAAATCCGCAAAGCTGGCGCAGGTCCTCCCCGTCTCCGGGCGCGGGGCGCATTCCAGCCGGTGCAGCGTCAGGTTTTCCGAGTACTGCCCTACGACCCCCAGCCCATGCATATAATGGAATCCGCAGTCCTCAAATGTCACGTTCTTGCTTCTATGGATGAAGACACCCACCTGATTCCTGATTCCGTCCCGCGCTTGGTAGGTACATCCCTCCCTGTAGCGGCTTCCCTCCGGAAATTCCAGCTGCAGCACATTGTCCCCCAGGTCTGTGATGCCGCTTCCGTAGCCATACCATGGGACGCGCCTAAGCGTGCCCCTGTCCGGATCCAGCTCCTGCAGCAGGCAGGCGGCATTCTCCCAGTAGCGCGCCTCCCCGTCGGCCAGCGTCCTCTCGCCCTGCCACAGAATAGAATCCGGTCTTCCGTCACCGTCCGTATCCTGCAGTCGGTACAGCGAATCCTTATGTACCTTTATCCGTATATATGTATCCGTTTTCATGGTAACGGTATATTCGGATACGGTCGGCCGGGCATAATCCAGATTGAAGTCCCGGAATATGATATCCTCGCAGCCGTCTATCAGGATGGGCGTCATCACCCCGTGCACCAGGAGCAGGGCGCCGGAGCCGTTTATGACCACATTTTTCATATCCTTCATAAGGATGGCGCTCCATCTCTCACCATCCGGATTCTCCAGTTTGCCGGCCGTATTGGTGATGTAATATCCCCTGGTATGGTATGCGCCCTCCGGCCACACCTCATATACCTTCCCCGCCTGGAACCGGATTTCCACGAATCCCTCTTCCTTCCTCGCCTCCTCGATTGCCGCCCGGATTTCCAGGGCCGCATCCATTCCCTGGCCCGGGTACGCCACTGTGACAATCTTTGTCGAATGCTCTCCTGCTCTCTTCTCACGCATCATGCGGAATGCTCCTTCCTGTGCCGTCAACCATGCATTATCCAAAAACGCTTCCGAGGATATCAATCTGTATGCCTACACAGCACAATGACATCGTTTTTATGCTCATGATATCATATTCACCAAAATAAAGCTACCGGATAATTGACAGGATTTTTTCCGGCACTAAAAGAAAAAAGCCAGTATTTTTCCGGCTTTTTTCAATGCTGTATTCATGCCGGCCCAAAGGCATCTCCGGACACCGAGAACCCTCCCTGTCAATTGCAAAGGAAATCCGCCCAATCCTATACCGCAGCCGTCCCTGCACCCCCGGTTCCCATCTCGCCCATTCCAGCTACCGTGTCATGCCCATCCGCGTCAATTTGGGTCAGGCAGACTGCACCGCTGCGGCCATCGCTGTGCAAAACGGGCAGCAGGTACGGGATATTCCGGTGGTCAGGCTGCAGCAAATCTTTCTGGACGCTTCAGCTTCTGGCTCTGCTGCTATTTTGACTCCATCAAAGCGCCTGGCGAAATCCCCTCGTATTTTTTGAATACCCGGATAAAGGAGGAGGTGCTTAAGTAGCCTGTCATGGAAGCCACCTCGGATACGGTATGTTTTCCTGTCTGCAGCAATTTCTTCGCCTGCCTGATTCTGACATGATGAATATAGTCAAGCAGCCCCATCTGCGTATATTTTTTGAAAAGCTTGCTGACCGTGGACAGAGGCATGTTAAAGACATCCGCAATCTGTCCCGCAGACAGGGAATTGTCGCTGTAATGAATCTGCACATATTCCTGTATTTTGCCAATCAACTCCTGCTGCCCCGAGGGAGAGTGGCTGTTTTTGTATTCCTGAAGCGCCCCAAGGCAGTGGCCCAGCTGTTCCCTGAGAGTGTCCAGAGAGGCGCAGTCCAATAAAGATGCAATCTGCTGATTGGCCAGAGACTGAAGGAAACCATCCTTTTCACTCAGGCCCATCAGACAGGAGCGGTACAAATTCACCAGCGAATACATATTGAGGCGCAACAGGGAAATATGCTGGTCATCCTTAAAATTGCAGTCGAAAAGCTCGGGAAGCATTTCAATCGCGCTGTCATAATTCTGGGCAAGCACCGTGTTTTGAAATTTGCGCTGGATTTCTATGACATGCTTGGCGTCATAGGCCGAGGCAGTCTGTCCGCTCAGACTGTCGTTGTAATAGGTATAGTCTATGTTGTAGATCAGGCAGTATTCCAGCGCGTACAGAGCTTCTTTGTAGAGAAGATGCAATTGGTTCAAGGGCCGGCACCCGATGGAAATGCCAATCTGAATCTGTATATGGAATGTATTTAAAAGCGGCGGCATCTGCGAGGTGATGGAGGCGCAGGCCTGGTTCAGCATGGAGTGATGGCCATGGATGACAAGAAAAAGCTTCTCCTCCAGAAAGGCGGATTGCCAGCCAAGCTCCGGGGCGATGAGGTTGCCCAGTATATTTTTGAGAATGAAGCGAATCAGATTGTTGTTTTCCTCTGCCCCGCCCCTCTCCTTCCAGGAAGAGATGTCGATGGTGAACACCAGGATGGCAAGGTTCAGCTTACGGGTCTCCCTTGGAGGGGTAGACCAGATGGGCATCCGCTCGATTTGCCGGTATTCCTCCGGGGAATAGGCGTTATGCAGCAGTTTTACCAGATAAATGTCTTCCATCACGGCATGGTTTTTAATCTGCTCTTCCTCCAACGTGGAAATTTTCTTCTGAAAGGAATCGATGTGTTTTTCCAAAAATTGATATTCGTTTTCCCGTTCCTCATAATCGGGCGTAATCTTTTTCACCAGGGCCAGAAGCGGCATATAGTGTTTCCTGGTAAAGTAATACACCAGCAGAATGCTGAAAAGGACGCAGGCAATGCTGCAGGCGACCATAAAAAACTGGATGGTATGGAGGCGGCTGGCAAATTTGCTGCTCCGAAACACCATCGTATAAGAAACGGCGGAAATCCTGCTTTTATGGTGAAATACCAGGTCATCCTCCGCCATCTGGTCTGAGCCTGGAGTAGAGTTCAGGATATCGCTGTTTTCGAAGATAATGTGGAAGGAATGGGAATCCTGGTAGCTGCAGATATTCTGGCATATCTCCGGATTTAAGGTGACGAAGAGATACGCTTGGTAGCTTTCCTCGTGCTGGTAGGGCAGGGACAAAATATAGGTAATGCTGCCGCTCTCCGGAAGATAATAATAATTTTGCAGAAAGGCGCCTTCCTCCATGGACTGAATCAGCCGGGAATCCAAAAACCTGTCTCCATCGATACTAATCTGGGTGTTGCTGCGATGGGTAAGCAGAGTGTCGTGTTCCATGAGAAGCAGGCCGATATTGTCGACATTTGTATTCGTGGTTACATATTTATACATTTCCCTCTGCAGAACATAGAGCATATAATGTTCCTTTGGCGTGAATTCGGAGGCCTCAATAATGGAAAGGGCCTCGCCATTCTTGGAGAGACTCAAGGCGATATGGCGCAGCTCCTCCAGATATCCGTCCATGACGGCTCCCATATTCTCCAAATCACTTTGGCATAACATTTTACTTTCTTCCCGCATGAATTCCAGTGAGCGAAAGAGCAGCAGACTGGAAATAAGAATGGGGATGCTGACAATAATCACATAAGAGAAAATCCAGGATGTGATAAGAGTGCTTCTTTTCAGGTATCCGCTTGTGGTCATCTTGGGTAAATTCATATTTTTCTCCTACCGAATAAAAACAGTTAGTAAAGGCAGCGTATAAAATAATGATAACATAGAAAAAACTGAAATGCCATAAACAGAAAAAATTGACAACGGAAGAAAATATGGCAAAGGCGAAAGAATGGCAAAGAGAAAATATGGCAGGGCAGGAAAAAAAGAAGGATTTACAGATGGCTGGAGCCTGTGTAAGGATAAAGAGGCAAGAAACCGTTGCTGTGGATGGACAGAAAGAAAGGAGAACATTATGAAAGCAAAAGCATTGAGAAGACTGCCGTGCCTGGGGCTTTGCGCGGTATTGGCAATGGGAAGTCTGGCGGGCTGCGGCAAACAGGAGGATGCAGGGACGCCAAAAGCAGGCGCGGATGAGGCGGAAAATTCCGCCGATGAAGTCCAGGATTCGGGAAGCGAAGAACAGCAGTCCAGCGCGGAGGAGGAAAAGCCGGACGACGTATCTATGGAAGGAGTGGAGCTGACAGTCTGGGCGCCCGCCTACTGGGTGGGGCAAAAGATGGAGTATAAGGATAACGAAGTGTGGCAGGAGGTCCAGAAGAGGCTGGGCGTCAAGCTGAACTTCATCCATCCGGCCATCGGGCAGGAACAGGAGCAGTTCAACATCATGATTTCTTCCGGCGAACTCCCGGATATCATCAGCGCCGGATGGATGGGAGATTCCCTGTATTCGGGCGGCCTGGACAAATTCGTGGACGACAATGTACTGATTCGGGTGAATGAATTGGTGGACCAGTATGCGCCGGACTATAAGAGCGCCATTGAAAATGTGGTGGAGAAAGAAGAACAGAAGGAATTTTATACGGACAGCGGGAACATGGTACAGTTCTATGCCATCTCGCCCTATGAGGAGTGGGCGTACAACGGCCTTCTGCTCCGCAAGGACTGGGTGGACGAGCTGGGGATGGGGGAGCCGGAGACCCTTGAGGATTATGAAAATCTTTTCATTGCCTTTCAGGAACAAAAAGGGGCAAAATCTCCCTTGATTCTGCCTGCCGGCGGAATTGACGGCACTTCCGGATTCATTTTAAGTGCATGGGACATCGGGCCTTCCTTCTATCAGGAGAACGGCGTGGTGAAATACGGGCCAATCCAGCCGGGGTTTAAGGAATATCTCACCCTGATGAACAAATGGTACGGGATGGGACTGATTGACAAGGATTTCCCCACCAGGGACGACGATGCGTGCAAGAGAATGATGACCACCGGAGAATCGGGTGCCATTATCCACAGCCCGGACACAGTAGGAGCATGGATGGAAGGGGTCAGTGAACTGGCCATAGGCAAATACCCTGTACGAAACAGCGGGGACAGGGTGCAGTATCGCCTGAAGACGTATCAGGCCAGGCCTCCTTATGCCTTTGCCATCACCACTGCCTGCAAGAACCCGGAAGCAGCGGTGAAATTCCTGAACTACGGTTATACCCAGGAAGGCTATATGCTTTACAACTACGGGATTGAAGGGGAGACCTACAACCTGACCGGAGAGACGGTTACCTACAATGGAATTGAATATCCCATGATAGAGTATACGGACAGGATGCTGAACAATCCGGATTACCCCATACTGGACGCCATTCAGGTCTTCAAGGTGCATATCGGTCCCTTTATCCGCTTTGAGCATGAGGGGAATCCTGCCATGAACATGAACAACGCGGAAATCCGCCAGAAGCTCACGGAGGGAGCGGACACCACCCTGGATATGCCTATGGTGACCCTGACTGCGGAAGAAGGGCAGGATTACGCGAAAGTCATGAACCAGGTCAGCACCTATCAGGAGACGGCAGTACTGCAGTTCATCATGGGAACCAGAAGCCTGGACGAATTCGATGCTTATGTGGAGGATATGAAGCAACTGGAAATCGAGAAGGCGATTTCCTATCAGCAGAGCGCATACGACAGATATCAGGCCAGATAGATTCTGAAGTCAGACGCGGCAAAAATCGACGCGGGAGGCATCGTGAAGAACGAGTCTGGATGCTTTCCGCCATCCCACAGGGCTGTCTGAAAAACTGGCAGCCCCGTGATCATAAGGGGTATGCGAATGCTTAAAAAAATTGCTCAAGACATCAAAAAATATAAATCGGTCTATCTCATGGCAGTTCCGGTACTGTTGTTCTACATCATATTCTGTTATGTCCCCATGGCCGGGCTCGTCATGGCCTTCCAGGATTTCCGGCCCACCCAGGGAATTTTCGGAAGCAGCTTCTTGGGAATCCGGCATTTTACAGACTTTTTTAAGGACATGAATTTTACAAGGCTGATGCGCAACACCTTCCTGCTGAATGTCTATGACATTATTGTGGGCTTTCCCATGCCGATCATCCTGGCGCTGCTCTTGAATGAGCTTCGGGGTAAGTTCTTTAAGGGCGGCGTGCAGACGGCAATCTACATGCCCAATTTCATCTCCATGGTAGTCCTCTGCGGAATGATTTTGGATTTTTGTGCCACGGAGGGCGTGATTGGCGGAATCATGGCATCCTTCGGAGCGGAACCCCGCAACCTCCTTCAGGATCCGGCCCTTTTCAAGCCCATCTTCGTGGTCACCAATATATGGCAATATGCCGGTTGGAACAGCATTATCTACATAGCGGCCATTTCCGGCATCAATACAGAGCTCTACGACGCGGCGTACGCGGACGGCTGCGGCAGATGGAAGCGGCTTTGGCATGTCACCCTGCCCGGGCTGTTCCCTACTATCGTAATCATGTTCATCCTGCGGATTGGAAATATCATGACGGTAGGCTTCGAGAAAGTAATCCTTCTTTACAATCCTTTGACCTATGAGACGGCGGACGTGATTTCCTCCTATGTATACCGGAGAGGCATTTATGAGGGAAATTACGGCTACGCTACGGCGGTGGGCCTGTTCAATTCACTAATCAACTTCGTCTTTCTCTGGGGAACCAACCGGTTGAGCAGAAAACTGACCGACCAGAGCCTGTGGTAAGGGAGGATAGAAATGGAATTATATCATAAAAATATACGCTATCGGCTGGAGAATCTCGCGGTGGGCTTTGTGCTTTTCCTTTTTGCCGTGCTCTGTGTATATCCCGTATTGTACGTGCTGTTCGCCTCCTTCAGCGATCCTATGAAGCTGGCGCAGCATACAGGGCTTCTGTGGAAGCCGCTGGAGTTCACGCTGGAGGGATATAAGGTGGCGGCCTCCTATCAGGGAATCTGGAAGGGGTACGGGAATACCATTCTGATTGTGGTCAGCGGCGTGACCGTAAATATGTGCCTTACGGTCCTGGCGGCTTATGTCCTGTCAAAAAAGGAGCTGTACCTGCACCGGGCGATGAATCTGTTCGTAATCTTTACCATGTATTTCAGCGGCGGCCTGATTCCCACTTACATGGTGGTGAAGGGCCTGCATCTGGTGAATAGCATGCTTGCGTTGATTTTGCCCGTGGCCATCAATACCTGGAATCTAATCATCCTGCGGACCTCCATGGAGGAGATGCCAAAGAGCCTCACGGAGGCGGCCAAAATCGACGGCGCAGGGGATTGGACGATTCTCCTAAAGGTAGTGATCCCGCTGATCAAGCCCACTCTGGCCGTGCTGGTTCTCTATTATGTGGTACAGCACTGGAATTCCTGGTTCAATGCCATGATCTATCTGCAGAGCAGAGAGAAGTATCCCCTGCAGCTGTTCCTTCGTGAGATATTGGTTTCGGGAACCTCCAATTCGGCGGCCTCCCAGGGATTCGACATGACGGAGCTTGACCAATACAAGCAGCTCGTGAAATATTGTACCACGATTCTGGCCACGGCGCCAATCCTGTGCATCTATCCGTTTTTGCAGAAATATTTTGTAAAGGGCGTCTTAATCGGCTCCGTGAAAGAATGAAAAAAGGGGGAAGGACAGATGGATGAATTGACAAAAAAAGTATTGACCGACCAACGGCTCGTGGCCTATCAGGAAGAATGGTTCAGGAAGCTGGAGGCGCTGTTTGACGGGACAGGAGAAAACCAGATGACGCTGTCTGGCATCTTCGGAGCGTCTGCGGACCCGAATCTAATCTACCGGGAACCGGAGAGGTGGATGGATGAGGCGATGGACAATCTGGCACAGCGGGCATACGACGCTATTTCAGCCCCGCGGTTTGTGCCCCTATGCGTGGAGAGCGCGTTGTATGGCGTACATTTCGTGGACAAAATACTGGGGGCGGAGGTCTTTTTCCAGGACGGACAGTGGTACAACCATTCTCTGAAACAGGAAGTGGGGGAACTGGAGCTGCCGAATCTGGAAGGGAACGAGACCTGGAAGCTGGCCAGACGGGTCGCGGAGGCGTTTTTGGCTTCGGAGACCACGGTTCCGCTCTTCGGGCTGCCCACCATAGCCAGCGTGGCCAATATCGCTGTAAATCTATATGGGGAAGAAATCCTGGTGGCGATGCTCTCGGAGCCGGAGGCAGCGGAACATGACCTGCGAATCATCAATGAGGTATTAAAGGAAATCCATAGATGGTATCTTGCCCATATCCCCATGAAGCGCCTGCAGCCCGTAATCTCCTGGGACCGGACGCAGCCACCGGGATATGGACAGATCTGCGGCTGCACCACACAGCTGGTGTCCCCGGCTTTGTACGAAGAATTCCTGTATCCGCTGGACAACGAGCTTTTGGGCGTATATCCCAGGAGAGGGATGATTCATTTGTGCGGAAGCCACGGTCACCTGATTCCTTTGTTCGCCAAGATGCAGAATCTAAAAAGCGTGCAGCTCAACGACAGGGCGGCGGGGGACCTGGAACTCTATGTCCGGGGGCTTCGGGCGGATCAGGTAATCTACCTGAATCCATGCAAGGAGATGCCCCTGGAGAGGGGACTTGAGATTGCGGCCGGGAGAAGGCTGGTGGTAGTGGGCGATTACAAATTGTAAGACAAGACTGAGATAAAAATGCCGGAGGGCGCATTGACCAAACGCTAATCAATGGGCTCTCTTTCCTTGCGGAAAGAAAAGGATCTTGATGGAAAATTATGTATAATTTTATTGCTTTTTACAGCAAAATGATTATGCAAAATGCCGGAAAGATTTTTGTTGACAATCTCTGGCAATGAAACTAAAATACATCTAAGAAAATACCAAAGCCATTTGGGTGGGTTCATCCCCACTATCCATTACGCGTAAAGGAGCGCGGCAGCAGAGAAGGAATTTATCATCGCATATTGGGTCAAATTTTTGTTTTGTTGTCCAATGTAGATAAAATCTTCAAACAGCACATTGCCACCATCCCTTGCGCGGGAGGATTCGAATGCAGCTTTGGCTTTTTTTATGAAAAATTTTATGTCTGGCGGTGCGTGCATATGATGAAGACAGGTTTGAGGAAATTGGGGACACAGACTAGCTCAGGGGCTAGGGATTACACCTTGTACAGAATGCTATATCCAATCGTGCTGGAGTTGATTTTCGCCTACATCTGCAGCAGTATCAACCAGATGATCATCAACAGCTTCTCCAGCCAGGCAATCGCCGCCACCACGGCGGTGGGGACTTTCTCATCGCTGATGCTGACTACCTTTGCCATCTTCTATGCCGGGCAGAGCATCCTCTTAGCGCCCTGCTGGGGCAGGAAGGAGTATGCGGAGGGCCGCCAGATTCTGACTGTGGGGCTGATTGACAACATCCTGTTGGGGCTGGGGCTGGCCGTCATCTGGTTCTGCGCGGGAAGCTTCATCATGGGGCTGATTCATGTCCCCGCCGACCTCTGGGACATGTCCGGGGACTATCTGTCCGTGGCGCTGGGCCTGTCGGTCTTCCAGGGCGTCACTGCCACCTTTGCCACTGCTTTCCGGGCAATCGGCAAGATGAAGACCGCCATGGCAGGGAGCTGTCTCATCAACGGCAGCTGGATCCTGTGGGAAGCCCTGATCCTATGGCTGGTTCCCACAGGCAGACAGGATATCCGCCACTATGCCCTTGCCGCCATCCTGGCCCATATCCTGGGATGCGTCTTTTATATCCACCAGGCCTCCAGGGACGAAAACATCCGTCTGAAGCTCCTCCACTCCAACTGGCGCACCTCCTTTGGGGCCACCACCAGGCGGATCGCCCACCTGGGCGTATTCAGCGGAATGGAAAGCGTCATCTACGTGTTATCCCAGACCATAGTGGTCTCCATGATCGGGACACTGGGCACGCAGTCGCTTCTGGTAAAGGGCTATACCGCGAATCTGATCAATTATATCATCCTGCCGGCCTCCGCCATTCCTATCGCCGCCTCTACCCTGATCGGGCTGAGCCTGGGGAAGCGGGACGAGGGGCAGATGCTCCGGTATTTCCGCCAGAGCTTCCGCCTGGTCTGCGCCGCCACGGTGCTGCTGGAAATCGCGGCCCTTCTCTTCGGGCGGCAGTTCTTTGGCATGTATACAAGCGACCCGCAGTTATTGGACGCGTGCATGGTAATCCTGAAAATCGAAATCGCCATGGAGCTGTTTCGGAGCATCGCCGCCCTGCTGGTAGCCTGCCTGAAAGCCATCGGGGATGTGCGGATGCCGTTCTTCATGGTCATCCTGGGCTCCCTGATCAATATCGGGGTCTCATGGCTCTTCGGCATAAAGGCGGGCCTGGGGCTCCCCGGCATCTGGATCGGCTACTGGGCGGATCTGGCCTTCCGCGGCATATGGGGGCTCCTGTTATGGAGGAAGCATACCAGACGCCACAGCTATCCTGTGTGGAAATAGCAAAAAACGAACGGAGCATAGCGATATGACGACAATGAATCCGGAATACATCGAAAAAATCTACGCCGGGTGGCTGGCAAAGGTCATCGGCGTGCGCCTGGGCGCCCCAATAGAGGGCTGGACCTACGAAAGAATCCAGGCCGAGCTGGGAGAGCTGGCTGGATACCCGAAGGAGTACAGACAGTTCGCGGCGGACGACGACACCAACGGCCCCCTGTTCTTCCTGCGGGCCCTGGGGGACAGCGAGGAGGGCTACGATATTTCCGCCCAGGACGTGGGCAATGCCCTGCTGAACTACGCCAGCTACGAATCCGGCTTCTTCTGGTGGGGCGGCTATGGCGTCTCCACGGAGCACACTGCCTATCTCAACCTCCGGGCCGGCGTGGAGGCGCCCCTGTCCGGCAGCATCGAAAAGAACGGCTGCACCGTGGCCGAGCAGATTGGCGGGCAGATTTTCATCGATACCTGGGGCCTGGTGGCCCCGGGCAATCCTGACCTTGCCGCGAGATACGCCGAGAAGGCCGCCAGCGTCACCCACGGGGGCAACGGCGTCTACGGGGGCGTCTTCGTGGCCAGCTGCATCAGCTACGCTTTTCTGGAGACGGACATCCGTAAAATCATAGAAAAGGGCCTGTCCTACATCCCCGCGGACAGCGAATACACGAAAGTAGTCCGCAGCGTCATGGCCTTCCATGAGGCAAATCCGGCGGATTGGCGGAAAGGCTACGGTTACGTCAGGGACAATTTCGGCTATGACAGATACCCGGGGGCCTGCCACATCATCCCCAACATCGGCGTGATGATCGTCTCCCTGCTCTATGGGGAGGGAGATTTCGCAAGGACACTGGACATCTGCAACATGTGCGGCTGGGACACGGACTGCAATGTGGGCAACGTGGCCACCATCATGGGCGTGCGCTGCGGATTGGAGGGCATCCCCCAGACTCTGCGCCGCCCCATTAATGATATCCTGATCTGCTCCAGCGTCATGGGCTCCCTGAACATCACGGACATCCCCCAGGGCGCTGATTATATCGCCAGGCTGGCCGCCGCGGTGGCCGGGTGGGAGCTGCCGGAGCCCTGGCGGGAAATCCTGAATCGGAAGCATACCGGATGCCATTTCGAATATCCCGGTTCCACTTTTGGGCTGCGAGTCAAGAGCCTACGCCCGGAGCAGGCCGCCGCTAACGGTTCCCTGTGCGGCAACGACCAGAGCCAGGCTTCCGCTGATGGTTCCCTGTGTGCCGAAAACCAGAATTCGCCCGCCGACCTGCGCAATACCGACTTGGATGCCCACACAGGCTCCCGCTCCCTGCTCGTCACCATCCCCCCGGCGGTGGGCATAGGATATATGCTCTACAAAAAGACCTACTACGTCCCCGGCGACTTCGATGACAACAGATACCAGCCCAGCTTCTCCCCCACCCTCTACCCCGGCCAGCGGATTTACGGATTCCTGAAGCTTGCCCCGGAGAGCGGGGACTGCACTGTTCTGGCCTATGTGCGCAACGCAACCACTGGCGAGATTATCACTGGTGGGGAGATACCTCTAAGCAAAACGGAATGGAAAGAAGTCTCCCTTGCCACCCCTTTCCAGGAAAACGGCCTGCTGGACGAGGCGGGCTTTCTCCTGAAGAGGGCCGCGGAAGGAGACGGCGAATCTCTCCAGGTGTTGTTGGACGATTTCTGCCAGGAGGGCGCGGCGGACTATACCATTGACCTGGCAAAATCCGCCATGGAGGTCTGGAGTCCCATCCAAAAGGAAATCCGTCAGTTCACCAAGCTCAAAGGCCTCACCTGGCTTGCCGATGGCAGGCTGCACTTAAGCTGCGCCGATTTCGGCGAGGTGTACACTGGAGGCTACGATTGGGAAGACTATACCGCCACCTTCCATATACGCCCGGAGTGCCCGGGCTCCCACATGGTGAATGTCCGCGCCAAAGGGGCCATCCGCTCCTATGCCGCCGGTTTCTATGCTCCAGGTAAATTCGGTTTCTACAAGAACCAAATCTACTATCTGCCTCTGGCGGAGACTGGCTCAATCACAGGGAAAAGCCCGGAATCCTGCCGCACCCAAATCAGCTATGTACCCCTGACTGAGACGGCCTTTCCCTGGGAAATGGGGACAGAATATACCATCTGCGTCACGGCAAAGGGAAACCATTTCGCCGTATCGTTGAACGGTCAGAAAATGTTTGAAATTACGGATGATAATCATCCCTACCTAAACGGCGGCATCGGCCTCTCCGTCAGGGACGGCGGGCACATCATCTGCCGCAGCATAAAGGTGGCTCCCTGCCTCACGGAATCATAGCAGACTGTCCCGATAGATATGCAGAATCTCCGTCCCAGAGGTAAGGCAAACAGACACAGTGAAAAGAAATTGGCTGGGACAGAAAAACCAAGCAGCGCAAAAGCGGTCATTGCCGTACTGAAAGCCGAGACCTTATTTGTCCCAAACAGGCCTATTACCTTAGCGCTTAGATAAAAACCAAAAGATACCAGAAGTTCAACACACTTGAGTTTCAAATTTTGCCTATCCTGAAATCATTAAGCAGATAGAAAACCTTAAAGATTTTAAAAGGCTATTGAGAAAAAATCTTTTTCAGCGTATACTGTTATCAATGGGAAAGAACCCTCCCAATGGGAAGAATC
>CAJUFO010000011.1:0-8532 GCA_910585615.1 uncultured Acetatifactor sp.
TTCATTATTTTATTCTGTCCATCTACATTTGCCAAATCCTTAAAGCCCGCATAAAGTGGGCATTTTCTGGACCAATCAACACTGGGGAACTGATGTATTCATACTAGGATACAAAATATTCTACCGCGTTCTCAGGGAAGAACTCCTTGAACTCACCGTAGAGCTGGCCGGCCAGGGTCTTGTTGTGCGCTATTACCAAAGTGGGCTTGTTCAGGGTGGCGATGACGTTGGCCATGGTGAAGGTCTTGCCGGAGCCTGTGACGCCTAGCAATGTCTGGAACTGGTTGCCCTCCTGGAATCCTTTTACCAGCTCGGCTATGGCTGCGGGCTGGTCGCCGGTGGGCTTATATTCTGAATGAAGCTTGAACGGTTTCTGTTCCATGAAAGTCTTCGGTTCGTTCTGCATGAAATATCACCTCCATAATTCAGCGGAAAAGTTCACATATCCAACCGGACAGCACAAAAGTAATTTTGATTATACCATACAGCATTTTATTTGTATAGATGCAAACAGCAATTTCCAGAACATTTGTTCCGAATTCTTGTTCTGTTTTTCTGTGCGGTCTTTCCATGTGAAAAAGGAAGCTTTCCCATTTTTTTAACGGAAATCCTTCCCTTTGCTTTCATCTTCCATTCAATCAGTTCTGCTGCACAAGCCGCTTCCCGGATTCTATTCTGTTATTGCGTTTAATGCTTTACACTTTCCAATCGCCATGTCATGCCCTTGCAGAGCAGCCTGCCTATACCAATACTTTGCCTTTTCCACATCTTTGGATACCCTGATGCCTTCCTCCTTCTTATTCATCTTTAATATTATAGCTAGCTTTCAGCTACCTTCCTTTTAGATATATTATAGCAGAAAACCAGACAACTTACTCCATCATATTCTGAATCTACGGTATCCCGGACACAGCAAATGTCCTCTGTCTGTGTTGTCCCGGCTGCCAGATTCTCCGTAAAGCACTTCAAATCGCCATGCTCCCGCGTGAACCTGCCCTGCCGGATATCAATAGCGAATCCTCCCACACACATATGGCCAAAGCCCCAGCTCCTCTGAGATTCGGAATATGTCCCCCCTCTCCTAGCTATGCCGTGGCATATGTCTAGTATACCATGAATCCGACAGCTTGCATAGCCAAAAACCGAACTTCCGTTCTTTTATTTCGCAAAAAGAGAAGCATCTCCATCCTTTATGGAAACACTCCTCTTTGTTAACCATTCCCTTATCTACGTACTTATTTTAGATATGTAAGGCATTACATCCTTTTTCTCCTCCATGCCCTGCAGCCAACCGATAAGAGGCATACGGCGCCACTGATGGCAAACGCAGCCAGCGCCCATATGGAAAATCCCTCAAACGGCTCTTGTCCTGTCCTGGGAGATACATTGGGGGCTGCGGCTGCTTGCGGCTGCGCATCGTCCTGAGCCCCCTGTTCATTGTTTCCACCATTTCCATTGTTCCCGGTATTTCCGCCGTTCCCACTGATTACATTGTCCACAATATGTCCACCATTTCCCTGGTTCTCATTCGGAATGGTAACGCCCTCATCCTTCTTTTCGCCGAAGAGGAAAGTGCTGAAATGGGTTACGGTAAATGTGACGGTTCCATCGCCATTTATCCGGAAGCTGACCTCTTCCCCCTTGCCGTCCTGGGAATAATGCACAACCGTAAGCTTCTTCGCATCCAGCCCGGCGGGAATGGGCATCGTGATGGTCATCGGCACCTTCAGTTCATGTACAGAAGCGTCACCATTTATCAGGCTGATGTCCAGCTGTACGCTCTTGGCGTATTTATTGGAGAGCACGTCCACCATATTCTCAGGCTTAGCCACATCCACCTGAAGGGCAATGCTGCTGCTGTCTGCCGCGTTCAGCGCAGCCCCCGCCACTGAGATCTTGGAGGAATCAATCATGGCCCCTGCCGCCTCTGTCACCGCAGGAGACGCCACTGTAATGCCTTTCTGTTCCGCATAGAGTTTTTCCAGCTCTCTTATCTGCTCCAGTACCTTTGCATCCGTCTGCATGGCCATGGCGATTTCGGAGGGATTGGCTTTCCCTGCGATGGCTGCCGCTGCCTTGGCCGCGTCACCGCCCGCCTCTTCCAGCGCCTTTTGGACAGCGTCGCTCACAGTGGACACTGTGGTCGTAGTATCATAAATATCAGAAGCATTCCCCAAAAATCCGTTTGCGCAAGTATTGATATCCCCACTGAGCGCCCAGACCCTTACATAGTACTTCCCCTCACCATAAAAATCGATTCTGTGGGAAAAATCAATCTCTATCTTATCCGGGTCGTACTGTCCGCTCCAGCTAATCGCGCTGTCGGAGGAATCCTTGTACAGCTCTGCCATATATCCGCTGGCGCCCTCCACCTTGCTCCAGTGAATCAGGCCGGGAACCTCCTCATCCCACCAGCATTCGGTGGTTCCCAACCTCTGTTCCGGTCTTGTATACTCCTTTACTTCAGACCAGTCAGACCAGTCGCTGGACTCATAGCGCTCACTGTCATACTCGTCTAATGCTCTTGCGCGGAATCTAAAGACCGCTTTATCGTCATCCGCCTTAACATCAATATGCATCCGCAGACTTGAATCACGTACTACAAGAGACTCTCCCATTTGGCTTGATTCATGGTAAATAAAGGTCTCCCAGCTCTCGCCTCCGTCTCTGCTTATCTGTGCCTCATATCCATACCAGCCGTTTGCGCCTTCCACGGCAGGCCAGCTAGGCATCCAGTCAGACCAGCTGATTTCAGGCGTGGCGATCTTTGTCTTCTCTGCGGGAGTCTCAGTCCCTGTCTGCCCGGAATCTCCGCCCTCCGGGGTGCCGTGCGCAGGCTCTTCGCTCCCGCCGCCGGACACGTCGCTCCCGCTTTCTGTATCCCCAGATGAAGATTCCTCTCCTCCATCGTCCCCGGGCGCAGGCTCCCCGCCTCCGACAGCATCCTCTTCCGGCTTCCCGGCTTCTCCGTCCCCGGGTGCAGCCTCTCCGCTTTCGGGGGCCTCCGGTGCCTCCGCATCCCCGGCTTCTGTCTCTCCGCCCTCAAGCGCTGCCCCCGGCTCCGCGCTTTCCTCCAGTATCTGGCCGCCGGTAGCCTGCACCGTCCCCATACCGGCCTGTCCCCCTAAAAAGGCAGCCAATACCAGGATTCCGATTCCTTTCAATACCTTTCTCTTCATTTCCCGCAAAACTCCTTTCTTAACTGTATGCGTCCCAGAATCTGCACCTTCCCCTTATCAAAGCGCATATCATATCTGACATTATAAAAGATGCCGCGCCTTTTGTGGTATGCTGCCAGCAGAATTTCAGGGAAAATTAAGGACTTCAGAACTGGAAATAGATAAAGGTGGACGCATCGTATTCCGGCCCGTAGACCCCGAAAATCAAAATGCCAAAAATCAGCATATAGTAGACCAGCCAGCGGAACCATATATTCTGCCGCGCCAGCGCGGCCTTGAAGTCCGTTCCCCGTTTTTTCAGATAATCCACCAGCATCAGGATAACCAGCCCCAGAAGCATGAGGAAGAAAGACTTTTCCGACAGGGCGATGGTCTGGATGCCCAGCATGTTATCCGGGTCGAAGAAGCTGAAGAGCCCGATATTGTGTATGCTGTGCCGGAGCATCTGCAGGGCTGTCTCTAGGCTCTCTGCCCGGAAAAAAAGCCAGGCAAAGTCCACCAGCAGGAAGGTGACGACTCCCTGCACCAGACGATAGCTGCCGCAGTCAGTATGGATATGCAGCTTCTTCTGCAGCCGGGCGCGTAAAGGTCCGGTCAAATCTCCTGCCACCTGATACAGGCCGTTGAGCATCCCCCACACTACGAAATTCCAACCGGCACCGTGCCAGAGGCCACTGACGGCAAAGGTCAAAAGGAGATTTCGGTATTTCCTCCCCTTTCCGCAGCGATTTCCTCCCAGAGGGATGTAGACATAATCCCTGAACCATGTGGTCAGGGAAATATGCCAGCTGCGCCAGAATCCGCTTACCGTAGTGGCAAAATAGGGACTTTTGAAGTTCTTCGTCAGCGTAAAGCCCATCACCCGCGCTGCGCCTACGGCGATATCAGAGTACCCCGCGAAGTCACAGTATATCTGGAACGCAAAAAGGAGGGTGGCCAGGGCAATCTGCATTCCGGAGTAGCAGGTGTAGTCCCCGTAAACAGCATTGACCAGTACGGCGATGCGGTCAGCTATGACTAACTTCTGAAAAAAGCCCCAGCCCATCAGCAGCAGTCCGTCCTTCACCCGCCGGAAATCGAACTTATGTGGTTCGTATAACTGATGCATGAGGTTTCTGCTGCGCTCGATAGGGCCGGCCACCAATTGGGGGAAAAAGGAAATGAACAGGGCATACCGCAGAAAATTTCGCTCTGCCGGAATCTCCCCCCTATGGACATCAAAAAGGTAGCCCAGGGCCTGAAAGGTATAGAAGGAGATGAAGCATCTCCATGACGAACTGCGTCACCTTTTCAGCGCCTAATCCGTTCAGGTGATGGTAACCGTTGAACGCATCGGGAGTTGGAGGCCAGGATATAGCTGCTCATTCCCGTCGTCCGGGCTATGACGGATGGGTCGAATGTAGCGTAGGCGTGGCTGCTGCCCACCACCAGCACCTGCGCCTCCCCTTTTTCCAGCGCGTAAAAGCCATGCCATGTGCGGACGATTTCATTCGAAGGGTACAGCAGCAGCACCACAGCTTTCCATCCTGCCAAAAAGAGCAGGCAGAAAAACAGCCCTTTCACGAAACGCTTTAACTTTACCCTCTTCCGCTTCCCCAAGTGTCTCTCCTCTATCATACGGCATTCCGCTATCGGTTCAATGCCGCGCCTGGCTCTTCTAACCGATAAAGCCCTTCCCTTATGATATAGGAAATCCCATCGTTTGTGGTCTGCCGCCAGCAGACATTTTCCGACAAAAAATCCCCACATATCAATATGCGGGGATAAACTGCTATAGCTTATTCTTTCGATCCATAATACACCAGCCAAGGGCTGTAATATTCCTCCGGTGCGGGATCCGGCATGGGGCTTGAGGAGTACTCATTGGGCCGGGCTGAATATACCTGAACGGTAAACCTGTATTTTTTGTTCGGCCCCGGTATCAGATACCCTGCCTCGATATAAATCCCGTCATGTCCATCCTCTTCAATCATTCTCTTTGACCAGGTATTGTTCAACACATAAGCGCCTGTCTGGTCATAAACGGCCACATTGAAAACATCATTATCTTCATAGTCGTCAAGATTGTCCCAAACAGCAAAATAGCGCTTGCTGTTATCGATTTCATACGTTCTCCACGCAAGCCCTGTGGGGGCGGCCAGTGGAGGGGCCGATTCCCCGGTGTATTCGAACACGTCCGACACCACGAAAGGACTGTCCGCATACCGGACGCCATCCCCGGTAGCAGATACCGTAAAATAATAGTACCCATTCTCCTCCAGCCATGGCGTGATATTCCAGTCTATGACTTCTCTGTTCCTGGCAATGCCTCCGAATCTTATAGAATCCTCATAATACCAGCCTTCCTCATCTACATCCGGCGCGTCCGCTGTATCCTTTCTGTACACCCTCATCTGAAACCAGGCTTCGTCCCCAGCGCCCGCCCCTGGTACATTGTCCCAGAGCGCGGTTCCCGTCTCCCCATCCCAGTGGGGGTTCCCCGGCGCGGGCAGAACCGTAAGTTCAGCCCCCCCATCCGATTCTCTGTCTGCTCCCTGCCGCAGGGTAGACCGTCCCGCTGCGCCAAGCCCGGCAATCGCTGCCAGAATCAGCGCAGCCGCAGCCCACATCCCTCGGCGCCCCCCCCCGGGAAAAAAGCCTGCCGCACCTGCCGCATGGACTGATACCGCTTGTCCGGATTCAGATTCCTGCATTTGCGGATGACTCTCCGATAGCGGGGCTTCCGGACGGTTTCCCCCAGAAGCTGTTCCATGGTCACCCCCAGGGCATAGATATCCGCCCGCTCGTCCGTCTGGGCGAAGCCGTACTGCTCTGGCGGCGCGAATCCCCTGGTTCCCAGCAGCCTGGTATCCTGCTCCGCCCCCTCCCTGGGCATGCGGGCGGCATCGAAGTCGATGAGGCGCACATGGCATTCTTCCGTGAGGAGGATATTGGAGGGCTTGATGTCCCTGTGGATGATGCCCTTTCCATGGAGGAATTCCAGCACGGCGCACAGCTCCCGGACCACCTGCCGGAACTGCTTCCCGGACAGCTCCGCTTCCCCGGATGTCTGTCCCTCTATGTATTCCTCAATCACAGTGGTGGAGTCCTCAGCGATGGCGACTTCGTATAGCCTTGGCAGGCCGGGATGAGGATTCTTCTGTAGCGTCTGATAGACCGGGTGCCGCCCGGCCAGTTTTTTTCGGACAAGCACCCGGGAACCTCCCTTTTCCCGCACCAGATGCACCGTGCTTTTATCGCTCTGCTTCAGCAGCCGTATTTCTTCGTATTCCATTCGTTTTTTACCCCCAAACTTCGTATCCATGGAAAATTATGCTCTTTGGATTTTTTCATTGTTGTACCGCCAGTCATTTGGTATAATAGAATACATAGCATGACAAGCCTATTATATCAAATCACTGAAAGAGAAACAATATGGAAAAGAAAACCACCGATGAACTGAGACATGAAATCAAGGCCGCAACGGACATTGAGGATTATCTGAATAGCAATAAGGAAGAACTGGCTCTGCGCAGCCTTACCCAATATCTGGATGCCCTGCTGTCCCGCAAGGGCATCAACAAGGCGGAGGTCGTACGCGGCTCCCTGCTGAGCCGGGCCTACGTGTACCAGATATTTTCCGGAGAAAAGATGCCCTCCCGGGATAAGCTCATCGCACTGGCATTCGGCCTGCACCTTTCCGAGGAAGAGGCACAGGCCCTGCTGAAAGTGTCAAAGAATCAGGAGCTGTATGCAAGGGACAGCCGGGATGCCGTCATCCTGTTTGCACTACAGCGGAACATGCCGATTTTCAAGGTCAATGAGCTTCTATTCGAGCACGGCCTTGAGACCCTGGGGGTGCGGGAGGAGTAATGGCCTGTACAAGGCCATCCTATTTCCCCATCTTCTCCCGCAGCACTTCCTTGGCCTTTTCCAGCTGATTATCCGGATGCTCCTCGCTTCCATAATAGGCTTCACCATCGAATTCACAGACGATATCCGGCTCTATGCCAAGGCCGTGGATATTGTTGCCGTTTGGCGTGTAATAGGCGCTGATGGTGACCTTCACCGCCGAACCGTCACGGAAAGGGATAATCTGCTGCACGATGCCCTTGCCAAATGTGGTAGTCCCCACTAAAGTGCCCAGCTTGTAGTCCTTGATGGCTCCGGCCATGATTTCCGCCGCGCTGGCGGAATTCATGTCCACCAGTACCACCAGCGGCACGTCCAGCTCCTTGTCGCCCTCACAGGTGTATTCCGCCCGCTTTCCGTTCTTGTCCTCCGTGTATACGATCATGCCCTTCGGCAGAATCATCCGGGCCATGTCCACCACGGCGCTCAGGCTCCCGCCGGGATTTCCCCGGAGGTCCAAAATCAATCCCTTCATATCGGATTCCCGCACGGAAGCAAGCGCATCTTCGAACTGCTTGACGGACACGTCGTCGAACTCCGTCAACTGGATATAGGCCATGCCGTCCTCCAGCATCTCATACTCCACCGTAGGGGTCTCCACCTTCCTGCGGGTGACGGTGACCTCCAGGTAATCGGATTCCCCCTCCCTGACTATGGTCAAGGTCACATCTGTATTCTCAGGTCCCTTAATCAGGGATACTGCCTCTGTCAGGCTCAGCCCATAGGTAGACTCGCCGTCCACTTCATAAATCAGGTCATTGGCACGCAAATCCACCTCTTCGGCCGGCGCGCCCGCGATGACGCCGCTGATCTTGGGCAGGCCGGTGGCCGTATCCTGGCTGACATAGGCGCCGATTCCAAAATAGATGCCTTCCGTCTGCTCCATCAGCTCGTTCAGCTCCTCCGCAGTATAGTATTCGGAGTAAGGGTCTCCCAGGGCCTGGAGCATCCCTCTGTAGATGCCGTCCTGAAGCTCTTCATCCGTTACGTCATGGAGATAGAAATAATTGTTGATGGTATTCTCTAGCGTCTGCATCTTGTTCAGCACAGAAGCATCGATGGCCGAGTCCTCCAAAAACGAGACCTCCTCTGCCCCCTTGACGTTCTGGCCGGACTCCACCAGGTTCTGGACATAAAGGCCCAGATAGCAGATGGCCAATACCAGCAATGCTCCCGAGATGCCCGTAATCAGACCAATCAGGAACAGACCTTTCCCACTGCCCCGCTCTCCCCGCGGCGGCCTGCCAGGCTCCTGCATCCCGCCGTAATTCACCGGCCGGGGGGCCTCCCCTGTGCCGGAACCGGAAAGATTATCAAAATATGCCTGATTCTCATCCATACCTATTCCTCCTATTAAAATCGCTGCGCGATGGCACTAAAGCGCAAAGTCCCTTCGGCGCACATCCTATGAGAGCATCTTTCATTCGAAAGTACTCTCATGAAATCTGCTCTCGTGCCCCCT
>CAJUFO010000011.1:8632-82477 GCA_910585615.1 uncultured Acetatifactor sp.
CGCGACTTTGCTGTCAAATCGCTGCGCGATGGCACTAAAGCGCAAAGTCCCTGCGGTGCACATCTTATGAGAGCATCTTTCATTCGAAAGTACTCTCATGAAAACTGCTCTCGTGCTCCCTCGCGACTTTGCTGTCAAATCGCTGCGCGATGGCACTAAAGCGCAAAGTCCCTGCGCGACGGCGCAAATTGCCGTAAACGGCAATTGAGCAGAAATCTCCACATCACAGGCTCAGGTATGCCCATGGCGATACATAAGAGCCGTTCAGCCTGACGCTGAAATGAAGATGGCTGCCCGTAGAACGGCCGGTGCTTCCCACGGCCGCAATGGTATCGCCCCGCGCCACCACGTCCCCCTTGCTCACATATAGGGCCGAAGCATGCATGTAAATAGTGGACAAGCCGTCCCCATGGTCTATCATGACATAATTTCCCATGGTAGCGTTGTAAGCCGCAGCCACCACTTTTCCGTCATAAGCCGCGAAGATGGCGGTTCCCGTTGCCGAGGCGAAATCCACGCCATTATGGAACTGTTCCACCCCCAGCGTAGGATGTATCCTCATGCCATAGTCATCGGATACCCTGGTATAGGATGCCAGCGGAAATTTGAAGACGCCGCCGTCATAGGTCATGGCCGACCCGCTGCTCTCAATCAGCTGCCGCCTCTCCTCAGCCACTGCCGCCTCCAGCATCCGGATTTCCTCCTCCTGTGCCTTGATTTCCGCTTCGTATTCCCTTATGGCGTTTTCCTTGTTGCTGATATCCGTCTCATAACTTATGATATCACGATTTTTCTGTTCTATCAACTCCTCCAAGTTCTTCTGTTCGATTTCCACGCTTTCCCTGGTCTCGTCCAGAATCTCCTTCTCCAGCTCCAGCCCTTCCTTGCACAGGGCCACGTATTCCTTTGCAGCCTTGTAGTCCTCCCACATCCGCACGTCGCTGGACACTATCTTCTCCATATAGTCCATCCTGTTCAGGAATTCCCCCAGGCTCCCTGCCCCCAGCAGAAGGTCTGCCACGCTGGGATCCCCGGACTCATAGGTCAGCCTGATGTGGGCCGTCATGGCCTCCTGCTGATCCTCCTCCCGCTTCCGGGCTGCCTCCAGCTGGGCCTGGGCCTCCACGATTTCCCCCTCCTTGGCATCAATCTGTTCCAGCAGGTCGGCAATCCTGGCCTCTATCTGTTCCAGGCTGGCATCCAGCTCCTTCACATAGTTCTTCAGGTTGTCCTTCTGGAGCTCCAGGTTCTTCTTAATCTCCTGCAGGTCGCTGAGGCCGTCCTTCAGGCCCTCCTTCTGCTCCTTTATCTGGGAAATCTCCTTCTCCTTCTCCCGGATGCTCTCCGCGGTGGGAGCGGACTTCGGAGCAGCCTGGGAAGTGGCCTGCGCCTGCAGACCAGTCCCGGCCAACCACGGCAGAGCCATGCCGCACAGCAGCAATCCGCAGAGCAGGCGGCGCGCCGCGCCGCAATTTCTTCTCTTCTTCATAAGCCTTCTTCTATACATCCATGCATCATACATGCAGATGCTTCCTCACCGTGACGATGCTCCCCAGGAACCCTATCCCTACGCCTACCAGCAGCGATACCGGCGTCAGCACGCCGAACAGCTCATCCGCCGGGATAAAGGCCAGGAAATTGGTCAGGACCTCGAACCTTTCCGCGATATAATTCAGCGTGTAATTATAGATGCCGTAGATCAGCCACAGGGGCAGCGCGGCCCCCAGCAGCCCGATCAGCATCCCCTCCAGCACAAAGGGCGACCTGACGAAAAAGTCCGTGGCCCCGATATATTTCATGATATTGATCTCCTCGGAGCGCACCGAGATCCCGATGGCCACCGTATTGCTGATCAGGAAGATGCTCACCGCCAGCAGGATCACGATGATGCCTACAGACACGTAGGCAATCAGCAGGTTCGCGCCGCTCAGCGTGTCTGCCGTCAAGGCGGAATGGTTGACCTTCATCACCTCCGGCAGGGATTCCAGCCATGTGACCAAAGCGCTTTGCAGCGATACATCGCTGATGAAGACCTCATAGCTGTCATCGCCCTCCAGGGGATTTTCCAGAAACGCTTTGGAATAGGCCTCGTAATTTTCACCCCAGTTGTCCCTTCTATAGTTCTCCCATGCCTCATCGTCGGAGATGAACTTCACGTCCGACACCTCGGCACGGCTGGCTATCAGTTGGCCGATTTCTTCTATACGGGCATCCGATGGAATCTGGCCCTCCACATGGCTGTCGCACCAGTCATTCTCATAGTGGAAGAACACTGTCACGGACACGCCCTCCTCCGCTTTCAGCACGATGCTGCGGAAGTTCATCACGACGGAATAGAACAGACCGAAGAGGAACAGGCAGGCCGCTATGGTGGCAACAGAGGCCAGGGAATACCACTTGTTCCGGAAGATATTGACAAAGCCCTGTCTGATGGTATAGAACAATGTGCTAATCTTCATCGATGTATTCTCCTCCCTCCTCGTCGCTGATGATGACGCCCCGCTTCATGGTGACCACCCGCTTATGCATGGCGTTGACGATCTCCCTGTTGTGCGTCACCACCACCACGGTGGTGCCGCTCTGGTTAATCTCGTCCAACAGCATCATGATCTCCCAGGAATTCTTCGGATCCAAATTGCCCGTGGGCTCATCCGCCAGCAGGATGGATGGCTTGTTCACCAAAGCCCTGGCCAAGGCCACCCTCTGCTGCTCGCCGCCGGAGAGCTGCCTGGTCTTGGCCTTGTATTTTCCGGCCAGTCCCACCGTAGCCAGGATGGTGGGGACGTTCCTCCGTATCTCTCTGGCAGGAATCTCTATAATCCGCTGGGCGAAGGCCACGTTCTCATAGACGTTCCTGTCGTTCAGCAGCCGGAAGTCCTGGAACACCACGCCCAGGTTGCGCCGGAACTTCGGCACCTGCCTGTGCTTTAAGTTCGCCAGGTCGCTGCCCATGACATAGACGTTGCCGCTGGTGGCCGTCAGCTCCCGCAGCAGCAGGCGAATCAGGGTGGATTTCCCCGAGCCGCTGTCGCCCACGATGAAGACGAACTCTCCCTTTCCGATTCCCAGCGTGATTCCGTTAATGGCGGGAGCCCCCTTGGAGTAGACCTTGCTCACATTGTCCAGAAATATGACGCCGTTATCTTCTATAAACTGCTCCCGCTTTCTCCACGACAGCTCCTTCTTGCCCATCGTCTTCCTCCATCCCGGACTCTCGTTCTCAGAAATCCGTGGTTTCCATGTATTTCATATATTTCACTACCATCAGCGCAATTTTAAACGTAATCGCATCCTCGAAGACACGCAGATCCAGTCCCGTGCTCTTCTGCAGCTTATCCAGCCGGTAGACCAAAGTATTCCTGTGGATGAACAGCTGCCTGGAGGTCTCCGACACGTTCAGGCTGTTCTCGAAGAACTTGTAGATTGTCCCCAGGGTCTCCTCGTCGAACTCGTCCGGGCTCCTGACCCCGAAGATCTCCCGGATGAACATCTTGCACAGGGGCAGGGGCAGCTGATAGATCAGGCGGCCGATGCCCAGCTCGCTGTAGGCGATGATCTCCCGCTCGCCGAAGAAGATCTTGCCCACGTCCAGGGCCATCCGCGCTTCCTTATAGGAGCGGCTCACCTCTTTGATCTCCTGTATCACCGTGCCGTAGGCGATGCGGCCGTCCCGGATGCCCTCCTTCTTCAGGAAGCCCCAGAGCTGCTTTGCCGTCCTGTCCATCTCTTTAGCTCTGTCAGCCTCGGACAGCTCCTTGACGATGATGACATTGTTCTCGTCCACCTCCGTGACGAAGTCCTTGCTGTTGCCGCTGAAATAGTTCCTGGCCATCTCCAGCACATTGCTGTCCCTGCCCCCCGGGGCCTCCACAATCAGGACGGCCCTGGGCACGTCCGTCTGGATATGGAGCTTCTTGGAGCGGCTGTAGATGTCCACCAGCAGCAGATTGTCCAGAAGGAGGTTCTTGACGAAATTGTCCTTGTCCAGGCGCTCCTTGTAGGCCGTCACCAGGCTCTGAATCTGGAAAGCCGCCAGCTTGCCGATCATGTAGGAGTCCTCCCCCGCCCCGGCGGTCACCAGCACATACTCCAGAATCTGGTCGTCGAATATCTTGAAGAACTGATATCCCTGTATCTCCTGGGAATCCGCCACAGAGGCGGCAAATTCGGCAACGGCCGATGCTCTGCTGCCCATGTCGGCAGTAGAGGCCACCTCCTTGCCGTCCACATCCATAATACAAAATTCGACCCGAGCAATGTTCTTCAATCCATCGATTGTGTTCTGTAAAATTTGATTTGAGATCATAAAACCCACTCCTTTTGTCGTTATGGTCGATTCCAGTTCCCGTTTTTGTTTCTACATTTACAAATGTACAAAAAATACGGAAAAAAAGCAATAGGATTTTATGATTTTTCACAAAAAAACTACCTGAAGCAGAACCCCAGGCAGTTTTAAAGACAACTCCTCAAACCAGGACGGGGCACCTTCCGCATCCGTCAGACACGTATGTCGAAATTGGCACCCACATCGGGATTCACGCTCAGCTCCATGGCTGCAGCGTCCAATATCTGTACCATCCCTGCCCCCAGCTCCCTGCTGGCGTCCAGCGCCTTGTCCAGCACCGCGGTTCCCACCTGGGACAGCACAGACGCGTTCGCCAGCGCCATCGATACTTCCGCAATATCCATAAGCACACCTCCTGCCCAGAATGCAATCTATATATGTAGCGATTAAATCTTGCCCAAAACCGGATAAACGGCATGACCGGCTGTGCTATGCGACTGACAAGAATTAAATGCCATTTATATATTTTATCATACTGAAAGCTGTTTTACCAGCCCCTCCGGCAAGTTTTTAATTTCTTAATGATTGTGGACGCTCTCCCGCTCAGACCCTGCTGATGGAATACTGTCCAATCTCTATCCTGCGCTGCTTCAGCAGACGGCCAACGGCGCGCTTGAACTCATTCTTGCTCATGCCGGTCTCCTGCTTGATGCGCTCCGGGGAGGCCTTGTCCGTAAAGGGCAGCATGCCGCCGCACTCCTCTATCATGGCCATGATCCTCTCCGCGTCCTTGTCCATCTGGAGATAGGCCTTGTCCCGGATGCCCAGGGTCAGCTTCCCGTCCTCCCGCACCTGGATGACCCGGGCTTCCACGTCCTTGCCCAGCTCCACATTCCCGTAGAGCTCTTTTACGGGAATCAGGCCCGAGTAGAGATTGTCCACCGCCACAAAAGCGCCGAAATTATCGCTCATCTCATACACGCGGCCCTTTACTCTGTCGTCCTTTCCATAGGGGCTGTCCCTGCGCAGATTGTCGTACACGTTCATGGTGGCGCAGAGCCGGTCGCTCTTATCTATATAGAGGGACACCAATACCTTGTCGCCCTGCTCTACCTTGCCCCGCTGCTGCTTAAAAGGCAGCAGGAGATCCTTTTCCAGGCCCCAGTCCAGGAACGCCCCGATCTTCCCTGTCTGGGCCACGGTCAGCTCGGCCACCTGACCCATCTGGAGCTTGGGCTCCCTGGTGGTGGCGATAAGCCTGTCCTGGGAATCGCGGTAGATGAACACCTCCATCTCATCGCCCACATCACAGCCCTCCGGCACCTGCTTGCGGGGCAGGAGCACACGGGGCTCGCCCTCGTCCATGGAAAGCGCCAGATAGATGCCAAACTCCACTTTCTTCACCACCGTCAGTTTCTGCTTCTCACCTAAGTTTATCATGATTTCTCCCTACCACAACTATTTTCTCTCTGTTCCATATTTCTATATCGAGACAGGTCTTCCGTTACCCGCCTCCCGCCTCAGTCCAGCCTGGCGAACTCCGCCGCCACGTACAGGCCGCCCTCCTGGTTCTCTAGCGTCACGCAGACATTGTCCTGCGTCTGTGCCACCCGGGGCATCAGCACGTCCCCCAGGAAAGCCTGCTTCTTATATTCCGCCCGGACCTGCTTTACTGCAAAGCCCTCCGGCAGATAGTCCATGGCGATGTCGATGAACTGCTGGTTGTTCACATGATGGTTGGTGTCCAGATGGTGCTGCCTTACCACCACCGGCTCCCTTAGCACACCGCCTAGGGGCACGGCTATCCTGCGGGGCGCGTAGTCCATCTCCAGCTTCTCCCCCAGCCGATAGCCCTCCATCATGATCTGAGGAACGGCCGCGGGCTTGTTGGTCCGCGTATCCAGCAGGCTCCAGAGGGAATTGGCTTTGGCCAGGTATTCCCCCTTCTCATCCATCATCAGGAAGTTCCTGTACCCCAGAAAGCCTTTCAGGCCATAGGGAACCGTCCCGATGGCAACCCTCTCGCCAAGGGCCGGATAACGCTCCACCACAATCTGCCAGGAGGAGAGCACCCAAACTAAGTGCATCTGTCTCAGCTTCGCCACCCCAAGCCCTAAGTCCTCGGACTGAAAGGTGGAGCAGTCCTGAAAGTAGTTGATGATGGAAGCCATGGTGAGCTTCCCCTCACTGTCCGTCTCACTGTATCTGATTCTGCTGTCAAATGTATACATGTCAACTCCCTCCGGGCGACCCTCCTGCCGCCAAATGACAGCTTTCAGCCGTCACACGAATAACTGATAAATGATATTCGCAATCCAGAATATGATATAGAGGAGCATTCCCAGGTTCAGGATTACCGTGCGGAACCGCTTCCCTCTGGGTATCGCCACCTGCCCTGCCGCAAAGGAGAACCTCCTCTTCGCCAGGCACACGATGAACAGCACCAGGCCTGCTATCAGATTGGCCAGCACGAATATCATCAGGGCCCCATACGCCAGCATTCCAGCCATATTTTCATTGACAAAGGCCACCATGGACGATATGTCCATATCCTGTGCCAGAGCCAGATACTCATCCAAATCGAACATCCGTATCACTGCCGTGCTCACCACGCCACCCATGAAATTGACCACCATGTGGATAGCGATTGTAATCTTCAGGTTGCCGGTCTTCACATACAGGAATGCCAGGATCAGGCCCAGCGCAAAGGCATAGATGAACTGATTCAGGTTGCCGTGGAAGAGGGCAAACATAAGCCCAGACAAAACTACCGCAGTACCCTGTCCATAGCGGACCGTCCTGTCCACAATCAGTTTACGGAAGACATATTCCTCTACGATGGGTGCGCAAACCACCGTTGCAATCAGTATCGTCCACAGACTGCAGGACTGCGTGATATTGGCCAAGTGGTTCTGCACGATGCCTCCCTTGAGCATACCGATAATCGTGGTAAAAATGACGCCTATGATATTTCCCAGATATAAAGCACCCATGCACATAATGGCAGCCACGATAAATTTTCCTGCCCTAATCGGATGCCGCTCCACTTTGTCCGCAGGAACCGTCCTCACCAAGAGTACAAGCACCGGCATGCCAATCAGATACATGGGAGCCATAGACAGAATCATGCTGATGTCTCCATCCATCAGCCACTCCGGCCGCAGGAAAAAGGCCAGATACGATACCAGCGTCTGCACGGCAACTATCACTATGGTCCCCAGAATAAACATTCCTCCCAGCTTGGAGAAATGACTTCTGGCCGCCTTCAGCTCCTGCCTCTCATGCTCCTCTTCTGTCTGCCGCAGGCCCTGCGTCTCCCATGCGTTATTGTTTTCCCATGTCCCGTAACCGTTCTCTTTCATGCCATAACTCCTCTGTCTGATGCACTAATATGTACCATTTCTTTTATATTCTAAATTAGTTTACCATATATTCGGGCATTTGAAAAGACTGAGAACGGTTTTGCGGGTTGACTTTTTCCTACAGTGGAGGAGCAAACAGAAAGCATTGTGGTTTCCGTAACAAATTCAATTGGTATAACCATTTTTATTTCATTGCTTTTATACTTCAGCAATCGCAATTCCTTACTATGCCATATGCTATCATTTAAAAAGTATCTCTGACTATCCTGCACATACGTTCTTTCGTCCTATCTTTATAGCTGCTTTCCCTTATGATTTCTTCCGTGCTTCCTGACAGAGCCGCCTGTCCGGCATCCCCATCCTTTCTCTCCTTTAGCAGGAACCGCTCCCCTTCATAAGTCCGTACCGGGTTCCCCCTGACGATGCGGTAGTGCTCCATCCACGCGGCTCCCGCCTGCCGTTCCCGCTGCTCCTGCTGTAGGATGGCAAGCTTCTCCCGCATCCGCTCCATGGCCCTGCGCTTATTCTGGAACTGGCTCCTCTCCTCTGTGGACTGGGTCACGGTTCCGGTAGGGATGTGGATGACCCGCACGCCGGTCTCCACCTTGTTCACGTTCTGTCCTCCCTTCCCGCCGCAGTGGAACTTCTCGATGCGGTATTCCCCATCTGTCGCCACCTGACCTGCCTCCGGGATGATGCTCACGTCCACATACCAGTTCTTCCTTTTATGGTTCCTGCGAAAGGGACTCCTGCAGATCCACAGCACAGTCCCCTCCAGACCGCTTAAGTCCTGCTCTGTCTGGAAGCGGATGGAATCCAGGCAGCCCCTCTCATGGCCTTTGGTCTCTGACAGGATTTTGAAATCCCCGTATTCTCTTTTAAGCGCCTCAAACAGCTTCGCCACCGCCAGCTGGCATTCGGCCGGCCCCTGTCCTGCGCTGATCTGGACTATCAAAGATTTATACCTCACACTTTTCTTTTCATTGCATGATTACTTTTCATGTATGGGCAAATGCTGCCATCCATTTCAATTTTCTGCATTCCGCATACAATGGTTTCAGGTTTTACTCCGCGACTGTTCCCTGCTCCCGGCCTTGTAATTATAGACCGGCTTCAGGATTTCCGTTATCTGGACGGTATCCCTAATCCGCCCGGCAATCTCCGCAAGGGAGCGGTAGGCAAAGGGAGCCTCATCCAATGTGTCTGTCCCTACGCAATTACTGTAGATGCCCTTCATTTCTTTTTTGAAGTCCGATACGGTATAACGGCTTTTTACGTCCTCCCGCTTCAGTCTCCTGCCGGAGCCGTGGGGTGCCGAGCAGTTCCAGTCCTCATTACCCAGCCCGATGCCCAAAATCATGCCATCCCGCATGTTTGCCGGGATGATTACGCGGACACCCGCTTCGGCGGCGATGGCTCCCTTGCGAAGCACCCCGGAAGCATCCAGATAATTATGCGCCACCGAGAACTGTTCCACCGCCTTCCATTTCATTCCTTTCAAGATTTCCCTGACGATGACCTGTCTATTCAGCTCGGCATAGTCCTGAACGGTCTGTACGTCCTCCGTGTAGGCTTCTTTTTCGTCCCCCTCCAGATAGCTCATGTAGTAGGGGATCTCCAGCCCCCGCTCCGCCAGGAATGTGTGGGCACGCTTCGTATAATGCTCCGCCACCTCTTCCCCCAGATGCCTGCTGCCCGTGTGCACCACCAGATACAGGCTTCCGTCCTCTCCCCTGTCAAGCTCTAGAAAATGATTTCCACCGCCAAGGGTGCCCAAGCTCCGCTCCGCTTTCGGCCTGTTGACATGCCTAGCACAGTGGAGCCTTTCATAGGAGAATTCCGCCGCCATATGGTGCGGTTCTTTCCTTATTTCGAACCCTGACGGCACATTCTCCCGGATAACCCGGTCCAGCTTCTGGAACTCTGCATTATCCTTGTTCAACTTTACACAGGTCATACCGCAGCCGATGTCCACGCCCAGAAGCTGGGGGATTACTTTATCCGTGACTGTCATGGATAAACCGATAGGACCCACCTTGCCGGGATGAATGTCCGGCATCAGACGTATTCTGCTGCCCTCCGCCACCTGGTTGTCGCATATCATTTTTACCTGTGCCTGGGCGTACTCTTCCACATCGTCCGTAAATATCTTTGCTTCGGCATAAATGCCTTTTACTGTTTTCATATGATTTTTATCTCCTTAAAAATGGGCGCAAAAAAGCACCCCCATAGGTGCCGCCGCAACAAGGATGCCTAATAAAAGTTTTGATAGATGCCAGGAATGACCTGTCCAAGACAAAACTATCCATAATTCTTGCGGAGCGCTGTACCTTTGATTGTCAGTTCCTCTATTTTGTTCTGATATCGTCTGTTCTTCTGCATGGTAAGCCCTCCTTTCATAAATACCTTATTTCTTTTATTATGCTAACAAATAAATGGTAGCACAACTGATAAGAATTGGCAAGCAGAAAGTTTCTCATTCTTCCGGTATTTATTTTGTACTTTTTATCGAGAAAAAGCTTTGCATCCTCCATAGTGACTTCTCCTCTTTTTTCTTTTTCAATATATTTTTTTAATCTTCCGTAGGCTCCAGCCCATCTACTTTAATCATCCCTATTGCGTAGTCCCATGCTTGTGAATTTGTCATAAACGCCAACCTTTCCTTGATACTCCCTGTTGTCCATAGGCAGGTCAAGGCCGCCTTTCTCCATAGCCGTCTTTCATAAAATCCCTTTTCTATTCTTTCAATATATCATTTTTTATCTTTTATTACCACCTATCTATCCTGACTTTTGATAAAACCAATTACAACAGGCCAATGTCAATTTGCTTATCCCCTGCAGCGTTTACGGAGCAGATCTATGTCATTTACCACCAATCTGCTCAGGGCCGCTCTTCCCATGGTAATAGCCCCCCGGCAGTTCCACAATCTGCTGCACGCTGCCGTCCACAATCCACTACTTCATAGAACAGTCCGCGCTGAAAAAATTCATATGAAAGCCGTACCAAAAACCTCCAAAGATTTCTCTCTGGAGATTCCTTAGCAAGGCAAGCCCTGTTTTTAACAGGGCTACAAGGATTCGGACCTTGACATGCCAGGCATCACAAAACGTTCTTTTTCCTCTTGCGCCAAATCAATCGGTGCAGCACATCTTTCTTAAAAGCGGAATGAAATCTTGCTGCCGAGCTACAGATTCAATTTTCGGAAATCAATCCATAAGTCATCATAAATGTTGACTTTGATGCTATCAGCAAATGAATATATGGCAGGAGCCGAATCATGCCCCATATCATATACCAGGACGGTTTGCTTCATAGAATCCACAATCCAATACTCCCTTACGCCAGCGGAATGGTACAGGGACAATTTTGTATAGTAATCCATAGGGCGGCTGCCAGGGGATACGATTTCTATCACCCAGTCTGGAGCACCCTTGCAGCCCTGGTGGTCCAGTTTTCCTTTATCACAGATTACGGATATGTCCGGCTCCAGATATTTGGAATCGTCTGCAAATAAGAACACGGCAAAAGGAGCAGGAAAGGCCTCGCATACTCCCTTCTTTGATTGAATGTGATTTCCTATCTCCAGATGCAGAAAAGACAATATTCTTTGGTGTTTGGTGCTAGGGGGCGCCATATAATAAATCTGTCCATCAATCAGTTCGGCCCTGCTGCCCTCTGGCAGGCTGTAGATATCGTCAATTGTATAGAATTTCTCTTGTGCCAATGCCGGTGCCATAGTAACACTTCCTTTCATGGTTTTTGTATACAGATGTAAGTGCTGTTCTCACTTTCGCATAACTGCAAGTATTTGCTGTCAATTGATAGCGGGCTGCGGCAGCTATTTCTCCGCAGCATTTTCCTTGACTACACTGTCTCCGCTGCATAGTTCTGAAAATGCTCCTGTACTTTCCTCCAAGACACGTTCAGTTGCTCCAGCTGCTTTCCTCCAGTACCGCTACAGCTTCTTATTAAATTATAGTCTAAGACACCTTAAAATACAACAAAAACAAAAATTACACGGCATATCGAAGCATTTCATGAGTTGCCGAAAAATAGGCTTTACTTCTTTTCCCTTGTGAAAACCATACCGAAAAATCTCCAATTAATCCCTTAAATGGATTTTTCCGACTTTTTCCCCCAAATACCCCAGAACCCTCATATTTACTGGCAAAACACGGATTTTCAATTGACCTATGAATTGACCTATCCAATCTGAAAAGCCCTGAAAAATACGAAAAGCCATACAATTCCTGTCATGACAGTTTTCTCGAAAAAACGACAAAATCTTCCCCGTCAAAAATTCAAAACACCCATAACCCCAGTAAACATCACGTTTTCCAGGCATGAAAAAACCTCCAAAGATTTCTCTTCGGAGGTTCCTCAGCAGGGCTACAAGGATTCGAACCTTGAAATGACGGAGTCAGAGTCCGTTGTTTCAGGGGTGATTTGGCCAGGAAAATCAAGGGGTTCCAAGTCGCCCCGCAGATAAAATAATCTATGGAATAATCTATCGGCTTCCGGGAGGCACAAGTTCTTCCAACGATATAGGTCACGCCTCAACAAGCCCCATCAGCAGAGAACTCTTTTATAGATACTTCTCAACATCACTCTCGGACAGGCCATAGTTTTTAATGATTACTTTTCTTATATCCTCCTCATTCGTTCCGACATCTTTTAATGATTTAACTGCAATTTGAATTCCTTTTTTTAGCACCGCCTTTTCTCTCAATTGTATTTGGGGTTCCATAATCTCCATCAACGCTTCATACATACTCTCATCTCCTATTTTCCCATTCGAATACCCAATTTGTTTCTGAGGACGGGAATATCATCACATAGGTATGGGCACGCATCCATGGGCTCCTTCATTTTGTATTTTTTGTCCAAAAAGAACTTTGCATCCTCCATGGTGACCTCTCCACTTTTTTCTTTTTCAATATACTTTTTTTAATCTTCCGTAGGTTCCAGCCCATCTACCTTAATCATCCCTATTGCGTAGCCCCATGCCTGTGAATTCGTCATAACCAATATCCTTTCTGATACACTCATTTTGTATAGTCAAATTTCCCGTTTACACCTTTATTCCATATTTTAGATATGCTTTCCCTCATATCCTCGCTTTATCCCGAAATTTTCTTCCAGTGCATTGCAATATTCCAGACATATACTATCCTCAGGACAGGCAAGGAACAGCTTTTTTCCCGTTATCCTACTGGTTCCCATATGTATATCCCAATGCTGTAGAATGTCCATTCCTATCAGGATATTTCCCTTTCTGTTATAGTTGATATATATCACGTCATCCGCAACTGGCATTCCTCCTATTTGAAAACCACAAATAGAATGCCGGAATTTCATTGCCGGACACGACATTTTTTCTTCATCTGTACCGGGCTTCTTATGCCTCTCCCCTCCCGTCTCAACCCCATAGCTAATTTCATAATGTACATTGCCTTCAATATCTGCGGCTTTCAACGAATCGCAAAAAACCTTCAAAGCCTGAAATCTTGCCAATGGAATCGTGCTGATAGAACAACCTGTATCAATTTTTACCAACACATTGCTAAATGGCGCCCGAATGTTGTCTAATTTAAAGGAAGCTGTCGTCATAAAGGAGCCTCCGATTCCTATCTGGGTCGGATTCATCTCTATCGCAATATATTTATTCATCATACACTACCCCATCTTCCAATTCCGCGCTGTCAAAGAAAACCGGGGTAATTGCTTTTTCCTGCTGGAACCATTTTGTATATTCTTCCGTATTACCATTGCCGAAATAGACCAATGTCCCCTCCACATCATTATCAGCCAATAATTCTGTATCCAACAAAATCATGCAAGTATCCATAATGCCACTTAACTGTGAGACCCGGACTCTCATATCCTTATGCAAATCGTCTATTGTGTACTTCTGCTTTGTTAGAATCATGTGAATCTCCTCTCCATTTCTGCCGTTCACTTAAGACTTTCCTTATTTTTCCTTAAATAACTCTGCCCAATTAGTATTGCAACCTGTTCCGAAATTATGATTATTCAAAGAACCAGCTCATTGAATCCACTGTGATTTCTTCTTAAATCATTATCTAAAACACCATGAAATTTTTCTCTGTAGCCGTCCTGATATATATGCTGTTCTCCTCAAAAAGCAGCCTCTGGAGAAAAAATGATGGCCCACACATCCATAGGCTCCGCTTGCCACTAAAGCCTGATTGCGTCACCTGTAGATGTTCCTTTTCAAACCGAGACGCTTCCTCTCTAATTTCCGTTGGTGTTTTTGCGTCAAAATAATCCCTTTGCCATTTTGTATAGTCAAATTTCTCGTTCATCCCTTTGTTCATTATTTCGGATGTGCTCTCCATCATACAATCACTTCGCCTCATTCATTTAGGCCTTTAATCCTCGCAACATCTCCCTGACTACACTGTCTCCGCTGCATACTTCTAAAAATACCCCTGTGCCTCCTGCCGGGACACGTTCAGTTTATGCTCCAGCTTCTCCAAAATGTCTTCCTCAGATAATCCACGTTCAATCCCCATTTCAATAATGCCCCTGATTCTCCCCTCATTTTGGGTCTCTTCAAAAACAGTCCACATACCGCCATCTTCTTTCCATTCATAATCAAGCTTTATCTTCTAAGCCATAGGCATCATAAAACGTTCCTTTTCCTCTTGTGTCAAATCAACCGGTGCAACACCTCTTTCCTTTGCATATTTCACCAGCCCTCTCATATCCAATTTTACCTTTGGAATCTGGCTGGGCATAATGGGCCGGGTGTTCTGCTAAGGCTCTCCTTATATTTCTTCATCTGTCCATTCATAATCGTACATCTCCACCAACTCCTGTGCGGACTTTTCATCAATAAAAATCTGATACTCATGCAACATTCCAATATGCTCTGCATGAAATGCCCTGCAATAATGCTCCACCAAATCCATATTTGCGGCAAATCCTGTGATTGCACCGCCAAAACCATAATCCATAGATTTCTGTGCTGCTATCGCAAACAAATAGCCGCAAGGAGTTAATTCATCTATTTCTACAGCAATCACTTCAATATCCTCCTCCACTGCAACCTCTTATTAAATTATAATCTAAAACACCCTGAAATACAACAAAAATAAGGAATCACCTGACATTCGGGTTACAGGTAATTCCTTACAATGTCATATGCTATCATTTAAAGCTCCTGACTGCTGGTCTTCATGGGTTGCCAAAAGGCAAGCTTTACTTCTTTTTCTTCATGGAATCGGCAGCGGCACTATCTGCTTTTCTATGCCCTGTACGCTCACCTTTTTCCTGATAGCTATGTAATACCGCCGTGTCGTGGACTCCAGGTCTCCGATATAAGCGGCAATTTCCTCCACGCGGGCTCCGGCATCATACATATTTGTTGCGAATGTCCGACGAAATATATGTAGTCCTCCCGAATAGGAATCCAGCCCCGCATTGTGGAAAATCACCTTCATCCTGTGCTGCAGATTGGTCGCCGTGTTCTGTCTCCCTGTTTTGGTCGTAATCACCAGCGCATCCGGCGAGCAGTCCTTTGCATTCCTGCGGATAAGTTCCAGGATATTCTTCGCATCCGAATTCAGCACAATGTTTCTGGCCTGCTGATTCTTAGTCGTCCCTTCTATCATAATCTGCCGTTTATCCGTCTTTTCGTCATGGTTCCGAACCATGGAAGCGCTTTTATAGATTTTCAAAATCCCATATTTTGCGTCATAATCTCCGAATCTTAATGCTAAAGCCTCCCCTACACGGATTCCCGTATAGAGCAGTAGCAGACCATATAACCCTGCCGGATACTTATAACCGCCGGTCTTATCATTTATAGCAAGAGCTTCCTTTACAAACCTTTTTTCTTCTTCCTCAGACAGGACAATGACATCCGGTTCTTCCACCGTTTTAGCGTGTTTCCTCATGATCCTTTTCATCAATGTCTCCTTAATCGGAGCAACAGGGTTTGTAGAAACCTTTCCCCGCGAAACCGCCCATGTATACGCGGCATTCAGCACATCCACCACTTTCTTAACGGAGGAATCCGATAGCCTGTCCTCATTCAGCAGAATGGCAATATGCTTTTCGATATCAGATATCCCAATCGCCTGTACCTGCATCCGCCCCAGCGCATATGCCTCAATATGGCACTTTATAGTTGTTTCCCTCCGATCCCGGGATTTTGGTTTAAGCTCGTCATGCTCCACCTGAAACTCCAAGTGTTTCCAACATAGATCACCTACAGTCCCCTTGGCCATCAGCCCTGCCGTATCCTGTGATGCGTTCCATTCCGCGACTTTTTTCCTCATCTCCCTGATGCATGCCGCTTTGGTTTCACAGGTTACAGTCAAAACTTTGGGACGCCCATCCCACCGTCTTCCCACATTGAGCTTATGGGTAATGGTTCCGTTTTTATTCTGAATGAATGTCCCTTCCCCTTTGGCATTGCGCTTTTTCCCATCATCCATATTTATCACACTCCTTTAAAGTAATAGAATCCTCGCAGAGCGTGGACTCTATTGTCATGAGTTACGCCCGCCATGCCGTCATATGGCGGGCGTATGCTCCGAATCTGTCAAAGTAGGAATTCTTTCCCTTCATAGCTCTCCAGCCACTTAAGTAGTGCCTTGCTACGCACAAAGTACCTATGTCCTACACGCATAGAAGGGAACGCCGGGTTGCTCATCAACGCATAACAGCGGTCTCGGCCAAATGGCAGAATCCTCCTTAAATCTTCTACTGTCAACAGTTCCTTTGCATCGAAAGTCTGCTCCATTACAATATATCCTCCTCTCTCATGAAATCCATCCTGCTTATAATATACTTTTGCATTGAAATCCTATGCGCCTCCTGTTGATGCAGAAGACACGCGGAAACACTTCCACTGATGGCAAACTATTCAGAATCCATTTGCCTTCAAAGTGATTTCTCCATTTCCTGGAATCCAAAGAATTCTTTATCTCCCTGGGAAATAGGGAATCCTTGTTCCTCAAGCTTTTTAATAAGCAGCCATACCACCACTACATAGTGTCTCCCATGCCGTCCGTCACTTCTCTGGCGGCCCCCAGCTTTATCCTTGTCCAAAACACCGCTTTCATCTAGACAAGATGTTATTTCCTCCAAATTAACTGTATACCCAAGGTAAGAGATAATGCCACGCAGCAGCGTATCGCTGTTGATATACAATTTCTTGTCCATGATGAGATATGCCGTCCCTTTCCGCGCATTCTTATATTCGTCCCAATTTCTATAGACCCTTAACCACTGACTATTGATAATTGCCTTGTAGAACACTTCGAGATAGTTTTGAGGGTGTTCCTTGTAGCTCTGCTTCAAAACATCCGGTTCGAAGATTTTCCTCTGACTGTCAAGCGCTGATTCCAGTTCTTCTTCCGCGCCGATGTCAAATACATATGAACGAAACATATACTCTGATAGCTGTATAAAAAAAGCATGATCCTGAGCCCGGAGCGGTCCCCTTCCCTTCAGAGCGTTGTCCCAAGTCCTGTACTGACTGCAATAGCTTTCCATTTTCTCTTTTACCTCCCCCAGCTTCCCAAGCATATTTTGGATAAAGACAGTTATCACCTCATATATGATGTCTTTAGATAAGCCGTTAAGTTTTCTTTTTATCTCCTCAATCTCCGCCGCGTCCATGTTCGGCATCCTAACTTGAAAAAAGCGGTCAACGGAACTGAATTTTCCAAAGGAAGCCATATCTTCTCCTGTTACAACAAGATTCGCGCAATCCCCCTGGCACTCCGTATAATTGTGCATAAATATCTCAAACCGGCCCATCTGCCTATTCTGATTCGCGGAATCGGATAGCCTTCTCACATCATCCACAAGGGCGTTCTCCCCCGCTTTCTTGTATATGAACCCTTCTGCCCGCCTTTCCCAATTATACGAGGCGAACGTGACCTCATTCCTGTCCGTTCCTCCCCATAAAAAATACTTCCTTGCAATCGTGCTTTTCAACGTCCCTGGAGGTCCAACCAAAGCCAACGCCATCCCGCATTTTATCTTCATGATATGAAGAAACGGCTTTAACGCTCCCAGGATTGAAGCAAAGAACAGTATTGCAGTGACTCCGGGGACAAGGTTAATGTAATCTAACAAAGCCTTTTTCTCTATAGCACCTCCCCCGTTAAAGATGTAATGCTTTCCTTTCAGCTTAACTCCCTTTTCCAGCACATAAGTATAGCCTCCATCCAAGTTCCAGAGTCCAGTCTCATCACCGGTATCTCTTTCTGGTATCAATTGTTCCGCCTCATGCATCAGCTTATTAAGCAAAAGTTGTTTGCCTCTTCTGTCTATAAGGCTTACATTGACCATATATGATGAGAAGTAGTCTATCTTACTCAATTCCCTGTGCCACAGCTTTTCTTTCGTACCAGTGCGCTTCGTCACCTCTACACAATACTGTGTCTCTACCTCGTCGCTTTCACGATGTAAAACCTTTTTGACTCCTATGACCTCAGCATTGAAGCCACAGAATACCACCCCATTGCAGCTCAATCCCTCTTCTGGATTAAATGTGTATTCATAATCAGCCTCTCTCATTTCTATTCACCCACCCTATCCAAAAAAGCGCTGCCCCTCTGCTTGCTGAACGATAATTGAAACTTATTTTCGTAGGCCCTCCTCAGATTTTTACTAGATGCATTCGGAATACAGATGCCGGCAATACACCCCATATAGGAAACAACCGCCTGCACATCTTTGAAATCCTTTTTTAGCTTCTTAATGCACTTGCCTTGGTCAGAAACTATTGCCAAAAGATTAGCAATATCATTCCTATTTCTCTTCAGTTCCTTTTTGAGCCGCTTCGTCTTCTTCTGCTCTTTGGCTACACCATCCCCTAAACCGGAAACCGACTCCCTCAAGGAGGCATTCTCTTCCAGACATTGTCTGATTAAGAGAATCAAATATTTCATATCCTCCGTAAGTCCCTGCTGCCATCTGACTCTCGCGTCATCATCCATAGCCATCTGGAGAGCGGCTGTGCTTAATCCCTCATGGTGCTCCGCTTTCCCGCCATCCATACTCTGATTGGAACGCTGAAAGCGCATCGCCATTTCATACAGCCGCGCGTCAATGTCTTTTTCCTTTTTCCTCTTACCCATATTAGTTTTCTCCTTTCATAATCGAATGTCAGGATCCTCTTCGCAGATTATGCAAAAACGCTGTCCTTATAGACAATCATATTGCACTGGTGCTGAAAATGCAAAGTGGCTCGGATTAGGTGATTTTAGCCTATAACGGCATCTAATCCACCTAATCCGAGCCACTTTATAATTTTTCCCTTATCACACTCCCAATCTCTTCAACTATGATTTATCTATATTCTGCCTGTCATATGCTTCTCTCAATTCCTTTTTGCGTTCCCTGATTCTCTGCTTTTCTTCCCTTTGATCCGCTTCCTTTATCATGATATCTTCTTTCTCCTTTTGCCTATCCTCTATCATTTTAATGTACTCATATAGTTCAAGTGCTTTTTTCTCCAGGCGTTCACGCTGCCCCTTTTGACCATCAGAAGATATCTCAAACTTCATGTGTGCTACTGAACTATGCATTTTTTTAATCCTATCCTTGGCTAAAAAAATATGCGGCTCTACAAAAAACATGTTCGGAAGCTCCTGATTATCCTTCCATTGGCAGTCATCCTTCAGCGGAGGAGCCACATCTTCGCCTTTCTCACTTAAAGTTAAGCAGAGCTTCCTTCGTTGCTCTCTTGTCAAAGCGTCCCATGCATTTAATGTTTTCTTCATATCGCAAATCCGCTTCTTCCTAGCTCCGCAATCGAAAAAATCCTGCAAAGCAATCTCTATTTCTTCAGCCTTTTCTTCCTTTTCAGTGGCCGGAGGCGTTCCATTCTCGATTTCAACTTCAAGGCACCCCTCTAGCATTTTCCTGAAAAGATCATAATACCCTTCGGCATAAATGTCCTCCAGTTCTGCCACCAAATATTCAAGCGACTCGATTCCACCTTGGACATGCTTATAATCATTTTCTGTCCCGCAAAACCCGACATAGTCAACAGAGTCATAAAGGTGTTTCAGACAATCCCCTAATCGGAACCGCTCTGGATGTAACAGCTTTTCTTCGATTCTCTCTAAGTCAGCCAATTTCTTATAACGGGACACAAAATCACGTTTCCACTCGTCCGTATCACATATGCTGCTCACAGCCTCGAATATTTGTTCCCTTTTCTCTTTACTTATCTCTTCCCACCTGTCCTTCTTTAACTGGCTGAAAAGCGAAGAACCTGATAAATGTTCTAGAAGAAGTTCAAATAGCTTTTGTTCCTCTTCCGAAATATTTTCGAAAGATTTTATCTCTCCCCTTGGGTGTTCCCAAAAAGCCTGATCAGCTTTTACATGGGCCTTTGCCGCCAACCGAAATGCCATATCTAACCGCTGCTCTTTTGTCATTTCTTTGGCTTTCTCAGTTTTGCAAAATTTGATATATTCCTTTTTGGCCTCTTTCAAAAGCCTCTCTCTATCTTTTCTATTTTTAGCCTCTAACTGCTCTTCCTTATCTAGATCGTGTTCAATGCCTAATGAATCATCTACAAATAAACTTTTCCATCTGGCACGCGGCCTTTTTCGCCGCATCGCATTGGATTCTTCAAATACGTATGCAATTTCTAGCGAAAGATTATCCCCGAAGATATATGAAATTCTTGTCTCCACGTCTTCCAATGTCTTTTTATAAATTTTTGCCTCTGTATCTTTGATTATAATTTCTTCAGTGACTTCCTCTTCTTTCTCATATTTATCTTTCACCGCCCTTTTCACTTTTTCATATTCATGTAGCTTCCTGCTTCGTTCAATTGCCCACTCTCTAAAATCTTTTTTACCCATCACATATTCCTCCATGTATCTTTAGTTAGTAGATAGGGAGATGTATGTACTTGTGTTTTTCGTTGCAAAAGACACGAAAAACACGGTTCCTTGCACCTCACCTACCTCAATTAATAACTTTTTCTCCCAAAGCTGTCCCGCTCTTTTGACAATTTCACAGGCTTGTGACCACTTCAATAGGCGCTAATCCTGTACTATATCATTTTATCTATTATGCACAGCAATAGTCGAAATTTTATGGCAATCCATACATGCGCTATTATAGTACCATAAGGTGTTGAATACCGCAATGGAATCCTGTAATTCCATCATAGGGGCACTATGGCATGATGGTATCTTCCTGGCCAGGCAGCTACCATATGCCATGTCCAATACTCTCAGAATACCATCTGCTGTATTCTATTTTTCCCACACCTTTTTCGGTATTCCCTGACGTATATCTTCTTGCTAAAATTTTTTAGCAATCTCCTTATGCCCAGGCATTACGCTGCAAATCCGCAGCAAAATTTTATTGCATGCCACAATCCAGCATATGCCTATACACCATATCAGCCCCCTACATGAACTTCTCCAGCACACCATTCAGCCCCTCCGGGAAGCTGTCGCTGTATCCCGGCAGGGCCTCGCCTGATAGCTCCCTTTCCTTCTGTAGGCCGCCCGGGAGGCTTTCCGCCATCCTTTCAATCATCCCGGCAAGCTCGGCGCTTTGGGATGCCAGTTCCTCATGCACAATCCCGCGCACCTGCTCCATGCATATGCCTGCCTCCACATGTTCCCATATCCTCCCCGAATCCTCAAAATGCCGCCGGAGGATGTCCTTCACATAGGCAGGCATGGACAGGCCGAGCCGCTTCTTCTCTGCCTCCAGCCTGCTATACAGTTCCATGTCCGGTACGCACTCAGGCTTGAACCGGAGCGTCACCACCCTTTCGTCTGCCATCTCATACCGCCCCCTGGCTCCTCAGTATCTGCAGGGCCAGGTATTCATACCCTTTCGCGTTAGCATGGATGTCGCAGTCGTATGCAACGTTCGGCTTATGCTCGGAGAAGTTCCTTACCGCCACAGCGCCACCTCCCACATAGATGACCCTGCAGTAATCGAGGTCGTAGCCTCGTTCCCTCAATTCCAGCTCCAGCATGCGCACCTGCTCCCTGATGCCCTCTCTAATAAGGCCTACATATGCCTTTGGCAGGAGGCTCTCCTGCCTCAGAATGACCTTCAGTATCTCTTCCTCCGGAACGTCCTTCCCATGCTGCACCTGTAGGTTCCTCTGTATCTGCCGCAGCCATTTCACCATGGCCCTTTCGACCGTAACGGACCTCCGCTCAATCGGAATTCCGTCCTCCAGCTAGACCACGTCTGTCGTCTTGCTCCCGATGTCCACAACCAGGTAGCTGCCCTCCATGTTCCCCAGGCGCGGTGCTACTGCCGAATAGCATTGGGGGAACACGAAGACCCTACAGATGTCCACGTCATACCGTGTCCCCTCATATTCGTACCTCAGTCCTGGCTTCTGGCTGTAGTATTCCAGGAGCCGCCCTTTCTCCCTCCCATAGTCCGAGAACGACAGGCCTACCTCCAGGACGACCTCCGCTTTCCGGAGCCCCTCCATGGAAAGCTCCTTCGCCACCGCCGCCATGGTCAGCAGCCTTGCGTCCTCGTCCGAGACCTTGTCCTCCGTGATGGCGGCCCTCCCCTCGCCGACCTTGTAGAACTTCCTTCCATATTTCAGGGAATGCTCCCTGACTGACGGCTCCACCTTCCCCAGCCCATGGATCCCGTTGCCGAACAGCGCCCGTGCCGTCTTTCCGAACTGGTAGCCGTTGTCGAACCCTATGATGCACTTCCCATTGCCCAATCTGACCATAATCCTGTGCCCTCCTCTCTTCAAGATATCCTCCCGAAACCTCCAAGCCTTCCCTTTCATCCTAAGACTGTACAGCCGACCAGGCGGCTGCCATATGCCATTTCAAGGACGTCCGGTATGCAGTCCGCCAAGCATCCATACTTCTCCCTCAGCATCTCTTTCAGCAGGACCATGCCACCTCCTGCATCCGGCATATCGGCGTCCAACATATACTGGTCGTAATAGATATAGTCCACATATCCCGCATCTGTATCTTCTTCGAGAAGATTGTCGCCGGTTCCTTCAGCAATCCGGACGATCTGGCGCGCCTCCGGGACATATAAGAAGAGGTCGCAATACCTTTCCGGCTCCTTCCCGATGCATGCCTTTGTCCAGGCGCTCCCTGCAGGGCTGTAGCCTACGCGGGGCCCTGTGGCTTGCTCCCTTTCCTTTTCACTGCAGCAGGGGCTGTGGCCCAGGGCGCCTCCATTGGCATCTGGACGCCTTTCCCTGAATCCCTGGGCTGCGCCGTCACGCGCGGATGCCGCGGCTGTCAGGCATGTGTCCCTATGTCGGAACCCTTTCCGCATTGTCCCCGACCCTTCTTCCATCGTCCCTCCTTCCTCCCATTGCGGGCAGGCTTTGAAGCCACGCATCGCGGCTTCAAGCCAAAAATCCACACATATAGTCGTCAAAGCTGCCGAAGTCCGGCCAGCCGTCCGGTCTTCCGCAGACCCGATTCCAGAGCTCCATCATCGTGCTGTCATACGGCTCTGTGTCCGCCTCCCAGCCTGCATGGATGCAGAATGCCGTCCATAGCACCCTTAGCTGGTTCTGCAGATGGCTGTCATAGAAGCAGTCGTCCTCTGCAAAATTCAGGAGGTAATTGTATTCAGCCCGCAGATTCATGGTTCCTGCAAGGGCCTCCAGCGGGCCGTCCCCATCCATGCAGCCACTCATCTGCCTCTTTGCCTGGTGCACGGCTGGGCCATAGCGCCCACATATCCTGCGCATCTGGCCAGCCAGTCCGTCATTCGGCTCCACGCCATCTGCCTTTGGGCCTCTCCTAAGGCCGTCCTCGTGCCAGCGGGCTTCCCCAAAGCATTTCCCCTCCATTGGCCAGCCCTCCTCTTCTGTCACCTTTCCGCTCTGCCGCCTCCAATGCCTCTCTTTGGATTTCCCCCTCCAGCCGGTTTCCCTTTCGGCCCAGGATGCGCTGTTCCGCTGAACTCGGCCTCATAGAGCTGTAGGATTATCCCGTCCCCATAGCCCACACGGTATGCTTCCAGTTCCTCCACGGTAAAGTAGTCCAGGAGGATCCCATATTCCTCGCGGATGTTTTCTGGCAGGCTCTCCAGGATTTTTTCATCCCCGCGCCAGCTGCCGTATCTGTCCCAGCCCTTTCTGTAATAGCTGCGCGCCTTGACATATTCATACTGGGGGAACTCAGGATTCGTGGATTCCGCAACGATTTCCATGACCTTCCTGACCGTGTCCTCCAGCTGCTTCCTGTTGATGTATTCATGCAGCGTATGGGCGTTGTAGTACCCTGCCGATAGATTCACTGCCGCAATGCCAAGTTCCGGCGCGATGTATGAGATGTCACTGAACGAGCCATAGGACGTTCTGAACCCTTTTCCTGTTATATAGTCATCGAAGCCCTTGTTCCCGCAACCGTAATAGACCGCGTCGTCCCTGCCTTTCCGGTCGATCTCGATAATCAGCTTGAGCTGCCCCAGCCCTTTCGGGAGGATGCCCCTGCGGTGCTTCGCGCAGAATGCGCCTGCACCTATGCCGCCCACCTCTTCATCGCAGGTGAACAGCAGCCACGGCTTCGCCTCCGACTGTTCATATATGGCGTTCAGGGCGTAGACCCCGCACCTGTCGTCTCCCCCAATCCCCTGTGGGGACATGAGCAGCCCTCCGTCATCCGTCCTGCAGATCTGCTCCACCGGCTGGCGGTGCACCGTGTCGAGGTGTGCCACCAAGAGGATCGGAGCCTCTCCCCTGACGAGGATGTAGCTGTCCCTACACACGTCTGCGCGCCCTTTATAGATTGACCGCAGCCTTGCGAAGAGCTCCTTCTGTGTCGGCCTCAAGAAATATTCCAATGGCTTCATGCCGTCTCCCCCTTCCTTTCTTCGATAGCCTCCCTGCAGGACGGGCAGGTTCCGTCACCACAGGCCTCTATCAGCCCGCTGCAGTACGGACAGGTCATATAGTTGTGTGCACAGTCGTTGCAGACATGTCCGCGCCTGCCGCCCACCCGAATCAGGAGCCGCGTGTTGTCAGGGTGGTAGTATCCGTCACAGTCGCTGCAGCGGACATAACCGCCCCTACAGCTTCCACAGACTTGAATCGAATAGCCGTTCCGGCCATATACGCCGTATGTATCCCCCTTTTTGAACCACTCCCCACATCCCTTGCACTGCTCATAATGTTCGGACAGGCAGCTGCTGCAGATGTCCCTGCCGCCGACATGCCTCATGTCCCCATTGTCATGGTATCTGTGGCATATCTCACAGTACTGATAGTTACTGTCAAGGCAGTCGCCGCAGACATGGACCTCGTTCCCTCTGATGTCGTAGGCCGTGTCCAGCCCATCACAATGTTCGCCGCAGTCATTGCAGATGGGCTTGTCTTCTCTGCATCCATAACAGTACAGCCCCTCACTGATTTCATCTCCACAGCGGATGCACAGCCCGTATGTACCGACCTCCAGGATCCCGCACCTCTTCTCGTCAAAATCGGACCTGAAGCTGATATGGCCATCGAAGTCGGCATATGTCCAGTCGGCATACCCTCCGAATCCGTACCCTGCATCAACCCAGCCTGACTTCTCTCCAGTGGACGGCACCGTCCTCCACAGGTTCGGCACGTCCTCCAGCATGGAAATCTCTCGCTGGATCAGGTCCCGGTAGAGCCTGGAGTCGGCCTGTGCCCCGCGCGTCCCGCCGGACGTGTTGTACATCCTGCTCTGCAGCAGCAGGCCGCTCCCCGGTCGGTATGCGAAGACCTGCCTGGTGGTCTTCCTGTTGTTGAACGCCTCCGGATTCCCGTCGTCCGCCACTGTGAACGCTATGAAGCTGGCCACGTCCCTGGCGTAGCCGGAGCAGCCGTTATTGAACTTGTATTCCGTTGAATTGAACGAGTGGCAGCTGGTCAGGGTCGCACCACGGTCGTCCCCCTTTGGGTTGCTCATGGTCAGGAAGTGCGCCGGGTTCAGCGAGACGTACAGCTTGAAGCCAATCTTCTTTGCCGCCAGCTCGTCCGCGAACTGCGCGAAGAGCCGCTGGAACCTGCTACCAGCCACCTCGTCCGCAATGCCGAGGGCATCGCAGAGCGCCTTGAACACGCGGCCCGGCTTCTTCGTGGGCGTATATGCTTTTGGCGCCAGCGCATTGATCGCAGCGATGCTCAGGTCACGGTCCGTCTCGGACTGATGCGCGCAGCAGAAAAGGTTCAGCGCCTGCAGTATGTTGTAGTGCCGGTCATCATCACGGTCAAGGGCATCCTGCAGAATCTCCAAGCCAAGCTCCAATATCCTGTCGTAGTCCGGGTCGTGCGTCCGTGTCCCGTTGATGACCAATGCGTCGATTCTTTCATCCCACACAGGCGACCTGCTGAACAGCCCGCGCAGCCCCTGCTTCGCATGGGAGCTGTCCCTGGCGAGCCTGCGGATGAACCTCTCCGACACGTCATCGAGGACTCCCGTCTGGCTCGTGTGGGCCCCATAGTCCTTGAGCGCCTGCCTGATGTCCTGTTCCGCCTTTCCTATCATTTCCTGCATCTCCATATACAGAATCCTCCTTTGAAATGGGTATCTGGGATTTCAGGGAACCCCAAAATCCTGATGCCCCTGATAATCTGTTTGCTGCTTTCCAAAGCCCAGCCATGCCGCTATGTACTGCCAAAAACGCAATGCCGGAAAGCTTTCGGTCTCCCACACGGAACGTCCAAAGGAAAAAGCAGAACCAATAGGCCCTGCCCTCTCCTGCATCATTCCCGTCCTTTCGCATCATCTTTCCATGGATGCCGGTACGTCCGCCGTCACCCTGGTCCCCAATCCTGTCCCGCCCCATTATCCTCTCTCGGCACATCCACTGTCTCCATCCTGCAGACGGACACCTCATATGCGACCCGCATCTCGTCTTCCGTCTCCGACAGCTCCTTCCTATACTCCCGGCTCTGGATCCTCCCCGTCACCTCCACTGCGGAGCCCACATCCAGCCTGGATGCCAGCACCGCGTCCTTTCCCCAGCAGATGCAGGGGATATAATCGGACCTGCCATATGGCCTGTTCACCGCCAGCAGGATGTCCGCGATTTCCCTCCCCAACGGCGTCTTCCGGTAGACCGGGGCCTTGCAGAGATACCCTTTCAGGCAGATACGGTTGTTGCTTTCGTAATCGATATATCTTTCGTCCACACGCCTGATGCCCTGCACGAATACGGAAAGCTCCAGATGGCTCCTCCCGTCCTCTTTCCTGTTATAAGAACGGAACTGTCCTGCGATCTCCACCATACCGTCCAGATAGTCCTTTTCCATATCCGCAACGCTTTCAGATACCATCAGGGGGACCTTATCCGTAACGCCGCTTGCACGGCAGGTCAGGATATCCACCCTGTAGAACCTCTCGCCATATGCCTCATGGCTGTAGCGAGCCCCCGGCATTATCTTTCCTATCACACAAGCCCCATTGTTCTCCAAGCTTTTATCCCTCATCGTCTTCCTCCTCTCTCCCATGGATGCTTTGGGCCGCACGTCTCCTTGGTTATCCGGCTGCCACAGTTCCATGCACTCAAAGGAATACATGTCCTCATCACATTTCGGGCAATAGTACGGGTATTCCTTCCGCAGCCACTTGTCCCTTTCCGGCTGCACATTGGAGCCGCATCTCCTACATGCCATCCTTCTTCTGGTCTTCCCTTCCAATCTCCCCCCCTCCGCCATTTCCGGAACGGCAATCTGATGTCCCGAAATATGGAGCTTCGCATATCTCCATCCTCCGTCCACAGCCTCATAGCCCCCATCCCCGCGTTCCTCCTGCAGCTGCCCGGACATCTCCACACAGTCCCTGGCTTTCGTATCCGCAATCCTGCACAGTCTTTCGGGCAGGGGCGCTATATCCCCAGATACCCCTAGGACTTCGGCCACATCCGTATCCTGTGTGTACCACGTCCCATGCAGCACATATATCGGCAGCTCCATATCGCCCTCCTGTCCCGTCCATATCTCCACACAGCCCTTTATCCCACAGTCGCAGCATCGGTGGTTGGCAGATATGGGACAGCGGCATCCCAAATTCTATACTATCACGACCCTCTTATCTGCCCTGTCATAACGGTAAAGGGTATCTGACAGCACCTCCTCCAGTGCCACCTGTGCGCTGTTCACCTCCCTGATCATCCCTTTCAGCTCCTCATTATCCCCATAGCCCGTATCCGGTAGGAGGATCACCTCATGGATGGAGCTGGGGAGGATGAAGAGGTCGCTCCCCACTTCCTCCGCCACCCCATCCAGGACCCCCGGATATAGGATACAGGCAGCTCCGTGGGTCTTCCTGCTGTTGGTCAGCACTTTCATAGGGAGGTCCGTACAGATCGCGTCCACAGGATCCTCCATATCGGCACCATGCCCCGAATCCGCCATCTCCCTCAGCACCTCATCCAGGCCCCTGCACTCCCACGGGAAGAGTCTCCGGGTGTTGCGCTTCGCCAGGCCGAACAGCTCCGCTGTGCAGGTCTCCCACATCTCCATATGGGAATTATGTATCAGGATAGTCCCGTCGCCCAGCTGCTCCCCATGGTAGGAATAGTAGAAGCAGATTGCCAGGTCCAGGAACTCGATGTATGGCATCCCATCCAGCAGCTCCTCGTTCCCTTTCCTCCCGATCAGCCGGTAGCATATCCTGTCCCGCACATCTTCGAACGATTTGAAGAATTCCATGTCGATGCCTCCTTCGGGGCTTGACTCCCTATAGGCCGACAGCACCCTTCCCACGACCTCTTTGAACGGCATGCCGGATTCATAAGCCCTCAGGAAACGTTCCAGATAGATAGTGGGCACTACCGTCTCTCCTTTTGCTAGAATCAGCAGGCCATGCAACAGGATGCCGTTGTTCTTCCTCACCTCCCTGGCCTCTGCCCTGAACTCCCTGCCCAGCTCCTTCTCCACTGCAGCACATATCTTCCTTGCGAAAACCTCCATATCCATTCCGTATCTCTCCTTCCTATACGTCCATCAGAAACAGGGAGGGGCTCCATTGGATGTCGATGCCCTCCATATTTCCCTCCCTGCTGTTCCTGTATCATTGCAGCGGCATTGCCATTGCCATTTATCATTGTTATGCCGCAGTCCCAGATGTCCTGGCCTTGGGCTTCGTCTGTTTCAATGCGGCTATGGCCCTATTGTAGATTTCAGGCGTCATCTGGCTGATTCCTTCAATCCCATACCGTCTCAGCACCTCCTCCAATGCCACGCCTGTCCTGTTCAGTTCCGCCATCAGTACGATCTCCTGGGATCCGCTGATGCCACGTTTCCCGTCCCCGCCATTTCTGGAGCCAGGATTGTGCATGTCCCTTTGCCCGTCCATGGGTTCCGGATCCTGTCTTCCTGTCTGTGCCCGTCCTTGTTCCTGATCGGAAGGCTTGCCCTGACGTTTCCCCTGGCCAGCCTTGCCGTCTTTCTGTCCCGTCTTCTGTCTGCCGCCATCCTGATGGCCGCTTCCACCCTGTCGCAGGGCATATACTGTCTGCCCATGGGAATCCGTAATCTCCAGGGATACGATCTCCCTGTTGTCATTGAAGGAGATCGCGCTCACCGAGAAGCGCTCATTAGAGATGTATTTGTCCCCTTTCTTCTGGATGCTCGTCTTTGCCGCCGGGATCCAGATGAATGGCGCCGAATACAGCTCCCTTCCGATCCCCCAGTTGAAGCAGGCCCTCTTGAAGCTGTCCGATGCCTGGGATTTTTCTTTCTCCGTATATCCGGTGGTTCCCACATCCTGTTTGGATATCCATTCGCCGGACTCCCTGTCAAGGATCTCCACCGTACAGTAGAGGTTCCCGTCTATGCACTGGTGGCTCCGTTTCCATCCGAATGCCCCGAAGGTCTCGTCAAGGATCCGTTGGTCCACCCGCGCATCCTTATAGAGCAGCAGGCTCAATCCTTTTTCATTTACCATGGCTATCCGGCATTCGATCTCCTCTGCCCTGAGCAGCCTTATCAGATCTTTTTCCATCTGCCACCTACGCTGCTTTCACTTCAAATCTTCTGGAATGGGAGACCTTGGCATAATCCGAATAGATCTCCGGCCTCTCTGCCTTGATCCTCTTCGTGTCGAGCCTTGTGGAATCCACGTTCCCCCATGACACACGGTAACGCTCGCTGCTTGCAGATTCGTTGTCCCCCATGAAGAGCTTCACTTCCTGCTCAATCTGTTTCTGCTCCTCCTGCAGTGCTGAGATGAAGCCGAGGATCTCTTCGCGCCGCCTCAGTTTTTCATCGAACCCTACAAGTTCGATCCGGCTCTCTTTCCGCGCCGTATGGAAATACTGTTGCAGCACTTCATCACACGCCTTGCTCCCATCCGGGGGCGGTATGGTCCCTTTCGCCACATGGCTGTTCCAGAAATCTTCCTCCATCTGTGTCAGTTTTCCTATCAGCCCGTCATCCCACTCCAGCTTACGGTAGATGAACTCCTTCCCTAAGATCACTGCTGCGATGTACCATGTGCGCTTTCCGGTCACCGCCATGTAATGGTAGCACTGCATCACATAATGGAGCGGGATGTTCCCATCTTCCCACTTGTCCGCACTGTACACGCTTGCCGTCTTACATTCCAGGCCTGCGTCCTCACCTACGACCAGACGGTCAACATCCGCAATCATGAACGGATGCTCCTTGCTCCGGTACATGAAGTTGGACTTCCTCACCTTCATCCCGGTTGCCTCCATGAACCTCTGCGCCACATAGTCCTCCAGGTCATGGCCGATACGGACAGCTTCATTGTCCAGTTCCTCTACTACATCACTGGTCTTGTCACGGAACACTTTCATTGCGCTGCTATAGGGGTTGACTCCGCAGATCGCCCCTGCATCGGAACCTCCAATCCCTGACTTCCTTAAACGGAGCCATTCTGTATTGCTGACTCCTGATAATGATATCTTCTCAAACATAAGTCTTCTCCTTTCGCTGTTTCCTGTTTTCGTTTCTGGCCATCACGAAGGAATGGGATGTCCAAGGTTGGTACGATTCCGGACATCCCATCTTCCCTTAAGGCTTTGAAGCTGGCATTCCCCGCCACAGCAGATGGGCCATGCCTGCATGCCTGTATAAGATATGCCCGATGGGCTGTTCAGGCGGCCATCACCATCTGGTACGCCCTGTCGATCAGCGGGTTCCCGTCCACTGTCCTGGCGAACAGGGCCTCCCTGTAATTGGCGCGCTCCCGGAGCGGCTTTGCGTGGGTGGCAAAGTCGGAGACTGCATTGATAAAACGGTATCCGTTCCGCCCCACATCCGCCAGGTCAGGCGCGTCATGGTATCTCGCCCGCAGGTCCTCCCGCATCTTACGGATGTTGCGCCTCTGCTGTGGGCTGCTGTCCTCCGCATCCGGGATCAGGGCGCTGATGAACTCTGCCACTTTGCCGTCCGAAAGCTTCATCTGCCCCAGCCTCCCGAAAGTCTTCCCCAGCTCCGTCATATACAGTCCGGCATACAGGAGCGTGTCCCGCGCCTCGTCCAGCTTGCCGCTGATGTCGCCGGTATGGTTGAAGCTCCAGCTGCGCTTCGCCGTGGAGAGCGCCAGGTTCAGCGTGTTCTGGCACACCACCCGCACAGGTGTCATAGCCGCTTTGATGGCGCCGCTGCCGTCATGGGCGTTCATGAACACGAGGTATGGCGTGATCTCCTCGCCGTTGATGATGTACTGGTGGGGGAGCCTTGCCAATACCCAGGTCCGCCTGCCGCCCTGGAGGCTTCCTGCCGTCTCATAGCGGACACCCTCGCCCAGCAGCGCGTCTGTAAAGGAAAATGCCTCCGCGTTCTGCACCACCCTGTATCTGTCTGTCACGATTCCCAGGACGCTCCCGTCAGTGTCCCTCACATTTGCCTTAAATCCAGGGATGGTGTCACCTCCATCCACTGTCATGATGTCCTTCTGGATTACGTTCCAGTCCAGCCCCGCAAGGTGCAGCGCCGAGGTTGAATCGGGAGCTTCCGCTACCATTGTTCCCAGACCGTGCCAGGGCTTCTCCCTGACATAGAACATGGATTCTACATTTGCTGCCATGGCTTATTTCCCCCTTTCCAGTTTTCCTGCCAGCCAGATGATGAATCTGGCCGCTACTGTCCCTGTGGCTTTGAGAATCTTCAATGCTGTACTCATTGTAGGTACCTCCTTTTTGGCCTCCGATATAAGTGCGTATATCGGTTGACTTGTTGTTATGTTGCAGGAAAATAATATATCATTCTATATAAGAGAGTTTGCAGATTTAGAGAACCAAGAAAAAAGAAGATTATCCCAAATGGACAATCTTCTCGTGTAAGATACCAAGGTCAAAATGCAAGAAATATTCAGCGCCAGCATTACTCAGCCGCTAATACTTGTATACAGCAGAAACCGTACAAACATAGCCGGTTATTAATATCAATTTACACTATATGTACCACAAAAAGAACTTCCGTTTATCGTTGGAGTTCTACTACAAAAACTTTTTAATAAATTCTATGCCTTCAACAACACTATCTTTTATCTCCCCAAACCTATGTTGCCTTCCTATGCGAACACCTCCTACAAACTCTTTGCTTTTTCAATTTACTGCACATTGTATGCTTTACCTCACAAAGATAATGCCTCATCCTTTTTGCATTTATATATACGAAAAAGAAACTAATAACTCCAGCTAGCAATATTGCTATATGCACTATAAATTTTGCGGCAATTTTAATATAAGCCTTCAATAACAAAACGATTGAAAGTAATCCTATCAATATCCAGATTATACTTTTTATATTATGAACCGCTTTCATAATCCCATCCCCATTCATTAATCCTCATTTTCAGTTTCCCTTGCCTACTTTCTTATCTTTAATCTCTCTTTAAACAGTTCGCTCATTTTTTGCTTACCTTGCTCCGTCTCTAAGTCCTTTGTTGTTATTTCCCCCTTAAGCATTGCTGTCATTACCCCTATATACGCTTCTCCTAAAGCCGTTGTCATTGCTGATGCCGTAGCTCCAGAAATCGCACATCCAGCGATGCTCCCAATACCAGGAATTAATTTCAACAAACCGGAAACTATTGCTTTTCCTGCAAATGTTGCACCACTTGTACCAATAATTGATGATATTAATGTAGTCAACACCGCCTTTGAAATGTCGAATCCAAAAATTGCTGTAATAGAAGCCAGCATCGCCACTTCAGTGGGCACTAAAAGCACCGCATCAGAAAAGGGAATCGGAGTTGCACCCGCGGCCGCGGCAGCCGCTGCTCCGGCTGCAACTGCGGCTTGAGCTCTTTTCTGCTTTAACTTCAGATTGACCTGTTGAACATTCATTAGCGTATCCACTATCTCACTGGGCAATGCCTCTTGCATAATTTCAATTAAAGCATCTAACCCATAGGCTTTTACGCAATATTCATCATTAAATTCGAAATCCTCAGCTAATACAGGCACAATCTGGATTACCTCCAGATTTATAGACTCTATGTATTTTTTCATTTCCTGAGCTTTTCTCGATTCAAATGCCTGCGTAAGAACAATAATGACCGGAATATGGTAAATACGGCTTTCTTCTGTGAACGACTTAATCCATTCTATCTCCTGAGGCTCAAAACGGTTAGATGCCATAGAGACGCAATACCATATGCAATGAATTGCTTTATTAATATCTCCTGAGTCCGAACCCTCTTTGATTGTTTTTAATAGCTCGCTTCTTATTTCTTTTTGTGAGTCATATCCTAGTTCGAATCCTCTAGTGTCATAAATACAAAGCGGAAAACCTTCCTTGCATATCTTAGCCATATGAGCCGTTACAGGTGCCCCTATCCCTGTTGTTACCAATCTTTCCCTAAAAATGTTGTTTATCAGTGTACTCTTCCCTACCCCTGATTTCCCTACTACAACAATATTCAGTTTATTTAAATTTTTCATCTTTTTATCGATAGCCCTCATACAGCTTTCTATCAAATCATTCGTGTTTATATCCATATTTGTTATCCTTCCGTAACTTCATTTTTTATCACATCATCTTCTTATATATCTTATCAGCCACCTTCTTTTGCACCTTAGGCATCGCCAAGGATACAACCGCACCAACCGCTATGCTTCCCACCAAACCAGCGATTGTCCTAACCACTCTGTTGCCTTTTGTAGGCTTATCTTCTTTATGTTTTCCGCTTTCCATCATTTTTCTCCTTTTTATTTATTTTTTTACAAGAGGTTTCACCTCATCAAAATTCTTGCTAATCACAACATTTTCTTACATTTTTTCATTAGTTATAATTAACAATATAAATTATACGTCTTTTATAAGTATTTTTCAACCCCTTTACTTCATATAATCGAAATTATATTAACGATAAATATATGGAGGTGCTGCAATGGAACATAAAAAATCTAATTTTGATGTCCTGCAAAAGATTACGGATGAGCGTCAAAAAAGAAACTGGAGCGAATACACCTTAGCCAAAAATTCAAATATTGCTCAATCCACAATTTCTACTTGGTATCGGAAAAATATGATTCCGTCTGTTTCCTCTATAGAGCGTATATGTGAAGGCTTTGGCATTTCTTTGAGCCAGTTTTTTTCCGAGAGCCCACTGGAAATTGCCCTAACTGAAGAGCAACAGGAGGTATTCCAACTCTGGAAACGTTTGAATCAACAACAGCGATATGCTATATTACAGATGATTCACGCATTTCTCGACCATGCTTAATTCCAGGTGTATTTTCTGTACATAACCCACAGCCCAATGTTACCAGTAGGAATCATAGAAATAGTATTTCCACTCTTTAACATAGTGCCAATGTCCCCATACTGGCACCACGCTAGTTTGGGCACAATATAAAACACATATCATGCTGCCTCAAAGCTAGCAACCACATCACTCCTTGTGCCTGTTGCATGAATTCTACATTTTCTTCGCAGCGATAGCATGTACAATTTTTCTTGGTATAACATTTCTCCGCTACTCCGGCAGGTTCGCATTCCGGTTTTTAATATATTCTATGGGATGATCCAGACACTCGATTTCTGACCGCTGTTTAATTGTAATAGGCGATATCCCAAGAGCATTGAATCTGTTCATCATATTATAAAAACTCTTATACTTTTTCTCATAGCGTAGTCTCGCTTCCTCTAAGCCGCTTTTAGCCGTATCTCTAACTATCCTGCACATACGTTCTTTCGTCTTATCTTTATAACTGCTTTCTCTTATCATCTCTTCCGCTTTGGAGGCTTTCACAAAACACCCTGTCCCGAAGCACTCCCGCAACTGCTTATCCAAAAGCCTTTCGGAAATCTCAGCAGTTTTCATCAGATACTCTATTTCGCTTTCACAATCAGATTTTTTCTTCTCATATCGAACCTTATTGCGCTTTACCCTTAATTCCACCCGAACAATGCCTTCGGCCTCCGCGATATCTTCGGCTTTATATTTATCCTTTTCTCCCATCATCTGGCTCTGCTTGTCATAAACGGAGAATTCATAGGATCCGCAGTACACCGTAAATGAGTTCCGGGTCGGTATCCACCTTCCCTGCGTTTTGCTATATTCCTCTTTTCTGATGGTGGGATGAGGGCATAACCCTTTCCTGACAAGCCGCATATACTCTTCGACCTCATACTTCGACCTTAAACGGATATTTGCGCAATAGTCTATCCTCTGGATATAAAAGCATTCCTTCGATATGCCATTGATATCTGTCATATCCAGAAAGTCCTGAATCCTGTCCAGGCTGTTCCTGACATCAGCCGCATCTGCGATGTAGACAAATGGATGCGAGTCCTTATGGAACATCATCCTTGGGTTCACTTTAATCTGCAGAAAATAAATCTTTCCTGAATTTTTTGATATGGTTCTTACTTTCACTGGGTTCAATCCATACGTTAAAAATCCGTCAAATATCAGCTCCTTTGTATCTGCCCATTCATTTCTATGCTTATGATACCGAAGCCCTTCTGCGTCACAATAGGCAATCAGCTTTTCTCTAATCGTTTTTGCCTCCCTGGGAGTAAGCCTTGTACAAAATGACATTGTATGCATAGAATATCTGCTGCTTACTGCTGCCGCATTTTTGATTTTATCCTGTTCCGTATTCTTTTGGTCCATCATGCCCGTCCATCTCCTCGTTTCTCTATCAGAAAAAGCTGTTCCTTCATCTTTCCATTTTGGTCTTTGTCTGCAACATACATAGTTCCATAGGCCTCCTACCAATAGAATCCTGTTCGTCCTATAGAGCCATAAACCAGGCTGTCGCTTCGACAGCTCCAGATAGGTCCACTAGCTCCTTTTCATGTTCCCGATTAGCAGGAACCGCAATCATTAACCATTTTTAGCCGAAAAGTTCCTGAAGCCCATATAAACTCTGGCTTTCCGCCTTTCTTTCGTGTAACACATTTTTCTGCTTACTGATCCGCCAGCTTATTCCATTGTTTATAGCTGATATTTTTCAATAGCATCCACCAGCATATTTATTTATCTTGTTCGGCATGAAATTATTTAATATCAATTTCTCTCCAAACACTGAAATAAAAAAGAAAGGAGCCACTGATATGATGAATGAAGAACTCTTATTACTGGAAGACATCTGTCCTATCCTGCACATAGGGAAGACCACTGCGTACAGGCTTATACAGTCAGGCCAGCTGCCTGCACAGAAAATCGGCGGGAAATGGCAAATCAGGGCTGGTGACCTCAAAGATTATCTGGCCGGAAAGTTCCACCAGGATTAAGCAGAAAAAGCGCTATCTGCAACCACCAAGCGCAACCGGTATAAACCACCCAAAACCAATCAGGCCAACAATTTCATAAAAAACATAAGGAGGCGGAAAAGAGATGCTGGAAGATTGCCCAGACCTATTGACAAGAAAACAGGCACAGGAATTACTGCATATGGGAAAGAACCGGATATTAGGCCATATCCAATCCGGACGGCTGCGGGCCATGATACTTGACGGACGGTATCTGATCAGAAAAGAGGATATGATCGATTTCATCAGCCGTCTGCCCTACCGATAGATGTTGACAGTCCATAATCGTTCATATATAATTATGAACGGGGTGGCGTATATGCAGTTTCATGAAGATTACGAGAAAAGAATCCAGGATTTAGAGAGAAGGGTCCATGTACTGGAAAGCATCATCAACGGAACCAGCAGAAATAAGCCAGGGAGAAAGCCGCTTCTGCCAGCAGACACAAAAGCTGAAATCATCCGTAAGCACAACGCCGGCAGCTCCTATTCCTGTCTGGCTGCAGAATATGGAGTTTCCAAGACCACCATAAGCAACATAATCAATCCCAATAAAGGAAAATCCAGATTTACAATACCTGTGCAAAAGGGCTAAGATTTCAATCAGGTACTTCCTAACGAATTCGCCTGTCCGCAGCCGATGCCCCCAGCAGCTGGGGAATCGCTTTATCCGTAACTATTTTTGCTTCGGCGTAAATGCCCTTTACTGTTCCATATCATTTTACCACCTTTAAAAATGGGCGCAAAAAGGCACCCCACATCAATCCCGAACCGAAAGTCCATGAAACCCTCGCAAATCCGGCTCTGAATGTTATTTTGCAATAATCTATAAAATAATCTATCCGTCAGGATTTCATAGGAGAAACCAGGAATATCTTCCTGGTTTCAATAACAGCATGACCTGTACCCCCATCTGCCTTATAGCACAGGAACCCCCGAAAACCCTTGATTTTGCTGCACAAAAACACCCCGGTGAATCTCTCCACCGGGGTCTGTATAACAGGGCTACAAGGATTCGAACCTTGAAATGACGGAGTCAGAGTCCGTTGCCTTACCGTTTGGCGATAGCCCTATGTCTTATTACTTGGAATATTATACACGAAGTATTTCCAATTTGCAATACCCTAATTCAATTTTTTTCAAATTTTTGCTGCAAAACTTTTTGCTGCAAACTTTGCTGCAATTTCGCGGGAGTTTGACACCTGGCCATCTTTAAATAACCCGCAAAGCCAGTAATGGCTTTATTTGTGTCGACCGGAAGGTACTGCAGGGAACTCTACAGGCATACTGCACGGTTGACGGCTGGGATGAAATCGGTTGGCTTCAGAGCGATTTCAACGATATAATCAGCCGGATGCGCCGGATGATGGAAACGCAATACCTGACCGGCCAGCGCCTGAAGGAAAATAAGCTGAAACTCCTGCAGGCACAAATCAATCCCCACTTCTTGTACAACACGATGGATCTCGTCATCTGGACTGCACAAAACCGGGATGCAAAGGAGGTCTGCGAGCTTGTAAAAAGCCTATCCCGCTATTATCGCATCAGTCTGAGCAGAGGGAAGGAGCTTATCCCTCTCTCACAGGATCTGGAGCACATTTCCCTTTATGCCGGACTACAGAATCAAATACCCCGCTGCAAGCAACGGGGTATCAATCTTGCAACGCTGCAGAGCAGAAAGTGTCCTTCGGACACTTTGGCATTTGACCCTCGCGGCATTCGCCAACTGGCCGTGCAAGCTCGGCCGCTTGACTCATCGCTCGCGGGAATAAACGCTTCGATGAAAAAATTCGCCTCTGCATCAACGCCCAGGACGGGCTTTCTCAGATTTCCATTTTAAAGCTGCTTTTGCAGCCGCTGGTGGAAAACTGTATTGTACATGGCTTTGCCAGCCGGGAGGAAACCATAGCTTTTACGCTTTGCCGGACAGATTCCTTTTTGACCATACAGCTGGCGGTCGACAGCGCCGGCATTTCCGCAGAAAAGCTCGCTCGCTTGCGGCTGTCTCTGGAGCTGGAGCAGGCTGACGATTCCTGCAGTGGGTATGGTCTGCATAATATTGCGGAACGCATCCGCCGCTATTACGGGGAAACGGCTTCCTTCCGGATTGAATCGATTCCGGATGTCGAAACATACGTGTATATCAGCCTGCCGCTCCTTGCGTGCCCTTTCCACCCTCTTTTGGCTTCGCATAAGAAGTGCTGTTGACTTCACCTGGGCTGTGAGCTTTACGATGAGGCCCTGCGACGCCAGCTTCACCGCAGCCTCATAATAATCGGAAAGCGGCGGAGCCACGGCAGAGAATCCCCTCCCTCCCGGCCCCACCGCTGCCATGACCTCTCCTAGACCTCAAACGTCAACTCCCCATAAGAAGGCACCGGCCACACATCTTTGTCCACAATCATCTCCAGCCCATCGATGGGAGCCCGCAGCTCTTCCATGGCCGCCCTGACTACATCCTTATAAAAGAACGCCTGCTCTTTCACATCCTCCATGGCCGTAGCCTGGGCCGTGGCCTGAATCAGCCTCCCCAGTGCCTCCTGGGCCGCCGTCAGTTTCCCGTTCACCTCGCCCAGGAGCCCTGCCTGCACCGCAGGCTCCGCCCCGGCCTCCTTCACGGCCACCACGGTGTCCGCAAGCTGCCTGGTATACTTCACCACGGCAGGGATGTATTTCTTGCCGGCCATGTCAATCATGGTGTTGGCCTCGATGTTGATGGTCTTTGCATAGGTCTCGTAGATGATCTCCTCCCTGGACTCCAGCTCCACCTTGGTGAAGATGCCGAACTTCTCGAAGAGCTTCACCGCCTTGTCCGTGGTCAGGGTACAGGCCGCCTCCACCATGGACTTGATGTTGGGCAGGCCCCGCCTCTCGGCCTCCGCCACCCAGTCTTCGGAGTAGCCGTCGCCATTGAAGACGATTCTCTGGTGTGCCCCCATGTACTCCTTGATCAGGTCGTGCACCGCCAAATCGAAGTCCTCCGCCTGCTCCAGCCTGTCGGCCGCCTCGCAGAAAGCCTCCGCCACGATGGCGTTCAGGGTGGTGTTGGGGCTGGCGATGGAATCCGCGCTGCCTACCATGCGGAACTCGAACTTGTTCCCCGTGAAGGCAAAGGGCGATGTGCGGTTCCTGTCTGTGGCATCCTTCTCCAGGTCGGGCAGCGTGGACACGCCAGTCTCCAGCTTGCCGCCCTCCAGGCAATGGGCCGCCTCGCCGGTCTCCACCAATTGCTTCACCACATCCTCCAGCTGCTCCCCCAGGAAGATGGAGATGATGGCGGGAGGGGCCTCGTTTGCCCCCAGCCTGTGGTCGTTGCCCACATCCGCCGCGCTCTGGCGCAGGAGGTCCGCATGGGTGTCTACAGCCTTGATGACGCAGGCCAGCACCAGCAGGAACTGGATGTTCTCGTTGGGGGTCTCGCCGGGATCCAGCAGGTTCACCCCATTGTCCGTGCCCAGGGACCAGTTGTTGTGCTTGCCGGAGCCGTTCACTCCGGCGAAGGGCTTCTCGTGGAGCAGGCAGGTCAAGCCATGGCGGCCCGCCACCTTCTTCATGGTCTCCATAACTAACTGATTGTGGTCAACCGCGATGTTGGCCGTCTCATAGACAGGAGCCAGCTCATGCTGGGCCGGGGCCACCTCGTTGTGCTGGGTCTTGGCCGTCACCCCCAGCTTCCACAGCTCCACGTTCAGGTCCTTCATATATGCGCCCACCCGCTCGCGGATGGTGCCGAAGTAATGGTCCTCCAGCTCCTGGCCCTTGGGCGCGGGAGCGCCGAACAGGGTGCGCCCGGCGAAGATGAGATCCTCCCGCTGAAGGTACTTTTCTCTGTCCACAAGAAAGTACTCCTGCTCCGGCCCTACGCTGGCCACTACCTTCGTGGCCCCTTCGTTGCCAAAGAGCCGCACGATGCGCAGCGCCTGCTGGCTGATTGCCTCCATGGAGCGCAGCAGCGGGGTCTTCTTGTCCAGGGCCTCCCCGGTGTAGGAACAGAATGCCGTGGGGATGCAGAGGATGACTCCCGTGGCGTCCTCCTTCAGGAACGCCGGGGAGGTGATGTCCCAGGCCGTGTAGCCCCTGGCCTCGAACGTGGCCCGCAGGCCTCCTGAGGGGAAGGAGGAGGCGTCAGGCTCGCCCTTAATCAGCTCCTTGCCGGAGAACTCCATGATCATTTTGCCGTCCTCATCCGGGTGCGTCACGAAAGCGTCGTGCTTCTCCGCCGTGATGCCAGTAAGGGGCTGGAACCAGTGGGTGTAATGGGTGGCGCCGTTCTCCACGGCCCAGTCCTTCATGGCCTTGGCCACCACGTCCGCGGCCGCCAGGGACAGCTCGCCCCCCTGATCCATGATTTTTCTGACTTCTTTATAGACGCTCCTGGGCAGCCTTTCCTTCATCTTGCCAAAGGTGAATACCTTGCTGGCGAAAATCTCTTCTACCTTCACTACTTCACACATTTTCCTTCTCCCTTCTCTCTCCCTGTCCTCCATCGGCCGCCTCCCGAGAATCCACCACATAAAAAAAGTCCCAAAGTAACACCTTACCATGGAACCTCCTCGTTCATTGAATGCCGATGTGCGGAAACGGTGGCATACAGCCGCGCCAACGTTTCGTTTTCTATAAAATACCCTAATTTCCCCCAAAATGCAATACCCCAAAAATCATTTCTCGCTTTCCGCCAAATAAAAGCGTTTGTCCCTGCCAAAGGCAGGGCAGGTTGCATAGGGGCCCGGGAATCCCCGGCTATCCAGCCCCGGCGGAATGCACAAGGCCAGGGCCGCAAAGCGCGGAAGCCGTGCTACGCCCCCGCCCCGGCGCGGTTCTCCCTCCGCAGCAGATCCCAGGGCGCAGGCGCCTCGGAAAGCCGCACCCATATGGTCTCCCTGGCGTGGGGGCAGCTCTCCACCGCCTCCCCTTCCCCATTGTACATGGCCTCCACGGTCACTGGCACGTTCCTCCCGTCCGGCTTCATAATCTCAATCGCCTCTCCCACGGAAAATTTGTTGCGCTGTTCGAACCGGGCCAGCTTGCAGACATCTCCGTTTTCCTTCCCCTCTCTCCAGGGCAGCACATCCCCCGCAGCCACCTCCTCGATGTTCCCCAGATAGATATATTCGTTCACATAGGTGCTGTTGTCATAAATCTGGGCCTCCCCGGCAGGCTTCCCGAAGTAGAAGCCCGTGGTGAACTGGCGGTAGGTGCACTTGGAGATTTCCGCCCTGTACCAGTCCAGGTTCGCCCGATACCGCTCCCCGGAGATGAAATAATCATCTATGGCCCTGCGGTAGGTGCGGGCCACCGTGGCGATGTACAGCGCCGTCTTCATGCGCCCCTCCACCTTGAAGCTGTCTATCCCCGCCTCCACCAACTCCGGTATATGCTCTATCATGCACAAATCCTTGGAATTGAAGATATATGTACCCCGCTCGTTCTCGTACACCGGCAGGTACTCCCCGGGCCTGGTCTCCTCCACCACCGCGTACTTCCAGCGGCAGGGATGGGTGCAGGAGCCCTGGTTGGCGTCCCGCCCCGTGAAGTAATTGCTCAGAAGGCAGCGCCCGGAATAGGAGATGCACATGGAGCCCTGGACGAAGCTCTCTATCTCCATCTCCTCCGGAATCCGCTCCCGGATGGCCCGAATCTCCGCCAGGCTCAGCTCCCTGGCGGACACCACCCGCCTGGCTCCCAGCTCCCACCAGAACCGATAGGTGCGATAGTTGGTATTGTTGGCCTGGGTGGAAATATGGATCTCCGCCTCCGGCCACACCTCCCTGGCAATGGCGAACATGCCGGGATCCGAAATAATCAGCCCGTCGCACCGCTCCGGCTCCATGTCCCGCAGCTCCTTAAAATAGGCTGCCGCCCCCTCCAGGTCATCATTGTGGGCCAGGATATTGGCCGTTACATACACCTTCACGCCCCTTGCATGGGCAAAGGCGATGCCCTCCGCCATCTCCTCCGGGGAGAAATTCTTCGCCTTGGCCCGCAGCCCGAAGGCCTCGCCGCCGATGTACACGGCATCCGCCCCGAATATCACCGCGGTCCTCAGCACCTCCAGGCTCCCCGCCGGTATCAAAAGCTCCGGTTTCCTTCTCCCCGCCATAATCCTGCCCCTTCCTTTTCCCATCTCCAAATATAACCGCCCCAGACGGCACGGGCAACCGGCGCAAGTCCGCAAGAACGCCCGCCCAGGGCGAACCTTGTCCGCTTTGGCCTCAGCCCCGAAAACCCTTTGCACGCTTGACGCTCAATGTCACCCCGTCCCCCACCGGCAGCACCACGGTCTCCAGCAGGGGATGGTGCTTCAGCTCATACAGGTACTCCCGCATCCTGGCATGGATGGTGCGGTTGCGCCTGTCCACCGCAAAGCGGGACTCTGTCACGTCCCCGTCCTGCAGCACATTGTCCGACACCAGGAATCCCCCCGGCGCCAGAAGCCGCAGGCTGTCCGGCAGGAAGCGGATATACTGCCCCTTGGCCGCATCCATGAATATCATGTCGAAGCTTCCCGTCAGCTCCGGCAGGATATCCGCCGCATCCCCCTCCAACAGGGCAATCTGGTCCTCTCGCCCGGCCCGCCGGAAGTTCTCCCTGGCCACGGGAATCCGCTTCCCGTATTTCTCTATGGTGGTCACATGGCAGCCTTCCGGGCCGTATTCGCACATCAATAACGCTGAAAAGCCCACTGCAGTCCCCACCTCCAGAATCTGCCGCGGCTGCCTGGCCGCCAGCAGAAACTTCAGCAGGCTCTGCGTGGACTTGCGCACGATTGGAATCTGATTCTCCAGCGCCTCTTTTTCTATCCCGTCCAGGAAGGCCGTATTCCCCCTGTCCAGCGAATCGATGAAAGCCGCCATTCTCTCATCTATGATCATACTTCCTCTTTATATACGGAATCGCGTCATTCTGTCCCTGGTTCTCCGCCAAGCCCCTCTGTGTCTTCGGTTACACCGTCCCCGGTCATCCCGTCCCTGGCCGCATCCTCTGTGCCGTCCTCTCCGCCGGGCGCGCCTCCCCCAGCGGGCGGGCCGCTCTCCGAGGAAGAGTCTTCCTGACCGAGAGAGCTCCCACTTCCTGCGGAATCCCCTTCGCCGTCCTCTTCCTCGGTTTTCTCCACCACCATGGCCTGCATCATCTCCTCCGCGGTCATGGCCGTGCTCAGGTCGAATGTGCCGGGGCCCACGTCCTCCCTGTACTCCGAGAGATAATACTGCAGCACGAAGAGCCTGGCGTCCCGCACCAGCCCCCTGCCCTCGAAAAGCTTTCCGATGTCCAGCGCGGACATGTCAGGGCTGACCGTCACCGTCACTCTCCGGCCCTCCCCCGTAGTCATGGCCGGCTCCGTGAAGATGCGGTAGCCGTAGTCATAACAGATTCCGGCTCCCCGATAGATTACATACACCACCGCCACCGCCATCACTACCCGGAAGATAGCCCCCGCCACTGCAGCTATTATGCTCGTTACTTTCATACTAACCTCCATGCCCGACCGGCAGGCCAAGCGCCTCGCCCCAACGCCCTTCCACAACTTGGAAGAATGGATTGGGATACGAACTTGTTCGTGTGCAATCCTAGAAGTTCTTGGCGGGCGTCCTTTGGCCGCCTAGAACTTCTTCTCACACTTCCATGATAATCGGTAATATCATGGGCCGTCTCTTGGTCTTCTTCCAGACAAAGTCGCTGAGGGCGTCCTTGGTGGTATTCTTCAGCTTCCCCCAGTCCGTAATCCCTCTGTCCAAGCACCTCTCGATGGCCTCGTCCACAATCTGCCGCGCCTCCTCTATCAGCTCATCGGACTCCTTCACGTACACGAACCCTCTGGATACGATGTCGGGCCCTGCCACCAGCTCCCCTCCTGCCCGGTCCAGGCTCATGACCACTACCATGATGCCGTCCTCCGCCAGATGCTGGCGGTCCCGCAGCACCACATTCCCCACGTCGCCCACGCCCAGGCCGTCCACCAGAATGGCCCCTACGGGAACCCTGCCCGTGACGCCCGCGCGGTTCTTGTCCAGCTCCAGCACATCGCCGGAGGAGAGGATGAAGATATTCTCCTTCTCCATACCCAGGCTCTGGGCAATTTTCGCCTGGGCCTTCAGATGCTTAATCTCCCCGTGGACGGGGACGGAATACTTGGGCCGGATCAGCGCGTAGAGCAGCTTGATTTCCTCCTGGCGGGCATGGCCGGACACATGGGCGTCCTGGAAGATTACGTCCGCGCCCTTGCGGATCAGTTCATTGATCACCTTGGTCACGGACTTCTCGTTGCCCGGGATGGGGTTGGAGGAAAAAATCACCGTGTCCCCCGCGCCGATGGTAATCTTGCGGTGCATACCGCTGGCCATGCGGCTCAGGGCCGCCATGCTCTCCCCCTGGCTCCCGGTAGTGATCACCACCTGCTTCTCGCTGGGGTAGTCTTTCATCTGCTCTATCTCGATCAGGGTGTTGTCCGGGATGCTGATGCAGCCCAAGTTCCTGGCCGTCTCGATGATGCTCACCATGCTGCGGCCGTCCACGCAGACCTTCCTGCCGAACTTGTACGCCGTGTTGATAATCTGCTGCACCCTGTCCACATTGGAGGCAAAGGTGGCCACGAAAATCCTGGTATTCTTATGCTCCTCGAACAGATTGTCAAAAGTGGCCCCCACCGTGCGCTCCGAGGGAGTGAAGCCCGGCCGCTCCGCGTTGGTGGAGTCGCACATCAGCGCCAGCACGCCCTTCTTGCCCAGCTCCGCGAAGCGCTGCAGGTCGATGGCGTCTCCGAATACGGGCGTGTAGTCCACTTTGAAGTCCCCCGTGTGCACCACCACCCCCACCGGGGAGTAGATGGCCAGCGCCGCCGCGTCCACAATGCTGTGGTTGGTCTTGATGAACTCCACCCGAAACTGTCCTAAATTGATGGACTGGCCGAACTTCACCACCTTGCGCTTGACGCTCTTGGTCATCTCATGTTCCTTCAGCTTGTTCTCGATGATGCCCATGGTGAGCCTGGTGGCATAGATGGGCGCGTTGATGTCCCGGAGCACATAGGGGAGCGCTCCGATATGGTCCTCATGGCCGTGGGTGATCACGAAGCCCTTCACCTTGCTGATGTTGTCCTTCAGGTAAGTCACATCTGGGATTACAAGGTCGATGCCCAGCATGTCGTCCGCCGGGAACGACAGGCCGCAGTCCACCACAACAATACTGTCCTCATACTCGAACGCAGTAATGTTCATGCCGATTTGCTCCAGGCCCCCCAAAGGGATTATCTTTAGTCTGGAACCGTTGTTATTCTCTTTTTTCTTCAATCAAATCTCCTCCACATTCTACACAGTAGCCGTAGAGCTTTACCTCATGATCCACAACACGAAATCCGGTAGTCGCGATGATTTTCCCCTCCAGCTCCTCCAATAAATCGTCCTGGAAGGAAATCACCCTGCCGCATTTGATACAGATCAGATGATGATGGCGGTGTCTCACCGTGCCCTCCAGAGCACTCCCCATCTCATAGCGCACGAACCCGTCATCAAAACTGACCCGGTCGATTAGATGCAAGCTCCCCAACAACTGTATGGTTCTATAAACAGTAGCCAGCCCGATGTCCGGGCAGTCTGCTTTTACCAACTCAAATATTTCTTCCGCAGTCAGATGCTCCCGGGGACAGGAATCGATGGCCTCCAGCACCGCCATGCGCTGTCTGGTGACCTTCAGGCCTCTGTCCTTCAAAAGCCTCTCTGCTTTCCCCTTATCAAACGCCATATCCCAACTCCGCGCGTACCCCCTGCCTGCAGGCTCCTGTCCTGACCGATAGGGCATAGCCTCCGCCCGGGCCCCGAAGCTTTCGTTCATGCATTCTCCAGCTCCACGTCCTCCAGCATGTTCTCGAATACGCCAGCTACAGCTTCCAGCTCCTGGTCATCGGACACGATAGTATAGAGCCCTTCCGGCTCCCCGTCTCGAGACATGTCCTTCAAAATCAGCGCCTCTCCGTCGCCCTCTTCCTCATCCGTGACAAGAATATAGTCAATGCCGCCTATCCTCGTCTGCTCCAGCACATAGAATTCCACCGGCTCTTCTCCCTCCGGCGTGAACGTAATCTTCTCCTGCTTTGCCATTTCCGCACCTCACGCACACCTTCACATGGAGGCGTGCATTTCAATCCTCTTTCTCTGTCTGTCCGTGGCTGCGTCTGTCCAGGTATCCCTGGAGTATCAGGGCAGCCGCAATCTTGTCCACATAATCCTTCCGTCTCTCCCTGCGGATGCCGGCCTCTATCATAGCCTTGTCCGCCGCCACCGTGGTCAGCCTCTCGTCCCACATGACAACGGGCAAGCCTGTCCGGCGCTCCAGCTTCTCCCGAAATTCCTCCGTCAGCTCCACCCGTACTCCTTCGGTGGCGTTCATGTTCTTGGGGAGGCCCAGCACGATTTCCTCCACCTCGTATTCCAAAATCAACTCCTCGATCCGGGCCAATGTCCGGCGCAGCTTGTCCTCTCTCTCCCTGCGGATGATTTCCAGGCCCTGGGCCGTGATGAGCAGGCTGTCGCTGACAGCCACCCCCACCGTCTTAGAGCCGAAATCCAGACCCATTATGCGCATAGCCGCCTCCCTTTCGTCCCCTACTCCCATTCCTTCGTGCGGATGTACTCCGTCAGCAGCTCCTCCACCAGCTCGTCCCGCTCCACCTTCATGATCATGCTCCGCGCATTCTTGTGGCTGGTGATATAGGTGGGATCCCCACTCATGATATACCCGACAATCTGATTAACCGGATTGTAGCCTTTCTCTGTCAACGCCTCATATACGGCGGCCAGCACCACCTTCGCTCCGGTGGCAGGTTCCGAGTCTACCTTGAAGTATTGTGTATTTTCCAGATTCTGCATGTCATGACTCCCATCTGCCCGCCCAGGCAGGCCTAACCTTGAACATTCCAAAGCGCCTAATACTACTACTTCCTTTCATCATACCTCATTTTCGCCAAAAATTCAAGCTACATCAAAATTTCATCTGTCAGGAACTCCCTGACCGGTATCTTTACCAGCGTATTTATCAGAGAGGCGCCATCCCCCTCTCGGCCGGTGATGTCCACAGCCACTTTCACGTAGTCCCCGGTATGGCCGATGCAATAGATACGGCCTCCTATCTCCCGCGTCTCCTCCAGGAGCGCTTCGGCTTCTTTTCCTATGTAGCGCCTGCGGAATTCTTTTGACCGCCTCTCTCCCATGGCAATCAGCTCCGCGCTGCGCCTGGACTTGGCAGGCTCAGGCACCTGGTCCGGCATGGAAGCTGCCGCTGTCCCGGCCCGCTTGGAATACTTGAAGACATGCATCTCATAAAATCCCACCTTCTCCAGGAATTCCCTTGTCCGGCCAAATTCTTCTTCCGTCTCCCCGGGGAAGCCTACAATCACATCCGTGGTGATGGCCGGTTCGTCAAAGCACTCCCGCAAAAGCTCCACGCTTTCATAGTATTCCCCGGCGGTGTAATGTCTATTCATCCTTTTTAAAGTAGCGTCGCAGCCGCTCTGGAGGGACAGATGGAAATGGGGGCAGAGCTTCGGAAGCGCCGCCAGCCGCCCTGCAGTCTCTGCGGTGACGATCCGCGGCTCCAAAGACCCCAGTCTGATCCGTTCCAGCCCGCTTACCTCATGAATCCGTTCTGTCAGCTCCGCCAGCCTGCTGTGCCCATCATATCTGGGCTGCAGCCGTCCCTCCTGTCCTTTTCCTTCCGTGCCTGCCACACCCTGCGCTTCCTGTCCGCCCTTCCCGAAATCAATCCCGTAGGAACTGATGTGGATACCCGTGAGCACCACTTCCCGGTAACCGGCTTCTACAAGTCCCCGCACCTCTTCCAGGACATCCTCCATTCTGCGGCTCCTGACCCTTCCCCTGGCATAGGGAATGGCGCAGTAAGAGCAGAACTGGTTGCAGCCGTCCTGAATCTTGATATAGGCCCTGGTATGCCCGGCTGTGCGTTTCAGCCTCATTTCTTCATACTCATAGGTATGGCCGATATCCGGCACCGTCGCTCCATGCAGCGTCTTGTCCCCCTGCCGCTCCTTATCTCCAGCCTCCCTTTTCTCCAGATATTCCGCCAGAATGGCCGCGACATCCTTCTTCCGGTTGTTGCCGATGGCCAGGTCGATGGACGGATCCTCCTCCACCGCATTCCGGCCCGTCTGCACGTAGCAGCCCACCGCCACCACCACCGCGTCAGGATTGAGCTGCCTGGCCCGGTGCAGCATCTGCCTGCTCTTCCTGTCGGCAATGTTGGTGACCGTACATGTGTTCACGATATAGATATCGGCTCTTTCATCAAATGCCACAATGCCAAATCCTTTTTCTTGAAGGATTTGGCGCATTACATCCATTTCATAAGAATTGACCTTGCAGCCCAGATTATACAATGCCACAGTTTTCATGATTATTCCCCTCTTTTTTGTACTGTTTTCGCCTTGACTTTTGCGCCGCCAGCCGTTAATATGTTGACTGGAAGGTAAATCAGACAGGAGGTAAAGAAGATGAAAACAGTACAGATTTTCCTTAATTCCATCGACAAAGTCAAATCCTTTGTAAACGACATCTCCAAGTTCGACTACGACTTCGACTTGGTCTCCGGCAGATATGTTGTTGACGCGAAATCCATCATGGGCATCTTCAGCTTAGATCTGTCCAAACCCATCGACTTGAACATCCACACAGAGGAAGGTGCAGACGAGGTACTGGAATTCTTGAAGCCCTATATCGTAGCGTAGGCTTGTCCTAACCTGCGCATGTACATAGGCGCCGAAGCATCAGGCAAAGAGGCCTCTTGGGAGCAGACCCGGGAGGCCTTTTTTATGCCAAAGCTTTTCCGCTCTATGCCCCTGCCACTATCAATTCCTTGGTCTCCAGGGCAGTCCGCACCAGTTCCTCTATCCCCTCGTCCAGATTGTGCTCATGGCGGCGGATGACATTCAGGTTGGGCTTAGTCACGGGATGCTTGGCCACAAAAATCGTGCAGCAGTCCTCATAGGGCAGGATGGATGTCTCAAAGGTACCGATCCGGTTGGCCACCTCCACGATTTCCTGCTTGTCGAAGCCAATCAGGGGACGATAGACAGGAAGCGAGCACACCTCATTGGTGGCAGCCAGGGACTGCATGGTCTGGGAGGCCACCTGCCCGATGCTCTCGCCGGTAATCAGTCCCAGGCAGTCCGTGTCCTTCGCGATATGCTCCGCAATGCGCATCATATACCGGCGCATGATGATGGTCAGCTCCTCATGAGGACATTTCTCATGGATATAAAGCTGGATGTCCGTAAAGTTAATGATATGGAGCCAGATGGGCCCCGCGTATTCCGCCACCGTCCTGGCCAGATCCACCACCTTCTGCCTGGCCCGCTCGCTGGTATAGGGCGGTGCATGGAAGTACACCGCGTCCAGCTTCACGCCCCGTTTTGCTATCATGTATCCTGCCACCGGAGAGTCTATGCCCCCGGACAAAAGCAGCATGGCCTTGCCCCCGGTGCCCACCGGCATGCCGCCGGGGCCCGGTATGATTTCCGAGTAAATATATATTTTTTCACGAATCTCCACATTCAGCAGGATTTCCGGCTCATGCACGTCCACGCGCATCTCCGGGTAGGCGTTCAGGATGGCCTCCCCTAAATCCGCGTTAATCTCCATGGACTCCTTGGGATAATCCTTGCGCGCTCTTCTGGAATGCACCTTGAATGTCTTATGCTTGTCCGGATAGACCTGATCCATATAGGCTACCACCCTCTCACAGAGCTTCTCAAAGCCCTGATCCTCCTCATAGACCACAGGGCAGATGCCGGAGATGCCGAAGACCTTCTTCAGCCCCTCCACCGCCTCCTCAAAATCGAACTCTCCCCGTGCTTCCACAAAGATGCGCCCCTGGGATTTGTGAATCAAGAACTGTCCCTCACACTTCTTAAGCGCCAGCTTCATCTGGTGCACCAACATGTCCTCAAAAAGATAACGGTTCTTTCCCTTAATGCCGATTTCGGCATATTTTATCAAAAAAGCTGTAAACATGGCTTGTCCTTTCTCCCGGCTTTCATGTGGGGAAGGCTCGCTTACACAGGCCTTCCCCATACTTCAACGTTTCCTGGTATATCTGCGCAGCATAGGAATTTTATCATACATTGCCCGCAATGTATAGTCCAGTTCTTCCTGAGTGGTGTAAACGGAAAAGCTGAAGCGGATGGTGGATTCCAGCATAGGCTTTTCGATGCCAATGGCTTTCAGCGTAGCTGAGGGCTGGGGCTTCCTGGCGGCGCAGGCGCTCCCTGCTGACACATAGATTCCCTCCTCCTCCAGCGCGTGCAGCAGCACCTCGCTGCGCACGCCCTCCACCGACACGCTGACGATGTGGGGTGCCGTTCCGGCCCCGTCCGGTTCCCCTGGCAGCAGGCCGTTGATCTTCACGCCCTCCAGCTTTCTTGCGCCGTCACAGAAATATCTCTTGCACTGGTACAGACGCTTTATATCATCCTCATAATGCGCATACAGAAGCTCCGCGGCCTTTGCGAAGCCAGCGGCTCCCGGCACATTGTCCGTGCCGGAGCGCAGGTTCATCTGCTGCCCCCCGCCGTGGATGATAGGCTGGATCTTCACCTGGCTGCCGATGTAGAGCAGCCCTATGCCCTTGGGCCCGTGAATCTTGTGCCCGCTGGCGGACAGCAGGTCGATGCCCATGCGCTTGGGATAGATTTTTGTCTTTCCGAAGCCCTGCACCGCGTCCACATGGAAGAGGGTGTGGGGGTTCATGCGCTTCACCAGCCCTGCAGCCTCCCCGATGGGCTGGATGGATCCGATCTCATTGTTGGTATGCATGATGGACACCAGAATCGTCTCCTGCGTCATGGCCTGCCCCAGATCCTCCAGAGATATACGTCCCCAGGCATCCACCGGCAGATAGGTCACCCGGAAGCCCTCTGATTCCAGATACCGCATGGTATTCAGGATGGCGGGATGCTCAATCTGGGTGGTGATCAGATGCCTCCCCCTCCTGGCACCCGCTCTGGCGCAGCCAATCAGTGCCATGTTGTCCGATTCCGTCCCCCCGGAAGTGAAGAAAATCTCCTTTTCGTTCACTTTCAAAATTCTGCCGAAGGTCTCTTTTGCGCTTCTGAGATATTGCTCTGCCTGTACTCCCTTCATATGGAGGCTGGACGGATTGCCGTAATCCTCGCACATAATCTTACGCATCAGCTCCGCCACCTCCGGGAAGACTCTGGTGGTGGCGGAATTGTCCAGATATATTTCCATGCTCTTGCTCCTTTATCAAGCAGACGCCCCCGGCCCTGTGCCGCGCCGTTTCCCCTGCAGTCCAGAATCGGAGACGTTCATCGACTTATACTATCATATGCGGGGACTTCTGTCTCTGTCCCTGCGGCCCGGCCGCCAAAAGCCAGATTCTGTTTCCGCAGCAGTGCGCGGCGCTGCTCTTACGCCTCCAGCAGATACGTCATCCAGGCCAGCACGGCAAGTCCCGCAGTCTCCGTCCGCAGGATCCGCTTTCCCAGCGTAATCGGCCGGATGCCGCTCTCCTGTGCGAGGCCGATCTCTGTCTCCGCAAAGCCGCCCTCCGGGCCTATGAACACCGCCACGCTCTGCCCCGGCCGGATGCCCTCCAGCAGCTTTCTGGTGCAGGCCATGTCCTCCGCCAGCTCGTAAGGAATCAAGGCCACATCCATCTGTGACGCTTTTTCCACCGCCCGGGCAAATGACAACACTTCTGTCACTTCCGGGACAATGGCCCTCTTGCTCTGCTTGGCGGCTGCCTCCGCGATGCCCTGCCACCGAATCCTTTTCGCGGCGGCCTTTTTGTCGTCCAGCTTCACCACGCAGCGGCTGGCGGCCACCGGTATCACCTGATGGACGCCCAGCTCCACAGCCTTCTGGACGATGAATTCCATCTTGTCCGCCTTGGGAAGCCCCTGGAACAGGTAGATTTGTGCCGGGAGCTCCACCTGGTCCTCTTTGATGAAGCGCAGCTCGCACAGGATCTCGTCCCCGTCAATGGAAAGGACGGCGCAGCGGTACTCCCTGCAGTCCTGGCCGCTTCTGACGGCAATCTCCTCTCCCACGCGCATGCGCAGGACGTTTCTGATATGGTTCACGTCCTCGCCCCTAATCATGACACGTCTGTCAGGTATATTGATTTGTACCGGATCCACAAAAAACTGATACATTCCTCTCTCCTGTGGGCCGTCCGGTCTTTTGCCCCCGGACACCGAAAGCTTCTTCCCTCTCATCCCGTCGCGCCGATGCAGCCGCTATGGCCAATCCACGGGAGAGCACCCTCTCCGCAACGTCATTTCCACACTTTCTGTCATGACGAACGATTAACGGGCCGTCAGCCTGGCCGTGACGCTGACCCATTCTCCCTGACGGTTCACCTCCAGCACCTGAAAACCCGCGGCTTCCACAGCCTCCACCACGGTGGCCTCCTTGTCGTCTATGATGCCGGAAGTGATGTAGATGCCGTTTGGCTTCAGCTGGTCTACAATCACAGGGGTCAGCGGCACCAGCACGTCCGCCAGGATATTGGCCACGACGATATCATACTGTCCGTAGCCCACTCTGTCCTGTACAGACTTATCCGTGATGATATTGCCAATCAACAGCTCGAACCGGGAAGGATCGATGCCGTTGGCCTCGGAGTTCGCTGCCACCGCCTCCACCGCACATTCGTCCAGATCCGTGCCCACAGCATGCCCCGCACCGAACATCAGGGACAGAATCGACAGGATGCCGCTGCCCGTCCCCACGTCCAGAACCATCGCGCCGGGTGCCATGTATCTGCGAAGCTGCCGCACGCACAGCTGGGTGGTCTCGTGCATCCCCGTGCCGAAAGCCGTCCCCGGATCGATGTGCAGCACCATCCGGCCCTCATCCTCTACTTTTATGTCCTCCCAGGAAGGGATCACCAGGATATCGTCTATATAGAACTGGTGGAAATACTGCTTCCAGTTGTTGATCCAGTCGATGTCCTCCGTCTCGTCCACCGCAACGCTGCCCTCGCCGATATCGCTAAACTGCCGCAGCTCCTCCAGCTCTCTCCGCAGCTTTTCCAGAATGGCCTCCTCCTCCGTGGGCTCTCCGCAGACCATGAGCTTTCCGTCCTCCCCCACCTCCACGAAAAAGCTTAGATACGCGATTCCATCGTCCTTTGGCCCCTCCGGCAGGATGTCCACGAACATCCGCTCCTTCTCCAGGGCGGTCAGGGGCACTTTATCCTCAATCTGGGCGCCCTCCAGGCCTATGTCATAGAGGGTGCTGATAATGATGTCCTCCGCATCCGTTATGGTCTTTACCTTAAACTTCTTCCACTTCATGATGGCCTCCTCTCCTCAACCTTTCCTCGCACAGCCCCAGCACCAGGAAGAGAAACGGCGCGTTCAGCACCTGCTGGAAGCTGATTAGGGAATGGGCTCCGTACATGGCAATGGCCAGCAGCCCTACCCAAAGCTCATAGCTGTCCGCCTTTCCCCCGGCTCCGCCGCCCCCACTCTCTTCTTCACCGCCCTGGCCTGTACGGATGCCGCGCCAGCAGCGGTACAATCCAATCAGGAATATGGCCAGATAGCTCACTGTCCCAAATATTCCCACGTTACACAGTTGGCTCAAGAATTCGTTATGGGCATTGGTATAGACGGCGTTCTCCCAATGGTCTCCCTTCCAGACATCAGAGCCCGCCCCCAGTCTGTTGAACACCGCCTCCCCATAGCAGTCCGGCCCGGCCCCCAGCAGCCTGTCCTTGACATCCGCTGCCTCAAAGCTCTCCAGCGCGATTCGCCACAGGAAGCCCCTGCCGTTGCCGAAGCTGTCGTCGATTCCCCTGCCAAGAAGGAAAATCAGCACGGCTGACATACAGACTCCTATGCCCCCGAGAAGCACCGCCTTTCCAAGCCTGCCCGGACGCCTTCCGTCTAAAATCCGCCCTTTTCTCCAAAGCCAGACATAAGCCGTCACGCATATGCCACCGGCAATCAGCCAGACATGCCAGCCCACACGTCCGTATATATTGCCATCCAATACCACTGCTGCCTTATTTCCCCGAATCTTCATCAGGTATCCCATGATCGGCATACAGAAAAAGAAGCCGGTCAGGAGCCCGCACACCCTTTTCAGCACTGCCAGGCGTCCCCACCCTAAAAACAGGCAGGATGCCACACAGACCATCAGAATCAGCCAGCCGCCCTGGCTGCCCTGTATTGCCAGCAGCACAAAAGCCGCCACTGCCCCCACATAGAGCATCGCCTCGAGCCATATCCTTTCTTCCTGCAGAAAATGAACTGCAAAAAAAGCCAGCGCCACGCTGTAATAACCGCACAGCCAATTGATGTTCCCTAACGTGGACAGCATATGGCTGTACTCCCAATCCCGATAGTTCCAGTACACCAGCAGCTTAAGCGGGTCTATCCCCAGACGGTGCAGCAAACCGAACAGCGTCACCAGGAAAAGCGCGATTTCCCCCAGGTACAGCGGCCAGCGCGCTCCGTCATATCCTCTGGATATGACGAAATAGATTCCCACGAACAGCAGTTGGGAGAACGCCCCCATATACCAGCCGCCATAACCCTTCCAGGCAAGCTGTCCATAATCGCTCAGGAGCGCTGACAGCACCACGATAATTCCATAGGCGGCCATTGCCAGATCCATCATGCTGACAGCCTTCCGCCATTTTCTGAAACTGCGCATATCCGTACCGCAGATTCCCACCACCAGCCAAAGCCCCAGACAGAGGCAAGAGACATTCTTGAACAGCATATACTTGGTATCGCCCAAATTCCAGTAGCCTTCCCCGGTATACAGAGGCAGCGCCACCAACAGCGCCACCATATACAATTTGCATAAGAGACTCAGAAATTCCTTCTTTCCGCTTTTCATGCCACAAGTATGCCCTTTCTCCTATTTCCGTTTCCCATCTATGGCTCAGCTTTCCTTTCCCAGCATTTGTAAACGCTCCCGGGGCGATATTCCCAACCGCTTACGAAACACCCTGGAAAAATACAGGGGATCGCGGAAGCCACACAGCGACGCGATATCCTGTACGCTGGTAAAGCCCTGCTCCATCAGGGTACAGGCATGCTGTATCCGCACCATATTCAGATATTCCGCCACCCCGATATGCAGCCTTTCCTTAAATACACCTGATACGTATTTCCGGTGGTATCCGAGGGCCTCTCCTATTTTCTCCAGGCTCAGCTCCATGTCCGAAAAATTATCGTCAATATATCGTTTTATCCTTTCTGCGGAATCGCTTTTCCCTCTCTCTGTCCTCTCATCCTCCAGAATCCGGCCGCCCAGCACGGAAAAAGTGTACAGCAACACGCTTTCGCTGCGCAGCTCCCTCATCATCGAACCGGCCCTGAGGGAATCCATCCAAAAATCCCCCACCTCGCCAAAGTTCGGAAAAACGCAGTTCTGCCCGCTTATCTTCAACCTGTCCATAATCATGTTGGCTCTGGAGCCGATGTAGCTGATATAGATATGCTCGAGTCCGCCGGTATCCTCGATGGCAAATGGCACTGCCGGCAATACGAAAAAAAGTTCCCCCTCCTCCAAGGGCCAGCATCGGCCCGGCATGTGCAGGATCCCACTCCCTCTTGCCACGTAATGCATCCGATAGACAGAATGGCTCCTCATTCCCTCGAACTTCTGTCCCCTGGTCTCCAAAACGAAGTTGATGACATGAATGGCGTCATAATCTCTGCCACAGGGCATGAAATGACAGATATTCCTATCCTCCATGGTCTCCTCCTCCGCTCTTCCGCGCCGAATCGTCACATCCTATCATATCCTTTCAAGGCTGTTCTGTCAACAATAAGGCTCTCATTTTCCGAAAATGCGCATGACTTTATTCCATATATATAAGGATATAATCCATTGTCATTTTCCGGGAAACATGATATTCTCCCCTTATCACATTATCAGAGACAGGAGGGCATACTTATGAAGAAAATCAGAATCGGCGTATTCGGCGCCGGGCGCGGCTCCAGCATGATCAACTACTGTAAAGCCGCAGACCATGCGCAGCTGGCGGCCATCTGCGACAAATGGGAGGAAGGCCTGCGGCGCCATAAAGAGCGCAGCCCTGAAATGGACATCGCCTATTACACGGATTTCGATGAATTCATCAGGCACGATATGGATGCCGTGATCCTGGCCAATTACGCCAATGAGCATGCCCCCTTTGCCATTCAGGCCATGAAGGCAGGCAAGCACGTCTTCTCGGAGGTGCTCCCGGTGCAGACCATGAAGGAGGCTGTGGAGCTGATCGAGACCGTGGAAGAGACAGGCATGACCTATGCCTATGGGGAGAACTATTGCTATATGTCAGCCCCCTATGAGATGCGCAGGCTCTACCGGGAGGGCGCCATCGGGGAGTTCGAGTACGGCGAAGGCGAATATGTGCACAACTGCGAGCCCATCTGGCCTGGTATCACCTACGGCGAAAGGGACCACTGGCGCAACAATATGTATTCCACCTTCTACTGCACCCATTCCATCGGCCCCCTCATCCACATGACAGGGCTGCGCCCTGTATCCGTCACCGGCTTCGAGGGACATAAGAACGAAAGGGGCCTGCGCAAGGGCAGCAAGGGCGGCGCCTTCGGCATGGAAACGATCACCTTGGAGAACGGCGGCATCATAAAGAGCATCCACGGCGAGCTCTACCGCAATTCCGTCTGGTACTGCGCCTACGGCTCCAAGGGCAGCATGGAATCCGCCAGGGAGGGCGCTTCCCCGGACGGCGTGGAACGCATCTACGTCCATGCGGATTCCTTCTCCGGAGCCTATGACGATGCCGTCCGGCAGGATTACATCCCGATACGGCAAATGGAGGGTTCCGGTAAGGACTTTGGCCACGGCGGTTCCGACTTCTATACCATGTATAATTTCATCGAAAGGCTCCTGGGCAACGAAGACGCGGATATCATAGACGTGTATGAGGCCCTGGATATGTTCTTGCCTGGAATGTTCGCCTACCGCTCCATCTTAAAAGGCGGCATCCCCATGGAGATACCCGACCTGCGCGACCCCGCAGTGCGCGAGCTCTACCGCAACGACACGGCCTGCACGGATTCCAAGGCTGCCGGCGACATGCTCCTCCCCACCATGTCCACGGGCACGCCGGAAATCGACGACGCGGTGTACACCCTGATGCGGGAAAAATGGCTGGAAGACCTGCAATCCGACCACGGCTATACCGCCGCCACCTTTTCACAGAGTAGCAAAAAAGAGGAGTAGTTCTTGATTCGAATACGTAGGGAACCCTGCCAGGGGCATCCGCAGCAGGAAACCTGATGCCCAATAGCCTCTTCAATGGCCGTGGCCGGATCTGTGGCCGTGGCCGTTTTCTTCATCCGTCATTTCACCCTCCGTTTCACTGCCAGCGCCGGCATCATTTTCGGTCTCATATCCGTCCCCGGACTCCACCCCATAGCCACTTCCGTGCTCTGTCCCATGACCGTTTCCATGATTGCCGCCGTGCTCGTGCTCCTCAATCCTGCCGTGGATCTGGGACATGCTCATGTCATGGCAGTCCTGTGCCGTGAGGTCGGGCTCATACCGGAGCAGAATCTGGTAGGCCAGATACTTTCCCAGAGAGAGTCCGTTCTCATGGGCCTCCCCCACCAGGCTCATATCCGCCCGGACGCTGACCCCTCCATGCTCCACACAGCCGGAAGATCGGGAGATGTCCTCCAGCAGCCGCTCCTCCTTCGGCAGGCTGTCCGTGGCCACCGTAAAGGTCAGCGCCCCGTCCTGGGTCAGGTAGGGCTGCATTCCGTCACTGCCCATAATTTGCTCAATGGCATCCTCATAACGCATCCCCCGCACCGAAACGCTTTCCATCACCCTCTCCCCGTCCTCATTGTAGGCCCTGCCGGATATGACCCTGTCCAGGCGATTCAGCTCCAGCTCCAGGGAAGGATTCACGTCGATGCTGACATAGGCCACGGGCATCCACAGCAGGGCGTAGGAGCCTATGCACAAAAACAATGCGGCCATGGCGCAGGCCGCCCCCAATGCCAGCCGGTATCCGGGCCGTGACAACCGTTTCCCTGCGCCGCGCTGGCTCTCTCTCGTCCTGGCCTTCCGCAGGAAGTCTTTTGTGGAGGCCTTCAGCCCCTCACCTGCCCGCACGCAGTCGAAAGCTTTCCCGATTCTGTTCTCCTGCCTCATCACAGATCACCTCCCAGTGCTTCCTTCAGCATTGTCCGTCCCCGGGACAAGAGCGAATAGACCGTATTTTCCTTTTTGCCCAGGATGCGGCCAATCTCCCCGGCCGAGTAGCCCTCGTAATAATGCAGGTAGATGGCGTCCTTGTACTTTACCGGCAGGGCCAATACCGCCTCCAGCACCTCGTGCTGCTCGGGCGGAATCGATGCCTCCTCCGCCAGCTCCTCCAAGGGCAGGGTCCTGTGGCGGAAAAAGCTTTTCAGATAATCCCGGCAGGCATTCAGGGTGACGCGGATGAACCACGCCTTCTCATGCTCCGGGCCTTCAAAGCTCCCTTCATACAGCAGATATTTTAAAAATACTGTCTGGAAGACATCCTCCGTGTCGGCAGCATTCTTCAGATGACAAAGACAAATTCGTCTTATCATGTCCGAATACCGCTCCACCGCACGGTCTACCTCAATTTCGCTGCGCACTGCTCCACCGCCTTTGCCGCCTCTGTAATGACTGCCGTACATCCCCATCCCTATGCCGCAAAAAGGACTGCCGCACAGTACGGCAATCCTCGCTTCTTACCTTTAATGATGGCTGCGGCCATGATGACCGGAGCCGTGGCATCCTCCTCCGTAGCTGCCGGAGCAGCCGTTCCATTCCCTGTGATGCCCGCCGTAGCCCCCGTTACCGCCGTAATAGGGGGAGCCTGTGCCATAGGCTGCCCCGTCGAATCCGTATACTGCCTGGGGCTGCGCCTGTGCCGCCGTAGCCGCCTGGGGCTGGCTCTCCGTCGCTGCACCTGCTGCCGGCTGGCTCCCCGCCGCTGTATTAGCGCCCTGGGCCGCCCCGTCTCCGCCGTGGCAGTACTCCCAATTGTCGCAGACCCCGCTCACATCGATGCCCCAGTAAGCGCAATCCTGCCCGCCGCCATAGCAGAACAGATGATGTCCGCCCTCATGGCTCCCTCTGTACTGGCACAGACCGCTTCCCTGAATCACCCTGCCCGCGCAGGTCCCGTGATGCCCTGCGGAAACGGTCATGCCCATGGACAGCGTCAGCACAAGGGTTGCCCCCATTGAAATGATTCTCTTCTTCATCCTTCCATACCTCCATTCCGATGATGCCGTTGTTTTCATGTCTTTACTTATAATACGACAGACCGGAAGGAAACCTTGCATCTGTATCGCAAAAAAATTTTATTTATCAAAAATCTCTTTCCAGGATTTCTTTTTCTTGCCTTCCTTATGGCCCTCCTTACCCTCCTCCCCGTGCTCCGGCTCCGAGGACACGTTCTTGGCCGCATTCAGCGAATTTCCTGTAATCTCATCGAACTGGCGCAGCAGCTCCCTGGCCTCTGGCTTGAGCTTGTCAGGCACCTGCACCACCAAGGTCACATAGTGGTCGCCCCGCACGTCCTTGTTCCGCCAGGAGGGCACGCCCTTGCCCCGCAACCGTATCCGGGTATCCGTCTGGGTACCGGCCTTCACATCGTAGATGACCTTGCCGTCCACGGTGTCAATCAGAATCTCGCCGCCCAGCGCCGCCACCGCGAAGGACACGGGGACAGTGGAATAGATATCGAAATCCTGCCGCTGGAAGATGGGATGCCGCCCCACAATCACCTCTATCAGCACATCCCCTCTGGGGCCGCCATTGATGCCGGGCTCGCCCAGACCCGGCATGCGGGTGGACTGGCCGTTGTCGATGCCCGCGGGGATATCCACGGAGTAACGTTTTTTCATGGATATATATCCGGTTCCCCGGCAGTCCGCGCACTTGTCCTTGATTATCTTGCCGCTGCCCTGGCAATCGGGACAGGTCTGCACATTGCGCACCGTGCCGAAGAGGGACTGCTGGGTGAAGACCACCTGGCCCTTGCCGCCGCATTTCGGGCAGGTTTCGGGGCTGGTCCCGGGCTTGGCGCCGGAGCCGTTACAGGTCTTACAGGTCTCCTTCACGTTCAGCTCGATTTCTTTCTTGCAGCCGAATACAGCCTCCTCAAAGGTGACGCGGACGCTGGTCCGCAGGTTCGCGCCCTTCATAGGGCCATTGCTACGGCCTCTGCTTCGGCCTCCCCCGAAGAGATCGCCGAAAATATCACCGAAAATATCGCCGAAATCAGCCCCGCTGAAATCGAACCCTCCGCCTCCGCCCATCCCGCCTTCGAAAGCGGCATGGCCGAACTGATCGTACTGCCGCCTCTTATCCGGATCGCTCAACACGGCATAGGCTTCCGAGGCCTCCTTAAATTTCTTCTCCGCCTCCGCATCCCCCGGGTTCATGTCCGGATGATACTTCTTCGCCAGAACACGGTACGCTTTCTTGATTGCAGCATCATCTGCAGCTTTATCCACGCCGAGGACTTCATAATAGTCGCGCTTCTGCTCCGCCATAGCAAACACCTCATATCGAAAATAAGTATATTTTTAAACTACTACAGAAAATCTAAGCCGGCACCATTTTCCTGCCACCGACTTAGATTTCCCTCTTGCGCCGAATGTCTATACCTGTTTATACTTCACGGAAGTCTCCATCAATCACATCGTCATCGGGAGCAGATGCGCTGTCCGCGCCTGCTGCCCCGCCCATGTCCGGCCCGGCCGCGCCGCCCTGGGCCTGCTGCATGTTCTCGTACATCTTGGTGAACAGACTCTGGGCGCTGTTCATCAGCTTCTCCTTGGCGGCCTTCAGCTCATCCACGTCGCTGTCGCTCATCTCCTGATCCTTCGTCCTGTCCAGGACGGCCTTCACGGCATCCAGGTCGGCCTGCACCGCGGACTTCTCGCTGTCGCTGATCTTGTCGCCCACTTCGCTGAGGGCCTTCTCGGTCTGGAACACGAAGGAGTCGGCCTCGTTCCTGGCCTCCACGGCCTCCTTGCGCTTCTTGTCCTGGGCCTCGAACTCGGCGGCCTCCTTCACGGCCCTCTCAATCTCGTCATCGGACATGTTGGAGCCTGCGGTGATGGTGATGTGCTGCTCCTTGCCGGTTCCTAAATCCTTGGCGGACACGTTCACGATGCCGTTGGCGTCGATGTCGAAGGTGACTTCTATCTGAGGCACGCCTCTCCTTGCGGGAGGGATGCCGTCCAGACGGAACTGCCCCAGGGACTTGTTGTCCCTGGCGAACTGTCTCTCGCCCTGTACTACATTGATGTCCACAGCCGTCTGGTTGTCAGCTGCGGTGGAGAAAATCTGGCTGTGCTTGGTAGGGATGGTGGTGTTGCGCTCAATCAGCCTGGTGGCCACGCCGCCCATGGTCTCGATGGACAAGGACAGGGGCGTCACGTCCAACAGCAGAATGTCGCCTGCGCCCGCATCGCCGGCCAGCTTGCCGCCCTGGACGGAAGCTCCGATAGCCACGCACTCGTCCGGGTTCAGGGACTTGCTGGGCTCCTTGCCGGTGAGCTGTCTCACCTTATCCTGCACCGCGGGGATACGGGTGGAGCCGCCTACCAGCAGCACCTGACCCAAATCGGAATTGTTGAGCCCCGCGTCCTTCATGGCGTTCTGTACGGGGATGGCTGTCTTCTCCACCAGGTCGTGGGTCAGCTCGTCGAACTGGGCCCGGGTCAGGTTCATGTCGAAGTGCTTGGGGCCCTCTGCCGTAGCGGTGATGAAAGGCAGGTTGATATTGGTGGTCATGGCGCTGGAGAGCTCCTTCTTGGCCTTCTCCGCCGCCTCCTTCAGCCTCTGCATAGCCATCTTGTCATTGGAAAGATCCACGCCCTCGGCCTTCTTGAACTCGGACAGCATCCACTGGATGACCTTGTTGTCGAAGTCGTCGCCGCCCAAGTGGGTATCGCCGTTGGTGGCCAGAACCTCGATGACGCCGTCGCCAATCTCGATGATGGACACATCGAAGGTGCCGCCGCCCAAGTCGTACACCATAATCTTCTGTTCTTTCTCATTGTCCAGGCCGTAGGCCAGGGCAGCCGCCGTGGGCTCGTTGATGATGCGCTTTACATCCAGGCCCGCGATCTTGCCCGCGTCCTTGGTGGCCTGGCGCTGTGCGTCATTGAAGTACGCGGGGACGGTGATGACCGCCTCGCCCACCTTCTCGCCCAGATAGCTCTCCGCGTCCGCTTTCAGCTTCTGCAGAATCATAGCGGAAATCTGCTGGGGGGAATATCTCTTGCCGTCGATGGAGCGGCCGTTGTCCGTGCCCATGTCCCTCTTGATGGAGGCGATGGTCTTCTCCGCATTGGTGACGGCCTGACGCTTTGCAGGCTCGCCTACCAGCCTCTCGCCGGTCTTGGTGAAAGCCACCACGGAAGGCGTGGTCCTGGTGCCCTCCGCATTGGCGATGACGGTGGGCTTGCCGCCCTCCATGACCGCCACGCAGCTATTTGTCGTACCTAAGTCGATGCCGATGATCTTGCTCATTTTTTATATCCTCCTGAATTGTTCTGCCTTTATCTTGAAAATAATTCTTGATACCTAACCACTGATAATCTGCTGCAATTCTGGAAGAATGCCCGCTTTTGGCATTCTTCCGTGTGAGAATGGTTTACAAGACGAACTTGTTCGCTTGTGAACCTAGAAGTTCTTAGCCTGTGTTCTATACAGGCTTAGAACTTCTTCTCACACTACTACCGCTACCATGGAGTGCCTAACTACGCTGTCGCGGTAGGTGTACCCCTTCTGCAGCTCCTGAGCCACCGTGCCGGATCCGTACTCCTCGCTCTCCACCTGCATCACCGCGTTGTGGAGGTTGGGGTCGAACTCCTGCCCTACGGCCTCGATGGGCTTCACCCCGATGTTCTCCAGCTCCGTCATAAGCTGCTTGTAGATTCGGTTCATGCCGTCCACGAAGGGATCCTCCTTCTTGTCCTCGGGCACCGTGGCCAGCCCTCTCTCGAAATTGTCCACCACCGGAAGCATCTTCTCGATGACGCTCTTGGCGCCGGTTTCGAACATGGCGCGCTTCTCCTTCTCCGTCCGGTTACGGAAATTCTCGAATTCCGCCAGCTGGCGCTTCACCTTATCCTCCAGCTGTTCAATCTGGTCCTTATAGCCCTGGGCCTTTTTGTCCAGCTTGGCCTGCTTCTTGGCCGCCCGCTTCTCCGCCCAGGTCTTGGGGTCCTCTCCCTCGGGAGCCGTGTCGCTCTCCTCCCCGGCTTCCTCCGCCGCTGCTTCCTCCGTTCCGACGTCCTGGGCCTGCTGCCCCTTCTCGGGCTCCGGCGCCTCGGCGCCCTCCTCTGCCCTGTCCTCCGTCCCTGGGGCTTCCTGATTCTTTTCTATTTCCATATCCTTTTCCTGCTCTGCCATATCCCCGATTGTCAACCTCCATTCCTTTTGCCACTATTTTACTGCTATTTCACTTCTGTCTTGCTTCTATCAGCTTCTATATGCCCTATCCTTTCTTCCCATATAGCTCGTCAAGCTGTGTCTGTATGGCCCGAAGCGTCCCTACGACCTTGTCGTAATCCATCCGCTTGGGCCCTACGATACCGATTGTTCCCTTCATGCCGCCGCCCAATTCATAGGTGGCGGTGACCACGCTACAGTCCTTCATGCTCTGCACCTGGGTCTCCGCGCCGATGTACACCTGGATGCCCGTCTCCTCGCCCCCTGTGTGGGCTTCCTGAAGGAGCTCTCCCAGGAGCTGTTTTTCCTCAAAGGTGTTGATTAGCTCGCTGGCTTTCTGCTGGTCGGCCAGCTCCGGATAGCGGAAGATATTGTTGGTGCCGCTGGTGTAAATCTCCAGGTCTTCCTCGGCCCTGATGGCCTCCGCCACCGCGTCGATGACCTCGCTGACGATGGCGCTGTGGATGCCCGCCTGTTGCTTCATGACAGCTATCATGGCCAGGTTGATCTCGTCGATGGACAGGCCGTTCAAGTAGGTGTTCAGCAGGATGTTCAGCTTCAGCAGGGTCTCGTCATCCAGCTCCTCCTGCACGGAGAGGATGTTGTTCTTAATCACATTCCCCTGGATGACGATTACTGCCAGAATCTGCCCCGCGTCCACCCGGGAGAGCTGGATGAACTTCAGCTTGCTGCGCTTGGTCTGGGGGGCGGAAATCATGGTGGCGTACTGGGTGTTCTGTGCCAGCACCCTGGCCATCTGCTTTAGGAGCGTCTCCATCTTGTCCTGGCGCTCCACCAGCATATCCCGCATCTCCACCACTTCCCGCTCCTTCTCGGCCATCATGGCGTCCACATAGAGACGGTAGCCCTTGTCTGACGGAATCCTGCCCGCAGAGGTATGGGGCTGGAAAATGTATCCCATCTCCTCCAGGTCGGCCATCTCGTTGCGGATGGTGGCAGAGCTCAGGTTCAGGTCGGTGTACTTGGAAATGGTTCTGCTGCCAACCGGCTCCCCTGTCTCCAGGTAATTGCGGATGACTGCCTGCAGGATTTTCTTTTTTCTCTCATCCAGCTCCATCCAAGCTGCCTCCCTTTCTGTTATTAGCACTCGTTTAAGGGGAGTGCTAATATCTACTAACCATAAAATAGCACTTACCCTATCCATTGTCAACCGATTTCCTCAAAAATAATTCTAAAAAAATTCTAAATAATCGAGTAGGGGAATGCCCTTCTCCCCTACCCGCCGCCTAAGCGGCATACTGCCTCTGCGCGGGCCTGCGCATACAAAAAAACAGAATCCTCGCCAAGCAAGAATCCTGTTTTCCGCACCCCTTTTTTCCTTATGGACTTCAGATGTCGAAGCAGCCGGAGACTTCGCCGTTCATCACATAGTAGACCTTGTTCTCCTCCGGCTTCACGTACATCTCTACGCTCTCTAACTCGCCCACCTTGCGCTTCAGGTCGTATTTCCATACGTCCTTAGCAATCTTCAGCAAGTCTTCCTGTGAGTAGGACCTGCCTGCGTACTGGACGTGGAGGACGCTCTCCACAGCCTTCTTTGCCGTGGCCTTCGGCTCTGCCTTCTTTGCGGCGGCTTTCGTGGCCTTGGGGACCTCCTCCACCGGCGCCTCCTTTGTAGCCCTGGCCGCGGTCTTCTTCGCGGGAGCCTTCTTGGGCTGCTCCGCCTGGGGCTCTGTCGCCTTGGTTTCTGCTATTTCTTCTGTCTTTATCTCTTCTGCCTTGGGTTTGATAGCTTCCGCCACTACTGTTTCCGTAGTCTTTGCTGCAGTTTTCGTCGATTTTCTTCCTGCCATGATTGTCCACTTCCTTTCTCTCATATCTATGTTCCATTTGAATTTATGAAAACAGGCATGAAACGGCGCTCCGTCCCGCCTGCCCTGCTGTATTGTATTCCTTTTTGCAAAAAAAGTCAACTATATACTGTTCATTCTCCTCCGGCACGCCTGTCCCGGCTCCGTGACACTGCTGAATATTCCGGGGAAACGGCCCGTGAATCGTGCAGAAATCCGCGGATTTCCTCCGGCCTATGATGTCAGGCCTGTGGTATTTGTGCAGGATATCCATATTTTTCCCGCCTCTGCGCACAGAATCGCCAAATGGCGGGAGGCCGCGCATCTGCTTTTATCCCGCCAGCCCGAAGTACAGCAGCACCACCGCCCCAAGCGCGATGCGGTACCAGCCGAAGACCTTGAAGTCATGCTTCTTGATGTATCCCATCAGGAACCGGAGCACGAACAGGGACACGATGAAGGACACCACTGTCCCCACGATCAGCAGCGTCAGTTCCATGGAGGTGAACGCGAAGCCGAATTTCACCACCTTCAGGAGGCTGGCTCCGAACATCACCGGAATGGCCAGGAAGAAAGTGTACTCTGCCGCCACCGTCCTGGACACGCCAATCAGCAGGGCGCCCACAATCGTGGCACCGGAGCGGGAGGTACCGGGGAACACGGCGGCGATCAGCTGGAACACACCGATGAGGAAAGCGGTCTGGAAGGTGATTTGTGAGAGCCTGCGTATCCTGGGCCTCCTCCCCTTGTTCCAGCTCTCCACCACGATGAAGGCCACGCCGAACACAATCAGGGCGATTGCCACGCTGGTGGGGTTATAGAACAGCTCATCGAACACGTCGTCGAACAGGATGCCGATTACCGCTGCCGGCACGCAGGACACCAGAATCTTGAACCACAGGATCCAGATGTCCTTCTTGAAATAGGACAGGATGCCGGTCTCCCCTGTCTCCTCCCTCTCCCTCCTGGTCAGGGCGAAGGGCCAGATCTGGCCCCAGAACAGCACCACCACCGCCAGGATGGCCCCCAGCTGGATGACCACATCGAACATGCCGAAGAATTCCTCGCTGACGCCAATGCCGTCCTCAAGCGGGCGGAACGGCATCAGACTCTCCACCAGAATCAGGTGCCCCGTGCTGCTGATGGGCAGCCACTCCGTGATGCCCTCCACTATACCATAGATGATTGCCTTGATGATTTCAATGAACTGTTCCATCTTCACTCTCCATTCTTTCTTTTATGTCGCTTCCTGTGCGCCAAGCGCTCATTTCTCCAAAAAAGCCAGCAGCTCCAGGTAACATCCTGCCGCGTCCCGGTAGCCCTGGCGGTACAGGGCCCGAAGCTTCTTCCCGTCCTTCTCCACCCGGCCCACGCCGCTGGGCGCCTTCGGCCGGATGACGAAGGCCTGGCCGCTCTTTCGCAGCCTCTCCACATAGGCCACCTGCTCATTATAGCGCGTCCCCCTGTGGGCCATCAGCTCCGCCACCTTCGGATATCGCCAGTACCGCGCCCGCAGCAGCCAGAGCATATAGGCTTTGACCCGCCTCCTCACGAAGGATGTCTCCTTGGTCATGACCACCACGTTCTTCCGGTTGCCGTCCAGGACGGATTTCTGGAGGGGGATAGAGTCGCTCAAGCCCCCGTCCAGGTACAGCCCGCCGCCAATCCTCACGTTCCGGGACACCAGCGGCAGGGAGGCGGAGGCCCGGATCTTTACGATGTCCTTTTTCATGTCCCGTATCCGGAAATACGTCGGCTTCCCGGTGACGATGTCCGTGGCCACGCTATAGGCCTTTCCTCTATACTGCTCAAAGGCCTTGTAGTCATAGGGATTGAGCTGCTCCGGCACCAGCCGGTAATTCATGTCCGCGTTGAACAGGTCTCCCGTGGTCAACAGGCTCCACAGGCTGCAGTACCTTTTGTCGTCCAGGTAATCTATGCACACATCCCTGGCTCGGCCCCGCTGCTTCGAGAGATAGCTGCACATGCTGCAGGCCCCCGCGGACACGCCGTACACGCTGGAAAATTCTATGCCCTTATCCAGAAAAAAATCGATCACTCCGGCGGTGTAAAGCCCCTTCATGCCGCCGCCCTCCAATATCAGTCCTGCCTGATACATGAGCCCCACCTTTCTGACAATTCTGTCATTTATGTTCCGTGCAGGCTTCCTGCCCCTAGCGGTAGGTCTCCTCCACGAACCGCCGCAGGGCCTTCAGCGACCGCTCCACCTTTTCGGTAGCGATGCAGTAGGCCATGCGGAAATATCCCGGCGCGCCGAAGGTGTCCCCGGGCACCAACACCAGGTCATAGGCCAGCGCCTTGCGGCAAAACGCCTTGGCATCCTCCTCCAGGGCCTTGGGAAAGATGTAGAAAGTCCCGCCGGGCTTCACGCAGGTAAAGCCCAAATCCACCAGCTCCTTGTAGAGGATTTCCATGTTGGTCTCATAGACGCTCAAGTCTGCCGTCTTGTCCAGCACTTTGGCCACGGCAAACTGGATGATGGACGGCGGGCAGTTATGCCCGGTGCCCCTGGAGATCTGGCCGCACATGTTGACCATGGTCTCCGCGTCCCTGCATCTGGGGTTCACTGCCACATAGCCGATACGCTCCCCGGGGATGGACAGGGACTTGGAGAAGGAATAGCACATGATGGTATCATCGTAAAAGGCGGACACGCAGGGGGCATCCACACCCCCAAATATGATTTCGCGGTATGGTTCATCAGAAATCAGGTATATGGCGTGCCCGTATTCCGCTGATTTCTGCCGCAGGAGATCTGCCAGCCTCTGGAGGGTCGCTGCGGAATAAGCCACGCCAGAGGGATTGTTGGGGGTGTTGACCAGCACTGCCATCACCTTCTCGGTGAGCATCTCCTGAAATTTTCCGAAATGAATCTGGAAGCTCTCCGTGTCCGGTGGCACCACCTTCAGCACCGCCCCGGTGAGGTTCACATAGGGGCCGTACTCCGGGAAATGAGGGGCGAAGGTCAGAATCTCATCCCCCGGCTCCGTCACCAGGCGGAACGCATGGGCCAGCGCCCCCGCCGCGCCGGAGGCCATGAAGATATGCTCCTTCCGGTAGGGCAGGCCGAACCGCTTCTCCAGGGATGCCGCCACCGCCTCCCTGACGCTGGTGATGCCCAGGCTGGGGCTATAGCCGTGGAGCTCATTGGTCTCCCTATTTGCCAGCATATGAATCATCTCGTCCGTAAATGCCTGGGGCACGGGCACGGAGGGGTTCCCCAGGCTGTAGTCGAACACGTTCTCATATCCGATTTCCTGGCCCCTGGCCGTCGCGAACTCCGACAGCTCCCTGATGACTGATTTTCCTGCCAGCATGTCTTTATATTTTTGCACTAGCATTTCATTCTCTTCCTTTCTTAAATATTCCTTTGTAATATTACCATTCTTCCATGTTAATAATATGCCATAATTTCGTGCGCTCCGGCGTATACAATCCTGTGCGCTTCTGTGAACCTGGAATTCAGAAGTTGACTGATGTCCTTCCTTTTCAATATTTTACCACATTTCTCTCCCATTACAAGCAAAAAAACGCAGCCGCCATGGTCGCAGCCGCATTTTCTGTCACCTTTTTCGTTTCCTTCATCCATTGCCATGCCAAATCCGTCAGGGCCTTTCCTTGGGCAATCCGTCCATGTCCTTCATTCCGTCTCCTGTGCCCACAGGAGGGCGCATTTCACGGCACGCTTCCAGCCCTTCAGCAGCTCCCCGCGCCGCTCTTCCTCCATGGACGGGCAGAACACCTTGCCAATCTGCCAGTTTGCCCTAATCTCCTCCTTGTCCTCCCAGTAGCCCACCGCCAGGCCTGCCAGATAGGCTGCCCCCAAAGCCGTGGTCTCGATGCACTCCGGCCTGTGGACCTGGGTGTCCACGATGTCCGCCTGGAACTGCATCAGGAAATCGTTGGCGCTGGCCCCGCCGTCCACCTTCAGACCCTTCAGCCGGATGCCGCTGTCCTCCTCCATGGCCCGGAGCACGTCCGCGGTCTGGTAGGCGATGGACTCCAGCGTGGCCCGGATGAAATGCTCCTTGCTGCAGCCCCTGGTCAGCCCCACCACTGTCCCCCTGGCGTACTGGTTCCAGTAAGGCGCCCCTAACCCCGCAAAGGCAGGCACCAGGTAGACCCCGGCGGTATCCTCCACCGCTTCGCAGTACTGCTCGGACTGGGCGGCGCTTTTCAGCATGCGCATGCTGTCCCGCAGCCACTGGATGCCCGCTCCCGCCACGAACACGCTGCCCTCCAGCGCGTACTCCGGCTCTTCACAGGTCCCGGCAGCGATGGTGGTCAGCAGCCCTGACCTCGAGGCGATGGCGTCCTTTCCGGTGTTCATCAGCAGGAAACAGCCTGTGCCATAGGTATTCTTTACCTCGCCCCGCTGGAAGCAGCACTGGCCGAACAGGGCCGCCTGCTGATCCCCTGCCGTGCCCGCAATGGGAATCCGGCCGCCCAGCACGGAAGTATCGGTATGCCCATAGACATAGCTGGAGGGCCGAACCTCAGGCAGGATTCCCACCGGGATGCGGAAACGCTCCATAATCTCCTCGTCCCAGACCAGCCTGTGGATGTCGAACAGCATGGTGCGTGAGGCATTGGTATAGTCCGTCACATGCACCGCGCCCTTTGTCAGATTCCAGATGAGCCAGGTGTCCACCGTGCCAAAGAGCAGCTCCCCTTTTTCCGCCCTTTTCCTGGCACCAGGCACATGCTCCAGGATCCAGGCAATCTTGGAGGCGCTGAAATAGGCGTCCGGCACCAGGCCGGTCTTCTCCCGGATTTTCTCGTCAAAGCCGTCCTCTTTCAATTTCTCAATCATGTTTGAGGTGCGGCGGCACTGCCATACGATGGCATTGTATACCGGCTCTCCGGTATTCTTGTCCCACAAAATCGTAGTCTCCCGCTGGTTGGTGATGCCGATGGCGGCTATCTGCTCCGCGCCCACGCCTGCCATGGCCATGCACTCCGTAGCCACCGATAGCTGGGAAGACCAGATTTCCTTGGGATTATGCTCCACCCAGCCGGGCTTGGGGTAACTCTGGGTGAACTCCTTCTGGGACATAGAGCGGACGATGCCCGCTCTGTCGAACAGAATGCACCTGGAGCTTGTGGTGCCCTGATCCAGGGCCATGATGTATTTTTGCATATGTGCTCTCCCTTCGAAATGTCTCCTTTTTGCTTCAGTCATCTACAGGCAATACGGGATTTCCTTTCAGACGCTCCAGCTCTGCCCTCAAGGCCTCTATGACAGAGTCCTTTTCGGAGAGCTGTTCAGCCTGCTGGGCTATCCTTTCACTCTGCTGGACTATCTTGCCCTCCTGCTGGGTTATCGTCCCTTCCTGCTGCGCTATCTTGCCCTCCTGCCGGGCTATCGTCCCTTCTTGCTGGGCTATCTTGCCCTCCTGCTGGGCTATCTTGCCCTCCTGCTGAGCTATCGTCCCTTCCTGCTGCGCTATCATTCCCTCCTGCTGGGCTATCGCTTCCTCCTGCCGGGCCATCATCCTCTCCTGGCTGGCGATGATGCTCTCCCTCTCGGCGATGATGCCCGCCTGCTCATTCATGTAATTCTCCATGTCGCGCTGACAGCGGTAGTAGTCCTCTCTGGCCTCACACTGGAGGCGGATCTTATCCTCCTGGCTGAGCTTCCAGACAGTGTTCGCCGCTTTGGCGATGTTTTCATCCCTCTGTGCAATCATCTTGATCTCCTCCCATGTGCCCGCCTTGAAGAACGCTGCCCAGCAGTCTATGCGGTGCTGCCTGTCTTTCTTAGTAGCTAAGTCTATGTGAGTCAAGTCTACCACAGAAAGCTGCAGTTTGTCACTATATACCATATGATTTTTTACATTCATAAACTGGTAGGTGGCATAGAACTCCGGGTATTCTCGGAACAGGGTGAAGTCCAGCAGCCCTATATGGACCACAGGCTTCACCATCTGATACCCCTCTCCGGGGTTCAGGTTGTCAAAGGCCCGGCAGAGATAGCTCAGAGAACGCTCCGGCCAGTTATGCTGGTTGATGACCTGCAGCTCGAGATTGATGATAGCGCGGTCGTCCAGCAGTACCTTGATGTCCAGGACGAAATCCTTGTCCCCGATGGACGCGCCCGGTTCAATGGGATTGATGACTAGCATGGCTTGCAAAATGTAAAGGGAAACCGGATGACATGGATGTAGAAAAATAAAAAGACGAAAAATCGTAAAATTAAAAAACATACAATATATTGTGCCTGAAAGCAAAATTCAGCTCTTGGGCACAATATATTGTATGGATATTTTTACTTGAGCCCCCGAGGCGCGCGGACACTAACTGCCGCTATGTCCTCCGGCTCAATCGCGGAGCCTTGTTAATTAAAAGACTTAGCAGTCTCCTTCGCTTTCTCGAACTTCTCCTGCTGCTCCGCCAGGGCCTCCTCATAGCCCATCGCCTTTACATCGTTGATCATCTTCTCCTTCTGTGCCGCAAAGGCTGCTTCATCCGCACAGGTGATAATCTTCGCGATATTGGCCTGGAAATACTCGTCTGCCTTGTTGAAGATCTTCGCGGATTCATCGGAGACGGATTCCATCAGCCTGCCGGTCTTCACGTTTTCGGACAATGTCTTGAATCTGCCGTCCTCCACCATCTGCACATAGGCCTCGCCGGGATACTGCGCTTTTCCATCCGTGTAATAAGCGCTGAAGTCCTTCTCCGCAGGCTTTATGTTCTGCAGATTGTACTCCTTGGACAATGTCAAATCCAGCGGATAGCCGTCTGCTGCCGGATTGGTGGCACTCTGGGAAGTCAGCCAGTTATATACGCCAAGCCCTCTGGTCTTCACATACCCGGGTTCCACCGTGTCGCCGCTCAAGAAATTCTCCAGGCGGGTGCCGATCAGCTGGGGAACACCGTCCACCACATCCCAGTCCTCACCAGGGATGCCGGAACGCACCAGCCTGGCTCCTTCATCGGAATTCAGATAGTCGAACAGCTCCATGGCTTTTTCAGGGTGCTCGCAGTTCGCGCTGATGACCAGTGCGTTGGTCGTCATGTATCCCAGGCTGCTCTCAATTGGATATATCTGCGCGATGTAGGGGAAAGGGCCCGGCAGCATGAACATGCCGGCATCCTCGCCGCAGACTTCCGTGTCAGGCTGGCACCAGTTATATGCTGCCACCAGCACTTCGCCGTTCTTAATCTTCGCGTCATACTGCTCCGCTTTCATGGTAAAAGCCTCCGGGTCCATGATGCCCATACGGTAAGCCTTGTTGAAGAAGGCCAGAGCTCTCCAGAACACGCCGTCCTCATCCAGGAACTCATCCTCCAACAAATCGTTCACCTGATCGTAGAGCTGGTTGTTGTCAAGATTGGTGTAGCCGAAGTTGAAAGGGTAGCTGATTTTGTAAGGCCACAGACCCCAGTCGATCCATCCCGACAGGGCATACACCTTCTTGCCGTCAGCCGTGGTGGGATGAGCCTCTACCATCTGCTTAAGCACGTCAAGGTATTCATCCTCGGTATTGATTTCCGGATAGCCCAGCTCCTTATAGTAATCCCATCTGGTGAAGAATCCGACGAAGCCGTTCTTGTTGGGGCTTTCCAGATTGGCAATCTGCACTTCCGTGGGCAGGAAGTAGGTGGTTCCCTGACCCACCACCTCCTTGGAGTATTTCAGGGCCTCCGGCAGCTTTGCCTTCAGATTGTCCCCATTGTTCTCCAGCCACTCGTCCATGGCCCACAGGGCTCCTGCGTCAATCAGGTTCTGCACCATCTCCGGCGCTTCATGCAGCATGACGATGTCCGGCAGATCGCCGCCTGCCGCCATGACCTTCAGACGGTCGTTGGATACCTGTGTATACTCCAGCACGATTCCCAGCTCGTCCTTGATATATTGACCGATAGGGTCATCCGTGGAGACACCGTCCGTGCCTCCCATGGAACCCAGCACGGTAAGGGTGATTACCTCATCGTCCCCTTTTTCCTCCTGTCCGCCTTGTTCACTCTGCTCGTCCCCGCTGGCATCCGAAGCTTCTTCCGCACTGCCTCCGCTGCTTTCAGCGCTTCCTCCTCCGCTGCCGCTGTCATTCCCGCAGGCGCTCACGCCTACCAGCAGCGCTGCCGCCAAAGCCAGTGCCATCGTTTTTTTCCACAAGCTCTGTCTCTTCATTTCGCATCCTCCTCGTATAATAAGTTTATAGCCAGTCAGAACAGGCTATAGACTTATTCT
>CAJUFO010000012.1 GCA_910585615.1 uncultured Acetatifactor sp.
CCTTGCCCACCTCGGTCTCCCTCTGGGCAGCCTTGAAGCACTCCTCGAAGGCCATGTCGAACTTGTCAAAATCCGTCTCGCTCTTCACCAGAATCATCCGGGCCGTGTAATAGAACTGGGTCAAAGAACTGCCGCAGAGCCCCTTGTCCAGCGCCTCCTGAAAGGTGAGCCATTCTCCCAAAGTCACCCGCAGGCCCTTATCGCGCAAGGCTTCAAAAAATTTTATGAACATATCTTAACCCCGATTTCCCTTTCCTTCACCAGCCTCTGTTCTTTCCGATACCCGACCTTTATCCTGCCCGGCGCTTCCCTTTGGATTCCTTTTCTTCGAAGCGCTTTTCGTCCCTATCTTCTGCGCCATCTTATAGCACCACTCCAAAAGCATCTGATTGGCAATCTGTCCCATATATGCTCCTTTACAGATTCGGCTCGCTCCGCACCAGTTGGAGATCTTCGTCCTTCTTCACCACCACCCCCACGAAAGGCAGGGCCTTCCTGATGGTATCCGCCGGAATCCCCCCGATCTGCAGGGCATTAATCCAGTCGATCAGCTCCGAGGTGCTGGGCTTCTTCCGGATGTCCCGGATGGCCCTGATATTGTAGAACACCTCCATGGCGTTCTTCAGCAGGTTCTCCTCCACGTCGGGATAATGCACCCGCACGATTTCCTCCATCAGCTCCCTGTCCGGAAAGTCGATGTAATGGAAGATGCAGCGGCGCAGGAACGCGTCCGGCAGCTCCTTCTCCGCGTTGGAGGTGATGATCACGATGGGGCGCTGCTTGGCCTTCACCGTGCGCTTGGTCTCATTGATATAGAACTCCATCTGGTCCAGCTCCCACAGCAGGTCGTTGGGGAACTCCAAATCCGCCTTGTCGATCTCGTCTATCAGCAGCACCACCTGCTCTTCGCTGTCGAAGGCCTCCCCCAGCTTGCCCAGCTTGATGTAATGGGCGATGTCGTCCACGCCCTCCTCGCCGAACTGCCCGTCGTAGAGGCGCTGGATGGTGTCGTACACATACAGCCCCTCCTGGGCCTTGGTGGTGGACTTGATGTTCCATATGATCAACCGCTTCCCTAACGCTTTGGCCACGGCCTCCGCCAGCATGGTCTTGCCCGTGCCCGGCTCTCCCTTGATCAAAAGAGGCTTCTTCAACGCAATCGCAATATTCACGCTGGCCATCAGCTCCTCGCTGGCCACATATTCCCCGGTTCCCTGAAATCCCTGTTTTTCCATGTCGCACTATGCACCTTTCCCTTGAAATGAATTCCTTTTTATGTTACGATATTTATGGTCTAAAATCAAGACCAAACTGACGAAGCAAAGGAAAATAAGGTGATCATACAATGTTAAAGAACATGTTCGAGCATAAGCATACCCTGTCTTTCGAAGTGTTCCCTCCCAAAAAGGAGGGGGATTTCGAATCGGCATTCGAGGTGATGGACGCGCTGGGGAAGCTGTCCCCGGATTTCATCAGCGTCACCTACGGCGCTGGAGGGAGCCGTGCCGGCAAGACCGTGGAAATCGCATCCTATGTCCAGAATACCTTAGGCATAGACGCGGTGGCCCATATGACCTGTGTGGGCAGCAGAAAGGAGAACCTGCTGCAGGTGGCTGCCAGGCTGAAGGAGCACAACATAAACTACTGCCTCGCCCTGCGGGGAGACCGCCCCAAGGACATGAGCGATGAGCAGTTCGATGCCCGGGATTTCGCCCACGCCAACGACATGATGGCATTCCTGAAAGAAAATACGAATCTCCACATGGCCGGAGCCTGCTATCCGGAGAAGCATTTCGAGAGCTTCAGCATGGAGTCCGACCTGAATAATATGAAGCGGAAGCAGGACGCGGGGGCGGAGTTCTTCATCAGCCAGCTGTTCTTCGATAATGACTACTTCTATTCTTTTCTGGAGAAAGCGGAGAAGAAAGGCATCACGGCTCCCGTCTGCGCCGGCATCATGCCCATCACCTCCGCCAAACAGATTGGTACCACCATCACCCTGTCCGGCTCCAGCATCCCGAAAGCGCTATCGAACCTGATAGCCACTTACGGGGACAACAAGGATGAGATGCGCAAGGCCGGAATCGACTATGCCATCCGCCAGATTCGCGATCTCCAGGAGAACGGCGTGGGCGACATCCATATCTATGCCATGAACAAGCCGAAGATGACGGAAGAAATCGTCTCGGCGATATATAGATGACAGCAGGGCATGCCATCGGCTGGATTCGGTCAAGGCAGTCATAGTAATAATGAAGAAGAGCACTCATATAGAAAACGGAACAAGGAACGAATACAAGGAGGAAAGGAATATGTACCATTGTCATATTCATTTCTATTTAGCCGGGTGTCCGTACAGGTTTGCGAAAGTCATAAAGGAGATTCCTGTACCTGAACATTTCACCCACACTTTCTCAGAAAGCTCCACCCCTCAGAAGGAGCTGGCCGCCGAAGCCGACGTGGTTCTGGCCTGTATAGCGGATATGGATGTGGAGGAGGCCCTGGGGGCGCTCTTGACAGACAGACGCCAGGACTCCCAGCTCATCCTGTTGGCTAACAGCAGCCAGATTGGGCAGCTTTCTGCTGCGCTTCCCCATATCTGGGATATCTGGACCTTGCCCTTGTCGGAGGAGGAGCTCTCCTTCCGTTTCCTGAGATGGCAATCCACCTATAAGATGGAAAAGGATTTCTGGGAGACCAGCCATTTCCTGGAGGCCACCATCAACCATGTCCCCAACCTGATCTGGTACAAGAACAGGGAAGGGCTCCACGAGAAAGTGAACGAATGCTTCTGCGAGACCGTGGGCAAGACAAAGCAGCAGGTGGAAGGACGGGATCATTTCTACATATGGGACGTGGATCCCAACGACCCTGCCAACAATGCCAATGACTGCATGGAATCCGACAACGAGGTCATGAACAGCCGAATCACCCGCGTCTCCGAGGAAGTGGTGAAGACCGGGGATGGAACCAAGCTCCTCACCACCTACAAGTCTCCCCTGTACGACCTGGACGGCAGCGTCATGGGCACGGTAGGCGTGGCCATCGATGTGACCCAGGAACGCGCATATGAGAAGGAAGTGATTCAGAAGAGCCAAACGCTGGAGAACCTTTTCACCACGCTGGAATGCGGCGTCATGTGCCATACCCTGGACGGAAGGCGCATCATCAGCGTCAACAAATCAGCTCTGGATATCCTGGGCTACGAATCCCAGGAGGAGCTGATGGAAAGAGGCTTCGACATGGTGGCATCCTCCGTGGTGGATCCGGACAAGGAAACCCTCCGCCGCTCCATCCAATCCCTGAAGAAGGAGGGCGACAGCGTCAGCGTGGAATACCGCGTCCGACACCGCAACGGCGATATCCTCTATATCATGGGCAATATCAAGCTCATAAGGGAGAACGGCAATCTGGCCTATCAGCGCTTCCTTTTGGACTGCACGGCCCAGAAGCAGCGCGAGCACAAAGAGCGCATCGAAAACGAGAGGCGGCAGATGGAATCGATTCAGGCCCTGACCATCGACTACAATCTCGTCTGCTTCTTTGACCTTGACACCGATGAGGGGAAGCTCCTACAGATCAAGGATCAGGATACCTCTCTGTTCGGTTCCGTCTTCAGCGGGAAGCTGATATTTTCGGAGAGCACGGAGCGCTATATCCAGGAGTTCGTCCATGAGGAGGACAGGGATATGCTGCGCGGCTTCCTCTCCCTGGAGAAGATGAAAGAGGGACTGGCGGAGCGGCTGTTGTTCTATACGAATTATCGCACTGTACAGAACGGCGAAGTGAAGTATTATCAGTTGAAGGTGGTGCGGGCTGGCAGATGGAACGAAGGCCACGGCATGGTGCTGGGCCTGCGCAGCGTGGATGAGGAGACCCGCAAGGAGATGGAGCAGAAGGCGCTGCTGGAGGACGCCCTCCTTCAGGCCAACAGGGCCAGCAAGGCCAAGAGCATCTTCCTCTCCAATATGTCCCACGACATCCGCACCCCCATGAACGCCATCGTGGGCTTCACCGCCCTGGCCATGACCCATATAGACCACAGGGAGCAGGTGGAGGAATATCTGAAGAAAATCATGACCTCCGGCAACCATCTGCTGAGCCTGATCAACGATGTCCTGGACATGAGCCGGATAGAGAGCGGCAAGATGCACCTGGACGAGCAGGAATGCAGCCTGCCCGACATCCTGCATGGGCTCCGCAATATCATCCAGGCGGACATCCGGGCAAAGCAGCTGGAATTCTATATCGATGCCGTGGACGTGATTCATGAGGAAATCTACTGCGACAAGCTGCGGCTGAACCAGGTGCTGCTGAACCTCCTGGGCAATTCCATCAAATATACCGGCCCGGGCGGCCTGGTCACCATGCGGATTCGAGAGACGCCCCTGGCGCCCGCTGGACACGCGAACTTCGAGTTCGCCATCAAGGATACTGGCATCGGCATGAGCGAGGAATTCGTGCGGCGCATCTTCGAGCCCTTTGAGCGGGAGCGCAACTCCACCATCAGCAAGATCCAGGGAACCGGGCTTGGGATGGCGATCACGAAGAACATCGTGGACATGATGAACGGCTCCATCCGGGTGAAAAGCGAGCAGGGCGTGGGCACGGAATTCCTGGTATCCCTCACCTTCCGGCTCCAGAATGTCAAAAAGGAAGTGCAGGACATTCCGGAGCTGAAAAACTGCAGGGCCCTGGTGGTGGATGACGACTTCAACACCTGCGACAGCGTATCCTACATGCTCCAGCAAATCGGCATGCGCGCCGAGTGGACCATGTCCGGAAAGGAAGCCGTGCTGCGCACCCGCCAGGCATCCATGCGGGGCGACGGATACTCCGTCTATATCATCGATCTGCTGCTTCCGGATTTGAACGGCATCGAAATCACCCGAAGGATCCGAAAGGAAATGGGAGAAGACGTGCCCATCATCGTCCTGACGGCATACGACTGGTCGGACATCGAGGACGAGGCCCTGGAGGCCGGCGTCACAGCCTTCTGCAGCAAGCCGCTGTTCATGTCCGAACTGCGCAGCTGTCTGCACTCCGCCATCCACACAGAGGAGAAGCAGGCCCCTGCCGTCAAGGACTCCCTCCATCATCACAGAGGGCGCATCCTGCTGGCCGAGGACAACGAGCTGAATCAGGAAATCGCCACCGCCATCTTAGGCGAGGCCGGATTTACCATCGATGTGGCGGAGAACGGCCAGATTGCGTTGGATATGTTGAAGAAATCCGAACCCGGCTACTACCAGCTGGTGTTGATGGACGTGCAGATGCCCGTGATGAACGGCTATGAGGCCGCCACCTGCATCCGTCAACTGGAGGACAAGGCGCTTTCCTCCATCCCCATTCTGGCCATGACTGCCAACGCCTTCGAGGAGGATAAAAAAGAGGCCCTGAAATGCGGCATGAACGGCCACATTGCAAAGCCTATCGATGTGAACACCCTGTTCGAGACGCTGGACAGAATGCTGGACTAATGCTCCTCTTCCATGGAATGCTCCTCTTCCATGGGGAGCCTGCGCACCATATAGAAGTAGCTTGGAATCAGGATGGCATCGGCACCAATCCAGGCCAGGATTTCCGCATACAGAATACCGTTTTCTCCGAATGACAGGGGCAGCAGCAATGCTGCCCCTGTGCGCATGACGAATTCGGCCACCCCGGAGACCATGGGCAGCACCGTATTCCCCAGCCCCTGGATGCAGCTCCTGGTCACATGCAGGATATACAGCACAGGCAGGAATACCGCCATGATGGACAGATAGCGATAGGCGATGTCCAGCGCCTCCATACCCTGTCCTGCGTCCGCAGGCAGGAACCAGGCCAGAATCCATCTCCCGAAGCCCAGCATGACAGCCATGATGCCCACAGATGTAATCAGGGCGATTCCCGTCCCCACCCCCATCCCTCTCCGGATCCGGCGTATCTTACCCGCGCCCAAATTCTGTCCGGCATAGGTGGTCATGGCATAGCCGTAGGAGGTGGCGGCCACCTCCAGAATCCCGTACAGCTTGTTGGTGGCGGTGACACCGGCGATGAACGTGACCCCGAAGCCGTTGACGATGGTCTGCACGATCATCCCGCCCACGGAGATCACCGTGTTCTGGAATGCCATGGGCAGTCCGAAGGTCATGAGCCTGCCGCAGAGGGATCCCTCCAGCTTCCAGTCCTCCCTTCCCAGCCGCAGCACCTCAATCCTGCGGATATGCCGGATACAGTAAGCAGCCGAGAAGCACTGCGCGATCAATGTGGCGACTGCCGCCCCCTGCACGCCCCAGCCGAAGCCCATGACGAACAGGAAATCCAGCACGATATTGGTCAGAGAGGCGATTACCATGGCGATCAGGGGCTTCCTGCCATTGCCCAGGGCCCGCAGGATAGCCGCCGCCAGGTTGTACACCATGACCACCGGCAGCCCCGCGAACAGGATACGCAGATACGCCATGGAAATCGGACGGATTTCCTGGGGCGTCCGGAGCAGAGACACCACCGCTCCCACTGCCGCTTCGCTAATCAGCGTCAGCGACACCGCGCACACAGCGGCCAGGACGATGGCATTGGTGATGACCTGCCGCAGCTTCCCGTACTCGCCCGCGCCGAATTTCTGGGCCATCAGGATGGAGAAGCCCTGGGCAAAGCCCTGGATGATCCCCAGGGTCAGCCAGTTCAGCCAGTCCACCGCCCCCAGCGCGGCCAGCGCATCCACCCCCAGCACCTTGCCCACCACGGCGGTGTCCACCATGGTATACATCTGCTGGAAGATGTTCCCCGCCATCAGGGGAAGGGAGAACAGGAGCAGCAGTTTCCAGGGCGCCCCTTCCGTCAATGTATTTACATCTTTCTTCTTCCGCAATTCCGTCTGTCCCATGGTCCTCCAAACTCCTCTCTCCTGTCCTATGTCCAGATATCCCGGGCAGACGGGCCGGAGCTCTCCTTCCATGTCCGGTCAGTCAGAAATCATATATCGAGAATCTGTACATAGGAATCTTCTTTGGTGCAGGGCCTCCAGGCCCCCTCTTTCCCGCCCTCCGGATTGCCGCATTTCATGAACTCCGTCCATGCGTCCAGCATCCTTCCGCTCAGCGCGTAGTCCCCCTCTTCCTTGGGCCGCCAGCTTCGCTCCAGGGTGCCGAACATGTACCACAGCTCCGAGGAGTGGAAAGCCCCTGCCTCGTCTCCCAGCGGGCTCCGCGTGAAATAATATACATAGCCCGGCTTCCTGCCCAGCTCCTCCAGCTTGTGGCTCAGTCCCACGCATCCGTAATACAGTCCGCCCCTCTCCCCGGTCTCCCGCATCTGGGGCGTAGTCCCCAAATCCTGTGCCGTGGAGCCCATCATATAGGGAATGTCCTTCATCTCCCCCCGCTCCAGCAGCGTGTCGCAATCGCCGTCCAGTATGTAGTGGTCGATGGTGGGGCCGAAGCAGAGCCCCATCCCCTGCCTGCGCTCCATGAATGCCTTCTGCATCTCCAGCAGCTCTCCGGCTGGAATGGCCCGCAGCTCCTCCAAATCCGCCGCGCCGGTAAGCTCCACGAACTCCTCCCCTGCCTTTTTCGCCTCTTCCATGGTGTTCGTGCCCATCATGCTCTTATAGCCGGATGCGCTCTGGAAGATGGCCTTTGCAATCCAGTCCTCTGTCAGGGGCGTGCTCACCAGCGCCTGAGCGCTCATACAGCCCGCCGACTGCCCGAATACCGTGATGTTCCCCGGGTCTCCTCCGAAGGCCGCGATGTTCTCCCGCACCCAGCGCAGAGCCGCGATCTGGTCCAACAGGGCATAGTTTCCGCTGGTCCTGCATCCGCCCCGTCCTGCCTGCTCCTCCTCCAGCCAGGGGTGTGCCAGGAAGCCGAACACGCCCAGTCTGTAATTGATTGACACCAATATGACCCCCCTGCTGCAGTAAGCCTCCCCGTCAAACTCCACCTCATGGCTGTAGCCCTGCAGGAACGCGCCCCCGTGAATCCAGAAGGCCACAGGCAGCTTCTCCCCCGCCTCCGCCGCCGGCGTCCAGATATTCAGGTACAGGCAGTCCTCGCTCTTTGCGGGCATGTACTCCGAATACTGATAGAACTCCTTACCATAGAAGGATGCCGGATCCAGTGGCACCTGCATGGCCACGCTCCCGAAATGCTCCGCCTCATAGATTCCTTCCCAGCTGTCCGGTTCCTGGGGCGCGGCAAACCTCCCCTCGCCCAACGGCGGCTTTGCGTAGGGAATACCCTTGAAGACCGTGTATCCCTCCATGGAGTGCCCCCGCACCAGACCGTATTTCGTCTTTGCCTCAAAAAGTGCCATGTCTCTGCCTCCTCCTTGCCATGTATTTTCCGCGGTCTCTCTGCGTAGGCCGAAAGACCCGCCCCTGTCCCTGATTGCGTCCTCAACGAACATTGTGACATATCCACGGCAGATAAGTCAATCCTTTTTGTACGAAAATTTTACTAATTGAAAGCCACAGCATCATCCCAGCATCACGTCCAGCAGCATCATCACCGCAAAACCCAGGATGATGCCCATGGTGGCGGAATAGGGAGCCTTTTCCTGGTTCCGCTGGCATTCCGGTATCAGCTCATGGACTGCCACCAACACCATGGCCCCGGCGGCGAAGGAAAGGGCAAATGGCAGGATAGTCTCCATATAGACTACCAGCAGCGCGCCGATCACCCCTGCCACAGGCTCCACCATACCGGAAGCCTGGCCCAGCAGGAATCCTTTCCGCCTGGAATATCCCTCCCGCCGCAGGGGGATGGACACCGCCGCGCCCTCCGGGAAGTTCTGCAGCCCTATCCCCACGGCCACCGTCACCGCTCCCATCAGCTCCTCCATGGAAGCCCCTCCGCCCCGCAATGTCCCGAAAGCCACCCCTACAGCCAGGCCCTCAGGTACGTTGTGGAGCGTGATGGACAGCACCAGCATGACGATTCGGTGCAGTCTGTCCCCAGGCTCCCCCTGGGCGCTGTCCGCCCGGCCTCTGGCCCAGGAGACAATCCTGTCAGAGCCCCACATAAATCCGGCGCCGCACAGGAATCCGCCTGTGGCCACCAGGAAAGCCGGCGTCCCGTCCATGGCCTCTGCCCGCTCGATGGCAGGCTGCAGCAGGGACCAGAAGCTGGCCGCCACCATGACCCCCGCGGAAAAGCCCAGCATCAGGTTCAGCATCTTCCCGTCCGGTGTCCGGAAAAAAACAACGGTCGCAGCGCCCAGAGCCGTCACAGACCAGGTTCCCAGCGTTGCAACCAGTGCCATTAAAATCACATGATCCATCTCACACCCCCTCGTATACAGCATATGGCGCTGCAAAAGGAATGTGCCTGTCTTCCCTTCATGCCGCTTCAGCGGCAAAAACACTGGTGCATGCCCAGAAGAATGCCTGCACTTCGGGCATTCTTCCGTGTGCAATTTATACTGCACACCGGTTAAATTTGCAGTGCAACCCGACTGCAGACCGCCAGCCAAGTACTTTCCCGGAGACACCACTGTAAATCCTGGCGGTCTGCAGTATAGATTTTCTTAGTCCGCGTACTTTGCCGGCTTAGAAAATCTTTGCACACTTATACGGGCCAAAGGACATCGGATACCTCTATCTTCTTGTCCCGGAGCATCAGCTCCCGCACCGCCTGGTCCGCGCTCTTTCCCTGGAAAAGGACCTGGTTCACCTGCTCGATGATGGGCAGCTGCACCTGGTACTTCTCCGCCAGCGCCATGGCGGCCTTGGCGGAATACACGCCCTCCACCACCATCTTCACCTCCGCCATAGCCTCGTCGCAGGTCTTCCCCTGTCCGATCAGGATGCCTGCCTGGCGGTTCCTGGAGTGCATGCTGGCGCAGGTGACAATCAGGTCGCCGATGCCCGTCAGGCCGCAGAAGGTCTCGAACTTGCCGCCCATAGCCGTACCCAGCCTGGCAATCTCCGTGATGCCCCGGGTAATCAGCGCCGCCTTCGTATTGTCCCCGTAGCCCAGCCCGTCGGCGATGCCCGCCGCCAGCGCCACCACGTTCTTCAGCGCCCCGCCCAGCTCCATCCCCAGGATATCCGGGCTCACATAGACCCGGAATACCTCGTTCATGAACAGGTTCTGGATATACTCGGCGGTATCCCTGGACTTTGCCCCCACGACTATGGTAGTAGGTATGCCGCGGCCTACCTCCTCCGCGTGGGAGGGGCCGGACATCACCGCCACGTCCGCCTGGGGAATCTCCTCCTCGATAATTTCAGAGAGGGTCATCAGCGTGTGCTCCTCAATGCCCTTGGCCACGTTCAAAACCTTCTGGCCCTCAGCCACATAGGGCTTCAGCCTGTGGGAGGTGGCTCTGGTATAGGAGCTTGCCACCGCCATGACCAGCAGGTCTCTGCCCTCCACGGCTTCATGATCGTCCGCCGTGAACGCCATGTCCTCCGGCAGCTTCACGCCGGGCAGCATTCTGTGTTCATGGTTCTCCCGCAGCATCCGAATCTCCGCCTCCAGCGCTGACCATACAGTGACCTCATGTCCGTTCTTATGCAGCAGCACCGCCAGGGCGATGCCCCAGCTTCCGCCGCCGATGATGCTTATTTTGGAACGCTTCTCTTCCATATCACGCTTCTCTCCCATGCCATGATCCCCCTTTTTTCGGTTTCGGCCTGTGTCCCCAACTTCCGTGTCTGTTCCGCTCATTCCTTCTTGCCGTCTTCCGCCACATCCACTTTGTTCTTTTTGAGCAGATATGTCCTTCTCTCATTGCCGTGCAGCAGGCGGACGATGTTCTCTCTGTGCTTCCAGTACGCCAATCCGGCCAACAGAAACGAGAGGACGTACATCTCGTTCAGATGGGCCTGGCTCATGTCGCCGAACACCCCGCTCTGCCCGCAGACCACCATCTCTATCACGAAGCCCAGATACACCAAAAGCGACCCCAGCGACACCAGATGGGTGGTAAAGAAAATGCCGAAGAACACCGCCACCCCCATAATTACGAAATAGGGATGGAAGGACAGAATCAGCCCCGCCGTGGCCGCGATTCCCTTTCCTCCCTTGAACCCCATGTAGAAGGGGTAATTATGTCCCAGAATCACCCCCGCCGCCGTATAGAGGCAGAGCAAGTATATCATGTCCGGATAGCCCTTCCCGAACAGGAGCCTTACGACCAGCACCGCAAGGATACATTTCAGACAGTCCCCGGCCAGCACGATCAGCCCCGCCTTGGTCCCCAGCACCCGCAGAGTATTGGTGGTTCCCGCATTTCCGCTCCCGTGCTGCCTGATGTCGATTCCGTGGGCCTTGCCATAAAAGTAAGCCGTCTGGAACAGACCGAACCCATACCCCATCAGCAAACAGATTATCCTTTCCATAAGCCCTATTGCTCCTTTTCGCTATGAATGCTTTTCTTCATTATGAATGCTTTTCTTCATTTCGTTCTCTGATGATGAACCGCAGCGGAGTGCCCCGGAACCCGAAGGTGTCCCGAATCTGGTTCTCGATATATCTAGTGTAGGAGAAGTGCATCAGCTCCTTCTTGTTCACGAAGATGACGAAGGTGGGCGGCTTCACGGCCACCTGAGTGATATAGTAAAGCTTCAGCCGCTTGCCCTTGTCGGAGGGAGGCTGCTGCATGGCCACCGCCTCGGCCATGATTTCGTTCAGTACGCCCGTGGCCACCCGCATGGCATGGTTCTCGCTGACCATGTCGATGACATCGAAGAGCTTGTGCAGCCGCTGTCCCGTCAGCGCCGATATGAAGATGATCTCCGCATAGGGCATGTAGGACAGGACGTTTCTCACTTTTTCCGTGACACGGTAGATGGTCTTGTCGTCCTTCTCCACCGCGTCCCATTTGTTCACCGCGATGATCACCGCCTTGCCCCTGTCATGGGCGATGCCCGCGATCTTCGCGTCCTGCTCGCTGACGCCCTCCACCGCGTCGATCAGCAGCACCACGATATCCGACCGCTCAATCGCGCTCACGGCCCGCACGATCATGTACCGCTCCAGCTCCTCCTTTATCTTGTTCTTCCGGCGGAGCCCCGCGGTGTCGATGAAGACATATTCCTTTCCGTTATGGACGATCTCCGTGTCCACGGCATCCCTGGTGGTTCCCGCGATGTCCGACACAATCAGGCGCTCCTCCCCCAGGAGCTTATTGATCAGGGAGGACTTCCCTACGTTGGGCTTGCCTACGATGGCCACTCTCGTGCGCTCGTCCTCTTCCTCCCCTGCGCCCTCCGTGTCGAAATGGGAGACCACCTCCTCCAGCATGTCCCCCAGGCCCAGCTTGTTCACCGCGGAGACGGGATGGGGCTCGCCGATGCCCAGGTTGTAGAACTCAAAGACATCAGCTGAATACTTGTTCACGCTGTCCACCTTATTCACCACCAGCACTACCGGCTTATGGGAGCGCCGCAGCATGTCCGCCACCTTGTCATCCGCGTCCACCAGGCCCTGCTTCACGTCCACCAGGAAGATGATTACATCCGCGGTATCGATGGCGATCTGGGCCTGGGCCCGCATCTGGGACAGGATGATGTCCTTGCTGTCCGGTTCTATGCCGCCTGTGTCTATCAATGTGAACGTCCTGTCCAGCCAGGTCACATCCGTGTAGATTCTGTCCCGGGTGATGCCCGGGGTGTCCTGCACGATGGATATCCGCTCTCCGGCCAGCGCATTGAACAGGGTGGATTTCCCTACATTGGGCCTGCCCACCACTGCCACGATCGGTTTCCTGTTTCTCTTTGCCATAATTCACCTCTCCACATGGAAGCCCTAAGAATGCTCCGCGTCCATATTCATGCTTCGGATTCCGCACACGCCTGCGTTCCCGCCGCGAGTATGGACTCCACAAAGTCTTTTCCGCTTGATTTTACAATATTAATCGGCACTTGTAAAGCCCTTTCCAGTTCCGGGAGCCTACAATCGTCCAAAAACACGTCCTCGCCGCTGCGCAGCACGTTCTCCGGCAGCAGCAGGCACTGCCCCAGAGCCTTGCCCCGAAGCTGCGCCAGGAGATCCTGGCCCGTGAGCAGCCCGGACACCGTAATCAGCTCCCCGAAGAAAAAATTCGTGATAGGATAGACCAGGACCTTCAGCCCCGGGCAGCTCTTCTCGAGCCGCCGAGCCATCCTCCGGATGTAGGGAAACGCCAGCTTCCCTGTGGCAATGGACAGCTCCCGCCTTGGCCGGAAGTCCGGAAAACCGTCCTTTTTCTTACGTCTGGCCATCTCTTCCTCGAATTCGTCCATCATGAGCCGCAGCATCCCCACGCCGTTCTCCAGCTGGAGATACCCGTCATACCGCTCCGCCTCCGGCAGCTCCCTTCCCGCCAGGATGTACCACTCGTCGCTGGCATGGACGAAATGTATGCCAAATTCCGCGAAGCATTCCCTCTGGAACCCCTCTATCATGTCAATCACCGCAGCCGCCTCTTCCCCGTCAAAAGGCTCCAGGGGGTACAGGCCTTCACGGTATTTCGTCAATCCCACAGGCACCACGGACACGCTCTCCAGATTGGGGATGTACTTCATCAGCTCCCTGATGCTGTACTCCAGCTCCTTCCCGTCATTGAGTCCCTTGCAGAGCACGATCTGCCCGTTCATATGGATGTCGGCCTCCATGAGCCTGTCCACCTTCTTCAGGGCCTCCCCGGCGAAGCGGTTGTTCAGCATCCTGCAGCGGAGCTCCGGGTTCATGGCGTGGAAAGAGATATTGATGGGCGAGAGCCGGTATCTGCAGATTCTGTCGATATCGTGGTCCGACATGTTGGTCAGGGTCACATAATTCCCCTGCAGGAAGGAGAGCCTGGAATCGTCGTCCTTGAAATACAGGGTGTCCCGCATGCCGGGGGGCATCTGGTCGATGAAGCAGAATACGCACTTATTGTGGCAGTGCCGGTACTCGTCCATCAGGCCGCTCTCGAACTCCAGCCCCAGATCCTCGTCATAGTCCTTGTCCACCTCCAGGAGCCACTGCTCCCCGTCAGGCTTCTCCAGGAGCAGCTCGATATAGGTGTCTTGTATCATGAACTGGTAGTCGAAAACATCCTCCACTTCCATGCCGTCGATGGCGACCAGCCTGTCGCCGGCTGCGATTTCCAGTTCCTCCCCAATGCTTCCGGGCATCACCCGCTTTACGATATGGGCCTTGTTCTCCATGTGCCTTATCTCTCCTCTCCCGGAACGGCCGCTTTCTCTTTTTTTGCGAAAAAAGACGGCCGCTGCTCCTTTTACCCTTTATATTACAAGAAATCCCTTGACGTGTCACTAGCGTAAGATATAAAATATAGGTACAACATGTTTTTTACATCATTGGAGGACATATGCCTAATTTACATGAGATTGAGAACGCCATGCCCGTAGCTCCTTTAAAAATCATCGCCCTCTCCTCCGCACGGAAAATGGGAGAACGAGTCAACGATTATCTGGTGGAATTCCGCAAAAACATCCATAACGACAAGGTAAAGACTGACCCGGCCTTTCAGGGCTACAGCGAAGACAACTATCTGGCAGAGGTGGAGACGCCCCGCTTTGGAAGCGGCGAGGGCAAGGCCTCCATCCAGGAATCCATCCGCGGCAAGGATCTCTTTTTGCTGGTGGATGTGTGCAACCACAGCATCACCTACAATATACATGGATTTACCAACCATATGTCCCCGGACGACCATTACCAGGATCTGAAACGGGTCATTTCCGCTTGCAATGGCAAGGCCCACCGGATCAATGTCATCATGCCTTTCCTCTATGAGGGCAGACAGCACAAGAGGAACGGCCGGGAATCCCTGGACTGCGCGTTCGTTCTGCGGGAGCTGCGGGACATGGGCATCGCGAATTTCATCACCTTTGACGCCCATGATCCCAGAGTACAGAACGCGATTCCCTTAAACGGATTCGACAATTTCACCACCCCGTACCAGTTCATCAAGGCGCTGCTGAATTCCGAGGACGACATGATTGTGGACAAAGACCACCTGGCGGTAATCAGCCCCGATGAGGGGGCGCTGGACCGTGCCATCTATTTCGCCACGGTTTTAGGCGTGGACACCGCCATGTTCTATAAGCGCCGGGACTATTCCACTATCGTAAACGGCCGCAATCCCATCGTGGCCCATGAGTTCCTGGGAGACAATATCGACAGCAAGGATGTCATCATCATAGACGACATCATCTCCTCCGGCCAGAGCATGCTGGACACCGCCAGACAGCTGAAGCGGATGAATGCCAGACGGGTCTTCATCTGCTGTACCTTCGGGCTGTTCACCGATGGCCTGGAGTCCTTCGATGAGGCCTATGAGAAGGGGTATTTCGACAAGGTGGTGACCACTGACCTCATCTACCTGCCTCCTGCGCTTTACAGCAGGCCCTATTTCATCGAGGCGGACATGAGCAAGTTCGTGGCCTCCCTAATTGACTTCATGAACCACGATGCCTCCCTGGCCAACGCGCTCACGCCCACCGACAAGATTCACACCATCCTGGAATCCTACAACAACCGCCAGGAGTTCGATATGAACTGACCGGGCAATCCTCACGGCTCCGCCTATGTCGCCTCTCCGGCCTCATCCGCGGGGCCCTTTCCATACTGCAGACCGCCAGGATTTATACTGCATAACGCTGAATACTGCCTAATGTAATCATGCGATTGGACCAGTCAGCGTTATGCAGTCTGGTTTAACGGCAAGTGAAATCGTTAAGCAGTATACATTAACGCATTGGGGAAAGTGCCTATCTGGCGGTCTGCAGTCGGGTCGTACTGCAAATTTAATCGGTGTGCAGTATATATTCCGGAAAGGACATCTGCACCTTGAACAGATCTCCGTCCATAAGAATCTCGAAGCTGCCCCCATGGACCTGGACCAGGCTCTTGGCGATAGAGAGCCCCAGGCCGCTGCCCTCCGTGGTGCGGGAGGAGTCCCCTCTGATGAACCGCTCCGTCAGTTCCTCCGGCCGGACGCTCATCTGCTGCCTGGAGATGTTCTTGACGGACACCTCTATCTTTCCCTCCCGCTTCGCCATATCGATATAGACCCTGGTGCCCTCCATGGCATATTTGCAGATATTGTTGAACAAGTTCTCCACTACCCGCCACATTCTGCGGCTGTCCGCATAAATGTAGGCCGGGATGTCGTCATCCTCGAACACCACTTGTAGGCTGCTCTCCTCCATCCGCTCGGAAAATTCTCCGATTCCCTGGTTCAGTAGCTCCGTCAGGTTCAGCTTTTCTTTTTCCAGCACGATGCTGCCTGAAGAAATCCTGGATGCCTCCACCAGGTCGTCCGTCAGCTGCTTTAGGCGCTGTGCCTTGCTGTCCAGAATGTTGATATATCCCCGGGCAGGTTCCTCCTCGATATGCATGCGCTTCAGCAGGTCTATATAGCTGATGATTGATGTCAGCGGCGTCTTGAGGTCATGGGAGACATTGGTGATCAGCTCTGTCTTCATGCGCTCGTCCTCCATGCTGGTCCTCACCGCCCTGCGGATGCCCTCCCCGATATTGTTCACCGCGATAGCCAGCTCCCTGCTGGAACCGTGGAGGCTGTCCGCGTCCACCTTGAACTCCACCTCCACATCGCCTACCCTGCTGATGCCGTCCATGATTTCCGCCTGCTCTGCGTTGCGCCGGAACAGAAGCACGCCCACGACTCCATCCACCAGCACCATAATCAGCAGAATCAGGAACACATACCCTCTTCTGTCCCAGAGCTTATATACAGAGGCGATTCCCACCAGGTTCAGGAAAAGGAACAGGTTGTAGGGCAGCAACGTACTGACAACAGAATTCCTGTGGCGGAGGACAAACCTGACGGCATTGTCGATTCCTTTGTAGATAGTGTAAAGAAAGCTGCCCTGCAGCAGGCTGCCCGCCTTCACCCGGCGCACCATACTGTGCCAGACTGTGGTAAAGCCCACACTGACATAGACACCGTAAAGAGCAAACAGGCCATAGCGGTACAGCTTCGTCAATTCTACGCCCATGAGCCGGGTCGGCATGACCTCCGCCGTCTCCGCAATGTCCATAATCGCCGTATATCCCCTCATGCCTCCATAGACGAACCCTGCCGCCAGGGCAATGAGGAGCTCTGTCCAAAGTTTATCGAATCGATTCAGATACCGTATCTGTTCCCCATTCTCTCCGATTGCCATGCCTGCGGTGAACGTCAGATAAATCCCTATCCCCAGCCAGAGAAAAGCCAGGACCAGAATCAACGCGATAAAGCGGCCCGCATTGGGCACGATTTTCTGATAAACCGCATATGCTGTCTGGAACGCGTCCCCCTCTATGCCATATTTGGAATCCACTCCCAGCCAGATGTGGGTGGTATCCGGATAGGCATAGCTGTATACGCCGATATAGTCGTCTATCTCCTCTTCGCTGAAAATCGTGTTCCCCATGAACACCAGGCTGTCAGGATAATAAATCAGATATCGTCTGTATTCATTAAAAGACTCCGTGACCTCATTGTCCTCCAGTCCCGCCAGATCCGGCACATTCGTATAAGTGCACATTCCCTCGTCGGTCATCATGCGCACCATGTATTTCACATTGCTGTTGCCGGCCTTATAAGCCTCATTGCAGACCTGGTAGCGCTGATAGTTCACCGTAAGGCTCTCGATCGTGGCCACCACATTCTCCTGAAGCTGCATGTATTCTATCCAGTTCCCCGCGCAGGCTGTCAGCTGCTTCTCCCCCTCCACCGTGGCATAGCGGCAGTTCAGCATAGGGATGTATACGGTCAGGCTGCCGTCATCCTCTCTGGAGATGTCGATTCCGTCAAGGTTCCTGGACATGATGTAGGAAAATACCATATCCTCCAGCTCGTCCTGGGTATTCTTCTCCAGCTTGTCCGAAATCATGGCGATTTCCTCGGCGCTTTTGCCGGAGCCCCAATCCTCTACAGTTCCTTCTGTCTCCGCGCCTTCACCTTCTTCTCCGTCCTCCGCGCCCGCTTCACCCTCTCCTTCCTCTCCGTCCCCGTCCTTTTCCTTCGTATCGGTTATATGATAAAAGTCGTCAAAACAAAGCTGTCCATACTCGTCCAGCTTAAAATTCTCGGGATAGATACAGTAACCGAAGTAGTTCACGAATTCTGACATGCTCATAAAGCGGTCCGTAAACTCTACACCGGACTTTCCCCATTTGACGATGTCGTCCAGCGTATAGACCGCCGTAAGAGCGCCACCGGACTCCTGCCCTATCTCGCTTGCGTATTCCGTCACATCGATTTTCTTGGAAGGATCCAGGATGCCGTCCGTCTCAAGCTGCCCTTTTAAGGCTACCAGCTGGGTGATGTCGGACACCGCATTCCGGAACAGATCGTGGTAGATTTCGGATTCCTCGAACTCCAGGCCTGTATCGATGGGAAAGACCCTGTAGACTTTTGGCCCGTCAATGGAATCCACTGCGATATAGGAATTCAGAAGCAGGCCGGCCACTGCTGTCATGATGCCGGCCGCCAGCAGATGCTGGAGCAGCTCCAGACAGAATCTCTTAAATGTGGATTTTTTCATAGGAATGCTCCTCTTCCTTAGGATTGCTCCTCTTCCTTAGGATTGCCCTACTGCTTGTCAATTTTATAGCCCACGCCCCAGACCACCTTCAGATATCTGGGCTCTCTGGGGTTGATTTCTATCTTCTCCCGGATATGGCGTATGTGCACTGCCACCGTATTGTCCGCCCCGATAGCGTCCTCGTTCCAGATGCTCTCATAAATCTGGTCGATGGAGAATACCCTGCCCTGATTCTTCATTAAAAGCAACAGGATATTGTACTCTATCGGCGTCATCTTCACAGGCTCTCCGTCCACTATGACCTGCTTGGTATCGTCATTGATGACCAGGCCCCCCACCTGGTATACAGACTTGCTCTCCGCGCTCAGGCTCCCTAGGGAGGTGTATCGGCGCAGGTTGGACTTGACCCTGGCCACCAGTTCCAGCGGGTTGAAGGGCTTCGTGATATAATCGTCCGCGCCGATGTTCAGGCCCAGTATCTTGTCCGTATCCTCCGACTTGGCGGACAGCATGATGATAGGGATGCTGCTGTACTCCCGAATCTTCAGGGTGGCGCGGATACCGTCCAGCTTCGGCATCATGACATCCATGACCAACAGATGGATTTCCTCCTTTTTCAGCAGATCGATGGCCTGCTTCCCGTCATAGGCCTTGAAGATGCTATGCCCGTCCTGACTTAAATAAATCTCTATCGCGTCCACGATTTCCCGGTCATCGTCACACACAAGTATATTCGCCATATTTCCTCACTCCGTCTTCCTGTATATCCACAATTATGATTAGAGCATATCTTTTTTAAAGCTTCCCTGCAAAATATATGAATGTTTTCTTAATCTTTCAGCATCAGGAACGCGGCCAGGCTTCCCCTTCTGCCGCCGCTGGCCCTGTGGGAGAACAGGTACTGGCTGTTATGGCAGGTGCAGATGTCCGTCACGGCTATGTGCGATGGCAGGAGCCCTGCCTGTCTGAGGATCAGTTCATTGGCCAGCCACAGATCCAGCTGGTGCTTCCCGGGCTCCTTTCCGGGCGTTGCCACCTGATCCCCGAGCATCCGGATGAACTGTACCGCCACATCCTCGCTGACCTCATAGCAATCCCGGCAGATGGACGGCCCGATGGCTGCATACAGCTCCTCCGGTCTGCTCCCAAACTGCGCTTCCATGGTCTCTACCATGCGCTCCCCCATTCTGCCCACGGTGCCGCGCCACCCAGAATGGGCCAGCCCGATAGCATGGTGTATGGGATCCACGAAGTAAAGCGGCACACAGTCAGCGTAGAAGGTGTTCAGCACCAGGCCAGGCTCGTCCGTCACCATCCCGTCCACGTCCGCATAATCCCGGGTACGCAGGATTCCCTTGCCCTTATCCGCCCAGGTCATGCGGCGGATATTGGTGGTATGTGTCTGGTGGGACGCCACCATGTCCGCCACCTGGCAGTCCAGCACCCTGGCGATGCGCCTGTAGTTTTCCAGCACGTTCTCTCGGTTTTCGTCCCGTTCCACACTGAAGTTCATGGTAGCGCATTCCCCTCTGCTCACTCCCCCTATACGGGTACTGAACAGATGGCCAATGATTCCTGTGCGCTCCAGCAGCGGGAATGTCAGATATTCCAGAGGCTCACCATCCTCCGTCAGCACACGGTTCTGCCGCACCGCCTGCGCTTCCTGACCCGCAGACGCTTCCCGTCCTGCCTGTCCTCTTTTTTCCGTCCGCAATATCCCAAACATGGACCTGTTACCTCCCATCAATATCCCCGTGCATAAATATGCGGGAAAGCGTTCTGTATCCACTGTATCTCGCTGCCCTGAATGCCTACCACGTCATACCTGACGCTTGTCTCATCCCCCAGCCCGCGGGCATATCTGTAATAATCCGCCACCCTGCATATCCGGCGCTGCTTGCGATGGTCTACGGCTTCCAGTGCATAGCCCTTTTCGGCGGCGCTGCGGTACTTCACCTCCACGAACACCAGATATCCCTGATGGCGGCCAATCAGGTCGATTTCTCCCTGCCTGCAGCGGAAATTGGCCTCCAGTATCCGCATTCCCTTCTCTGTCAGGTACTGTGCCGCCAGCCTCTCCCGATTCGATCCCACCTTGCGCTTATTCAAACATGCTACCTCTTTATCTTCCCCTTGATCTTGTCCATAGAGTCCACGAACACCAGTATCTCCGCCACAACCTCATAGAGCTCCGGCGGTATCATGTCCCCGATGTCCAGACGTGACAGGGTGTCTGCCAGCTTGTCGTCCCGGTGGATGGGCACATCGCTCTCTTTGGCCTTTTCGATGATCTTCTCCGCAAGGATGCCCCGGCCGCTGGCGATGACCCTGGGAGCCGCGTCCGAGGGGTCGTATTCCAGCGCGATGGCCTGCTTCAGCTTTTCGTCCTTCTCTCTCTTTCCGTCCATATCCCCACCCCCTTGTATCGCTGCAAGTCCGGAAGAACGCTTCTCTTGCGTTCTTCCAACTGCCAGAGCAGTTTGCGAAAATTAGAAAATCTTAGCCTGTGCACTTTACAAGCTTAGATTTTCTTTTCGCTTTAAGTGCGCACGTCAAAGGCGTATCTGGAGAGCATCACGCCACGCTCCTGCTTCAGAAGCGGCTCCAGCCCGCCCTTCGTCGCGGCCCCGCTTGCTTTCTCCTCCCTGACGGCCATGGAATAGCTGCAGTCATATCCGCGCTTTCGCAGGCGCTCTGTCAGGATATCCATATGGGCCGCCATGAAATCTATCATCTCGTCGTCCCGCAGATAGAATTTGGTACTCACCTTGCTGTTCTGCATGGCCACATACACGTCCACAGGCCCCAGATTCTCCATGTCCAGATGCAGCAGGGCGCTGACGTTCCCATCCTTCCTGGCCAGGTTCTTCTTGTTGGTATAGACGTACAAATCTCCGTGGGCATCCCGCTGCTGCAGATGCAGGGGAAGCTGCACATAGCTATACATCTGGTTGAGCTGTTGCAGGAAATCCACGTTCTGGGACAGGGAGGCAGTGGCGCGGAAAGCCTCGCTGCCGCCCTGGCCCGCATTTTCCAGCGCGCTGGTCAGGCCCCTCAGCTGCCTGTCAAGCCTCCTGTACAGCTCCTCCACCCTGCCGGGAACGGCCAGCTCCTCCGGCCGCAGCATCCATCCCGCCTTGAGCCCGCCGGCGATGAATGCCCTGAAATTCTCCCCGGAGAACAGCCTCTCCAGCGCCTGCATGGCCCTGGATGAGGTCCTTGCGCCCTCGGCCACCATGGCCAGCCTGGAAAAGAGCTGGAAAGCCTCTGTCTGTCCGCCCGCGAACTGCTGAATCTGGCTGCGAAGCTGCGAGGCCTCCTCCGGGGGCAGGCGCAGGCTGTCCACCAGCTCCATGGCCTCCTGGGCCACGGCTGCCCGCAGGCTGCCCTGTATGCCGTCCACCAGCGGCTCACCCCTGCTTCCAATCTGGGCCTCCCCGGCTGCCGCCTGGCCCGCAGCGCCCGCCCCCGCACCGTCAGCCGGCTTTTCCGTCCCGTCACCCACTGTCCCCAGCAATGTCTCCGCCACAGCGCCGTCAGCGATAGCCCCGGCCTGAATCCCGGTCGCTACGCCCCCTGCTGCCTGCTGGCCGTTCTCTCCTACAGCCCCGGCCTCGCCGCCCTGAAGCGGCACATCCCCCCGGGCAGCGCCCGCTCCGTCGGCGGTTCCGTCCCCCTGCCCCGCTTCCCGGATCAGAGAGAGCACCTCTTGGTACAGCCTCACCGCCCCGGCCACATTCCCTTCAGCCATCATGGAATCGAATACCTCCGGCAGCACTCCCAGGATGTCCTCCATGCCCCCCATCAGCTGATGGGTCAGGTTCCTGTAGGAGACCATCTGGTTCACGTTGGCCTCGTTCACGGGCATCTGCAGCTTGTGGAGGTTGACGATATCCGCCACTGTGGCCTGGGGGAAACTGTTGATCTCCCGGAAGACCTGCTGGAGGCTTCCCTTGTTCACGGAAAGCCCCGCGGCCATCAGCTGCTCCGTCATGTCCACGGTGGTGCGGTTCAGGGGGAGTCCTGCCATGTCCAGCGCCTTCATCACGTTCACGTCCGTGGCCACATTTGTGAAAAGGGGGCTCAGGGTAAGGGCGCTCCCGTTATTCTTGACCTCAAAGGTCATGTTCCTGCCAATCTCGATATTCATGTTCCGGTCAATCCGGGCGTTCAGCACCATGTCCTCGGAAAGCCTAATCTGCACCTCATTGCCGTTCCTGGCGACAATCTCGCCGCTGATGGTCTGTCCCGGCACCAGAGAACGAATCTGGCGGCTCATCTGCTCGGCCTGGGCCGGCGTCGGCTGGGGGGCATGTGATGTATTGTCCGTGTGTACCTCTCCTGAAAACAGCTGCGACAGTTTCATCCTCGCTCTCCTTTCTCATCTCAGAACCTTCCCGTTTCTGATTTTTCCCATTGCTGAATTCCCTCATCCCTATAACAGACGGCTGTTTAGACGATATTCGTGATAAAGCTCCTTCTGTGTATGGGCGTGGGACCATATCTGCGCAGGGCCTCCATGTGTCCCGCACTTCCATAACCCTTGTTCCCTGCAAATCCGTATTCCGGAAAAATCTTATCATATTCCCGCATCATCCTGTCCCTGGTCACCTTGGCGATGATGCTGGCCGCGCCTATGGAGATGCTCTTTGCGTCCCCCTTGATGATGGGTACCTGAGGGATGGAAATCCGGGGAATGGTCACCGCGTCATTCAGCAGGACATCCGGCCTGTATGCCAGCTTGCCGATTGCCTCCCGCATGGCCTCATAGGTGGCCTGCAGGATATTGATCTCGTCAATCCGCTCCGGCGAGGCATATCCCACCCCACAGGAGAGGGCCTGCTCCATAATGACGTCGTAAAGCTCCTCTCTCTTTTTTTCGGTCAATTGCTTGGAATCATTTATATACAGGATGCGGCAACCTCTGGGAAGGATGACGGCCCCGGCCACCACGGGGCCTGCCAGCGGCCCTCTCCCGGCCTCGTCTATCCCGCAGATGTAGTCGCAGGCTCCGTACCGCTCCTCGTACACCCGAAGCGCTTCAATCCGCTGCCTCTCCCGCTCCAGGGCTGCCAGCCGCCTTGCCGCCGTCTCCGCCAGCTTCCTCACGCCGTCCCGCTCATCCTCGGAATATTCCTTTACAAATTCAGGCAGCTCCTCAATCGTCGCTGCCTGAAGAATCCTCTTTATCTCACTGGTGCTTTTCATTCCGATTCCTTTCATCCATCCGCCACGCTGTAAAGTCCGGGTCATTGATGCTTCAATATGCCGAGCTTGGACAGGGGCCAGATGCGGATCCATGCCCTGCCTACGATATCGTCGCGGTGGATATTCCCCACAATCTCCTTGCGGCTGTCCATGCTGTTGTTGCGGTTGTCCCCCATGACGAAGTACTCGTCTTCTCCCAGGACGATAGGATCGACTGCAATGCCCACATTCTGTGGCGTGATGACTTCCCTGCCATAGCTCTCCTCCAACACCTCGCCATTGATGTAGATATTCCCCTCCAGATCAATCTGCACCGTCTCTCCGGGAAGCCCGATAATCCGCTTGATATAGTATGTATTCGCCTCCAGTTTGAAGGGGAATACAATGATATCGAACCTTTTCGGGTCGCTGAAGCGGTATGTAATCTTATCCACAATCAGATTGTCCCCATGGGAAAGCATGGGTTCCATGGAAGAGCCGTCCACCTCTGTCCTCTGCCCTACAAAGGTGATTACCAGCCATGTCAGGCACAGCACACCCAGCAGATATGCCAGAGTGCTAATCATTTCTTTCATCGCTTTACTCATCGTTATACCCCTTACGCACCTCATTCAAATTTTCTTCTGTTCCGATGTCTCCAGCTCCTCGGGGCGCTCCAGCGTCAATCTCCCCAGACGGCCGCTCCGGAAATCATCCAGCAGTAAGTCGGACGCTTTCTTCAGGTCGAGATTCTCCCCCTTCAGGAAACATCTCCTGCAGCGGGCGATGCCCTCCAGCATGGCCGCCATGCTGTGCGCTCCTCCCGCCTCGTCCCTCCAGGAAATCCCGTAGCGGTCTGCCACGGCCTCGGGGTACAGCTCCCGCAGAATTTCCAGCAGGCCGCAGGCCAGCTCCTCCATGACGATGATTTCGTCATTCATGGAACCGATGAAGGCAAGGTGCATCCCCACCAGATTATCCTCGAACTTGGGCCACAGGATGCCCGGCGTGTCCAGAAGTTCCAGGTTCTTGTTGAGGCGGATCCACTGCTTGCCCTTGGTGACTCCCGGCTTGTTCCCGGTCTTGGTACAGGCCTTGCCTGCGAAGGCGTTGATGAAGGTGGACTTGCCTACGTTAGGAATGCCCACCACCATAGCCCTCACCGGACGGTTGAGGATGCCGCGCTTCCTGTCCCTTGCGATCTTCTCGGCACAGGCCTTCTGTACCAGGCTGTTGATGGCCTTGATGCCCGCGCCGGACTTGGAGTTCACCTCCAGAGCGAAGATTCCCTTGTCTTCAAAACATCGCATCCACCCTTTATTGCAGCGCTCATCGGCCAAATCAGACTTGTTCAGGAGCACTATCCTGGATTTGCCCTTTCCCAGCTCGTCGATGTCCGGATTGCGGCTGGCTATGGGCACTCTGGCATCCACCAGCTCTATGATCAAATCAATCAGTTTTATGTTTTCCTGCATCATACGCTTCGCTTTCGTCATATGACCAGGATACCATTGATAATTCATTCTATTTTACAAATCCCATGCCAATCTCCTCGCACGCGGCACGGAACCATACCTTTCCTAAGATGTCTTCCTCCCGCACCGGTCCGATGTTGGCCGAGCGGCTGTCCTCGCTGTTGCCCGGGTTGTCCCCGATGCAGAAATACTCTCCGTTCTCCACAGTGAACTCTTCAGCGGCAATCCCGGCCTCCGCCAGCTTTTCCTCCACCCACGGGCTGGCCTGCCCGTTCACATAGAGGATACCGTCTTGAATCAACACGCTGTCTCCCGGCGCGGCCACCACGCGCTTCACATAATAATGGGTATTCTCATTCCCATTGGGCAGGAATACTATCACGTCCCCTGCCTTAGGGGAAGAAATCAGGTAAAGGAAGGAATTGATGAATATCTGCTGGCCATTGTACAGCGTGGGCTCCATGGACACGCCTACCACATTGGTGGTCACCCCCAGGAAGACGTTCAGCACCACCGCTATGAAGACCGCCGTAAAGATGCCGAAGAGCCAGCTGAAGATTTCCCTCACATGGGCCGAGCTTATTTTCTTTTTGCGTCTGTAAAAGCTGAGACCTCTGTTTTTCGTCATACCACCATTCCTGATGAAAGAAAAGGACAACTACCTGAGTAATTGCCCTTTTGCCCGCTTACCTTACGGCTTCCTTTACCTTTGCCTTCTTGCCGATGCGGCCTCTCAAGTAGTTCAGCTTAGCACGTCTGACCTTACCTCTCCTGACTACCTCGATCCTCTCCACGTTGGGGGAGTGTACGGGCCATGTCTTCTCAACACCGATGCCGCCTGATGTCTTCCTGACAGTAAATGTCTCACGGCTGCTCCCGCCCTGCCTCTTCAGGACGATGCCCTCGAACACCTGGATTCTCTCACGGTTTCCTTCCTTAATCTTACCGTACACCCTTACGGTGTCGCCGACATTGAACTCATCGACTTCGCTCTTCAGCTGTTCCGCCTCGATTTCTCTGATGATGTCACTCATAATGAGCCTCCTTTTCAAATGGATGTTCTTAATGTCCGATTTTCTGACAGCAGAGGACCATCTCTTCTTCACAACATTAAAATTTTAGCATATTCATGTAGCATTTGCAAGAACTTTTTCCAGCCACCAGAATTTTTTTTCGGCCTTATAAAAGCCCAGCCTCTCCTGCAGGCGCTCCGAGGAGGCGTTCCCTGCCGCCACATGGCCGTAGGGCGTCCAGCCTTTCTCCAGCATGTGGTTCACTACATAGGCCTCCAGAGAGGCCCCGATGCCCCTGCCCCGGAAAGGCTCCTCCACGAAGAGCATCCCCAGGCTCCCCTCATCATGGATGCCCACGAAGCCCACCTGCCTGCCCTCCAGGAACGCCCCGTACATGGCGCCCGCCAGGATCCGCTCCCTGACGTATCCGCCCTCCGTGCCCGGGCCCTCCGTACCGCTGCCGTACCATCCGGATACATACGGGAAATCCTCCATGGAGAGCCGCCTGATCTTCTTGTGCCGCACGGGCAGGGCCTCCTTCCGGGTGTACAGCACCTGACCAAATTCTCCGAAGACGGCATATCCCCTCTCCGCCAGCAGATCCCGCATAAAAGCCTCCGACACCAGGATCATCTGGGTATCCCCGGGGAGCAGGTCCGCCATCCGCTCCCCGGTCTCCCCGTCCAGGGCCGTCATCATGGCAATGGCGCAGCATCTGTCATACAGCAGCACGGCCGTGTCCTGCCCACGGAAATCCGTATATAAGATATCGGCCCTCCCCCTGGACAGGCTCTCCATCATGTGGATATTGTCCCGCTTCTGCCTGGAGAGCCGCTCTGTCAGCCGCTGCTTCTCCTGATATCTGGCATAGAGGTCGGGCCTCCGCCTGGCGGTGCGCTGCCTGGACTGCTCCAGCCGCCAAGCGCTCACCAGCCTGTGGTTGCCCGACAGGAGCACCTCCGGCACCCGCATCCCCTGCCACTGCTCCGGCCGGGAGTACTGGGGGTATTCCAGCAGATCGTTGTAGAAGCTCTCCTCGCCGGCGGACTCCTCATTGCCCAGCACCCCGGGAATCAGCCGCCCGATGGCATCAATCATCACCATGGCCGCCAGCTCCCCTCCCGTCAGCACATAGTCGCCGATGGACACCTGGTCCGTGACCACCAGCTCCAGCACCCGCTCGTCTATGCCCTCGTAGTGGCCGCAGAGGAACACCAGCTCCTCCTCCTTCGCCAAATCCTGCGCCATCCTCTGGGTAAAGGGGGCTCCCTGTGGCGTCAGGTAAATCGTCCTGACTGCCCTTCCGCCGGTCACGGCCCTGTGGGCATCGTACACGGGCTGCGCCTGCATCAACATGCCGGCCCCGCCTCCGTAAGGGTAGTCGTCCACCTTTCCGTGCCTGTCCAGGGTGTAGTCCCTGATGTCCACCGCATTCAGGGAGAGCAGCCCCCGCTGGGCTGCCCTGCCGATGATGCTGGGGCTCAGTCCCTGCAGGACCATCTCCGGGAACAATGTCAGTATATGGAATTTCGTCACTTTTTTCACACTCCGTCCAATAACCCCTCTAAGATGTGTATCCGGATGAAACCGGCCTCCACGTCCACCTCCAGGACGCACTGCTTGATGGCGGGCAGGAGCAGCTCCCTGCCGTCCCGCAGGTCGATGGCGTACACATCGTTGGCGCCTGTCTCTATCACGTCCTTCAGGGTGCCGATTTCCGTCCCGTCCTCGTCCCGCACATTAAGCCCAATCAGGTCTGCCACGAAATATTCGTCCTTCCTAAGCCGCACCGCATCGCTCCTGGGCACCAGCAGGGAGGCTTTGCGGTATCTTTCCGCTTCCTCTATGCTGTCGATTCCCCGGAACTTCAGTATGGCGAACTGCTTGAAGAATTTCACGCCCTCTATCTCCAGGACCGTTCCCGCGTCCCGCGCCTTGCCGGTATCCAGCGTCACCCTTTTCAGCCGCTTGAACCGCTTCACGTCGTCCGTGGTAGGGAACACCTTTACCTCCCCCTTCAGGCCGTGGGTGGAGGTAATGATGCCCACCTTGAAATATTCTTCCATCCGTTTCTCCTATATGGCAAAAAGGCCGCCGCATCCAGGAGAGTACCAGGACTCATCCCATGCGGCAGCCCCTGCCGGAACATCGCGTTTCCCAACGCATGCGCTTCCTCTACACGATTTCGACATCCACATTCTTCTTGTCCCGAAAAGACGCCGCCTTCACCACCGAGCGGATTGCTTTCGCTATCCTGCCCTGCTTGCCGATGACCTTTCCCATGTCGGACGATGCTACATGAAGCTCGATGACGGATCCCCGGCCCTCGGCCTTCTCCGTCACTACGACCTCCTCCGGGTTATCCACAAGCGCCTTTGCGATAACCTCCACCAATTCTTTGGAATGCATTTCTTCCATTTATAGCCACCTCCAAGAATGATTTTTACTTCTCGATGCCAGCGGCTTTGAACAGCTTTCCTACCGTCTCTGTGGGCTGAGCGCCGTTAGCCAGCCACTTCTTGGCCAGCTCCTCATTGATTTTGAAGGTGCTGGGATCCGTGCTGGGATCATAGGTGCCAATCTCCTCGATGAACTTGCCGTCTCTGGGGGAACGGGAATCGGCTACGATGATTCTGTAAAAAGGAGCCTTCTTCTGTCCCATTCTTCTCAGTCTGATCTTTACTGCCATTTTTTACCTCTTTCTGCCGCCCTGTGCGGCCCTTGTGTTGAATTGTTTTTATGAATGCACTTCTTCATGAATGCACATCTTCATTATGAAAAGGGGCTTCCGGGGATTGCTCCCGCGTCACCCATAATCATCCTTCATCCTGGGAAAATCCTCCCACATCCCGGAAGGAAACTGCCAGTACCTTCCTCCGCCTTGTCCGGAGCGGACGCCAGGCACTGATTACTCGGGAATTCATGCACCGGTGTACTAGAAGGGGAACCTGCCCTTGCCCATTCCAGGGAATCCTCCGAACATGCCGCGGCCCTTTTTGCCGCCTCCGAACTGCTTCATCATCTTCTGGCTCTGCTCGAACTGCTTGATGAAGCGGTTCACTATGGCGATGTCCACGCCTGCGCCTCTTGCAATGCGGTGCTTGCGCTGGGGATTCAGGAGCTTCGGATTCCTGCGCTCCTCCTTTGTCATGGACAGGACGATGGCCTCCATGCGCTTCAACTGCTTCTCGTCGATCATGGACTCCAGATCCGCGCCCTTTATCCCCATGCCCGGCAGCATGCTCAGGATACTGGTCAGCCCGCCCATGTTCCGCATCTGTTTCATGCTCTCCAGGTAGTCCTCGAAGTCGAACTTGCCCTTCTTCATGCGGCCGGCCATCTCACGGCTCTTGTCCACGTCCAGGTCTATGTTCTCCTGGGCCTTCTCTATCAGAGAGAGCACATCCCCCATGCCTAAAATCCGGTTTGCCATGCGGTCGGGATAGAACTGCTCCATGTCCGACAGCTTCTCGCCCATGCTGACGTAGAGAATGGGCTTGCCTGTGACCGCTTTTATGGAAAGGGCCGCACCGCCTCTGGTATCGCCGTCCATCTTGGAGAGGACGACGCCGTCGATGCCTACCTTTTCGTCGAATTCTTTCGCCACGTTCACGGCGTCCTGGCCGGTCATGGCGTCCACCACCAGGAGCGTCTGGTGGACAGAGACTGTATTCTTGATTTCCTGGAGCTCCGCCATCATATCTTCGTCTATATGCAGACGGCCTGCCGTATCCAGGATGACCACATTGTGGCCGTTCTTCTCGGCGTGACGGATGGCCTCCGCCGCGATTTCAGCAGGCTTATGGTCCGTCCCCATGGAGAAGACGTCCACCTCCTGCTTCCTGCCGTTAATCTGCAGCTGCTCGATGGCGGCGGGGCGATAGATGTCGCAGGCCGCCAGCAGGGATTTCTTCCCTTTCAGCTTCAGCTTCCCGGCAATCTTGGCCGTGGCCGTGGTCTTGCCGGCACCCTGCAATCCCGCCATCATGATGACCGTGATGGACTTACCGGGCTGCATGACGATCTCGGTGGTCTCGCTGCCCATGAGGGCGATCATTTCCTCATTGACGATTTTAATGACCATCTGGCCCGGGTTCAGGCCGTTCATCACGTCCTGGCCGATGGCCCGCTCCTCCACCGCCTTCACGAACTGCTTGACCACCCGGAAGTTCACATCGGCCTCCAACAGGGCCATCTTCACTTCCTTTAAGGCGGCCTTCACGTCCTCCTCGGTAAGGCGCCCCTTGCTCCTTAAGTTCTTGAATACGTTCTGCAGTTTCTCTGTTAAGCTCTCGAATGCCACCTGTGACTCCTTGTCATGTTGTTTTCGTATCGACCTTTTCTCCGGGGATTACAGCTCCTTCAGCAGCTCATGGGAGAGCCTGCGGACGGCCTGGAGACTTTCCTGCATTTTCCGCAACTCCATGCCGTCGGCCTTTTCGCCCGCTTCTGCGCCTGTCTCCTCCGGGCGCTCCGCGCAGAGGGTCAGCCTCTCGATTTCGGCTACGGTCTTCTTCGCCCTGGCGAACCGCTCCACCAGATGGAGCTTGCTCTCATAATCCTGCAGGATCCTGTCGCAGCGCTTAATCAGGTCGTGTACGCCCTGTCTGCTGATGCCCCGCTCCTCGGCGATCTCCCCCAGGGACATGTCCCGGTACACCGCGTCCTCGTAGACGCTGCGCTGATGCTCAGTCAGCAGCTCGCCGTAGAAGTCAAATAACATTGTCTGTTCATATATCTTATCCATAACTTTACCAGCCTTGTGTATCTTACTACAGATACGGGTGGGTGTCAAGGTTTTTTTCTTTACACAATATAATTTGTAGAACCTAACCTCCTCTCGCCAGCTTTCAGTTTTACATATAAAAAGTATAACACTGATTTCTTTAATTCAAGTAGCCGCTCTGAAGTCCATCCTGATTTCATCTTAAAGGGCATCCGCCTTGCCTGCAGTCTATCCTGCAGGTATGCCTTTTGTTCTCGTTATATCCGCATATCCTTTTCCCGTGGGCATTTCATCCACAATCGTATACTCGTTGACAGCGTTATAATATGCCAAATACCGCTGACGCAAAGCTGTCATTTCCCGGATTCAGATAAGTGTTTTATCGAAAATCAATAAATAATTATTGACATTCATGTCCTTCTGTTATAATATAAGATTCAATCATCCAATATCAGGAAAACAAGGAATCCGAAAGGACAAAATCATGTCATACAAAAACAAGAAATCAAAGCTGAAAGAAACAATAAAGAAAAGGCCCCTTCTGTCCTCCGTCATCGTCGTACTTCCCATCGGCCTGGCGGGCGCTTTCCTGGCCTGTATGCCCACCTTCCTCAGGTCCGGCGCCCCTTCCGCAGAAAAGCTGCTGGCGCTGCCGCTCTCCGTCCTTTTCGTGGGGTTCATGCTGGCCGCGTTCGTCCTGTATCCGCTTGTCCTGACGGGAACCGAGCTCTACCTGCTGTTTGGCCTGGCCATGAATCCCGCGAAGGCGCATGCCCGGAACCGGATATTCGACATCGTCACGGTGCCCTTAGGTCTCCTGTACAGCCACCTCTATCTGGGCCTGATGGAGGTGAATTTCGCAAGCGACTGGACCGAACAGCTGGCCAATGCCCAGCAGCATACGCCGATTTACACCCAGAGCGCATTGACTGTCTGGGTCATCGTCCTGACAGGCTTTGCGGGGTATCTGATTGTGAGCTTCCTTCCCTTAAAAAAGACTCCGCCCCTCCTCTTGGTACTGGGCATGTCCGCCATGTACCTGGGCACCATCGAAAGCATCCTATGGGGCATTCAAATCTATCAGGATCCGTTCACCAGCCTGCCTCTCCTGCTGCTGCCCTTGAACTGCATCCTGATCACCGCCAGGACGATCCTGACCAAAATCCGGGAATGGGAGCGCATCCCCCATGAGATGCACAAAATAGGCCAGGTTCCCTTCCTGCGCCGCTGCAGCCGCATATTGGACAATGCCAGGCTCTGGCCCCTGGCGGCCTTCCTGCTGATGTGGCCGCTGCTCGGCATCCTGATAGCCGTCCTCGTCCTCTTCGGCCAGGCCCCCGATTCCGTCATCCGGGCCTGGACCGAGACCAGCGACTGGAACCTGTCCAGGCGGGTGGCGCCTCAGAACATCTATTATGACGAACATTATCTGTGCACGGTGGCTGCTGGAGGGCACAGGAAAATCGTGAAGCCCCTGCGCTTAGGAGTACGGCACGGACATGAGGTCATCGTGAACAGGCAGCTTTGCGTGGCCAATGCCTTTGAGCAGATTCTGGAGGAAAGGACGCCCCGCCTCCACAGGGCCGTGCGTAATTTTTACGATAAGTACGGCTTCCCTGTTGCAAGATGCATCCGTTCCCCCTATATGGCAGACCTGATCTATTATCTCATGAAGCCGCTGGAATGGGCTTTCCTGGCAGTGCTGTACCTGACGGACGTACGGCCGGAGGACAGGATTGCCGTACAATACATGGGCCAGTCCACTGTCGAAATTCCGGGGAACTGTCACAGCTTCTGACTGAAAATGCTCTTATATCCCTCTCCATAGATTTCCGAGGCGCTGGTGATGATTGTAAAGGCTCTTGGATCCTCCTGGCGGACAATCTCCTCCAGCTTCGGGGAAAGGGGCTTCTTCACCACGCACAAAATCACCTTCTTGTCCGCGCCTGTGTAAGCGCCGCTGCCGGAGATGTATGTGGCGCTGATGTCCAGCTCCTCCAGCAGGCGGCTGACAATCCTTTCAGGGCTGTCGCTGATGATGAAGAACATCTTCGCGCCGTCCCGACCGTACAGCACGATATCCAGCAATACGGAATTAATGAAGACCACAAGCCCTGCGTACAGCGCCGTATCCAAATCCTGGAACACGAAAGCCGACGCCGTCACGATAACGGCGTCCGTCAGCAGAAAGAGGGAGCCCGTCTTCAGATGGGGAAAGCGCAGCCGCAGGAGCTTGATGATGATGTCCGTGCCCCCGGTGGTGGCCCCTGCCTTGAACACCAGCCCCAGGGATACCGCCATCAGGGATCCTCCCACCACGGCGGCAAGCAGCGGATCCGCCGTCACCGCCCCCACGGATGCCAGCCGGTTGGTGAAGAAGGAGGTGGCCGCGGTGCAGTAGAGGGTGGAGAGGATGAACTTCCAGCCGAATTTCCACATCCCCAGCACCAGAATCGGGATATTGATCATGAACATCCACGTACCTGTCTCGAGTCCGGTAACCCGGTTCAATATAATCGCGATACCGGTGACGCCGCCGGGTGCCAGGGAGTTTGGATCCAGGAAAAAGCTCACCGCCACGGCGTAGATCACCGATGCCACAGTGATCACCAGATAATCCGTCAGCCTGCGCCGGAACGTCTTTTTCTCTTCATACCGGATTTCCCTCTCCTGCTCTCTGCTGGCCAATTCTTTCCCGACTTGTCCCTTGCTCTTCTCCATCCTCAGACATCGCCTCCTGAAACCCAAAGAAGCGGGCCGCCCGCTAAGGCAGCCCGCTCCCTCCGGGCATTCCATCTAAAGTCACATCGTTCCTTCTATAGCCCCATGCAACAGGCCCTCCTGATTCCGCAGCAAAGTCCGGGACAGCCAGACCGCATGCTTTGCAAATTGCAGAAGCCTTCGCGCTGCCAAGCTACAGTTCATCATAGCATTCCACACGCATCAGCCATGCCCGTTGATTCCCGCGAGCAACGAGCCAAGTGGGCATGCTTGCAGCGCGGTTGATGACTGCCGTCTGACAATCAGCCCGGCACGTTCACCAGCCTGGGCTTATAGCCTTCCTCCTCCAGCGACTTCATGATCTGCTCCTTGTGCTCCGTGCCGAAGGCCTCCATGGTAATCCGCAACTCCACGGCGGCGTTGCGGTTCGTGGTGACGAACTGGTTATGCTCCAGCTCCACCACATTGCCGTTGGCCTTGGCAATGATGCCTGACACCTTGTACAGCTCGCCCGGCTTATCCGGCAGCAGCATGGACACGGTGAATACCCTGTCGCGCATGATCAGGCCCTGCTGGACCACGGAGGACATGGTGGTCACGTCCATGTTTCCGCCGCTTAAGATGGCCACTATCTTCTTGCCCTTTACGTCCAGATGCTTTAAGGCCGCCACGGTGAGAAGCCCGGAGTTCTCCACCACTGTCTTGTGGTTCTCCACCATGTCCAGGAAGGAGACGACCAGCTCGTGGTCTTCCACCGTGATGATGCCGTCCAGGTTCTTCTGGATATAGGGGAAAAGCTTGCTCCCGGGGGTCTTCACCGCGGTACCGTCCGCGATGGTGCTGACCTTGGGCAGGGTCACCACATGCCCCTCCTCCAGGGACTTCTGCATACAGTTTGCCCCGGCAGGCTCCACTCCAATCACTTTTATCTTCGGATTCAGAAGTTTTGCCAAGGTAGCCACGCCCGTGGCCAGGCCGCCGCCGCCGATGGGCACCAGTATGTAGTCCACAAGGGGCAGCTCCTTGACGATCTCCATGGCGATGGTCCCCTGTCCGGTGGCCACAATCAGGTCGTCGAAGGGATGGATGAAGGTGTATCCGTTCTCCTCCGCCAGCTCATAGGCCTTGGCGCAGGCTTCGTCGTACACGTCCCCGTACAGCACCACCTCCGCGCCGTAGCCCTTGGTGCGGTTCACCTTCATCAGAGGTGTGGTGGTGGGCATGACGATGACGGCCTTGGTGCCGTAGGCCTTCGCCGCGTAGGCCACGCCCTGGGCATGGTTCCCGGCGGAGGCGGTAATCAGCCCCTTGGCCCGCTCCTCGTCCGTGAGGGTGCAGATCTTATAATACGCGCCCCTGAGCTTATACGCGCCTGTCAGCTGCATGTTCTCGGGCTTTAAGTAGACCTTGTTCCCTGTCTGGCTGCTCAGATACTCGCTGAACACCAGCTTCGTCTCCAAAGTCACCTGCTTTACGATCTCCGATGCCTCCTCGAACTTCTCCAGGGACAGCCCCTCTTCCAGGGACTGCATTTCTCCAGCTTCAATACCCATCTCTGTCTCCCCCTCTTCCTTCTTATTTTCTTCGGGAAATTCCTCTTCCGGCGTTTCCGTTGCCCCGTCCGCCCCAGCTTCCTCTTCCATGGAATGCTCTTCTTCCATGGAACGCTCTTCTTCCATGGAACGCCTCTGTTCTTCCATCTTCCGATGCTCCTCCTTCCCTCCGGCCTGATGCCGCTCCTCACTGCCTACCTTCCTGCTCCATATCTATGCCATCTACGCTCTCAACCTTCCCGCATTCCGCATTTTCAGCATAACGCGTCCGGCCATGAACCGCTATTCTCCCTCCGGCTGCCCTCCATCGGCCCTCACATCGAAGAGTGCGTTCACGAACTCATCCGAGTCGAACTTCTGCAAATCGTCGATGGTCTCGCCCACGCCGATGTATTTCACAGGTACCCGCAGCTCCGACTGGATGGCCACGGCAATGCCGCCCTTTGCGGTGCCGTCCATCTTGGTAAGGATGATGCCTGTCAGATTCGCCACCTCGCCGAACTCTCTGGCCTGCACCAGCGCGTTCTGCCCGGTGGTGCCGTCCAGCACGATCAGATTCTCCCTGTGGGCATCCGGGAACTCCCTGTCCACGATGCGGTTCATCTTCCGCAGCTCCTCCATCAGGTTCTTCTTATTGTGGAGCCGTCCCGCCGTGTCAATCAGCAGCACGTCCACTCCCCTGGCCTTGGCGGCGTTCACGGCATCGAACACCACGCTGGCCGGATCAGCGCCCTCGTTTCCGCCCACCATGGGCACCTCCGCGCGCCTGGCCCACTCCGCCAGCTGGTCTCCCGCGGCGGCCCGGAAGGTATCGGCGGCGGCAATAAGCACTTTCCTGCCGTCCTCCTTGAATTTGCCCGCCAGCTTCCCTACGGAGGTGGTCTTGCCCACACCGTTGACCCCAATCACCATGATGACGGACTGACGCTTCTCGAACTCATAGGCGGTCTCGTCCACCCGCATCTGCTCCTTGATGCCCTCTATCAGGAGCTGCTTGCACTCGTGGGGCTCCTTGATATGCCGCTCCTTTATCTGGGCCTTCAGGCGGCTGATAATCTCCGTGGTAGCGTTGACGCCGATGTCCCCCATGATGAGAATCTCCTCCAGCTCCTCATAGAAATCATCGTCAATCGCGGAAAAGCCGCTGAACACGGAATCGATTCCCCGGACGATATTGTTCCTGGTCTTCGTCAGGCCCTCCTTCAATCTGGCAAAAAAGCCTTTCTTTCCCTCTGCCATGCCTTATCCCACTCCTTCCCGCGCTCTGTCGTCCATAAAGTGATAATACCATATTTAAGAAACGACTGCAATAGTCATGCGGTCAGTTCCTTATCAATCAGGTTCACGCTGACCAACGTGGACACGCCCTTCTCCTGCATGGTGATGCCGTAGAGCCGATCCACCTGCTCCATGGTTCCTCTTCTGTGCGTTATGACGATAAACTGTGTGTTTTTTGTCAATTTATGCAGATACTTTGCAAACCTGCCCACATTGGAGTCGTCCAGCGCCGCCTCAATCTCGTCCAGCAGGCAGAAGGGCGACGGCTTCAGGTTCTGGATGGCGAACAGCAGGGAAATGGCCGTCAGAGCCTTCTCGCCGCCGGAGAGCTGCATCATGTTCTGCAGCTTCTTCCCGGGAGGCTGGGCGATGATGCGGATGCCTGCCTCCAGGATATCCTCGTCCTCTATCAGCTCCAATGTGCCCCGGCCGCCGCCGAACAGCTCCTTGAACACCTTGTCGAACTCCCTGCCGATCTCCGCGAACTTTTCCGCGAACTGCTTGCGCATGGCGGCGTCCAGCTCCTGGATGATGTTCTCCAGGGTCTTCTCCGCCTCCACCAGGTCGTCCCGCTGGGTGGACATGAAGGTATAGCGCTCCAGCAGGTTCTTGTAGTCCTCGATGGCGTTCACGTTCACGTCCCCCAGCTTCCTGATCTGATCCCGCAGGGAGGCAATCTCCTTCTTCATGGCCGCAAGGTCCGTCAGCTCCCCGTCCCGCAGGGAAGCGGCATCGCTCAGAGTGATCTCATATTCGTCCCACATGTAGTTGATCTGGGACTCCATGGATTCCTCCATGCGCTCCTTCTGGGCATTCAGGCGGTAGACCTCCTTGTCCAGGGCGGACTGGCGCTGGGCCAGCTCCTCCCGCCTGGCGAAGAAGCTCTTCTGCCTGGCCGACAGCTCCTCCCTCTGGGCCATGTCTTCCTTCAGCCTGGCCTCGGATTCGTTCTGGGCGTCATAGGAAGCCGTAATCGTCTTCTGAATCTCTTCTATGGTGCGCTGCTTGCTCTCCACAGCCTGACCGTTCTCCCGCAGGGCCTCCAGGACCTCCTCCAGCTCTGCCCGGGCCCTCTGGATCTCCCCGTCGATACGGTCCGCGTTGCTCTGCTGGAATCCCAGGGACTGGCGCAGCTTCTCCACTTTCAGATCCCACTCCGAGACGGCGGCTGCGGCTTCCGTCTCCGCCCTGCGCCTCTCCTCCAGCTCCTGCTGGAACCGGGCGATTTCTTCCTGTGCCCGGGCTTCCAGGGCCTCGCTGGCAACGAGTTCCTGCTGCACGGACTCCTTGTCCGTCCTGATTTCCCGGGTCTTCTCCTGAATCTCCTGCTCCTCCTGCTGCAGGCTGGCGGCGCTCTCCACTTCCTCCTCCATGCGCTCCCTGGCCTGGGCGATGTTGAGCCTGGCCGTGTTCTGCTCGATGGACTTGCGCTGGATGTCGCCCTTGATGGCCTCCAGGTCCACGCGCATCCTGGTGCGCCTGGCCTTCGTGTCCTCGATATCCTTGTCTATCTCACTGACCGAGCGGGCCAGCTCCTTTACCCGCTTCTCCAGCTCCTCTATCTCCCTGCGCCGCCCCAGGAGGTTGCTGCTGTTCTTGTAGGCGCCGCCGCTGATGGCGCCGCCGGGCACCAGCAGCTCCCCCTCCAGGGTCACGATGCGCATGCTCTGGCTATACTTCCTGTTCAGTTTCAGGGCGTTGTCCACATTGTCCATCACCAGGATGCGGCCAAGCAGAGAGCCTGCCACATCCCGGTATTTATCGTCTATGCGTACCAAAGTGTCCGCCGTGCCGATGACGCCCGGTTCGGACAGGGCCTCCGTATTCCGGAATCTCTGGTAATTCCGGATGCTGGTCAGGGGCAGGAATGTGGCCCGGCCCAGCCTGTTGGTCTTCAGGAAGGAAATCATCCGCTTGGCAGTGTCCTCGTCCTTTGTGACGATGTTCTGGATGCTGCCCCCCAGTGCGGTCTCAATGGCCACCTCGTACTTCTTCTCCACATGGATGATGTCCGCCACCACGCCTACGATGCCCTCATTCCGCTCCTTCTGCTCCATGACCTTCTTGACGCTGCCGCCGTAGCCCTCGTAGCGCTCCGCCAGGTTGGACAGGGCCTCCAGCCTGGACTTCTCCATGTGGTAGGCGCTCTTGGCCTCCTGCAGGGCTGCGTCCTTTTGGGTCAAGGCCTGGCGGAAGCCGGAAAGCTCCTGCTCCATGGCCGCTTCCCGCTCGTTCAATATGCGCATCTGATCCGTGACGGCGGCGAATTCCGCCTCCAGGCCCTTGAGCGTCTCCTCCCTGGCCGCCTCGTCGGACTTCACCCGCAGGAGCCGGGACTGCAGCTCCGCTTTCCGGATCTTCACCTGCTCCATCATGGTGTCGAAGCGCCCTAATTTGGTCTTGATCGTGGCGCGCTGGTTCAGCTCCCCGATGATGGTATTCTTTCCGGCCTCGATGCCGCTGTTCAGCTCATCTATCCTGGTCTGGATTTCCTCCAGCTTAGCCTTGGCGGCATCGGCCAGGGCAGTAATCTCCTGCACCTTTGCGTCCGTGTCCCCCTTTTCGGAGAGCAGAGCCTCCCTGTCCTGCACCCTTGCGGCGATATCCTCTTCCAGGGCGTTTCGCCTGTTGTTCAGATGGGCTTCGCTGCCCCTGGCGGAGTTAATCTGCTCCTTCAGCACGTTCATCTCGCCCTCCAGCTTCCCTCTGGTAAGGCCTGCATCCGTCACGGTGCTGCGGGCTTCCTCGATGGACTGTTCCAGCTTCTCCAGGACTTCCGCGATCCGCTCGTATTCCTCCCGGATGCCGTCGTAAGCTTGGCTGGTCTCGGCCAGGTCCTTGGCGGCCAGGGAACGCTTCTCCTCCACGTCCCCGAGCTGCTCCCGCAGGCGGGCGTTCTCCAGCAGGAACACGTTCACGTCGAAGCGCTTCAGCTCTTCCCTCTTTCGCAGGTACTGCCTGGCCGTCTCGGACTGGCGCTCCAGGGGGCCCAATTGCTTCTCCAGCTCCGACAGGATGTCGTTGACGCGGACCAGGTTCTGCTTCTCGTTCTCCAGCTTGGTCTGGGCCGCGGCCTTTCTGCGCTTGAACTTCACGATTCCGGCGGCCTCGTCGAAGAGCTCCCTGCGCTCCTCCGGCTTGCCGCTCAGGATTTTGTCGATCTGGCCCTGGCCGATGATGGAGTAGCCTTCCTTGCCGATGCCTGTGTCGTAGAACAGCTCGTTCACGTCCTTCAATCTGCAGGAGCTGCCGTTGATCAGATATTCACTTTCTCCGGAACGGTAGATGCGCCTGGCCACCGTCACCTCGTCGAAGCTGGTGGCCAGCTGATGGTCCGTATTGTCCAGCGTGATGGCCACATAGGCGTAGCTTAACGGCTTCCTGTTCTCTGTGCCCGAGAAAATGACATCCTGCATGCTGGCGCCGCGCAACTGCTTCACCCGCTGCTCTCCCAGGACCCAGCGCACCGCGTCGGCCACATTGCTCTTCCCGCTGCCGTTGGGCCCTACGATTCCCGTGATTCCGTTGTGGAACTGGAAATTGATTTTGTTCGCAAAGGACTTAAAGCCCTGCACCTCTATGTTCTTTAAATACATCCTCTATCCCTCAAAAGCAATAAAGCCCTGTACGCGGCCTGCTGCTCCGCCGCCTTTTTCGTCTTTCCTTCCCCTGTGCCCAGGCTCTTGCCATCCATGTTCACCGACACGCGGAACAGCTTGTCGTGCTCCGGCCCGCTCTCCTCCAGCAGCTCATAGTTGAACTCCCGCTTCAGCTTCCCCTGAATCGCCTCCTGGAGATTGCTCTTGCTGTCGTAGAAGAGCTGCTTGTCCTCCAGGTCAGAGAGCACGAAGCGGTCGATGAATTCTTTTGCCCGCTCCATCCCCCCGTCCAGGAAGATGGCCCCGATCACGGCCTCCATGGCGTCGGAGACTATGCTGTCGCGGCCTCTCCCGCCGGTAATCTCCTCCCCCTTCCCCAGCAGCATGAACCTGCCCAGCTCCAGATCCCTGGCGCAGAAGGCGAGGGATGGCTCACAGACCATAGATGCACGTTTTTTCGTTAATTCCCCTTCGCTCATCCTCGGGTTCTCCCGGAACAGGAATTCGCTTGTGACCAGCTCCAGCACCGCGTCCCCCAGGAACTCCAGCCGCTCATAGTTCTGGGCCCTGCGGATCTTCTGCTCATTGGTGAAGGAGCTGTGTGTCATGGCCTGCCGCAGCAGGCTTCTGTCCCTGAACCGGTATCCGATGCGCTCCTCCAGCACATCCATGGTATATCCTTTTGTGTAATCTTCCAACATGTCTCATCCTCTTTTCCGGGCAAAAAAATCCGGAACATACAAGCAAATGAGCAGCCACGTAACGGACTGCTCTTGTAAAGTCCATATAGCAGGGCCTGCTTCAGCCCTGCATGCCTTTGATCAAATCCACTGCTTCCCTTACGGTATGAATCTTCTCTGCCTCCTCCGCGGGAATCTCGATGTCGAATTCCTCCTCGATGCCCATGACGATCTGGAACACATCCAGGGAATCGGCGCCCAGGTCGTCCACAAAGGTGGAGTCCATGCCGATCTCATCGGGATCCACGTTCAGCACATCCGCAATCACCTTTTTCAGCTTCTCGAATTCCATTGGGTTTCCTCCTTTCCTTAGTCCTCAAGGACCATCTGTTCCTTGATTTTCTGATTTATTTTCTGTTCCTTGAATGCAATGCATTGCAGGATAGAATTCTTGATTTCCACAGCTTTGCTGTTGCCGTGGGTCTTCACCACCAGGCCGTTCAGGCCCAGCAGCGGCGCGCCGCCGTAGGCCTCCGTATTGAAGTCCTTCAGGGTCTGCTTCAGGGCCGGCTTCACCAGCAGGGCCCCGATCTTGCTGCGCAGGTTCATCATCATGCCGGCTTTGATCTTCGCTATCAGAGCCCCGCTGACGCCCTCCAGCATCTTCAGCACCACATTGCCCGCAAAAGCCTCGCACACCAGCACGTCCGCGCCGCCCTCCGGGATGTCCCTGGCCTCCACGTTACCGATGAAGTTGATCTCCGGGCAGCTCTTCAGCAGCGGATAGGTCTCCCTGGTGAGGGCATTGCCCTTCTCCTCCTCGGTGCCGATGTTCACCAGGCCCACCCGGGGATTCTTCACGCCGATGACGCTCTCCATGTAGATGCTGCCCATCTTGGCGAACTGCAATAGCTGGGAGGGCCTGGCATCCACATTGGCCCCGCAGTCCAGCAGCAGGCTCACGCCGTTCATATGGGGGATGACGGGCGCAAGGGGCGGGCGCTCCACGCCCTTGATGCGGCCCACGATGACCTGTCCGCCCACCAGGACGGCTCCGGTGCTCCCCGCGGAGACCAGCGCGTCGCATTTCCCTTCCTTCACCAGATACATGCACCTTACGATGGAGGAATCCTTCTTCTTGCGGATGGCCATCACGGGAGGCTCCCCGGTCTCTATGACCTCCTCCGCATGGACGATCTCCAGCTGCTCCGCGTTATAGGTATATTTCTTCAGCTCTTCCTTCAGCGCGGGCTCCCGCCCTGCCAGGAACACTTTCACCCGCCCGTCGGCATTTATGGCCTCTACAGCGCCCTTCACAGTCTCATAAGGCGCATTGTCGCCCCCCATAGCGTCTACCGCTACATTTACCATTTCCGCCATTGGATTCCCTCTCCGTATGAATGCTCTTCTTCAGTGAATGCCATTCCGAAATTTTTTTACATCCGCGTACCCTTTTTATGATAATGTAATCTTATCTAAAAATCAAGGCTTTTTTGACAGGAATTTCTTCCGCAGGCATACATAAAAAGGGTATTCCGCAGAATACCCTTACATGCCCGTGCAAAATACCGGAAAGACTTCTCAGTCCACATTGACGACCTGCTTCTTGTTATAAGAACCGCAAGCCTTGCAAACCCTGTGGGGCACCATAAGCGCGCCGCATCTGCTGCATTTTACCAGAGTCGCAGCTTTCATTTTCCAGTTTGCTCTTCTCTTATCCCTTCTGCTCTTGGAAGATTTATTCTTAGGACAAATCGACATCGTTACACCTCCTTATTCTTGAAGATATCTTGTATCACTGCCATGCGCGGATCCGGGACGAAGGTATCGCATCCGCAGTCCCTTTCATTCAGATTCTGTCCGCACACAGGGCATAAGCCCTTACAGTCGTCCTTGCACAGAATCTTCGCAGGCCAGTTAATCAAAATCTCATCGTGCACAAGAGCGTCCACATCCAACGAGGAGCCGTCCATAAAGGCAAAATCATCCGCCTCCTCCCCCTGTACCTCAGGAGAGAGGATTGTCCGCTCAAATGCCAGCTTCAAAGCCACCGGCACCTCTGCCAGACATCTGCTACAGGCCCCGCGAAGGCTCAGCTCCAGTTTTCCCCTCAGCACTGCCTTGTCCGCTCCCGCGTTGGAAACGGTGAGGGACACGGGAGATTTTGAAACGATGTCAAAGCTCTCCGTCCCGTTCTCGTAGCATATCAGCTCCAGAGGGACTTCCCTGGCCAGCTCCATGCCTTCAGATGTCAACACATCAGATAAATTCACTAACATAACGACTCCCATGCAGATTTTCTTTCCACACACTGGTTCATTATACATAAAGGCGCTATGTTTGTCAATATGAAAATGAAGAAAAGCATCCATAAAAAGCCAAAAAGTAAAATCCCTATATCCGGTCAAATGCCTGCTCCAGATCCTCTATCAGTACATCCGCCCCTTCCAGGCCGCAGTGGATGCGGATTATGCTTCTGCCCTCCTCCCCCAGTCCCAGGAAGTCCAGCTCCTCCCCGGAGGCAGCGTACAGCGGGCACAGGGCCAGGCTCTCGAAGCCGCCCCAGGAGCATCCGATTTCGAAGACCTTCAGGGAGTCCACCAGCTTCTTGGCCTGCTCCGGCGTGCCCTTCACGATAAAGCTCATCAGTCCCGTGTGGCCTGTCTGCTGGGTCCCGATCAGCTCCGCCTGGGGGTGGGACGCAAGGCCGGAGTAATATACCCTCTCCACCTTCGGATGGCTCTCCAGGAACTCTGCCACCGCCATGGCGGTCTGCTGGTGCCTCTCCACCCGCAGGTTCAGGGTGCGCAGGCCTCGGATCGCCAGCCACGCCTCCATGGGGCCGATGATGCCGCCGAACCAGACCCTGATATTGCCCAAAAGCTCCCTTCCCAAATCCTCATCCTTTACGGCCAGTATCCCGCCGATGATGTCGCTATGTCCGCCGATGTATTTGGACATGGTATGCATCACGATGTCTATCCCCATGGTCAGGGGCTTCTGGTAGATCGGCGTGCAGTACGTATTGTCGATATAGGTCCTGATGCCATGCTCCTTCGCGATATTGGCCACGCCCCGGATGTCCACCGCGCAGAAGACGAAGGTGGCGGGGCTCTCCAAGAGGATCATGTACGTCTCGTCACGGATCAGTCCCTCCAGCTCCCCCAGGTCCCTCCCGTCCCAGTAGGAGACAGTCATGTTCATCTTCGGGATAAAATAGCCGTTCAGGATTCCCTTCACCGGGCCGTACACATCCCGCATGCAGATGATATGGCTCCCGGCCTTACAGACAGCCAGGATAGCCGCGGAGGTGGCCGCCATGCCGCTGGCAAAGGCCACGGCCGTGCACCCCTGCTCCAGGGCGGCCACCTTCTCCTCCAGGATATGTACCGTGGGGTTCGCCACCCTTCCATAGACATAAGCGCCTGTCTTCCCGTTGTCCAGATAGCCGTCCATGTCGTCGAAGATATGGAGGGAATTCAGGAATACCGGTGGGGTCACCGCGTTCAGGTAGTCGCTCTGGTGCTCTCCCGTATGTGTCAGTGCCAATCGATCCTCTCTCATCGCTTTCTCCTTTTCTCTGTCGGCAATTGGGCCCTTGCAGCCCGCAGGAGCCCTGCCGCAACGCTTTCATTCATGATAGCACTTTTACATCCCGGACACAACCATGTTTAGTAAAATTATTTTACATATGCCCGTTTAAAAAATATTCGCGCACTTATACCTTCTCCCAGATAGCCCTCGCCATAGCCAGCCCGATTTCCGTTCCTTGCTCACAAGGCTCCATGCCCTCGAACTCCAGAGATATGTATCCGTTGAAATCCGAATGCTTGATAGTCTTTAGGATTTCCCAGATGTCCATGTCCCCCTGACCTAAGATGGAGCCGCGGATCATCTTCCCTCCCATGGTCTCGAACCAGCTTCCCTTGTTGCAGTTGAACATCTCCGTCTGGTCCGGGAGCTGTTCCTTCTTGCGTATGTAGAAGTCCTTCAGATGAATCATCTCCGCCATGGGCAGGCAGCGCTTCACGGCCGCCACGGGATCCTCGTCCACGCAGAGGAAATTGCCCACGTCCACCGTCATCTTCAGGTTCGGACGGTCAATGGCCTCGATCAGCCGCAGGATGCGTTCCGAGCCGTTGATGAAGAAGCCGTGGTTCTCCATGACGATGGTGATGCCCTTCTCGGCAGCGTAATCGCAGAGGATCGTGCCGTTCCTCACCATCTGGGGGAATTCCCGGTTGAAATCGTAGATGGTGTTGGTGGAGAAGGGCCGACGGAAGGACGCCACGTCAAAGCGCATCCGGGAGAGCCCCAGCCCCTGGGCCGCGTCGATGTGCCGCTTCACCCGCTCAATCTCCCCGGCCTCTTCCCCCGGGTCGGTCTTCAGAAGGTCGGCGTTCACCGAATAAGTGGAAATCTCGATTCCGGCGGATTTGCACTTCTCCCGCACATGGTCGATCAGCTCCCAGTCCAGCGTCCTCTCCGGCGCCACGAAGGCCAGTCTGAACGGCACGAATTCGATATGCTCGCACCCGTGGGCCACGGCGTAGTCCACCACATCGTCCACTGTCATCTGGCCGCTGGCCATGGCGGGATCCAGACAGTAACAGCTCATACCAAGTTTCATAGCAGTACCTCCTATTATAGTTCCGCATCTACCCCGCCCAGCCTCCGGACATGGGGAGATGCTGTTTTCATTTAGCTCTGGGCATATCTTAGGCTCCTCTTCCGCTATCCGCAGAGCTCCTCATTCCCGTACAGCTTAAGTCCCCCTTCCAGGACAGCCGCAGCGGCAGCCTGCGCGTCTGACGCTTTTACGATTATCGCTTTCCGCTCTCCCGATACCAAGGAATACATATATTCGATATTCAGCCCTTTTGCGCACAGGATGAGGGTCAGGCTGTGGAGCTCGCCCACCTGATCCTCCAGCCGCACCGCCAGCACATCCGTCAGCATGGCGGAAAAGCCGCTCTCCCGAAGCGCGGATTTCGCCAGCTCCGGATTCGACACAACCATGCGCAGCATGCCGTACTCCATGGTATCCGCCATGCTCAGCGCACAGATGTTGATGCCATGCTCCTTCAGTATCTCCGTGGCCTTCTCCAGCCTGCCCTCACGGTTCTCCATAAAGACCGATAACTGTTTTACAAACATATCCTTCCCTCACTTTCTCACGATCCGTCACAACGTCAATCCATCTTCCGCCTGTCGATTACATGCACGGATTTGCCCATGCTGCGCTCCAGAGACTTGGGCTCCACCAGCTTCACCTTCACCGCCAGGCCGATGGCCTGCTGGATCACATGCTCGATCTTCCTGGCCAGGTTCTCCAGGGCCCTGATCTCATCCGAGAAGAAATGCTCCTCCACCTCTACCTGTACCTCCAGGGTATCTAGGTTGTTCACCCTGTCCACAATCATCAGGTAATGGGCCGTTGTGCCGCCCATCTCCAGAAGCGCCGCCTCGATCTGGGACGGGAACACGTTCACGCCGCGGATGATCAGCATGTCGTCGCTTCTGCCCGTGAACCTGGCGATCCTGGCCGTGGTCCTGCCGCACTCACAGGGGCTGCGGTCCATGCTGGTCAGATCCTTGGTGCGGTAGCGAATCAGAGGGATTCCCTCCTTGGTCAGGGTGGAGATCACCAGCTCTCCGGTGACGCCGTCCGCCACAGGCCGGAAAGTCTCCCTGTCCACGATTTCCGGCAGGAAATGGTCCTCGTGGATATGTAATCCTGTGTGGAACCGGCAGTCCGTGGCCACCCCCGGCCCCATGATCTCGCTGAGGCCATAGATGTCATGGGCATGGATGCCCAGCTTTTCCTCAATCTTGTCCCGCATCTTCTCCGTCCAGGGCTCCGCCCCGTTCAGGGATGCCTTCAGCTTGATCTTGTCCCGGACGCCCATCTCCTCGATGGTCTCCGCGATATGCATCAGATAGGAGGGCGTACACAGAAGCCCGGTAACGCCGAAGTCGATCATCATGGTAATCAGCTTCTTCGTGTTGCCTGTGGACATGGGCACTACCGTAGCGCCCATCTTCTCCGCGCCGTAATGGCCGCCCAGCCCTCCGGTGAACAGGCCATAGCCGTAGGCCACCTGGATGATGTCCTCTCTGCCCAGGCCGGCCATGGTGATGCAGCGGGCCACGCACTCGCTCCACACATCGATGTCCCTTCTGGTATAGCCCACCACTGTGGCCTTTCCCGTGGTGCCGCTGGAGGCATGGATGCGCACGATCTGGGAGTTCGGCACGGCGAACATCCCGAAGGGATAGGTGTCCCGCAAATCGTCCTTGGTGGTGAAGGGAAGCCTGGTCAGATCCTCCAGCCCACGGATGTCCCCCGGCTCCAGGCCGATGGCCTGCATCTTCTTGCGGTAGTACTCCACATTATGGTAGACCCTGTCCACCAGCTTCACCAGCCGCGCTCCCTGCAGGGCCTGCATCTCGTCCCTGCTCATGCACTCTTTTGTCTCATTCCAAATCATATGATACGCACCTCCATGCCCGCTCCCGGCAGGCCATTATCTTGGTATTTCCTTACGCAATCGTGTATTTCATGGGCGTGAACCTGATTCCGTCGCTCTCCTGCTCCTCCGACAGCGCCTCGAATCCGATATGGCGATAAAAGGGCCTGCCGTAGGGCGAGGAGTTCACCGTAATCTCCCGGGGCGCGGGACTGTCCTTTGCGATATCCTCAAGCAGATATCGGAACAGCGCGGTGCCCACTCCCTGTCTGTGGTATTCCTTTCTGACAAAAGCCAGGTTGATATGCGTCCTGTTGGGGCGCATGCCCATGATGCCAATCATCTTATCTTTGTCAAAGGCCGCATATACAGGGGAGACGCCTGTTTTCCGCTTGGCTATGAACGCCTCGCTCTGGACCAGGCTCCGAAAAGTCTCGACCCCTTCCGGCTTATAGTCCGGGGCTTCGAACTCCATAAAGACCTCCAGCGCCAGAGCCAGGGCCTCTTCCACTTCATCACTGTTTATCCTGCGGATTGTGTACATGTCTGTCGTCCTCCTCTATGTATATGCCCGGCCCTCCCAATCCTCCCGTAAGACCGCATATATTTTTTTCGCAAAACCGAATGAATCATTTTCGGGCTGTCTCAGGCATTTCCAGGGCTGTTCCAGGGAACGCCTTTGTCCTTGTTCGATGAACGCCCTCCTTCATTGGTATCCGGCCTCGAATGCCTTCAGGTTCACCTCTACGGTCCTGGGCGGAACCGTCGTCTCGATGACATGGTGCCAGTCCTCCTTCTCGAATCCCATATATCTGGCGGCGGCCCCCAGGACGATTACATTGAACGCCTTAGGCGCGCCCATCTCCACCGCCTGCTTCGTGGCCTCCACCACCACGGTCTTCCTGGCGGCTTTCAGGGTATCCAGTATCCCCTCCGGATACTGTGCCGCTCCCGTCACCACCGTGATGGGGTCGATGCGCCAGTCATTGACGATTACTACGCCGTCTTCCTTCAGGAAGTGCAGATAGCGCAGGGCCTCCAGCTTCTCGAAGGCGATCAGCACGTCCGCGCAGCCCTCCTCCACGATGGGCTCCGCCACTTCCTCCCCGTACCTGACGAAGGTCACCACGCTGCCTCCCCTCTGGGCCATGCCGTGGACTTCCGACAGCTTTACGTCGAATCCGGCATGAATCGCCAGATTCCCTAAAATCCTGCTGGTGAGCAGAGTCCCCTGCCCGCCAACGCCTACTATCATAATGTTTTTTACACCCATTTTCGTCATCCTCACATTCTGCTTTCCCGCTCTGTCGGCCTGCGCCGAACCATGCCTCCCGGGCCCTCACGCCATAATTTCCCGGGCCTGCCAGCGCACAACCGGCCTGCTCCCGCTGCTGCGCCCGGGAGCCGGATCCGCGAATCCCGCTTTTCCTCAGCGCGGCCGCACTTCTATAGCATCGAGCCTGCACAGCTTCGCGCACAGCCCGCAGCCGTTGCACATGGTCTCGTCGATGGATATGGTTCCGTCCTCATTCTTCGTCAGCGCAGGACAGCCGGGCCGCAGACAGGCGCCGCATTTCCTGCACTTCTCCGGAATGGGGACGCACTTATTCGGGAAGGTGACCCCTTTGAGCAGCACGCAGGGCGCTTTGGTGACAATCACGGATACCGCGTCCCGCTTCGTCTCCCGCCGGAAGGCCTCCTCCAGCCCCTCCAGGTCGAAGGCGCTGATCTCATACACATGTTCGATGCCAAGGGAACGGCACAGGCTCAAGATGTCGATGGCCGGGACCACCTCTCCCTTCAGAGTCTTCCCCGTGGCGGCATGGTCCTGATGGCCTGTCATGCCGGTGGTGGAATTGTCCAGGATCACCACCGTGCCGCAGGACTGGTTGTAGACCATGTTCATCAGGGAGTTGATGCCTGTGTGCATGAACGTAGAATCCCCGATGACGGCCACCCAGTCGCGGATGTACTCCTTCCCCCTGGCCTTCTCCATGCCGTGGAGGGTGCTGATGCTGGAACCCATGCAGATGGTGGTGTCCACCACGCTCAGAGGGGCCACCGCCCCCAGGGTATAGCAGCCGATGTCTCCGGCAGCGTGTATCTTTAAACGGTTCAGCACGGAGTATACGCTCCTGTGGGGACAGCCCGGGCAGAGGATGGGCGGCCTGGCCGGGACGCTTGCCGGGGCCATGGAGCGCTGCCCGGACATCCCCGATTCGGGAGCGGTCTCCCCGGATGCCGCCTTTTCGGACGCCGCCCCAGACACCGCCTGTCCCGCCGCACCGGAATCGGACCGGCTTCCGCACTCCGGCACCCGCTGTCTGATCATATTTGCGCTGTACTCTCCCTGGACCGTGAAGATCTCCTTGCCCACGGCTTTCAGAATGCCCCAGGACTTCACCTGCTCCTCGATCACAGGCTCCAGCTCCTCGAATATGTACAGCTTCTCCACTTTTGAGGCGAACTCTTCGATCAGCTTCCTGGGCAGGGGATGTACCAGGCCCAGTTTCAGCACGCTTGCCTCTGGCATGGCCTCCCGTACATACTGATACGGAATTCCGCCCGTGATGAATCCCACGGCCGTGTCCCTGTACTCCGCCCGGTTCACGGACATGGCACAGGCGTCCTCCGCCAGCTTCTTCATCCGCGCCTCCACCACTACATGGCGCTTGATGGCATTGCCCGGCATCATGACGTATTTCGCGGTATTCCTCTCATAGGGAACGCACTCCTTCTCCCTGCGCTCCTCCAGCTCCACGATGCCCTGGGAGTGAGAAAGCCTGGTGGTGGAGCGCACCATCACAGGCGTATCGTAGGCTTCGCTCAAGTCGAAGGCCAATTTCGTGAAAGCTTTCGCCTCGGCGCTGTCCGAGGGCTCCAGCACGGGGATCATGGCCGCCCTGGCCACCATCCGGCTGTCCTGCTCGTTCTGGGAGCTGTACATGCCCGGGTCGTCCGCCGCCACTACCACCATGCCGCCTCCCACGCCCGCGTAGGCAGCCGTGAACAGCGGATCCGCCGCCACGTTCACCCCCACATGCTTCATGGAGCACATGGACCTGGCTCCGGCGATGGAGGCGCCGATGGCCACCTCCGCCGCCACCTTCTCATTGGGGGACCACTCCGCGTAGACCTCCTCGTATTTCGCGATTGCCTCGCTGATCTCCGTGCTGGGCGTGCCCGGATAGGCCGCGGACACCTTCACCCCCGCCTCGTAGGCTCCTCTCGCTATGGCCTCATTGCCTAGCAGTATCTTCTTCTCTGACACGTTCTCTCCTCCTGCCTTCTTCCTTCTGCCATGCCGATTCCTTTGTTTTCTTTGCTTTTAACATTATACCTAAATACTGTCTGTAACACAACCATAATTTTATGCCGGGCGCCAATTAGATTTACGGCCATGGCAATAACAAAGCCACTGTCATGACAGTGGCTTTGAAACTCAATCTAATCTTCCGTGACTCCCCTGTTCATTGCAAATAAAGTACGGAACTTGTCCATTCAGCATCCGAACAGCTTATGTATCGGCATTTTCATCGTCTGTCTTTTGTGAATACTGCCCAAAAGAAAATCCCATGCCTGTCTGCTTTCAGGCATGGGATCCATTTTCTTGAACTTTTCAGGCACTTAACCTTCTCCGGCTTCTCAGGCATCCGTCTCCCGTGGCACCGTCTCCCGGGCCTGGGCCTTGAACTTTGCCACTTCCTTCATGGCCTGAGGGATGGCGATGTTCGTCCCGGCTCCGGCCACGCAGCCTCCGGGACAGGCCATGCCCTCTATCAGGCAGCCGTTCTTCCGCCCGGCCTTGGCCAGAAGGAGCATCTTCTTGCACTCCGTCAGGCCCTCCGCGTGCTCTATCTTCACTTCGGTGCCGGGGTAATAGGTCTTGATGCACTCCTCGATGGCACCCGCCACGCCGCCTGCCACGCCGTAGCCCCGGCCCGCTCCGGTGGCGTCCTCCATCTCGTCCATGGCCTTTATCTCCTCTAAGAGGATGCCCCTGGCCTCGAACATCCCTGTCAATTCCTCAAAAGTGATGACGAAGTCCACGTCCGAGCGGATCGTCCTGCGGCTGGCCTCCAGCTTCTTGGAGGCGCAGGGGCCGATGAACACCACCTGTGCGTCCGGGTGCTCCCGCTTGATGATCCTGGCCGTGGCCACCATGGGGGTCAGCTCGTTGCTGATCTTGTCGATGGTCTCCGGGAAGAGGTGCTTGGCCATCACGGACCAGGAGGGACAGCAGGAGGTCAGGGCGAAGCTCTGCTTCCCTGTGGCCACCTCGTTCACGTAATGCTCCGCCTCCGCCATGCAGCCCAAGTCCGCGCCGATGGCCGTCTCGTACACATCCGCGAAGCCAAGCTCCTTCAGAGCCGTCTTGAACATCTCCGGCGTGACCTTCGGCCCGAACTGTCCCGCGAAAGCCGGGGCCACCTGGGCGATGATCTCCCTGCCCGACTGCATGGCGCGGATCAGCTGGAATATCTGGGACTTGTCCGCTATGGCCCCGAAGGGGCAGCTGACCATGCACATCCCGCAGGACACGCATCTGTCATTGTCTATGTAAGCCCTGCCGAACCGGTCGGATTTGATCGCGTCCACGCCGCAGGCCGCCTTGCAGGGGCGCTCCTTGTGGCAGATGGCGTCATAGGGGCATACTTCCTTGCACTTTCCGCATTTGATGCATTTCTCCTGGTCAATCACGGACTTGCCGTCCACCATGGAGATGGCCCCTTTGGGGCATACGCTGTGGCAGGGATGGGCCACGCAGCCCATACAGGAGCTGGTGACTTCATAATGGTTCTCCGGACAGGCGTTGCAGGCGGAAGGGATGACCTGCATCAGGGGCGGTTCATAGTATTTCTCATCGATGTCGCTCTCCTCCAGCCCCTGGGTCAGATGGCCGGGATGCTCCCTGTTCTCCGGGCGCAGGCTCATGCCCATGGCCAGGCGGATGCGCTCCCGGATGATGGCCCTGTCCCGGTACACGCTCTCCCAGTATAAGGGCTCTTCATAGTCCACTATTTTATAGGGGAGCGCCTCCATGTCGTCCTTCAGGTTCGTCGAATTGTACGCCAGGTTCGCCACTTCCCTGAATACCCGTCTCCTGCGCTGGCGGACGGGGGTGTCGATTCCTCTCATGCTGCTCATGCTGTGTATGCCTCCTTTCAGGGGCCCGCCGATTCGTCCTATGGCCTTCCCCTCGCTGTGATTTCTTGACATGGAGCCCGACTACATAACGCTGCCAGGCATCTGTCTGCATCTATGGTAACATAGACATAGGGCGGATTGCAACTGTCTTTTATCAAAAAAAGCCCGTCTCTGACAGGGCCATAAATTCTGTCAGAGACGGGAAATCTTTCAATATATAAATAGGAATCTTCTAAATCCGATCAGCAATATTTCTTTATGGCCGCGTCAATCATCCCCGCGCACTTCTCCACCTGGGGCATGTCCTCGGGCACCAGACAGGGCATGGGCCTGCGCACCGTTCCGATGTCGATTCCTGTCCTGATCTTCAGGATTTCCTTCATCACGGCATACAGATTGCCGTGGCAGCCGCACATAGCATAGATGATGGCTGTGGCCTCGTCCTGGACCTCCATGGCAGTCTTCATGTCGCCCGCCTGGTAGCGCTCCATGATCTTCATGTAAAGCTCCGGCATGACGCCGTATGTGCCGCCGATTCCTCCGTCCGCCCCCATGGCCAGCCCGGAGACCAGCTGCTCGTCAGGCCCATTGAAGACGACAAAATCGTCTCCTCCCTCCATACGGAAGGTCTGGATATCCGTCACCGGCACGGAGCTGTTCTTCACGGCCCTCACCCTCGGATTCTTCTTCATCTCCTTAAACAGGGGCAGCGTCAGGGCCACGCCCGCCAGCTGGGGGATATTGTAGATCACGAAATCCGTGTTGGGAGCCGCGTCGGAGATGTCGTTCCAGTACTGCGCGATGGCATACTCGGGCAGATGGAAATAAATAGGCGGTATGGCGGCTATCGCGTCCACGCCCAGGCCCTCCGCGTGGGCGGCCAGCTCACGGCTGTCCCTGGTATTGTTGCAGGCCACATGGGCGATGACGGTCAGCTTCCCTGCAGCAGCTTTCATCACATGCTCCAGCGTCAGCTTCCGCTCCTCCACGTCCTGGTAGATGCATTCCCCTGAGGATCCCCCCACGTAGAGCCCCTTCACGCCCTTCTCCACCAAGTGTGCCGTCAGCTCTTCCACTTTTTCGGCGCTTACCCGGCCTTCTTTGTCATAACACGCGTAGAACGCCGGGATGATTCCCTGATACTTTGCTTTGCTTTTCTCCATTTTCTACCTTCTTTCTTTCCGGTTGCTTTTTCCGACAACATATATTATAATGGCTTATATTCATTTAGACAACATTTGAAAACAGTATTTATGATTATTTTACATCTATATAATAAGGAGAGAACAAATATGGCCGGATCCTTCCTCGATTCCCTGACAGAACGCTACAGCACGCTTACCCGCTCCGAAAAGAAGCTGGCCGGATATATCTTCGCGAATTCCACAGAAGTGCAGTACCTGTCCATCAACTCGCTGGCAGAGAGCAGCGGCGTATCGGAGGCCACTATCACCCGTTTCTGCCAGAAGATGGGGCTTCTGGGCTACAACAACCTGAAAATCGCCCTGGCAAAATCCGATTATTCCTTCAACCAAAGGCAGCAGGTCAGCGAGACGATGGCCGAGCATCCAAAAACAGATGATGCCCTGGGCACTATCAGCAGGGAACTTTTTGATTCTTACGTCCTGTCCATCCGGGAAACCATCGAACAGCTCAGTCCGGATTCCTTCAACCGTGCTGTGGATCTGCTGTCAAACGCCCGGCATGTGTACTGTTTCGGCCAGGGTGCCGGAATGGTCATGGCCATGGAGACGTCTGCGCTGTTTTCCACTATCTCCCCGAATTTTGTCCACATCTCGGATTCCCATCTGCAGATTATCCATACAGCCCTAGCTACATCGGAGGACGTAATCCTGTTCTTCTCCTATTCCGGTTCCACAAAGGACGTACAGGAGCTGCTGAATCTGGCAAGGGAACGTTCCGTCCCCATAATCCTGATCACTCATTTCCCCAATTCCCCTGCCGCGGAGCTGGCGGAGGTGACGCTCGTCTGCGGATACAATGAAAATCCCATCCACGCGGGTTCCGTGAGCGCTAAAATGGGACAATTGCTGCTCATAGACTGCCTCTTCCAGGCCTTCTGCTCCAACAACCCCCAGGAGACCCTGGCCAGCCGGGTGGCTGTCTCAGAGGCCGTCTCCAGAAAACTGTTATAATCCATGTATATTTCAAGCCTTCTGTTTCGGGAAGGCTTGAAATGGCAACGGTTAATCCTGTGGCACGGCGGCAGACTGAGTCCGATGTCCGAAGCCACTGCTGTTCTTTCCTATGTGTATGTCATCTGCGGTTCAGCCATGCGCCTGTACAGAACTCCTCGAGCTGACTCTTCTCGATGCGCCGGATACGGGTCCTGGTCAGGCAGTGCCCGTCCTCCTTATTTCCCGCGCAGTAGGCCAGCAGCATGGCGTCTTTCGTAAACAGGATCGCCGTATAGCAGTATCCCCTGGTCTCGTCTCCCTCGACGATAGCGGGATGGGAGAATGTCTTTCCGTTGTCACGGCTGGCCGCGATTACCAGAGGGAATCTCCCCCCCGTGACAGGCTCCCAGGCCTCGAAACGGCCATTGTAGATGGGAATCGGATTCCACACCGCGTATATGGTTCCGTCGCTGTCCCGCCGCATGCTCAGGGGACTGTTGGGCGAAGTGAAGCGCGAGGGCTGGCATGCCGTCCAGCTGTCCCCTTCGTCCATGGAGAACATCTCATACTGGTTCCCCAGATCCGTCCTGGCCCATCCCCAGAGTATCCCTGGCGCCAGCTCCAGCACCCCAGGCTCCTGAAGGCCGGAGTAGCAGAAGGATGAATAAGGCATGGCGCATTTGTCTCTGGCACATTTCCAGGTGGCTCCATCATCGTCCGAGTAGAAGAACATGGCCAGGGAACGGCCGTCCATATAATTATCCCCGGTGCGGTGGCTGGCCACGGGTACGATGATCCTGCCGCTTGCAAGCCTTACCACCCTGTCATTGTTCATTACAAAGAAGTCTTCCTGGGGCGTGCACACCACTCTCTCCCCCCAGGTCTTCCCCTTGTCGGAGGAACGGCGCAGGAAAATCTGTGTGCGCTTGTAGGTAAGCCTGACCAGGTAGAACAGGCCCACGTCGCCATTGTTCATCATCAGCAGCGCCGGCGACATCATGTTGACGCCGTCCTCCCCCTGATAGGTCAGGATGATCTCATCCTCGCCCCAGGTCCTGCCCCCGTCCGTGGAGCGGATAAGGCTCAGATCCGCAAAGGCTTCATCGTGGCTGCTGTCCCCCCTGAACCGGCTGTACACGAATATGATCTCACCGTCCTGGAGCTCCAGGAATGTCCCTTCGCTGTTTCTGGGGTTGTCCTCCTTCGGGCCTATGCTGGCCGTCACCACTCCCAGTTCTCCCTGCTTTACATAATTCATATAGGTCTCTCCTTTCTTTACGGGCTGTCTTTCCTCTGCCCTGCCGCAGTGAATCGGCCGGCAAAACGGAAACCAATGAAAAGTCCCTGACAAAACGGAAATCTGTCAGGGACTCAACATAGGTTCTATGCCTCCATCGGCCCCATGGCCAGACCTTCGGCCATCTGCCCGTCAGAGCCAGACCCTGGCGTCAGATGTATTCACAATTCTCGTTAGTTTCCATAGCTGGCAATGATGTCCTGAAGAGGATCCAGCTTCTCGTATTCGCCCATCAGTCTGCTGTAGCCCAGGCGCTCAAGCTCCGCCAGATACTCATCCCAGGTGGAGTCCAAATCCTTCTGCCCCAGGAAGACCTGCGTGCGGTACTCGCCCACATAGGCGTTGATGTCTCCGGAAACCTCCGCATTGATGGTGGCGAGGTCTGTCACATTGGAAATGTCCGCTTTGTACTCCGGATGCTGGAACTTCATCCAGGAGCCGTCGGGACCGGTCCAGTACTTATTGCCTGCATTGAACAGCGGATCGTCCGCAATCCAGCCGCTTATGTCCGCATCCTGGCCCAGCTGACCGAACGTCCAGGTTCCCCTCTCGCCGTTCGCCAGGTTGTTGATTTTCACAGGAGCTGTCCCCTCGTCATTCCACTTCCAGTCTACATCCTTCTCGCCGTAGATCATGGACGCATGGAAATCCTTGTCGCCGCCGCCGAACCAGGCCAGCTCCACGAACTGCAGAATCTTGGCGAGCTTCTGATCATCGATGTCCGCCCTGACGAAGAAATTCTCATAGGCGGGAGACGGATTCACCAGGGACTGCACTGTGCCGCCGTCAGGCTTGATTCCAGGGGTGGCCAGGATGGTAGCCTCGGGAATCCTCTCCAGCAGCTGCAGGGGCGGGCGGTCCAGAGCCCAGGATGACTGCAGCGCATTGGTGGAGACGATGTAATAGCCGGCGTTTCCGCTGTTCACCTTATCCCACATGAGCTGGCGGTTGCCCTGGATGATATCCGGATCCACCAGGCCGCGGGCGTTGAGCTCAGCGAAGCCCTTTAAGAACTCTTTGTATTCGGGAAGCACATAGTACATTTCAGCCTTGCCGTCCACTTCGTTGACGCCGCTGTGGAAGCCGTAAGCGCTGAAATACTGGCCGTGGGTCAGGTTCTGTCCTGTGATGCCCACAGTGTCGTTCTCGCCGTTGCCGTCGGGATCCTGGTTCACGAAGGCATCGATGATTTCGATGAACTTGCTCAGCTCAATGCCGTCATCCGCCACATAGAGCCTGTCGGAGACCTGCTCCACGTTCACGCCCAGGTCGATGCCCAGGTTCTGGATCCAGTCATAGCGATAGTAGTCGCAGTTCAGGTAATAGCCCACGAACTGGAAGGTCACGCCCGTCAGGTAGTTGAACTCCTGGTCGTTCTCCGGGTTCAGGGTCTGCGCGTACAGCAGCGGGTTCTCGTCATAGTTCTTAATCAGGCTGGGGCAGTACTTCTCCACCATGTTTCTGGGGATGGTGCGCACCAGCTCCTGCTCGTACATCCAGGCACTGGTTTTGCCGGAGAGCGTTGCGCAGTCGGGCATTTCACCGGATGCCAGCATAACGTTCAGCGCGTCATTTCCCTCCTGCTTGACGACTGTGATGTCGCAGTCCAGGGCATCCTCCAGCATGGTCTCGCAGTAGCTGCCGTCCTCATAGGTGGAGTCGCTCCAGTACCCCGTATAGGTGATTTCGTAGCGCTCGTTGGGATCGGGGGCCGGGATGTCGTCGTCCGCGACGGCATCGTCTGCCGGTGTCTCTGCGTCTTCCCCGGCCGCATCTTCCTCAGCCGATGCGTCTTCCTCTTTCGTCTCAGCCGGGGCGTCTTCCTTGGAATCCGCCCCCCCTGATGCATCGTTTCCGGCCTGGTCGCCGCAGCCGGACATCATCCCGGCTGTCAGCAGGCCTGCCAGCAACAGACTAATTACTTTCTTACTCTTCATACCAATTCCTCCTTATTGGATTTTTGTTTTATGGCAAGGCTGAGACCGGAAAGTTCAAATCCCTTCCAGTTCCCGCCGTTCCACACGCCTGACGCGGGTCCTGACCAGGCAGCTCCCGTCCGCCTCGCTTCCCGCGCAATATCCCAGCAGCAGCGCGTCCTTCGTGAAATACATGGCGCAGTAGCAATATCCGCTGGCTTCGTCCGTCTCAAAGGCCACAGGCACGGAAAAACTCTTCCCATTGTCCGCGCTGGACGCGATGACCATGGGCGTCCGGCCTCCCAAAAAGGCACGATCCGACTTCGCGCGCCCGTTATACTCCGGAACGGGGTTCCACACTGCGTACAGCGTCCCGTTCCCGTCCCGCTTCATGCTCAAAGGGCTGCAGGGTGAGCTGAACCGGGAGGGCTGGCTGGCCGTCCAGGTCTCCCCATTGTCCATGGAGAACATCTCATACTGCACGAACAAATCGGTCCTGGCCCATGCCCAGAGGATTCCCGGAGCCAGCTCCACGAGCCCCGGCTCCTGCAGCCCCGAAGCCGTATTGGCCCAGGGAAGCGAGCATCTGGAGCGGGAGCAGGCCCACGTCCGCCCGTCGTCGTCCGAATAGAAGAACATCGCCCTGGCGTTGCCGTCCATGCGCCCGTCCCCTCCCCAGGAGCGGTGGCTTGCCACAGGCACCATAATCCTGCCGCTGGCCAGGCGCACGATCCGGTCATTGTTGAGGACAAAGAAATCTTCCTGTTCCGTGCACACGGTCCTCTCGCCCCAGGTCCGGCCGCCGTCCGGGGAACGGCGCAGGAATACCTTGGTTACGGCGTAGGTGATGCGCACCAGATAGAACAGCCCCGGCTGCCCGTCCTCCATCATGAGCAGGCCCGGCGACATCATGTTCACGCCGCCCTCTCCCTCGCATGTCAATATCACGCCCTCGTCCGTCCAGGTTAAGCCTCCGTCAACGGAGCGCATCAGGGCCAAATCCGCAAACGCATGGTCATTGGGCGAATCCCCCTTGAACCTGCTGTACACGAAAATCAGCTCTCCGTCCGCAAGCTCCAGAAAAGTCCCCTCGCTGTTCCGCGGATTGCCTGCCGACGGCGGCAGCTCCGCTGCGACGACGCCGAGATTCTGATACCGCATTCCGTCTGTCATATCCTACTCTCCTTTCTGCGGCGGACGGGTTTTCCGTCCGATTCAATCATATCAGCCATATGCCTGCATCAGCCCTTCACGGCTCCCACCATGATACCCTTCACGAAATATTTCTGCAGGAACGGGTATACCATGATGATTGGAAGCACCACGATTACCGTGGTGGCGGCCTTGACCGTCTCCGGGTTGATGTCCATATTGCTTCCGGCCACATCTATCAGGTTCTGGGCGTCCTTTTTCTGCATGGTGTCCAGCATCCTGCGCAGCAGGTACTGCAGGGTGGTCAGTTCCGGCACGCTGCGGGTGTAGATCATATTGTCGAACCAGGCGTTCCACTGGCCCACGATCTGCCACAGGGAGACCGTCGCCAGCACAGGCTTGGAAAGCGGCATGATGATGCGGACGAACACCTGCAGCGGGGAAGCGCCGTCAATGTTGGCCGCCTCCTCCATCCCCTTGTCGATGGAGAAGAAATAGTTGCGGATGATGATACAGTTGTAAATCGAAAAGCCTCCGGGCAGTATGTACACAAGGAAATTGTTCGTCAGATGGAGATTCCTCATATTGATATATGTAGGAATCAGGCCGCCCGAGAAGAACATCGGTATCAGCAGGATGCCCGTGATGAGGCGCCTGTAGGGCATCTGGTCCCTGGTCAGCGTATAGGCCGCCAGACAGGTGACTACGATGTGGAAAGCGGTCCCCAGCACCGTCCTGGCCACCGATATCAGCATGGCGTTCAGAATCTCGGAATCCTTGAAGCAGTAGGCGTAGGCTTCAAACGACCATACCTTCGGGAAAAAGTTCACATGCATGAAAGAGATGTCCTGGGCTCTGGAAAAGGAGCGCACGATCATGTCCCAAAAGGGTATGAGAATCGTGATGCAGAACAGAATCATGAACACGATATTGAAGACATCGAACGCCTTGCTGTAGACCGACTGCTGCATCTTCTGCGGCTTATACTGCTCTTCTTTATTCTTCTTTGCCATTTTCATTTCCTCCTTCCTATCTTCCTGCTATATAATCCTGTATTCCGGATTCGCCTTGCGCGCGAACCAGTTGGCGAGCATCACCAGCAACAGGCTGACCACGTTCTGGAACAGGCCCACCGCCGTGGAGAACGCATACTGGCTCTCTATAAGACCCTTCCGGTATACGAATGTGGAAATGACGTCGGACGTGGAATATACCGCATCATTATACAGGTTGAAAATCGGATCGAATCCTACGCTGATCAGGCTGCCGATGCTGAGGATCAGCATGGTGCACATCGTGGGCATCATGGCCGGCAGCGTCACATAGAGAATCTTCTGGAAACGGTTGGCTCCGTCAATCATGACCGCATCGTAGAGCTGGGTATCGATGCCGGAAATCGTCGCCAGGTAGATGACGATGCTGTATCCTGTACTCTTCCACAGGTTCACGATCAGGTAGATTGGGATGAACATCTTCTGCTGTACCATGAAATACAGCGGCTTCTCAAAAATACCCAGCCCCACCAGAACCGCGTTCACGATGCCGTTGGTCGGGGACAGCATCTGGTAGACGAAGGTGCCCACCACGACCCAGGACAGGAAGTGCGGCATGTAGGTGATCGTCTGCACGACCTTCTTGAACTTCAGGTTCATCAGCTCGTTCACCATCAGGGTGAATGCGATGGTGACCGGGAAGGATGTGATCAGCGACAGCAGGCTGATCTTTATCGTGTTCAGCAGCACCCTGGAAAAGTTCGGATCGGTGAACACCTTCTGGAACTGCTTGAAGCCGATCCAGTCGCTCCCCCAGATTCCACGCGCCATCTTGAAATCCTTAAACGCGATAGCGATTCCCGGCATGGGCATATAGCTGAACAGAATCAGAAGGACGATCGCCGGAAGCGCAAAAAAGTAGAACGGCAGGTATCGCCTCATCTGTTTCATGCGCTCGTTTCGTTTTTTTGAAGCGTCTTGTTTCATTGGATTCCCTCCTTTTGGTTATTTGGTTAAGACCCCATTTTTATAAATCCTCCACGCTTCAAAATGACTGCCCTTCGTTCCGACCCTGGCCGATACAGACTTTTTGATTGGCGGCGGTTTATAGTAAAGTCATTATACTTTGAAGTTTATAAAATTTCAATAAAGAAAATGAAAATTCTTTTCAAATATTTAATTTTTGTAAATTACTGCCAAATTTGATAGGTCAATTTTATGGATTATGCACAATGCCTAAAAGCTCAAAGCATTGAGTCCTGCTTTGTCAGCTTTCTGCCGAAACAGGATAGTCCAGCGATACCATGGAATCTTCCAGAACCATATCCAATGCATATGCCATCTCCCGGAACATCCGGTAATGTCCCTGGGCGTTGGGATGGACGGCGTCGCTCATACGGCCCAGGAAGGCCTTCGGGCATTTCTGCTGCAGCGCGGTGAAATTCTGAAAATGATCTACCAGCGGCACTTCCTTCTCCCGGGCCACCTCCCGCACCGCCTGGACGAAGGGTACGATTGCCGTAGCGCGCTCCCCCGCGTCCTCCCTCTGGGGCTGCGGGGCGCGCAGGACGGCCTGGCTGCCGTGGGCCCGTACCATATCCACGATTTCGCACAACTGCTTCCTGAACAGGGCCCTGTCTATCACACCCGGGAAACAGCAGTCATTGGTGCCGAACATGATGACCACCACGTCCGCGCCCGCATAGGGCTCATAGCGCACGTCCAGCCTCTCCAGGAACTCCTTCGCCGTGGCTCCCGACACGCCGGTATTGATGACCGTGTCGTCCCTGCGCCCCCAGTCCTCCCGTATGTACTTCTCCCAAAGCTGCGCCACACTGTCATAGCCATAGGTATGCCATGCGCCGTGGGTGATGCTGTCCCCCAGGAAAAGCCATTTCATGGGCTCTGCCTTCAGCACAAGCTTTCCGCTGGACGCGAATGTCTCTGTGGCAGGCGCCAGGGTCAGGAGCCCTTCGTCCCCGGCCGACACCTTCGACAAATCCGCGCCTATGGTCTCCAGCAGCCAGTTCGCCTCCCTCAGGGGATCTGGCTCTCCCTCCGCCGCCGGAAGCTCTATCAGCTGTGCCCCAATGGCCTCCGTCTTCCGTCTCAGGTCGGCAAGCCCCCTGCGGAGCGCATCTGGGGAGAGCTTCCTGTCCTCCTCACCGGAGACATAGACCACCGCGAAGGGACGGTAGTCTGCCACCCTTCCCTGGAACTCCCGCAGGATGTCGTCCACACAGTATCCGGCCCTGGCCGTATTGAAGACAAAATTCTCTCTTCCGGACAGCTCCTCCCCGCACATATCCCAGCGCACCACTTCCTCGAACAGCCCCGCCATGTTGCGGAAGCCCCGGTTCTCCGAAAAGCCTCCCGCTCCGTGGGCCCCTCCAGTGAAGACCCATATCCTATTGGACATGGGAAATGTCATCCTACTGCCCATGCTTTCTATCCCCCCATTCCTGCCATGTTTTCCGCCATCTGCCTCCTGGTTCCAGGCGGCAGATGCGATTTTCCAAGTATGAAAATATGTTTCACATCGATTTTTCGGGCGACAGCTTCTTTTGGCCCGTATATTTTATGCATTTTCCCAATATTTTTATTATATGTTACATCTGAATAGTCACTTTGTCAATATTATATTAACATACTTTCTAAACTATTGACATTTCTATTGTCATGATATATAAAAGAATATGACGATATTTGTTTTAAACATGCTAAAAGGAAGATGGTGAAATGAAAAAATTTTCAGGAGACACACATGACATCCGAATCGCGGTGGCGGACATCGGCGGCACCTGTATCAAATCCGGTATCTGGGAGAAGGGCGAGATCCATGAGATACGGGAGACTCCTACCCAGGCCCGTCTGGGCGGGGCTCATGTCATGGAGACCGTACAGGACATTTTGAGCGGATACCATGATTTCCAGGCCATCGGCATCAGCAGCGCCGGTCAGGTGGATACGGAACAAGGTTCTATCTTATACGCAAACGAAAACATCCCCGGCTATACCGGGACAAACATTCGGGAGATCCTGGAGGCGAGATTCCATGTGCCCGTCAGCGTCCAGAACGATGTGAACAGCGCTGCCGCCGGGGAGGCCTGTTACGGTGCCGGGCGGGGACACGCGAATTTCCTGTGCCTTACATACGGGACCGGCGTGGGCGGCGCCATCGTCATTGGCGGTCAGGTCTATCTGGGGGCCGGATTCTCCGCCGGGGAATTCGGCGGCATCGTAATCCATCCCGAGGACAGGGATTCCGGACGGGACATGTTCAGCGGCTGCTATGAGAGGTACGCCTCCACCACCGCTTTGGTGCAGAGCGTCAGCTCCCGGTTTCCGGAGCTTCACAACGGACGGGAGATTTTTGCCCGTCTGGACGACGAGGGGGTGCGGGTGCTGGTGAATCGGTGGATCGCCGAAATCACCTATGGCCTCATCAGCCTCATCCATATCTTCAACCCTTCCCTGGTGATTCTGGGCGGCGGCGTCATGGAACAGGAATATGTCATCTCCCAGGTGCGGCTGCGGCTGCGGGAGCAGCTCATCCCCTCCTTCCTGAACGTGGAGGTGGTGCCCGCCGAGCTGGGCAATCTGGCGGGAATGCTGGGCGCTGCAGAAGGCGCGCGGAAAGCTTATCTGAATCTTTAACAGAATCTTTATCAGGATTTTTATTAAAAATCGAAAGGAGCATATCTGAAATGGAAAACAAGAAAATCGAGCAACTGCACGGCAAGCTGATCGTATCCTGCCAGGCACTCCCCCACGAGCCCCTGCACTCCTCCTTCATCATGGGCAGGATGGCGCTGGCGGCCAGGGAAGGCGGCGCTATGGGCATCCGGGCCAACACGAAGGAGGACATCCGGGAAATCCAGTCCCAGGTGGACCTTCCGGTCATCGGCATCGTAAAGAGGGATTATGAAGACAGCAAGATATACATAACCCCCACCATGCGGGAGGTGCAGGAGCTGATGGAGGTGAATCCGGAGATCATCGCCCTGGACGCCACCAGCTCTGTGCGGCCCGGCGGGCTTACCCTGGACGATTTCTTCCGGCAGCTGAAGGAGACCTATCCGGATCAATTGTGGATGGCGGACTGCTCCACGGTGGAGGAAGCCCTCCACGCCGATGAGCTGGGCTTCGATTTCATCGGGACTACGCTTGTGGGTTATACGGAGCAGAGCAAAGGGGACAAAATCGAATCCAACGACTTTGAAATCCTGCGGAAGATTATCGCCTCCGCAAAGCACCGCGTCATCGCGGAGGGCAATATCGATACGCCGGAGAAGGTCAGGCGGGTCATCGACCTGGGCGCGTTCAGCGTGGTGGTGGGTTCCATCATCACAAGGCCCCAGCTCATCACGAAGCGCTTCGCGCAGGCTCTGGACTGACGGGTCCTTACGGGCATTACCGTCATTACTATAAACATCCCTATGCCATTCCGTATCGCGAAGTCCAAACCGCGGGGCGGTGTGCCGCCTTGCGGTTCGGCGAGACTGCCGTATGTGAAGCATTGGGATGCATGGGAGTTCGGAATATACTGCCGGTCTGCCGCAAAAGGCAGGAATCCGGCCTGTAAAGGAGAGATATGGACAATACAGCGAAAACAATCGTATGCTTCGGCGATTCCAATACCCACGGTTACAACTCCGCCACCATGGGCCGTTTTACGGAAAAGGAACGCTGGCCCTGTCTGCTGGCAGACCTGCTGGGCCCGGCCTATCTGGTCCGGGAGGAGGGTCTGAGCGGCAGGACCACTTCCTTCGAGGATCCCCTCTTTGAAGGCCTCAGCGGTTTTGCGGCCATCCACCCCTGTCTCATGACCCATGAGCCCGTAGATCTGCTCATCATCATGCTGGGCACCAATGACGTGAAGCAGCGCTTCGCCGCCACCCCGGCCAACATCGCCAAGGGGCTGGAGCGGCTGGTGACGAAGGCCATCCACACCACGGAGGCCTGGCGCGGCAAAGCCAATATCCTCGTCATCGCGCCGCCTCCCATCGAGGAGGGCTATAAGGGGACGCAGATTCAGGGAGAGATGGGCATAGACTGTGTGGAAAAGTCCCAGGCCATCATCCCCCTTTTCCGGGACGTGGCCGAGAGGCTGGGCTGCCATTTCCTGGAAGCCGCTTCCATTCCCGGCATGGGAATGTATCCCTATGACTATATGCACTTAAGCCTGGACAGCCACAGGCTGCTGGCCGAGAGGCTGGCGGAGCTTATTCCGGGCATCTGCTGAACAGTGCCCCCTGACCTCGTCTCTGAAAACTGAAAGCTGCGCGGGATGCCGCTCTGCCTGAGCAAGGGCGACATCCCGCGCAGCAAAAAGCTTTCCTCTCTTCAGACCACCGCTTCTACAATCATTTTTGCACTTGTCAGTTCAGCCTCCGACAGGAAAAAATTATACAGGCGCATTTCAAAAATCCGATTCGCTATCTGTACGCGCCCATCCCTGTCCACAACATAGCCGAACATCGTCGCCAGCTCTATATCTTTCGCGTCAGGGTTATATGCTATCTGTCTCCCTTGGAATAAAATCGCCTGCAGCATCTGCTTCATATCAGGATATTCATCAATCTGCCGTATCAGGCTGTCGAACAGGGGCATCCTTTCCCGCAGCAGCCTCTTCACGGCTTCCGCGATTCCTTCTCTGGACCATGTCCTTCCGGCATCTTGAAAGCCCCTTTCTTCCGGCAGATCCTCATCCAATATCTTACAGATTGCGGAAACCAGATATGGATATCCCGATGTATAGCGATAGATTTCCTCAGCCACTGCGTCCACTTCCATTCCAGTACGCCGATCCTGCTCATACTCTCCCAGCATATCCGCTATCTGCTCCGCGGAAAACGACATCTCAATCCGGAATCTGGCAGCGTACTTTTTTCCGGTAAAATTCATTCTTTATTTTTTGCTATTCCCACTTAAAGCATTTGACTGCAACACCTGTACAAATCACGGTAACAGCCATCATAACCACAACCGGAATCCAGATATGCTCTACCAACTGCCCCAAAGAGGTTGCTTTCATAAGCTGGATTCCCTGGGTCAGCGGGAACAGAGAAACAATTTTCTGCATAACCCCCGGCATGACCTCGAAAGGAAGCGTTGCCCCGGAAAATATCAGCATAGGGAAGTACAGCGCACTGGCAATCACGCTTGCCATTTTCTCGTTTTTCGCAATACCGCCCACCACCATACCGATACTCAGAGTGGAAACCATTGTCAGAATCCAGCTTCCGATAAACGCCAGCCAGCTCCCGTGGAGTGTTACTCCCCAGAACAGCGCAGCAATGGGAAAGAGCAAAACCATGGAAACGAGTGCGTACAGCACATAGATGGTAAACTCCACGCCCAGCAGCATCACCGGGCTGATCGGCGTAACACGGAAGCGTTTCAGAATCTTGCGCTCCCTGTACCCGGACACCACCAACGGCAATCCCATCAGGCCGCACGCACAAATGGAGATGGTACATACCGCACTCATGGACTGCTCCAGAAATGTATAGCCCGCGCCTTCAAATGCCGGCTTTGCCTGATAGATGAAGCCAAGGACGACCAGCACAACTATCGGCATGATGATTGCGAAGATTACCATGTTCATATTCCGGATATTCAGTTTCAGTTCTGTCTTCAAAAGCTTTGTAAAGGTTCTCATGCGCCGATTCCCTCCTCGTCATCCGAATATTTTAAGTATGCGTCCTCGAACTTCTCACAGCCGCTCTCGGATTTTGCCTGTTCCACAGTCCCGTAAAATACGGGTTCCCACTTTTTCAAAATGCAGATTTCATCACAGAGGGCTTCCACTTCATCCATAAAATGAGAAGTCAGAAAAATAGTCAGGCCCTGTTTCTTCAAATCTTCGAGGATCTTCCAGACCGTGCGGCGCGCCCTGGCGTCCAAGCCCGTAGTCAGTTCATCCAGAAAGACCAGTTTGGGATTCGGTATCAGAGCCAGCACAATAAACAACCGCTGGCGCTCTCCTCCCGACAGGCTCTTTACCGCATTCTTCAGCTTGTCTCCAATTCCAAAGCGTTCGCAAAGCTGCCTCCAGTCTGCAGGGTTTTTATACAGGCATTCAATTTCTTCGCAAAGCTCAAACACCTTAATCTCCGGCTGGTAATCCCCCTCCTGAAACTGAACGCCTACTTCCTGGAACAGCTTCCTGCGGTCCTTTTTCGCATGGTACCCCAAAACCGAAACTTCTCCGGAATCGGCCTGTTTCGTACCCAGAATACATTCGATTGTCGTACTTTTCCCGGCGCCGTTTGCACCGAGAAGGCCGAATACCATACCGGTTTTGACGGATAGGCTTAAATTGTCTACCACCGCTTTTCCGTTATAGCTTTTTCTAAGGTTTGTTACCTTGATTGCTTCTTCTCTCATTTTGTCCCCCTTTTCTGAATGGCACGCATTTCAATATACCCGCGCTCACCGCGCGGTTCCAGCTGGATGCGCGGGTTGCTGTCATCCCACTCATATCCAATCACAGACGGATCATAATGGTTCAGGGAATACTGCACGGAAAGGATCGCCTGAGAATAGTCTTCCTCCCGGAAAGGCTCTCCCTGCACCACCAGATATTCTGCAGCGGGCAGGGAAATGATATCAAACCCTTCCGGAATTCCACCGGCATAATCCGGCGCTACCTCTACCCCCTGTACATAGGTGGATGTTCCCGGCTTTTTGTATTCTTCCGGAAGCCAGAGACAGACCGGCTCCCCGCACAGAGAATCCATGCTCATCAGCGTTCCCCATACCTCACAGTTCACTTCCGCACAATAGTCGAAATAATCCTCCGCTTTGATTCCTCTTTTGATAATCACCTTGCGCTCCGGCTTGCGGATCACTTGGACAAAAACGCTCTGCAAATTTTCCATATCAACAATATCCTTTCTGAGCTCTCTGAATTTGACTCCGTATGGGATAAACAATCCAATCGGAACCGGGTCTTTTACGTATTCCCCAGGATTGCATCCGAATTCTTTGTAAAAAGCGCGGGTGTATCCGTCCACGCTTTCAAATCCGCAGTCATAAGCTGCATCAATTACTAGGCATTGCTCCTTTTTCAGCCGCATAGCCGAATGGGAAAGCCGCAGCCGGCGGATATACTCCGCCGGGGTCATTCCCAGATAATTCTTGAACAGCCGATAGGAATGCCAACTCGAAAACAGCGAGACTTCTGAAAGGTTCGCCAGTGTGATCTCCTCTTCCAGATGTTCTTCTATATATTCCTGCATCCGCTGTACCGCTTTCATCTGCTCCTGCACTTCATTCACCTCCATCTGTATCTCCTATTTTACCATGAACACTGGAACGCCTCTCGACTTTTTTTGCTGTCTCAGCCTTCCAGTGACTTGCGCAGATATTTTGCGGTAATGGTATCTGCATGGTCTGCCATTTCCTGCGGCGTACCCGTAAATACAATCTCACCGCCCATACTGCCGCCGTCCGGCCCAATATCAATCACGTAATCAGCAAGCTTTACCACATCCATATTGTGTTCGATTACAATTACGGTATTGCCGCGCTTCACAAAGCCGTCCAGCAGCTCCATGACTTTCTTAATATCGGAAGCATGTAAGCCTGTCGTCGGCTCATCCAGCACATAAATGTTGCCCTTCTGATCCAGATATTTCGCCAGCTTCACACGCTGCCGCTCTCCGCCGGATAAGGTAGACAGGGGCTGTCCCAAAGAAAGATAGGATAAACCTACTTCCACCATGGAGTGGAGCGCCTTGCGGATCTTCGGGCAGTCGGAGAAAAATGTTTCCGCCTCCCCTGCGTTCATATCCAGGATTTCTACGATATTTTTCCCGTGGTAGGTGTAGGACAGGGCTTCGTCGCTGTAGCGGCTGCCGCCGCAGGCTTCACAGGTAGTTGTCACCGGATCCATAAAGACCAGCTCTGTGGTGATGACACCCTTTCCTTTACAATTCGGACAGGCGCCTTTGCTGTTAAAGGAGAATAACGCCGCACCGACGTCGTTTTCCTTGCCCATCCGCTTACGTATCTCGTCAAAGAATCCTAAAAAGGTTGCCGGAGTGGAACGTTCTGTAGCCGTAACCGGAGACTGGTCTACTAAAATCACCTGTTCCGCGTACTTCTCAGCGAAAACATCCCGGATTAACGAGCTTTTCCCGGAACCGGCCACACCGGTCACGGCGGTCAGCACATGCAGCGGAATGTCAACGGTAATGTTTTTCAGGTTGTGAATGGCTGCATTCCGTACCGGCAGGAACTCTTTCGGTTTTCTTGGAACAGCATTTACCGGCGTTTTCTGCTGCATGGCATTCCCGGTCAGTGTACCGGATCCCAAAAGTCCTTCATAGCTGCCCTGGTAAAGAACCTCTCCGCCGTTTCTGCCTGCCAGCGGTCCAATATCAATCACTTCATCGGCAATGGAGATCACGTCCTTGTCATGCTCCACCACCAAAACCGTGTTTCCTTTATCCCGCAGACTGCAAAGCAGCTTGGTTATGCGGTGGACGTCACGGGGATGCATCCCGGTGCTTGGTTCGTCAAAGATATATGTCATGCCGGTCAGGGCGCTGCCCATATGACGCACCAGCTTGAGGCGCTGTGCCTCGCCGCCGGACAAGGTTGCGGACTCCCTGTTCAGGGAAAGATACGGCAGCCCAATATCAATCATGCGTGTAAGGGTGAGCACCAGGCTTTCTGCGATGGCTTTGCCCTTCGAGTCTGTAATCGTCTCCAGCACGTTTCTCAGCTCTGTCAATTCCATCTCACACAATTCGTTAATCGAATAGCCCACCACTTTACAGGAAAGTGCAGCCGCATTCAGGCGTTTTCCATGGCAAAGCGGACATTCAGAAGGATGGACATAGCTTGCCAGCCGTTTCGCAGAGGTCTCACCCATTTCAGAGCTGTCCCGTTTCAGCAGCAGCCGGCTCATCATATTATGGATGCCTTCCACTTGCTTGGATACTCGGTCTCCACCGGGCTCCTCTGCACCATATAGCAAGAGATTCCTCTCTTTCGCTGAATAGTCCCTCCATTTTTTATCCAAATCAAACAGACCGCTCTCCGTATATTGTTTCCAGTACCAGTTTCCCACATGAAAAGTGGGCAGGTCTACCATACCCTCATTCAAGCTTTTGTCCTCTGCAATCAGCGGCAGAATATCCAGCGTCATTACCTTGCCGATACCGGAGCATTCCGGACACATCCCGTTCGGATCGTTAAAGGAGAAGTAAGAGGGGGTTCCGATATGCGGCTCGCCTATCCGGCTGTAAAGCAGCCGCAGGGCAGCGTACATGTCGCTGATGGTTCCTACGGTGGAGCGGGCATTTCCGCCCAGGCTGGTCTGGTCAATCACAACGGAGGCAGACAGGTTTTCGATTTTGTCTGCCCTTGGCTTTTCGAACTTGGGCAGCCTGCCCCGGACAAAGGCAGAATAGTTTTCCTTTCGGGATTTCAAGGGAAATATTTTTCAGGTTGTTCTGGCACAACCCTTGTATCACAATGCTGTTTTGATATGACATATCATGGATCCTTCTTTCTTCTGATTTTCTCATATCAGTATAACAAACAGCAAAAAAAGCCTCTCGACTTTTTTTGCTGTTGCAAATGCGCTTATAGTTATCGAACGATACCCAATAACACAAACCTTGCATTATCAAACTCATAACTGCAGGTAGAAAGCGTAACGATTCGATCTGTGACTGCCATGTATATTACTTGGCTGGTCTCATTGAAAGCTGGGGACGCGGTATCGAAAAAATTTGTCAGGCTTGTGAAGAAGACGGCTCCCCACTACCGGAATACACAATTCATCCTGGCGATATTATGATACAATTCATTGCCGCCGAGGAGCGAATCGTGCGCACTTCACTCGACAAGGTGACTGAAGGGGTGACTGAGAAGGTGACTGAGGCAGAACAGAAACTTTTATCGCTGCTGCTCGAAGATCCTGCCTACACCTATGCTGTCCTGGCTGAAAAACTGGGCGTGAGCCGAAAAACAATCTCTTCAAGAATTAAATCCCTTAAAGATAAAGGTGTCCTCCAACGGGTCGGATCTGATACGAAAGGGCATTGGCAAATCAAAAATGGGAAGTAAAGGAGGCCAACGGATGCCAAGGCAATATAAAACAGCAAGACAAATCAATAAATTAAAAGTAATCGAGGCTGCTGAAAAACTTGGCGTTTCCCAACCGACACTCAGTGCATGGGAGGGCGAACGGAAATCTCCCTCGATAGATGGGCTTGAAAATATGGCTGACCTATATGGTGTCACAACCGATTTTTTGTTGGGACGCTCTGATACGCAAGCTCAGGATTTCAAGCAGCCAATTTCACTACAGGCATTGCCGGCTTTTCATGGCAGACCAGTATGGTCTGCCACATATGGATGGCTGCTGGTGAATGCCGCAGATAAACTGCTGACTTTTCCTGACGGCCATACCTTGCCGCTTTCCGATATTATTGGTGAATTGTTTATATTCGCTCCTCCGTTTTCCGACGCAGAACCACCGAAAGAACCGCCGCTGTCCCGTTCTGAAATCAGCAGGCAAAAAGAAATCTGGCTGGAGCCAATTTCCCCAGACTCAGATTTAAGAAGGGAACTGCGGGGATGGTATCAGGCAAAAGACCGATTTGTTCAGAATGAGTATGGCAATCGGTTTTATCTGGATACTTATGGTTCCAAATGGCTGGCATTCTCTTTTGAAACTGCATTATGACGAACGGTGCCGACGCTTGGCATTTTGATACCAAGCGTCGGCTTATGATTATTCAAGCTTTCTGAACAGGCTGCCAATTATTCAGTTGTAAAAACTGCATACTTGGGATGTCCAGATATGCAATAAGGAGAAGAGGATTTTCAGATTTCTTCTATAAGCATCCCTCCATTTTCAATCGTATTTCAGAGTCAAAACATTACCTACACTCTCCTCCTTTCCCCTAAATAAAACGCGAGCCGACAGTCTGTGAAACCTCTCACAAGATTGTCGGCTCTGCCCGTGTCAAGTAAAGGACAAAAAATTTTTCAACTTTTTTCTTTACATCAAAACTACCTTATGCAATTTTCAATACTTCATAGATTGCTTCTAAACAATCTTCTATTGTAAGTGCTTTACCGTTTTCAAAAAACACTGATGTGACAGCCCGATTTTTGCAACTCTCCTGAGTGGATAAAACATCATCAAAAATATTCCTAACCTCATCCAAATCTGCTCTGGAAATATCTAATGCATTTTTCCAATACCTAACAAAATGTTTCTTAAAAGATTCATAGTCCGAATAAAGCCCCATTGGATTATCTTGCAGGCCATATCGCATCGGCTGAAAAAGAGACGCTATATCCCTTACATATTCATATACCAACTTTTCTTTACCTCTGACATTTGACATATTTACTGATGCCGAAGTGATGTCAAGGTCAAACTTCGTCCACATATGTCTTTGAAACTGATTTCCTGTGATAAAATATTGCTGCATATTCCAACCCTCTTTCTAATATTTTTCATTAACTAATTATTGCTAACAACTCTCCACAATCCCCATACCGGTCCTCCAAATTTCCCGCCAGACACTTCATCACAATATTAATCTGCTTATCTAATAAATCCGGAGCGGCATTGCTCAAATATGTCCTCATGTCGCTCCCATGGGGCGCTCTCCCACAAAGTAGCCAGTACCAGATTGCACCTATGGAATATATATCACTCCTGCAATCTCTCAATTTCGGATTTTCCTGCAATAAGGGATCAATAAAAGCACCGCCCGCCACAGCTTCGCCCGTCTTGGTTAGTTTTGTATTATTTTCCGTATCTAAAAAAGCGCTAACTCCAAAATCAATAATCTTAAATATCTTCTCCTTCGTTGAAAACACCACATTGCTCGGTTTTAAGTCCCTATGTATAATCCCCTTTCCATGGGCATATTTTAATCCGTTCAAAATAGGCTTTATTACTTTTACACTATATTCAAAACTTAACATACCATACTTTTTCTGCAGTCCATTCAAATCATACCCTTCAATATACTCCATTCTTATAAACGGTCCTTCTGAAATCCTCCCCGCATCATATATTTTAACAATATTCATATGATTCAACTGAAACAGCATTTTAGCCTCTCTGAAAAAACGCCTCTCCCCCTCTCTCTGCTCATCCGATGATACAAAAATAGGTGAATATACCTTCACAGCAAAATCCATATCCAAACAAGCATTGTGATATTTAAAAACAGAGCCAAAGCCCCCATATCCTATCTGTTCAACTCTTTTATACTGCTTTATCTGTGAAAACGGATCTGCTTCTTCATCAGAATGTTCCTCTATATATTCAATCAGACGATTTATGGAATCCGTAATCAACGTCCTTCTTCCCGCATAATTGCCGGACTCATTCTGCATATATCTTCTAAATTCATCTGCTGTCCTGCAGCTTCTTATAAATTTAGGAATCTGTTCTTTAATACTTACGTTTTCCAGCAAAGCGTTTCTCGTCTGGATATAATATTTATCGTCAATCGTCCCATCTGTCGCTTTTGACAATAACCCCATCTTATATTCGTCCAGCATATCTATCAATTCTGTTTTTGTCACTGTCTCACCTCTCTCCTTAATCCAGCTTCTTTTCAGACAAAAACAATTACATTTTTCGCATCCACAGCTATTATACCCCAAAACCAACAAAGCCACAAGCACCCCGCTCATGGCTCCGTCAATCTTCCTAACAATTTTTACAAATCTCCCCCGCCAAACATATCCCCACCCTTCCAAACCACCTCAATCCGCCCTTCTCCAAACACCCTGATCCTCTCAATCCCCTTCCGCAGCACCCCCTTATCAAACTCCCGCAGAGCCGCTATCCCTTCCAGCACAGTCTCCCCGTCCCGGGAACCGCACCCTTTCAGTCTCTCAATCCCATCCTCTGCTTCTCCCATCTCCTTCCCAATTTCCTCAACCCGCACACCCATACTCCCCGTCCTTGCCTTAAACTGCTCCCGTGTCATACCCCCGGACCGATACTTATCATACAAAAACATCTTCTCCGCCGAAAGCCGCTCCTTCTCCTTCCGCAAAGCATCCAACTTCTTCTCCAGCGTCTCCCGCTCCGCTTCCACGTCCTTCCTCCCGGAATTGCCCAGCATCACCTCCGCCGTCTTCCGCACATACTCCATAACGCTCCCTTCCAGCGTTTCCATATCCTCCACCGCCCTCCTGCACTCCGTATCAGAGCCGCATGTCCGGTAACGGCAGCAATACTTATGGTTCTTCTTCACCATGGACCGCCCGCAATACCCGCATACAAACAGCACCTCCCGCTTAAAGCCGCTCATATCCACGCCGCTCCTGTCCCGCTTCTTCGGCTTCGCCCTCTCATTCGCTAGGGCAAACAGTTCCTCCGACACCAGCGGCTCATGCTGCCCGTCCACAACCACCCACTCCGAACGGTCATGCCACAGCATCTTCTTCCCCGTAGTAATAGACTTCTCCGAACGGTTCCACACCACCTTCCCGATATAAGTCTCATCCGACAGTATGGAACGCACCGACTGGGTCCCCCACAGCTTCTTCACCCCGCCGCCCGGATGCTGATACCTGCTGTCCTTCCTCTGCTTATACTCCACACAGGTAAGCACACCATTATCATTCAGATACCGCACAATCCCGGAAATCGTAATCCCTTCCGCCGCCATGGTAAATATCTTCCGTACCACCTCCGCCGCTTCCGGGTCAACCACCAGCCGGTGCTTGTCCTCCAGGGACTTCTCATACCCATACCTTGCAAAGCCGCCCAGATACTCCCCTTTCCGCGCCCTCGCCATCTGCGCAGACCGTATCTTCTTAGACAGGTCCCTGCTGTACAGCATATTGATCAGATTTTTAAAAGCCACATTCAGTCCGCCCGCAGTCCCCAGCACACCCTCACTGTCATAACGGTCATTCACAGAAATACACCGCACCTCCATCAACGGAAATATCTGTTCCAGATAACTCCCAACCTCAATATAATCCCTCCCCAGCCTGGAAAAGTCCTTCACAATGATACAGCCCACCTCGCCCTGCTTCACCGCCTCCATCATACCCGCAAAACCGGGACGCCGGAAATCAGTCCCGCTGAACCCGTCATCACAAAATTCAATGATCCGGCACTTCCTAAGCTCCCCATCCCCATCAATAAACCCGTCCAGAAGTCGCCTCTGGGACACAACACTGTCGCTCTCCTGCTTCACGCCCCTGCCAGTATCCACATCCTCATCCGACAACCGAATATATTTAGCCACCACATCAACCTTCACCGTTCTCCGCCTCCCTTTCCCTCACGGCCTCCAAAAGCTCCGCAAGCATGTCATCATAGGCCAGGACCACCTCACAGTCCCCGTCCTTATCCACCGAAACCCTCGTCACAAATGCGTCCACCATCCCCTGGGTCAGCTCCCTCTCCCCCAGGAACCCACGCACCGTCTTCTCCCAGCCTTCCTCTATATGGAAATCCCGTGCGTACCTCTCCCGCTCTTCCAGCAGTTTCTCCAGCTCCGCAGAAAGCGCCTCCGCCTCCTTCGTATACCGCTCCGATAGCGCCGCATATTCCTCCCCGTCGATCAGCCGCTCCGCAAAATCCGCATACAGCCCCGCCTTCTTCCCTGCGTCCTGCCGAATCCGCTCCCTGATACGGTCCGCCTGCCTGGACATCAGCCTGTATCGCTCCGTCCCCTGCCTCCCGGCATTCAGCTTCCGGACCAGCCGCTCCGTATCCAGGCAGGCATCCATATGGCTCCTGATAACCCCGAACACCGCAGCCTCCAGATCCTCCAGCATGACCTTATGCCGGTACGGGCACACCTTCCGGCTCCTGTTATGGGAACTGCAGCCATAAAAAAACCTATCCCCCTCCTGCGATACCGCCCGGAACAGATACATGGTCTTCCCACAATCACTGCACACCACCTTCTTTTTAAACTTATTCCTCCCTGCCGCACAGCGCCTGCCCTCCGCACGTTTCCCGTTGTAAACCCGCGCCTGCTCCGCCTTCATCTCCTGCACCCTGTCAAAATCAGCCCTGGAGACCAGCGCCTCATGGGTATCCCTGACCACATATCCGGCAGAATCCTCCGCCCCGCCGGAACCGCCCGCAAACAGCTTCCCGCCGGTCTTCCCATGGACAGAATCCCCCGTATAATACTCATTCGACAACAGCCGCTTCACCACGATCCCCGTCCATTCCACACACCCCTTATGCCCCGTCACCGGAAGCCCCCTTGACTTCCGGTAGACCTCCGGACATGGGATGCCCTCCCCGTTCAGGATTCCCGCAATCCTCCCATAGCCGTTACCCTCCAGGAACAGCCGGAAAATACGCTTCACAACCCCCGCCGTCTCCCCGTCCACCACCAGGCTCTGCTTATCCTCCGGAGATTTCAGATACCCGTAAGGAGCCAGCTTGATCACAAACTTCCCCTCCGCCCGCGCCGTATTCAAGGCAGAAGTCACCTTCCGGGAAATATCCTTCGCATAATACTCATTTACGATATTCTTCAAAGGCATGGACAAGTCCGTCCCGCTCCGGAAAGAATCAAACCCGTCATTGACCGAAATAAACCGCACGTCCAGAAACGGGAACACCCGCTCAATATAATTGCCGGCCTCCACATAATTCCTCCCAAGCCTGGACAGATCCTTCACAATGACACAGTTGATCTTCCCGTCCCGGATATCCCCCATCATACGCTCGAAGCCCGGACGCTCAAACGTGGTCCCCGTAAAAGAAGCGTCCGAATACGTCTCCTGCACCACGATATCCTCCGCACCCTCCACAAAGATCCTCATAAGCTCCATCTGCGTCTCAATAGTCCCCCGCTCCCGGTTCACCCCGGACTCATAAGAAAGCCTCGCATACAGCCCTGCCCGGAACAGCACAGCCTTCTCCGCTTTCCCGGCCGCCCCGTTCACAGGCACAGCCCCATTCAGTCTCTTCCTGCTCTTCCTTGCCATATCAGACCGCCTCCCTTCCGGTGGCCATTCCCTCCAGGCCTGGACACTCCCTGCCTTTCAGATATTCCAACGCCTGACGGTACTGGTCCGCAAAATCGAACACAACCTCAATATTCTCCCTGTCATACACCCGTACTTCCGAAATCAGCGCCACCACCACATTCCTGGTCAGCTCCCCGATATCCTTATACTCCTTAAAATAAGAGATCCACCGGTACTTGTCCTCTTCCCCTTCCAAGACAGCTCTGATCTCTCTTTCCGCCTTCCCGGCCGCCTCCTGCGCCTCCTTCCCCCTGGCCTCATACGCGGCATGGAGCTCCACATAATCCTCCTTCGTGATTACCCCGTCCTTCATATCCTCATAAAGCATCAGGCGCAGCTCCCGGCATCTCTCCGCTTCTCCCGACAGCTTCTCCCGCCGTTCCTCCAGCTTCCGTACATCCAAGTTCCTAAGCGGCACTGTCCCCGCATAATCCAGAACCCTCTCCAAGTCCAGGACACACCCGATCTGCCTCTTCAACAGGACAAACACCGCATCTTCCAGCGCCTGCACCGGAATCCGGTGGGGACTGCAATTCCCGCCCGCCTTATGCCCGGAGCAGATATAATAACAATACCTCTTCCCATTCACCGAAGACACCTTCCGCACCATCGGGGCCCCGCAGTCCCCGCACACGGCAATCCCGGACAGCAGATACACGCCCTCCCTGTCCGGCGCCGTCCTCGTATCCATCCCCAGCAGCTTCTGAACAACCGCAAAATCCCTCTCGCTGACCACCGGCTCATGGTTCTTCTCAACCCTCACCCAGTCCTCTTTGTCCTTCCGTATAGATTTCTTCACCTTATGGTTCGGCGTGGACTGCCGCCCCTGCACTAGATTCCCGATATAGACCTCATTTTCCAGGATACGCCTCACCGCCACCGGGCTCCACCCGGATGCCGCCTTCGCCCTAAACACCGTCCGGAAATTGATTCCCATGCTGTTCTTATACTCCATCGGAGAAAGAATGCCGTCCCTGTTCAGCTTTCCGGCAATGGCATCCTGGCTCATGCCGTGCAGCTTCATACGGAAAATATCCTGCACCACCCCCGCCGCATAAGTATCAACCATAAGCCTGTGATGGTCCTCCCCGTCCTTCTGATAGCCATAAGGCGCAAAAGCGCCGATAAACTCCCCGTTCTTCCGCTTCACTTCCAGATGGCTCCGAATCTTCACCGAAATATCCCGACAGTAAGCGTCATTGATCAAGTTCTTAAAAGGAACCAGGATCTCGTCACCCTGGTCGTCCCCTTTCAAACTGTCGTAATGGTCATTCACCGCAATAAAGCGCACTCCCATAGCCGGAAACAGCCGCTCAATATATCTGCCGGAATCAATATACTCCCGCCCGAACCTGGACAGATCCTTGACCACTACGCAGTCCACAACGCCCTTCTTGATATCCTCCATCATCAGCTTGAAAGAAGGCCGCTCAAAACTGGAACCGCTGTACCCGTCGTCCACCCGTTCCGACACCACCACAATATCCTTTTTGTCTTTCAGGAAATCTCTGATTAACTCTCTCTGATTAGAAATGCTGTTGCTCTCCGCCTTAGACGCGCCCGCAACATCGCCATCCTCCTTTGATAACCGGACATAGATGGCGGCATGATAGATCTTCTTGAATTGTTTGTTTTTCATGTGCTCCCGCTCCTTTCGTTTTCTGCCAGAATCACCTGCAAAATCAAAAAGGCGGATGCACTAACTTGTCCCTAAGACAATCATAGCGCCTCCGCCTAAAAAAATCCACTGTTATTTTAAACATTCCGCAGCATATTTTCAAAAGCCTCTTCAAAAGAGGCCCCGTCCTCCGCAAACCGTACCTTCACCTTCATATCCCCCACACGCACCGCATAAGGATTCCCCACCGCCTCCAGATAAGCCCTCTTCCGTTCCTCCAGCGGCAGGCTCCGGTCAATCTCCACCTCCCGGATATCCACAAGCCCC
>CAJUFO010000013.1:0-22355 GCA_910585615.1 uncultured Acetatifactor sp.
CGCTTCGCCTCCACATCCATGAGATAAATGTTCGTGGTAAGCTCCTGTTTCTTTAAAATCCTGTACATAATCCACCTCTCTGTCCCTCTCTTGAGGAACCTTTCTTTTACTCGCTTATCTCCAGCCCAATCAGATTCAGCCGCCCTCTGTCGTCCCTCTGGAGTTTAAAACGTTCTCCCGAATAGATATTTACGGCGAAGTCGTTGCCTGTCCTGGTGGCATTGCCGTCAGCCGTACGATAGTACTCGGCTATCACGTAGAAATCGCCGACCTTGTTGATGTTCGCCACATACAGATATATGTATTGGTAGGAATCCCCGCTCTCGTCAAAATGGCCGTCATAATCAAATATTTTCTCAATCATGAAACAATACTCCACCACCGAAGCCACCGCTTGCTCGGGAGTGAACGTAGTATTCAGGACGAGATTATAGTCTCTCTGCGCAACCGAGCCTGTCACCCCGTCCACAATCCGCACAAACTTAAAGGTGGATTTGCCCAGAGGCATAGGAATCGGCCCCGTATAGACCGCGGAGGTGTAAGTGGGATCGGTACCGTCCATGGTATAATATACATCCTCGTCCCCGTCCAGGACCTCTATCATCATGGGAGCCGAATACTCTCCGCTAAGGGCGCTGATCTCCGGCGCGAAAATCTCATTGTACTCGATATGGTATTCCTTTGAGACCACATCGCTGACGATTCCATTGTCATTCACAAAGCACGCCCTGATTATATGAGTGCCATTCTCCAGTATAATGGGTGCGGTATACTCGGTGCTCTCCTCCGTAGGCTCGCTGCCATCGGTGGTGTAGTAAATCCTGCCGGAGCCGGAAGCCGTCAGCTTCAGCGGCTGGATACTGGTATAGTACCCCTCATTTACGCTGAATGCCGGTACATCCGCCACATAGCTGGGGTAGGCGGCTATCAGATTCTCATTGCCGCTCGCCAGCAGTAGCGCATTGACGGTCTGATAATCTTCCCTTTCCCGATATATAGCAATCAGTTTACCGTATGCCCCCTCTAGCTGCTCCGCCGTGGCGTTCTTATTGTTGATGATTTCCCGCAGGAGATACTCGTACTCCACCTTATTATTTTTCAACAGATAAATATCCGCAAGTTCAAACAGCAGCTCTACATTGGCGCTGTCCAGCTCCATAGCCCGGTTATAGCAGGTGATGGCCTCATCATACTTCCCCACCTCCACATACTGCTCAGCCCTGTTCAGCTGGTACTCCTCGGAATAGGAGCTGTAGATATGCCATGCGGCGCCTCCGGCGGCCAGAAACAGGAGGAACACCAGCGCCAGCAGCACCTTGGGCCAGATTCTCTTCCTCCGCACAGGCTCCTCCTGCCAATCCCCCTCATCCTCCGGCTCCTCAAAGTCTTCAAGCTCCTCAAATCCTTTCGGCTCTTCCTCTGCCTCATCCTCCATGTCCCCGTGAAGCTCTTCGAGGATGTCCTGGATGGTCTGCTCCAGCTCAGGCTCGAAATCAGGTACGATGTGGATGTCCTCACCGCAATGCTCGCAGTATAGCTTCCCCTCGGCCATTTCCTCTCCACAATTGGGACATTTCATATCTTTCTTACCTCGATTCAGAACAGACCGGTGATCACGCCGTCATCATTGACATCAATCCCAAAGGCGGAAGGCTTTTTCGACAAGCCGGGCATGGTCATCACATCCCCTGTCAGCGCCACCACGAACCCTGCTCCGGCAGACACATACACCTCCCTGACCATCATCTCAAAATCCCTGGGACGCCCCAGCCGCTTCGGGTCGTCCGAGAGGGAATACTGGTTCTTCGCCATGCACACAGGCAGCTTTCCGAATCCCAGCTCCGTCAGTATGCGCAGCTGCCGTTTCGCCGCCGCGGAAAAGCTGACGCTGCCCGCGCCATAGATTTCCCGGGACACAGTCCGTATCTTGTCCTCCAGGGACAGGTCGTCTCCATACAGAGGGCTGAAAGCGCTTTTCTTTGTCTCCAATGTCTCCAGCACTTTCTCTGCCAGTTCGATGCCGCCTTCTCCGCCCTGGGCCCACACCCGGGACAGAGCGAACTCGCATTGCCGCTCCTCGCAGAAGTTCCGGACGAAATCGATTTCCGCCTGGGTATCGGTCACAAAGGAATTCAGCGTCACCACCACAGGCACGCCGTATTTATGCAGATTTTCGATGTGCTTCTCCAGGTTCTCGATGCCCCTGCCCAGCGCGTCCAAATCCTCCTGGCCCAAATCCTCTTTCTTCCTACCGCCATTATACTTCAAAGCGCGGACAGTTGCAACAAGCACTACGGCATCCGGCTTCAAATCCGCGATCCGGCATTTGATGTCGAAGAATTTCTCCGCACCCAGATCCGCGCCGAAGCCCGCCTCCGTGATGCAGTAGTCCGCCATTTTCAGGGCCGCTCTGGTGGCCCGCACGGAATTGCACCCATGGGCGATGTTGGCGAAGGGCCCGCCGTGCACCAGCACCGGCGTATGCTCCAGGGTCTGGATCAGATTGGGCTTCATGGCATCCCGCAGCAGAGCCGCCATGGCTCCCACTGCCTGCAGGTCACCGGCTGTCACCGGCTTCCCGTCACAGTTGTACGCCACGATGATCCTGGACAGCCTCTCCTTCAGATCCTTCATATCCTCGGCCAGGCACAGAATCGCCATAATCTCGCTGGCCACGGTGATGACGAAGTGGTCTTCCCTCACGAATCCGTCCGCCTTGCTGCCGAGTCCCACCACGATATTGCGCAGCACCCTGTCGTTCATATCCATACAGCGTTTCCAGACGATCTGCCTGCTGTCGATTCCAAGCTCATTCCCCTGCTGGATATGGTTGTCCAAAAGCGCCGCCAGCAGGTTGTTGGCGGAAGTGATGGCATGGAAATCCCCCGTAAAGTGGAGATTCAGCTCCTCCATGGGGACGACCTGGGCGTATCCCCCTCCCGCGGCGCCGCCCTTGATGCCAAAGCAGGGCCCCAGGGAGGGCTCCCGCAGCGCCACTACCGCCTTTTTCCCAAGCTTTCCGAAAGCCTGGCCCAGGCCTACGCTGGTGGTGGTCTTGCCCTCTCCCGCCGGAGTGGGGTTGATGGCGGTCACAAGAATCAGCCTTCCGTCCGGCCTCTGCTTCAGGCTGTCCAGATACTCTTCCGAGAGCTTTGCCTTGTACTTGCCGTAGAGCTCCAGGTCATCCTCCCGGATTCCCAGCGTCTCCGCCACTTTGCCAATGGGCTCCATTACCGCTTCCTGCGCAATCTGCAAATCTGTCTTCATGCTTCTCTCCCTTTTCTGCTTCCTATTCCTGATATATATCAGCACTTTCAGCTACATGCCGGCCCTTCCGGCTATATGCCACTCCCTCCGGCTATATGCCGGCCCTTCCGGCTATATGCCGGCCCTTTCGGCTACATGCCGGCCCTTTCGGCTACATGCCGGCCCTTTCGGCTACATGCCGGCCCTTTCGGCTATATGCCGGCCCTTTCGGCTATGCTATCTCCTCCAGCATCTGGTCGAACTGCTCGGGGCTCATCAGTATCTTCCTGGGCTTCGTGCCTTCCTCTTCTCCCACCACGCCGTACTGGCACAGTTGGTCCATGATCCTGGCCGCTCTGTTGAAACCAATCTGAAGCGCCCTCTGGAGCATGCCGATGGATGCCTTGTCCTTGTCTATGATCAGACGTCCTGCCCGCTCGAACAGCTCGTCCACATCGCTGCCGCCGGAGGCCCTGCCGTCTCCCGAGGAGCTTCCCATATTGGCGATTCTCTCCTCGATGTCCTCCTCATAGGTATTGCCCAGCGTCTGGTTCTTCCAGAAATCAACTACATCCGAGACCTCCTGGTCGGACACGAAAGCGCCTTGTACCCGGGCCGGCTTCGCATAGCCCTGAGGGTAGAACAGCATGTCGCCCTTCCCCAGAAGCTTCTCGGCGCCCACCATGTCCAGGATGGTCCGGGAATCCACGCCGCTGGACACGGAAAAGGCCGCCCGGCTGGGCATGTTCGCCTTGATCAGGCCCGTGATGACGTCCACGCTGGGACGCTGCGTCGCGATAATCAGATGGATGCCGCAGGCCCTGGCCAGCTGGGCCAGACGGCAGATGGACTCCTCCACCTCCCCGGGGCACACCATCATCAGATCCGCCAGCTCGTCCACAATGATGACAATCTGGGGCAGCACGGCGGGAGCGCTCTCGTCTCCTCTGTCCTGCATGGCTTCCACCTTTTTGTTGTATCCCTTCAAATCCCGTACATTGTATTCCGCGAACTTCCGGTATCTGTCCTCCATCTCCGCCACGCCCCATTTCAGGGCGGCCGACGCCTTCTTCGGATCCGTCACCACGGGAACCAGCAGATGGGGGATGCCGTTGTAGATGCTCAGCTCCACCACCTTGGGATCCACCATGATCAGCTTCACCTCGTCCGGCTTGGCCTTGTAGAGGATACTGATAATCAGGGTATTGATGCACACGGACTTACCGGAGCCGGTGGCCCCCGCAATCAGCATATGGGGCATCTTGGCAATGTCGGATACCACTGTCTGCCCTCCGATGTCCTTGCCCACGGCAAAGGCGATTTTGGAGGGGAATTCCCGGAATTCTTTGCTTTCCAGGAGGTCGCGCAGGGCTACCGCCATGGTCTCCTTGTTGGGTACCTCGATGCCGATGGCCGCTTTTCCGGGGATAGGGGCTTCAATCCTGATGTCCGTGGCCGCCAGATGCATCTTGATGTCGTCCGACAGGCCTACGATTTTGGAGACCTTCACCCCCTGCTCCGGCTGCAGCTCATAGCGGGTCACGCTGGGGCCCTGGCTGATATCCGTAATCGTCACTTTGACCCCAAAGGTGCCAAGGGTCTGCTGTAAGCGCATGGCCGTCTCCCGCAGTTCCCTGGCGGAATCCCCTGTGGCCTCCTTGCCCTTTAGCAACAGGGAAAGGGGCGGGAGCATGTATTTCTTCGGCGCCGGCCTGGCTGCTCCGGAACCGCTCTGCTGCCTGGCCTCCTGGCTGCCCTGACCGTTTCCGGCAGCGGAGGGCAGGACGGGCCTGGCAGCGGAGGGCTGATGGGACGCGGCAGGCTCCGGGGCGTTCTGCCTGAAATCGCTCTGCTCCGGCTCCGTATCTGTCGGCTCTGTCCCCATTGACGCTGCCCCCGTCTGGTCTGCGGGCCTCTCTCCGTTCCCGCTGTGGGAATCTGACATATACGCCGATTCCTGACCTACCATGGATTCCCCGGAATGCATTTCTTCCGGTTCTCCCATGGAATGTACTTCGTCCATGGGCTGCACCTCTTCCATGGGCTGCACCTCTTCTATGGAATGCCTCTCTTCCATGGAATGCACCTCTTCCATGGAATGCACCCTTTCCATGGGATACCTTTCCCCTGCAGAATCCTCCTTTTCAATAGAAGGAACACTGGAAGAAACGATTTCCGCTTCCTCCGGTTCCTGGTTCACCGTCACCTGATGGATGCCGCGAATCGGAATCTTCTCAAAGTCGAATTCCGGTTCCGGATTCGCCTCCGCCGTTTCTATAGGCTCTGCCTTATAAGTCTCCTGCACGGGCGCTTCCGCCCCTGCCTCTTCCTCGGACAGGATGATTTCATGGATGTCATCCCGGCGCGAGGCGTGCTCCTCCGGCTTGGGCAGCGCCGTGTCAAGCATGACGCCCGACACCTTCCGCTCCATCCGCAGAATCTTCTCGTTCTCCTTCTCCTCCGCTTTCAGCCTGCGCTCTTCCACCTTCCGGGCCTTGCGCCGATTCTGCTCCTGTCTGCGAATCCTGCTCTCCTCCCTGCGCCGCTGGGCGTTTTCCTCCTGCTCCTGCCTGCGCAGTTCGGCGTTCTCCTCCTGCTCCTGCCTGCGCAGCTGCGCCTGCTCCCTCCGCCTGGCGGCGTCCTCCCTGGACAGCTCCCGCACCCGGCTGCCGCCCTTCTTTACGCTGGCCAGCAGCGATTTCTCCGTCAGCAGTATCAGGCTTACCACGCTGCAGAGCACCACCACCAGCACCGTGCCAATCGTCTCCAGATATTGCTGCAGCAGGAAGCTGATGCTCCCGGCCAGGATGCCGCCTCCCGACTTCTGCTCCCTACAGCCCTCGTACAGCAGCTTGACATCATACTTCTCCATGCCGCCCGTCTGTCCCGCCGCCAGATCGCAGACGATTCCCGCCATCACGAAGAGCACCACGCCTGCCATCAGCTTTCGGGCAGCGTTGGCGTTCCCCTCATTGGCGAAATAGAACGCCACCGCCAAGAACAGCAGCATCGGCACCACATACGCAGTCAGCCCGAACACGCCGAACAGGACGCCGCTGACCGCGTCTCCGATAGGCCCTATGATGCCGAAATTGCAGCAGAACAGGAACACCATGGCGGCGAACAGGACTATCAGCCCTATCTCATGGAACAGGGCGCTGTCCTGGGCCGCCTGGGCCTTGGTCTTTTTCCTCTGGGCAGAAGTCCTTTTTCTGCTCTGGGTAGTCTTTTTATTTGAAGATGCTGTTTTTCTTCCATTGGAAGCCGCCATCTATATCAACCTCGCTTGTCTTTATTCCCGCAAGCAATGAGCCAATCGGCCGTGCTTGCACGGCCAGTTGGCGAATGCCGCGAGGGTCAAATACCAAAGTGTCCGAAGGACACTTTTTGTCTGAAGGACACTTTCTGTCCGAAGGACACTTTCTGCCCTGCAGCGGGGTATTTGATTCCCTGACATGCCTGCCGCAGCAGACACTGTTCGGCGCATATGGAGCCGAATCCCGGCCGCAATGCCCCTACGGGTCAACATTATATCATCTTTGCCTCAACTTGTCATTAATTATTTCATTTCGAAGACACATATATAGTCTTTTGGCGTATCTGCTGCCATGGTCAGGCACGAAAAAACTGCGCCATGGCAGCCAGCCCACAGCGCAGATTCTTTCTTTTCATAACTTTTCTTAAGGAAATTGAAGGACAGGAGGCCGTCCGTCAGCCTGCCGCAGCGGAGAGCTTCTCGATTTTCTCCACCATGGCCTCCCGCAGGCCCTCCAGGAAACCTTTGTTCCTAGGATAATCGTCAAACCGGAGATTCCGTCCCGCTGCCTCGTCGATCATGGCCACCACGGCCTCCCTGCCGATATGCCGCTCCAGAGCGAAGCAGACGTCCATATCCTGGATGCCCTCGTAGGTGGCCTCCCCGCGGATGGAGCCATAGACGCTGTCCCTGCCCGGATAGAGGATGAAGGGGTCGCCGGAGGGGAAGGCCTTGTCCCCGGAGGTGGTGACATAGGGATTGATCGGGTACTTCGACACGCAGGAATTGTAGAAATTCAGTCCCCAGTGCAGGAAGCCCTTGATATTGTATTTATACAGCAGGAAGCCCAGGACGCGCACCCTGTAGGAGGGCATGGCCAGGAAGCTGTTGGGGAACACCTTCTCCGGGCCGCAGCAGTAATACGCCCACTGGTTCTCCACATCGTGCTCCAGGAACTCATGGATATGCTCCACACTGGTGACCGGGCATTCAATGAGGCCGTTCTCACAGAACGCATAGTTGGACAGCGCATCGAAGGTCTTGCTGTCCCCAATCAGAGGGCGCATGATATCGGACGCGGTCCTGTAAGTCTCCATGGATTCCAGCGTAGGCTCGTCGGAGATGTGGAAATAGGTCTGCTCGCTGATGCCCTCTGCCTCCAGCTCCTTTGAAACCGCCTCGATGTACTGCGCCAGGAACGCCACGTATTCCTTAGAATCCGCCGCCACATGCCAGCCGAACATATAGTCCGTTCTGCCGTTCTCCGTGACCATGATGTTGGGCGCGCATTTTGCCCCCCACTGGGAGAACATATGGGCCATCTCATAATACCGGATTCCGTTCTTCTTGCAGATGTCGATGAAGCGCCTGAACTTTCCGAAGGAGAACTCATATCTGTCCCCTTTCTTCTCGATGTCCACCAACTGCACGCAGGGCCTGACAGTGCCCACTGCGGTGTCCAGAGGCGGCGTATGTATGGGCACCAGGATCATGTTCATCCCCACGTCCGCGGCGGCGGCGATGTATCTGTCGATCAGCTCCCAGTGCTCCTCGGAGTAGATCTCCACATCATGCTGCACCGCAATGCAGTCCGCATAGAACCACCTGGTGTAAATCAGCCTCTGCTCCGGCATCGAGGCAGGGATGACGCGGACATCCATCACCTGGCAGACCGTAAAGGCCGCGTCCTCCGCCGCGGGAGCCTTCGCCGCCTGCATGTCCACCGGAAGAAGCCTTACTTTTATCCTGTAATCCCCGACGGGAGTGTCCCTGGGGACATCCACCTTGACCCACACAGTGGCCGTCCGGGAAGTGACCGCCAGCCGGTTCCCCTGCTCTTCCAGGGGCACAAGGATGTCCGGCATGAACCCGGGCTCCAGCGTCATGTAGTCCTCGCCCTCCATGTCCTCCTCCCTGGCGGGCACATCGATATAGGCATCCTGCACCATGTAAAGGCGCACCGCGTCCTTAAGGCCGGACTCCACGGACACCGCCACGTCCATCCGGCTGTCCGCCTTCATGCAGATCTGATAGGAAAGGCGCTCCCCTGCCAGAACTGTTTTTTTGTGTATTTCATCACGCCTGAGGCTGTCCTGCGCCCTCACCTTCTCCAGAGACGATACCTGCACCACCTGAAATTCCATAGCCATCCCTCCTGCTCTCTGTCTTGAATCCGGACGGCCGGCCCTCCGCCGGACCGTCACCCTGAATCTGCTCTTTTATGCCGGATTCCATTGCTATTTCCGGCATATGGATTATAATAGGAAGAGCGGAGATCGCCCCGCGGCTCCCATTAACCCGATTCTATTACAGACAGCGGAAGCCTGCAATGGATAAACGAACCAAAAAAATGGACTTTTCAACAGGCAGGACCTGCAGAAAGGAGACCCCAATGCGCACGCAGACTTATTTCCACACAAAACTGGAGGGCGAGGCCAACCGGAAAAACGATGCCGTTCCGCTCCAGGTCAACTGTGTGGGCGCAGTGTCCGAAGCGCGCTCCTTTTCCACCAGGGCTGTGCGGCAGGATTTTTATTACATATATGTCTTAAATGGAGAGATGCTTCTGGAGGACTGCCGCCTCATGCCTGGGGACGTGATGGTCTTTGAGCCGGGACATGACTATCAGTACACCAGCCGGGGGGAGACCGCCTATCTCTGGGTGCACTATACGGGCTTCGAGGCCCGCTCCCTCACAAAATCCACAGGCCTCGCCCTGAACCGGGGGCGGCACATCGGCATCCACAGGGAAATCATCGCCTGCTTCCGGCAGCTCTTCCGGGAGTTCATCATCAATGATGACGCGGCGGAACAGCTCTGCGTATGCCTGCTGCGGGAAATCCTCCTCTTCACGGGCCGGTATATCGACTTCGGCTCCAGGGGCAGCCTGCCCCTGCTGGCGATTGAATACATCCACCGCTCCTTCCAGGGGCCCATCGACATAGATGCCCTGGCCCGGATGGAGAACATGAGCTGCACCGCCTTCCGCAGCGCTTTCCGGCAGCATACCGGGGTCTCGCCCAGCGAATACATCATCGGCCAGCGGATCAGCGCTGCCTGCCGGCTGCTGTCCCAGACCGATAAAAGCGTCAGCGCCATCGCCGCCGATGTGGGGTATGCCGACCAGTATTATTTCAGCCGGCTCTTCCGCAAGAAGATGGGGATGCCGCCGCTTAAGTACAGGGCTTCCCAGAAACCGTGAAGCCCTGCCTGCCAAAGGCCGCCTGTCTGAACCGCCGGGCTAATCCCGGCCGTCCTGAATCATCTCCCGCAGCTTCCCCACCGCCCGGTCGATGCCGCCCACCTCGTCGATGATGCCGTGCTTCACGGCCTCCTCCCCCACCAGGATCGTGCCCACGTCCTTTGTAAGTATCCCCGTCTCCGTCATCAGGTCCTCCAGGGTCTTCTTGTCTATGCTGCAGTGGCTACAGACGAATCCGGTAATCCTGTCCTGTATCAGCTTGAAGTAGTCAAATGTCTGGGGCACCCCGATGATCATGCCGTTCATCCGCACGGGATGTATCACCATGGTCCCCGTGGGCACGATGAAGGAATAGTCCGTGCTCACCGCGATGGGCACGCCGATGGAATGGCTGCCGCCCAGCACCAGGGATACCGTGGGCTTGCTCAGGGAGGCTATCATCTCCGCGATGGCCAGCCCGGCTTCCACGTCCCCGCCCATGGTGTTCAGGAGCACCAGCACCCCCTGTATGTCCTTGCTGTCCTCAATGGCGGCCAGGCTGGGCAGGATGTGCTCATACTTCGTGGTCTTGGAATTGTTGGACAGGTTCTCGTGCCCCTCGATTTCCCCGATGATGGATATCAGATGGATGTCCCCCAGCTTCCCGCTCTCGTCCAGGGTCACCTGGCCTGTCTGCTCTATCCGCTCGTCCTTGTGCTCTTCCTTCTCTATCTTCTTGTCGGAGTTCTTTGCTTCAGCCATGCTCTCTCTCCCTTTCCCATGGATTTACTCAAAACATGACTTTAGTATTCCCCTTTCGGGCAAAAAAATACCAGGCCCGTGAACCGAGTCTGATATTTCCCATAAAATGCCATTTACACAACTATCTGGTCAGATCCTGCACCCACTTGTATTTCCGGAACCGCAGCATCACCCAGGGAATCTTGCCCACCTCGTCCAGGCAGGTACAGGCATAGACCGCCAGCGGCGACCAGTGCAGCGCGAACGCCCCCGCCAGCGCCAGCGGGATGGCAATCAGCCACATGCAGACAACCAGGCTGTACATGTCGAATATCGTATCGCCGCCTCCGTCCAGCACGCCGTTTATGGTCACAGTATTCACACAGCGGCCAATCATGTACACAGCCATGATCACCATCATCCCTGTGAGGTACTCCCTGGCCTGGTCCGTCAGGATGACCATCCCCACGATGGCCGGGGTCACTGCCAGCACCAGGGCCGTGGACAGCAGCCCGATGACATAGGAGATATTCTTAAGCTTTATCCCGTATGCCTTGCCCAGCTCGAGCTGTCCCGCTCCAAGTCTGTGGCCCACCATGATCCCCGCCGCGCTGCCGATACCGTTGCACATGCAGCATATCAGGTCCCGGACCACCGCCGCCACGGAATTGGCCGCCGCGGCGTCTGTCCCCATATGCCCCATGATCGCGGTGTAGGAGGTGAATCCTATGCCCCAGCATAAACACCCGCCCAGAAGAGGCAGGCACTGCCTGGCGAAATCGGATTTCAGTTCCCTGGGCTGCTTCAGGAACCTGCCAAAGACCGGGCGGATATACGACGAACCCGTAGTCATCATCAGGCACAGCCCCAGCTCCACCACCCGGGAAATTGTGGTGGCAAGCGCCGCTCCCCTGGCCTGCATCCTGGGCGCTCCCAGCAGCCCGAATATGAACACCGCGTTCAGGACTATGTTCAGGACTACCGCGCAGCAACTGATGAGGGCCCCGGGCCTCACATGGTCCGACACCTTCATCAAGGTCAGATAGCACTGGGAGATGCCCGTCAGCAGATACGACCAGCCCGCCACGCGCAGATAGGCGCTGCCGATGGCGATCAGAGCCGCGTCATGGGTGAAGATATGCATGAGCAGCTCCGGCATCAGCTCGCAGGCCAGGAAGAACATCACGGACACCAGGCCGCAAAGCCGCAGCATCATGTTGAAGACATCCTCCAGGGTGCGCCTGTCCCCCTTCCCCCAGTACTGGGCCCCCAGGATGGCTCCCGCCCCCGTCACCGCGCTCAGGAACATATTCTGGACGAACTGGATCTGGGTGGCCAGGGAGACCGCGGTCATCTCATCCTGGGCCACCTTCCCCAGCATCAGCGCGTCCCCCGCCGCCACTGCCGCCAGCATCAGGCTCTGGAGGGCGATTGGCAGGGCCAGCCTCGCCAGATTCCTGTAGAACTCTTTCCTGTCGATCAGCGCTCCCGGATTTTTCTTTTGCATCGGATTATCCTCGCATTCCTAATAAGTAATGGGCTCCCATCTGCCGCTCAGCCCATTATATATCAGGCTGCTGGTTTTGGGAATAGGGAATATTAAAAATACCGGGCCGCTTTCCGTCGTCTACCCTTTCACCGCCCCAAGGGTCATGCCTACCGTAAAATATTTCTGAATAAAGGGATAGACCGCCAGAATCGGTATCATGGCCACGAAGACCTTGGCCGACTGCAGGGTCTTGTCCGAGGTCTGGAGCAGAGTCAGTATCTCGTCCGTGCGCATGGTGGAGAAGTCGATTCGCACCGAGAGCTGGTAGATATAGGTCTGCAGGGGCTGTTTCGCAGTGTCATTGATATAAATCAGGCCGTCAAAATAGGAGTTCCAGTGCCCCACGAACTGGAACAGCAGCAGGCATGCCAGAGAAGGTACGCTCAATGGCACATAAATCCGAAACAGAACCTGCCAGGGATTCGCCCCGTCCATGGTGGCCGACTCGTTCAGCTCATATGGGACATTTCGAAAGAAATTGATCATCAGAATCATGTTCCACAACGGCACGGCACCTGGCAGTATCAATGACCAGAAGGAGTCGAACAGCCCGTACTGTCGCATCAGCACATAGGCGGGAATCATTCCGCCGGAAAACAGCATGTTCGCCATGAAGAACCATTTCAGATACTTTCCCGCCGGGAACCGCCTCTGGGGGAGGCACAGGGGATAGGCAGTCAGCACCAGCAGAAGCAGATTTATGGCACACCCGACGACCACCCGCTTCACCGAGACAAAAAAGGAGGAAAAGAAGGTATCATCTTTCAGTATCCTCTGATAGGATGCCAGGTTCAGGCCCCTTGGCAGAAACCAGACCCTGCCGCCTTCCACGTAGGCCCTGTCGCTGATGGAACAGATAAAGGTATACCACATGGGATACAGACATAGCAGGGCCATCAGAATCAGGACGATTGTGATGATGAACAAAGTAATCAGAGATAGACTGTCCGTCCGTATTGCCCATAATCATGTTGACATAGGCATCCTGCTCCAGGGTTCCCAGAAAGCTGCCGTAGAGCTCCATGCTCTCTGTGCTGCCCTGGAATACCGTGGATACAGCCTTGGGATTCCCATTTACCAATGCATTGGGGCCTTCCCACCACTGCATGTACTGTTGATATGTGGTAGTGGCATCTATCCCTTCATAGACAGCCTCCCTGGGATTCTCACCGGCCTGCAGCGCATCATATACTGTCTTTCCTTTGAACGCGCCCTCCACGACCCAGTCCAGAGCAACGCCTACCTCATTCTTGCAGTATTCCTTCACTTCTTCCACAGTAGTCATTTCGCCAGTGCCCACCACCTTGTCCATAATAGTCTGAATCGGCAGCATATAGGCATTCCCGGGAACGCTCTCAAACATGAGATTGTATGTGTTATGGATTTCTACATACCCTTCATAATTGGGAATATGCCCCGCAGCGCACCACATATCATATGCATATACGAAGGCGGAGGGATCCTCAAAATCCTTGCGCACCACATATATGTTCACTGCCGGATTGCCACCGGCTGAAAGAATCTCTCCTCCCTCCTCTGCCGGGAGCATATAGGCTGACCACTCCGCGTCCGAAATCAGATTAATGCTGTTGTTCATGGAAGCCCATGTCCCAAACCATGGCGAGAAGACGATTCCTGCCTTATTGTCTCCCAGGGCCTGGCTCACCGTGTCGCTGGTCCAGGTAGCAAAGTCCGAAGGGATGATTCCCTGCTCATACCATCTGTTCAGCAGCGTCAATGCCTCTTTTGCCCCTTCCATCAACGAACCATAAATTACAGTTCCATCTTCATTCTTCTGCCAAATTCCCGGTGCCGCACCGCCCACATTCAGGAAGATGTCACACAGATTGGCGTCTCCTCCGTAAGACGCGCTGAAGCTCGCCAAAGTAGGGATACCGTAGGTATCTTTCTGCCCATTTCCATCTGGGTCCTCCTCCATGAATGCTATCGCAATCTCCTCCAAATCCGCCAGGCTCTTCGGGGCATCCAGGTTCAGCTTCTCCATCCAGTCCTTGCGGATCCATACCAGCGGCGAACCATCAAATTGGGCATTCACCTGTGGAATTCCATAAATACGCCCGTCTACCTCCAGAACATCAAGGGCCAAATTGCCTGCTGCCTCATACATTCCCTGAATGGTAGGATGGTTCCCGTCCCGCAGCTCATCCGTCAAATCTGCAATCAGGCCCGACTTCACCAACATATAATACTGCGTCATGCTGACAGCCATCAAATCCGGAATCTCTCCGCTGGCGATTGCCTGGCTCTGCTTCTGGTAGAAGGCGTCTCCGCTGGCTGACCATAGTGCTTTCGGCTTCAAACCGGTGGCCCCCTCAAAAAGCCAGGTGAAGGTATTGTCGTCAACCGTCATCCCCTCAGGCAATTCCGCTGTGCCAGTATTGACAATCCTGGTAAACTCCATCCCATCAAACCGTTTATTGTATGGTTGGCTATAGTCAAGGTTCTCTGCCACCGGCCAGCCATAAGGCCCAAAGGTAAGGCCGGAGAAATCTGTTGCCTCCTCCCCGTCAGCCTCTTCTGCGGCTCCTCCGGACTCCACTTTGCTTTCGGGGCTGTTCTCTGCGTTCTGGTTGCCCACATCTCCTTTACTGCTCCCGGAATCGGGCTGACTGCCACAGCCGGTCAGCATACCCGCTATCAACACGGCAACCAACAGCTTACATGATGCTTTCCTCTTCATTCCCTTTCCTCCTCTTCATTCATACAGTGTTTGCTTTTGTTCTATCGGTTAAACATGCGGGCGCTTATCCCACACAATGAACCCATGTAGCATCTCACCCTGTTGCGAACGCTTGTCCCAGTCCGCTTGGAGAGCTGGTCAGCAGGGTATCCATGTCTGCCACTACCCTCTCGTCCTCCTGCGCCAGTTCCACGAAGCAATCCCATCCGTTTTCGTCCACCTTCCATCTGGTCCTCCCCTTTTCATCGAACCGTACCGTACCCCGGACGGACTCCCGGAAATGCGGACATCCCTCCACCACGGCGTACTCCACCGTCAGTGGATCCCAACTGAACCGGCCTTCAGAGCTTCCATGCAGTTCATACGCCACACGGACAGGATGGGTTCCGGGGACGCATCTGTAAAGTCGTCCGCCGGTCAGAATCAATCCTGCCTCGAATCCCAGATATGCCTTGGGTGTCGGCCACCTCGCCGCCACATTCCGCGCCGCCGGGATATCACACTCCACATTGTACTCCGCCATGTCCTCTATCCTCTTTTTCCTCATCCGCTCAGCCCGCTCCACCGCCTCCTTTGAAGAACATCTGAATGCCCCTGCCATCATAGTAAGTTTTGACACTTTTCTCTCCACTAACGAGATTCCGCTTAACATCGAATATCCGTCCGGCTTCGAATCCAGTAAATCGGAAAGATTGTTCATAGGCCCTATGCCGATGACTTCCACGCTTTTGTCCTCCTGCGCCGCCAGGATACGGCGGTACATCCCGACAGCCTCCTCCGGCTGACAGGCCTGATAACGATTGGGGTAATGCGTAGCTATATAGCGGTTATAACGCATACAGGTTTCATCTGTAAGGAACCCTTTCCCTCCATAAGTCGATATTGCTATGTCAGGCCTCCCGTAATACCTATTGATGACATCTATCATTCCCGCACCATATGGATTCGATGTGCAGTGGGATACGCCCAAGATACGGCACAGCCCCCGGTCGGCCAGAAGATTCAGCACGGCCAACGCCGCCACGTCATCGCAATCCGGCCCGATATCCGTATCAAGGATGATATTCTTTCTATGCATAATCCCTCTCCCTCCCCAAGCCCTGCTCCACAGTATCGCTGACCGAATACAGCAATCCGGCTAGTCTCTGCCCACATCCCCTCAATCATCCGACAGCCTGTCTGAACTGTGTGCTTTCATTATACAGCCATACCATACGTCTAAAATATAGCATATTGGCTGCATTTTTATATTAATTGGCTGTATAATGCATCGTGTTATCTCTTGCGCTTCCTCTTATCTTGGTGTATGATGAATAATAGATTCAAGCATTATGGAAATTATTTATAATATTTATATATAAAGTAATGTTTTTACACTATTATCCATCCTCTTTTTTCTGTTTTTTGCAGTTTTATATGTAAAAACCACCCGAACTACGACTATTTTTTATTATAATGGAAGCGAAAATATGAAAAGGAGAAATACATGAAAGATTTCCAGCTAATTACCACCGTTGTCTGCAACCATAAAAGCGGAACAAATGTCCCCATGGAAAAACATGAGCAATATGAGTTGATCTATTACCGATACGGTCGGGGCATCACCCTGATTGGCGGCAGGGAACATCCCTTTTCCTCCAATACGTTTGCTCTGATTCCTCCTGATACCTGGCATGACGAAAGGCATCAGGCAGACTGCGAACTTATTTTCGTCCGCATACAGACAAAGGAACGGTTTCCCACAGGTTTTTTCACGGACAGTCAGGAAATCATCTATAGAATCGTAAAGACCATCTATGACGAGACGATTCTGCAATACGCCTCTTACAAAGAAATGATTGATTTCAAACTGAATGAGCTGTTCATCGCCCTGAAACGCCTGGACAGCAGTGGCCAGACCAGAAAACAGGGAAAGAACCTGGAATACATCATCAACTACATCTCCGACAACTACCACGGAAAGATTCTTTTCAAGGATCTGGCCCGACAGTTAAACTTCTCCTATGACTATTTCCAACATTATTTCAAGGAGATTACCGGGCTTTCCCCTCAACAGTTCCTGATCCACAGGCGGATTGAGGCCGCAGAAGACATGCTGGCGAAGGACGTATGTAGCTGCACGGACATCGCCTACCGCTGCGGCTTCTCCAATTCAGCGCAGTTTTCCGCCATCTTTAAGCGGGAAACCGGCCTTTCGCCCCAGCAATACCGGAAAACAGCCCAGGGCGGATGATACCCGTCACCCGCCCCTGTATCCTGTACGGCACTCCATATACGCCGAACGCCGCGCCCTAAACATCAAAATCATCACCCTCCGCCACCGGATAATCGAAGTCGTCATCCTGCGCCCCGGAGGGCAGGGAATAATCCATCACACGCTTCACATGCTTCTTTGGCAGGGGCAGGGGATTCTCCAGGAACTGTACCTGGACCTTCCCGTCTGTCGGAGCAGCCTCCACCGCGGCTTCCACCGGCCGCTTCCGCCCCGGCTGCTCGGATTCCGTTTTCTCCGGCTTCAGCCCTCTCCGCGCCTGCTCCGGCTCCCACCCTGCTTCCGTCCCGTCCCTGGCTTCCATCAGGATCTCCAAATCCGGCTTCTCCTCTGCCGCAGGCGTTTCCTTCTCCTGCCCCGCAGGCTCCGCGTAAAAGCACTGCCCAAACCCTATGCCTGCCAGCAGGATGAATGCCAGATACAGATAGAAGAATCCCGGCATCTCCTCCGTGAAGACCCCAAAGCAGCTTGCCGCAATGATGCCGCAGACAGCCACTACCAGCATCGAAATCCGCTCTTTCCTCTTGTCGAACCAGAAGCTGAAGATTCCAAATGCCATGACCCCAAACAGCACACAGTTCTCCGGCACAGAGCCATTCATGCTCATTTCTGTGGGCAGCCGGAAGCCTTCCGGCCGATACAGCGACAGCCATGCCTCCGCCACCCTCTGGGCGACCTTGCCGCTGAGGCATGCATCCAGAAAAATACAGGCACAGATACCCTGCAGTACCCCCGCCACGCACAGCGCCACAGCCTTTGCCTTCCTCTGTGTGCCGACGGCGCACTCCCGGAAGCAGAATACGTAGCCGAAAGCCACCGGCAGCAACAAAAGCCCTGTCATATCCAGATAACAGCACATCGCTATCACTATGCCCATGAAGAAACATGCCGCAAGCCGCAAGCCAGGGATGCAGCCGGTTCCCCGCGTCCCCCTGTTCCCGTAGCCTATGGTCATCAGGGACGCAGCCACCATCAGAAGGAAAAAGTACAGCATGTCTGGCGACAATACCAGACAGCTGTCCACCATGTAAGGCGCGAGCATGCAAAAACCCAGCACTGCCAGCCCGGCGATGAATCCTACGAGCCTCCTGACCACAAGGAACAGAAGGAAGGACGCGGCGAGCTGCAGCACAATCTGTACCCAGATACCGGCAGAAGCATAATTGCCCAGCAGAAGCAATACGCCGTGCAGCAGCCAGACATAAAAGTAGACGGCACCGTGTACCGACTGGGGGATACCCTGCCCCTCAGTCACCTTTGCCGCCTCATAGTACACCGAAGTGGAATATTCCGCACCGCCGACTTGCTGCGCCCTAAGACTGAACCCCACAACAAGCAGCGCCACCGACAGCAATATTCCCAGCACGGTGAAATGTACCCTTTTCTCCTCCGCAAAGGATACGCGCCCCATCGCCAACCGGTGCAGCAGAAAAGCTGCCCCTCCTGCCACAGCCACGCACGCCACCGCAATGGGAATGCCCATATAGCGCTCAATCCCGGCTATGGTGCAGACCTCTGTGGCCAATGCCAGCAACATTGTGCCGGTCATAATCGTATACAGGGACCATATCAGATAACTAATCGCGTTCTTCTTCCAGCTCATCATTCCCTTTCCGATTCTACCGGTCTTCTCTGGTCAATCCATCCTGTCCGGAGGGAATCCCCTCCTCGGACAGAACCTTTTCAATATTGTAGCGGGGCCTCTGCTTGACCTCCATGTATATCTTCCCGATGTACAGCCCCACCATGCCGATGGCCAAGAGCTGCAGCCCTCCCAGGAACCAGACGGAGACGATCAGGGAGGTCCACCCTGCCACCACATGCCCGGAAAAATAGGAGAACAGCGCGTAGATCAGCATGATGACCGATATGAAGATGACGAACAGGCCCAGGCTCAGTATCAGGCTGATCGGCTTCACGCTGAAGGACGAGATGCCGTTGAAGGCCAGCGCAAGCATCTTCTTCAGAGGATATTTGGATTCCCCTGCCGCCCGCTCCTTGCGGTCATAGTACACGCTGTCCGTCCGGTAGCCGATCAGGGGCATCATCCCCCGCAGGAACAGGTTCGTCTCCTTATATTTGGAGAACTCCTCCACCGCCCGCCGGGACATCAGCCGGAAATCCGCGTGGTTATATACGGTCTTCACCCCCATGAGGCGCATCAGCTTATAGAAAGCCTGCGCGGAGGTGCGCTTGAAGAATGTATCCGTCCTGCGCTCCTTCCTGACTCCGTACACGATATCGTTTCCGGCGTGGAACTTGTCCACCATCTCCTCGATGACATCTACGTCGTCCTGCAGGTCCGCATCGATGGAAATGGTCACATCGCTCATATCCTTGGCGGTTATCAGGCCTGCCGTCAGCGCGAACTGATGCCCCACATTTCCGGCAAGCTTCACGCCCCGTACTCTGACAGGATAAGCGGCATGCTCTTCCTCAATCAGCTCCCATGTGCGGTCCCTGCTGCCGTCGTTCACGAACAGGATGAAGCTGTCCTCTGCAACCTTCCCCTTCTGAACCAAATCCTCCAGTACGTCCCGCAGCGCCTTGGAAGCCAGCTTCAGCACCTCTTCCTCGTTATAGCAGGGAACTACGATAGCCAACCTGTCCATATATATCCCTTTCCTCCGGCCTTCCCGCTCCGGAATGCAGTCTCCTCCGGAGCGTCAAGTTCCTCACGAAGTACCGTTTGTCTTATTCGTCCCAGTTATGGTACACCGCCTGCACATCATCGTCATCGTCCAGGAGGTCCAGTATCCTCTGCAGGCTCTTCACCGCGCCCTCGTCCGTCAGCGCCACATAGTTCTGCGGAATCATGGTGACCTCTGCGCTCATCATGGGGATTCCCTGATCCTCCAGGGTCTTCCGCACCTCCTCGAAGCTGTCCGGATCCGTCAGCACCTCGAAGCTGTCCTCCTCCTCATTAAAGTCCTCCGCACCGGCATCCAGCGCCGTCATCATCAGGTCGTCCGCTTCCATCTCGCACTCTTCCTTATCGATGATGATCTGGCCCTTCTTGTCGAACATGAAAGAGACGCAGCCGGGCGTGCCGATGTTGCCCTGGCCCTTGGTGAAGGCGCTGCGCACATTGGCAGCCGTGCGGTTCTTATTGTCGGTCAGCGCGTCCACGATGATCGCGATGCCGTTAGGCCCGTAGCCCTCATAGGTGACATACTCGTAGTTCACATTGCCCACGTCCCCGGCGGCCTTCTTGATGCCCCTCTCAATCGTGTCATTGGGCATGTTGTTGGCCTTTGCCTTGGCCACTACGGTGGCGAGCTTGAAATTATTGTTCGGATCCGGGCCGCCCTCCTTCACCGCCACAGCGATCTCCCTGCCTATGATGGTGAAAATCTTGCCTTTCGCGGCATCGTTCTTCTCCTTCTTGTGCTTTATGTTGGCGAATTTTGAATGTCCTGACATATATTCTCTCCTTTTATCCTGATTTTATCTTTTATTTCGGCCTCGTCCCCGGCCATGTACTATCATATCATTTTTCATCGCTTTCTTCAAGCGCTGAATCCTCCTCCGGCAGCCTCCTGACCAGCACGCTCTGGATCATATTCCGCTCCACGCTGAGGATCTTGAAATTGAAGCCTCCGTAATCCACGTCGAACTCCTCGTCCGGTTCCGGTATCCTGTCCAGCCTGGAAATCAGGAAGCCGTTAAGCGTGTCGAACTCCTCGTCCTCAAAGGGGATACCGAACCGCTCCTCCAGCTCCTCCAGAGGCGTCTTTCCTTCAATGACGTATTCGTCTTCTCCCTTTTCCTCGATATGCTCCGCGATTTCATCGTACTCGTCCAGGATATTGCCCACAATCTCCTCCAGGATGTCCTCCATGGCCACCAGCCCGTCCGTCTGGCCGTATTCATCCACCACGATAACCATCTGCTGCTTCCCGGCCTGCATCTGCCGGAAGAGCTCATCGATATTCTTGGTCTGGGGGACGAAGACCGGATCGCGCATCAGGCCCTCCAGCTCCTTCAGGGGCTGGCTCAGCTTTCGCGCCCCCTTGTGGAAGCGCATGGCATCCTTCAGGTGCAGGATTCCGATAATGTTGTCGATGTTCTCCTCATAGACCGGATAGCGGCTGTTCTTCCCCTCCATCATGAAGGTGATGGCATCCTCCAGCAGCGTGTCCGCGCTGATGGCGACGATGTTCTTCCTGTGGGTCATGATGTCCTGGGCTTCCTTGTCTCCGAACTCGAAGATATTGGAGATCATCTCCGCCTCGCTGGCCTGAATCAGGCCCTGCTCATGGCCCTCGTTGACCATGTGGATGATTTCCTCCTCTGTGACATCAGACTCGTTCACCTTCCCCTTTATGCCGAACAGGCGCAGTATCCCGCTGGTGGTCAGATTCACCAAGCCGATGAACGGCGAGAGGAGCTTCGTCACGAAGTATATGGGCGTGACGCAGGCATATGCCCACCTTTCCGGGGCCCTGGCCCCCATCCTCTTGGGCAGCAGGACGCCCAGCGTAAGTGTTATGTATAAGAGCAGGAAGGCGGACAGCGCCCATGCTGCCGCAACAATGATGCCCGCCGGATTCGTCTCCAGATGCATCTGCCTCTCCGTCAGATACTGCAGGCCTCCTGACAGGCTCTTCCGCAGCAGCCTCAGATGCACCGTGCCGATGAGGATATTGATCAGCGTCGTAATCAGCTGAACGGTATTTTCATACTCCGCAGGATTGCCGATGATAGCCAGCAGCCGGATTGACTTTTTATCCCGGGAATGCCCTTCTTCCCGGGAATGCCCTTCTTCCCTGCTTTCCTCGGCCCTCCTTTCAATCTCCTTCTCGTTCAGAGAGTTCACTGCCGCGCCGAAGCCGTAGAAAAACATGTCAATCAAAAGAAATACTCCGTAAAAGATTATACTGGCAGTAGGTCCACCGTCGTCCATTTTGATCCTTTCCTCCAAAAAAGTTTTTTCTCTGTGGTAAAATATACCATTTATCAGCCGGTTCGTCAAGAACCGGGTTGCGTTCGTCAAGGATTGCTTGCGTTCGTCAAGAACCGGGTTGCGTCCGTCGCCCTTCTCTATGTATCCAGCTCCAGGCTGACCATCAGGGCCCTGTCCACTCTCCGCATGATTTCTCCGTCCAGGTGGCATACCTTATCTTTCAGTCGCTTCTTGTCGATTGTGCGCAGCTGCTCCAGCAGGACCACGGAATCCTTATCCATGTCATACACCGCGGAATTCAGCTCGATATGGGTAGGCAGCTTCGCCTTGTTCATCTTAGAGGTAATCGCGGCGCAGATGACCGTAGGGCTGTGCTTGTTGCCCACGTCATTCTGGACAATCAGGACAGGCCTGATCCCTCCCTGCTCCGAACCGATTACCGGCCTCAAATCCGCATAATATACATCTCCTCGTCTCATTCTTCCTCCAAATCCATCCCCGCC
>CAJUFO010000013.1:22455-77371 GCA_910585615.1 uncultured Acetatifactor sp.
AATCCGCATAATATACATCTCCTCGTCTCATTCTTCCTCCAAATCCATCCCCGCCCCGGGAGGCAGGAATCAGTGTTTCCTGTATTTGTAGGATAGTATTGCCATATTCTGCCGAGCTATTCAGACGATGCTGCCATTTTCCGTATAAATCCTCGAAATCCTGATGCCTTCCTTACCAGAACGAAAGCTCCCCCCTTTATCATATGGAGCAATCCATGAAAAGTTTCCGATTATCTTTCGGCTTTTACGCGGCCAATGCGGCCCACCGCCTCCGCCATATCCCCCGCGGTACAGGCATAGGGACCAACCCGCGCCGTCACAAGGTCCCCCGCCCTGCCATGGACATACGCCCCCACCGCAGCGGCCTCAAAGGCCTCCATCCCCTGGGCCAGCAGCGCCGCTATGATTCCGGTCAGCACGTCCCCGCTCCCCGCCGTGGCCATGCCGCTGTTCCCGTTTAAGTTCACGCAGGTTCCATGCCCCTCCCGGCAGATGAACGTGCGCGCGTCCTTTGCCGCCACCACCGCGTTCAGCCTTGCCGCCAAAGAGCCGCCCGCGGCAGGAAGGTCCCGCTTGCATTCCTGAACGGAGCAGCCCAGGAGCCTGGCCAGCTCCCCCACATGGGGCGTCAGCACGATGGCGCGCCCCTGCCGCCCCCGTTCGGTCAGAAGCTCCTGAAGCCCCGGCTGCTCCGAGAGGAGGTTCAGTCCGTCCGCATCCACCAGCAGGGGCTTCCCGCCCTGCCGGACCATCCGCTCCAGGCAGCGCAGCGCCTCCCGGCTTTTCCCAAGCCCCGGCCCCACGGCGGCCACATCCGCCCATTCCAGCCCTGCCTCCAGGTCGTCACAGGTTCCCAGAAGCGCCTCCGGCACGGCCTGCTGCAGGATAATCCGGTTCTCAGGCGGGGTGATGACCTTCACCATGCCCGCCCCCGCCCGGTACGCGGCCCTTGCCGCCAGCACCGCGGCCCCCGCCATGTTCACGCTGCCCGCCGCCAGCAATACTTTTCCGAAGGTGCCTTTGTTCCCTGCGCCGTCGCGCTTCGGCAGGAGGGCACAGATGTCCTCGTCATAGGCATACATCCCGGGCCTTCTCCCGAAAAAGCTCCTCCCGGAGATGCCGATGTCCGCGATTCTCACTTCCCCGGCGTATTCGCATCCCGGATACAGCGCCAGCCCTCTCTTGCAAAAGCCAAAGGTCACCGTCAGATCCGCCGCCGCGGCGCGGCCCAGAACCTCCCCCGTATCCGTGCCTATGCCGCTGGGCATGTCGATGGCGAGCCGCCAGCCCGAAAGGCCCCGGAATACATCTATGGCCTCCGCGTATAAGCCTTCCACCGCTCTGGACAGCCCCACGCCGAACAAGGCATCCACCAAAACCCCATACTCCCGCCGCCGTGGCTGCCGACTGTATTCCACGGGATAGTTCTCCAGAATCCCCATCTGCTGCTTCCACTGCCCGGAAGCCCGCTCCCTGTCCCCTACCGTCCATACCTCCACCCGGTAGCCCTTCTCGCACAAAAGCCTGGCCACCGCCAGCCCGTCGCCGCCATTGTTCCCCATTCCGGCCATGACCAGCACAGGCATCCCCCTGCCTCCCCCGGCGCAGAACTCCTCTATGGCCTCCACCGCCGCCAGCGCAGCCCGTTCCATCAGGACACATGCCGGTATCCCGATCCTTTCTATGGTATTGCTGTCATATTCCCTCATCTCAGATGCCGACACCAGATATCTCATTTCCCATGCACCAAAAACAGACTGTTGCCCCTTCTGCCGCAATCAGTCCGTCCCTTTCCCGAATCCCTTTCTCTGCCGTGTCACATGTCCTGGCTGTCCAAATCGTGGTGCATGTCGAAGATATCCACCACCTCGGCCCCGAACACATCGTGCATATAGTTGTAGATGGCGTGGTTATGCCGCTCCAGCTCCTGCTTCCTGACCAGGCGCTTCTTCAGCTCTACACGGATTTCCGCTACCCATTCTTCGGTCTCCCGTATCACCTCGCTGTTTTCCGCCATGCTGTCGTAGCAGCAGTCCATGGTGGCCAGCATCAGCTGGAAATTCGCCCGCTCGATCTCCCTGGGGAGATCCAAGAGCTGGTCCTGGCAGGCCTCCAGCTTCTCGTTGCACTCCTCCACCAGGCGCCTGTTCTGCTCCGATTTCTGAGCATTCTCCGAGTCCTCGCCCTGCCCCTCTTCCCCCATCAGGGACACAATCTCCTCCATCAGGCGCTTCTTCAGCCTCTTGATTTCCTTTACCTCGTTGTTCAGCTTTCCCTGCTGCTTGAGGAGCCCGTTCAGCTCCCCCTCCAGCTGGGCCACGTCCCTCCTGGCCTCTTCGTCCAGAAGCTGATACCATTTATTGTCCAGCGTCAGAATCGGTATGCGCTTCCCCTCCAACGCCTGCACAAAAAATTCGCGCCGATTTCCGTCTTCCTCATGCTTCATAGCCCTCTATACACCTCCCAATGTCAGCCTGCCATCCTGACCTTCTTCCATCTGATACCTGCTGATGTTGTAGGACAGCTTCATCAGGCTGTCCGACAGATGGACATTCTCCACCTGAATCCGCTCCGGCAGGTTCAAGTCCACATGGGCGAAGTTCCAGATGGCTCGGATGTCCGTCTTCGCAAGCCGCTCCGCCACGGGCACCGCACTGGTCTTGGGGATGGTCAGCACGGCGATGTCAATGTCGTTCTCCTGGATGAACCGCTCCAGCTCCTCCATGGGCATGACCCTGACCCCCCGGACCTGGCTGCCCACCAAATCCGGATTCTGGTCGAACATGCCGCGGAAGATGAAGCCCCGCCTCTCGAAATTGATGTAATTGCCCAGCGCGCGCCCCAGGTTACCCGCGCCGATTATGACGAACTTGTGCTGTCTGTCCAGCCCCAGGATTTTCCCGATTTCATCGTAGAGATACTCCACATTGTAGCCGTAGCCCTGCTGGCCGAAGCCTCCGAAATTGTTGAGATCCTGCCTGATCTGGGAAGCTGTCACCTTCATCAGCGCGCTCAGGTCCTGGGACGATATCCGCTCCACGCCATCATCCTTAAGCTCTCCCAGATAGCGGAAATATCTGGGCAGGCGTCCGATGACGGCCTGTGAAATTTCCTTTTCTTCCAAGATATTACCTCCAGCTCTATGGCTGTCATTCCTTCTCCATCATACCCCAGACTGGCCATGATACCCATATCCATGGTCTCACTCTACTATGTCAGCGTACTTGATGCGATATATCCGCCGCAGGGAGTCGTTGATTCTCTCCTCATCGACGTTCCCGTTCCTGACGGCCTCCAGCACACCGGTATATGCTTTTTCATAATCCTCCGGCATGAGAAGCATGTCGCAGCCTGCCAATACCGCCATGATAGCCGCCTCGTCCGCAGCATAATACTCCGAGATAGCTCCCATGTCCAGGGCATCCGTGATGATCACTCCCTGGAAGCCCATCTGCTCTCGCAGGATGCCGGTCACCAGCGTCCGTGAAAAAATGCTCGGTTCATTGTCGCCCGTTAGCGCCGGTGCCGCCATATGGCTGACCATCACCATGTCCGCGCCCTCATCGATTCCCGCCTGGAACACGGCCAGCTCCTCCGCCCAGAACTGCTCCGCCGTCCTGTCCGTAGATACCTTCCCGTCGTGAGTATCCTGGGTAGTGCTGCCCATGCCCGGGAAATGCTTCAGGCAGGCGGATACTTTCTGCTCCCGAAGCCCGCGCACCATGGATGTGACGAAACTGGACACCACGGATACATCGGAGCCGTAAGCGCGGCCCTGCATGACGCTGCCCTCCACATTCGCCAAATCCGCCACCGGCGCGAAATCCACGTTGAAGCCCAGTCCCGCCAGGGAAGTACCGATGGCCACCCCTGCCTGATAAGCGTTTTCAGGGTCTCCGGTCTCTCCGATGGCCCCCGCCCCGTCTATCTTCGGACCAATCGCCGCACCTATCCGGGAGACCGAGCCGCCCTCTTCGTCCACCGCCAGAAACATCGGATACTTTGCGTACTGGGCCGTATTCGCCAGCATCTCCTTCAGTTGGGCCTCCGACTGTATATTCTGGTCAAAATAGATAAGCCCGCCCACAGGCTTGTCTTCCAGCGCCTGCCGGGTGCCGTCCCCGGCCTGTACCGCGGTCCCTACCCCGGTAATCGTCTCCGGCCTTACCACGAACAGCCCCGCCACCTTGTCCTCCAGGGGCATCTGTGCAATCCGTTCATCCACATATGCGTCCAGCTTCTCCTCCCGGGTAGGCTCCACCACCTCCGGCGTAGGCTCCGGCGTGGGCTCCGGCGTAGGTTCTATGGATGGAAGGCTTTCCTCTGTGGCCAGCATCTCCTCAATCAACTCCTGATTGTCCTGCTCCTTCTCCTCCGATGCCTTTCTGTTCTCCATCAGGGCGTACACGCCATATCCGATTCCCGTACCCAGCGCCACGATTACCAGCAGAAACACCGTATATACCATAATCTGGCTTCTGAGTCTCTTTTTTCTCCTTGCTTCCCGCCTGTCCTGCTGTTCTTTATTGTCCATCGGCATCCTCTTATAAACATATGTATCCTTTTACAGGTTTTCTTTGGCCGTATACCCACTAGCAATTAAATCAGCCATCCGCTCATGATGCTTTTCGTTCATGAGTCGGCCGGCATAGCAATGCTCGTATACATTAGGAAAGGAAATGAACTTTCGTCCATTTCCTTCGCTTTCTCCCACTTCATCCTCTGTATTTCGTTTCTTTCGCACATAAAAGCCTTCTGCATTTTATCTCTTCTGTACATCAATGGAAGGATGACACTTATATTATATTGTCTCAATCCTCATCTGTCAACACATTGCGCGAATTTTCCAGATATTTCTACAAAACTGATAAAATCATAAGTTTGTGAGCACAAAAATATCATAAATTGCCTTAATGGCCGTCTCGAAGTCATCATTGGTCACTCCGATGATGATGTTCAGCTCCGAGGAGCCCTGGTCGATCATCTTCACGTTCACATTGGCATGAGACAGCGCGGAGAAAATCCGGCCCGCCGTCCCTCTGGTTGCCTTCATGCCCCGCCCGACCACCGCAATCAGCGCAAGGTCTGCCTCTATCTCGATGGAGTCGGGCTTCGCCAGGCGGTACAGGCTGGCTACCACCTTCTGTTCCTTATGCATGAACTCATCCTGATGGACGAAGACCGTCATGGTATCGATTCCAGAGGGCACATGCTCAAAGGAGATGCCGCTCTCCTCAAAGGCCTGCAGGACCTTCCTGCCGAAGCCGATTTCGGAGTTCATCTTGTCCTTCTCGATATTGATGCAGCAGAAGCCCTTCTTCCCGGCGATGCCGGTGATGACATATTTCGACTTCTGGCAGGTGCTGCCCACGATCCATGTGCCGTTGTCATCCGGGGAGTTGGTGTTGCGGATATTGATGGGGATGTTCTCCTGGCGCACCGGGAAGATGGATTCCTCGTGGAGGACGCCCGCTCCCATGTAGGAGAGCTCCCGCAGCTCCCTGTATGTAATCACGTCGATTCCCTTAGCATTCTCGATAATCCTGGGATCCGTCACGAAAAAGCCCGACACGTCCGTCCAGTTTTCGTATACGTCCGCCAGGACAGCCTTGGCCACGATGGAGCCGGTGATGTCCGAGCCGCCTCTGGAGAAGGTCTTCACCTCCCCACTGGGCTTCGCGCCATAGAAGCCCGGGATGACCGCATATTTGCATTTCCCCAGCCTCTCCGCCAGCACCCGGTTCGTCTCATCCGCCTTGAAGCTTCCGTCCTCATCAAAGAGAATCACCTCCGCCGCATCCACGAACTCGAATTCCAGATAGGCCGCCATGATGATGCCGTTCAGATACTCGCCCCGGGATGCCGCATAGTCCCTCCCTGCCTTTGCCAGAAAATTTTTCTCTATGGCATCAAACTCTCTATCCAAATCCACCGACAGCGCCAGTCCGGCGACAATCTCGCGATACCTGGCCTGGATGGCCCCAAGCGCCTCCTTGAAGTCTTTGCCTGCCTCCGCACAGTCGTAGCAGGCATACAGCATATCCGTCACCTTGCTGTCCTTGTCGAAGCGCTTCCCCGGAGCGGAGGGAACCACATATCTCCGCTCCCCATCGCTGCGGATGATGTCTCCCACCTTCCGGAACTGTTCGGCGCTCGCCAGGGAACTTCCTCCAAATTTTACCACCTTAGACATTCTCTTCCATTCCTCCCTGTCCTTCCTGTCTCCGTATCCTGCTCACACAAGGCGTATCCTGTTGAGAACCACATCTCCAAGCGCAGCGCACTTCGCGTCGAACTCGCTTTCCCTCATGGCCGGGATAAACAGGCCTAAGACGTCTCCGCCCTGTTCCGGCAGGAAGCTGCATCCCGCAAAACTTTCCTCCAGGCATTTGCGTCCTGAAGCCTTTGCCCGTACGAAGAACCGGTTCTCCATATTTGCCATATCGGCAATCTCCGCCTCCTCGGACGACCATCCGCGCATCACGGTCCTGCCCAGATGCATGGCGCAGTCCATCACGTCCGCGGCCACCGCGCTGGCAGTGGGAAGCTTACCCGCGCCCTGGCCGCCGAACATGGCATCGCCCAGCATGGTGCAGGTCACCTGTACGCTGTTGAACACACCGTCCACCCTGCCCAGGGGATGCTCTACGGGAAGCATGAAAGGCGCCACCATCGCGCTCACGCTTCCGTCCTCATAAACCCTGCACCTGGCCAGAAGTTTAATCGTCATGCCCGCCGCTTTGGCATATGCGAAATCAGCCGTCGTGATCTTCGTGATTCCCTCTGTCATGACCCTGTCCGGGGCCAGGTTCTTCCCGGTGAGCATATCCGCCAGTATGGCAATCTTGCGCCCCGCGTCCAGCCCCTCCACATCCGCCTCGGGATTGCGCTCCGCGTAGCCCAGTTCCTGGGCCTGCCTCAGCACCTCCCCGTAGTCCGCTCCTTCCTTTTCCATCTTGGTCAGAATGAAGTTGGTGGTGCCGTTCAGGATGCCCGTAACCGCCTCCACCCTGTCCGCCGCCAGCGCGCTGCCTATAGTCCGGATGATGGGGATGCCGCCCGCCACGCTGGCCTCGAACATATAGTTGCACCGCATCCTCCTCGCGATGGCCAAAAGCTCGGCCCCATGCTTCGCCACCAGCTCCTTGTTGGAGGTGCACACGCTCTTTCCCGCCTCCAGCGCCTGCTTCGTGAACTGATACGCTGCACCCACGCCTCCCATGACCTCGCACAGGATGCTTATCTCCGGGTCATTCAGAATCGTTCCGAAATCATGTATGACCCTGTCCTCATAAGGGTCTCCGGGAAAATCCCTGAGATCCAGGATGTACTTGATATAGATTTCATCGCCGGCCCGTTCGCGGAGCAGCTGTGCGTTGCGTGCAATGACCTCCACGACGCCGCTGCCCACGGTCCCGTATCCCAGCACTGCTATTTTTATCATCGTCCCTCTTCTCCTCTTTCCAGGCTTTCTCTCAGGCTAACAGCCCCTGACGGCTTACTCCAAAGGATATTTGTCCGTCAATTTCTGCACGATTTCCCGGGCGGCCGGAATCTGTTCCTCTCCGTCCTTCACCACCAGCGCGATGGCCTCCGCTATTTTGTCCATATCCTTTGTATTCATGCCTCTGGAGGTGACGGCCGGGGTTCCCAGGCGTACGCCGCTGGTCACGAAGGGAGACTGCGGGTCACCCGGGATGGTGTTCTTGTTGCAGGTGATATGCGCCTTGTCCAGGAGCTTCTCCACCGCCTTGCCGGTAAGGCCGAAATTCGTCAAATCCACCAGCATCAAATGATTGTCCGTGCCTCCGGATACGATTTTGATTCCTCTCTCCATCAGGCCTTTGCACAGAGCCTGGGCATTGTCGATGATGTTCTTCTGATAGGTCTTGAACTCATCGCTCAGCGCCTCCTTGAAGCAGACCGCCTTGGCCGCGATGACATGCATCAGCGGGCCGCCCTGGATGCCGGGGAAGATGGCCTTGTTGAAATTATACTTCTCGTTCACGGCGTTGCTGGAGAGGATCATGCCGCCCCTGGGGCCCCGCAGGGTCTTGTGGGTGGTGGTCGTCGTCACGTCCGCGTAAGGGATGGGGCTGGGATGGAGCCCTGCAGCCACCAGGCCGGCGATATGGGCCATGTCCACCATCAGGAACGCCCCCACCTCGTCCGCCACCTCACGGAATTTCTTGAAATCGATGGTGCGCGCATAGGCGGACGCTCCGGCGATGATCATCTTAGGTTTTGCCTCCAAGGCAATCTCCCGCAGCCTGTCGTAATCGATGAAGCCGTTGTCGTCCACGCCATAAGGTACGATATTGAAATATTTCCCGGACATGTTCACCGGGCTGCCGTGGGTCAGGTGCCCGCCATGATCCAGGTTCATGCCCATGATGGTGTCCCCGGGCTTGCAGACGGCGAACTGCACCGCCATATTGGCCTGGGCGCCGGAATGTGGCTGCACATTGGCGTACTCGCAGCCGAACAGCTCCTTGGCCCGCTCTATGGCCAAGCGCTCCACTACGTCCACGCACTCGCAGCCGCCGTAGTATCTCTTTCCGGGATATCCTTCCGCGTATTTATTGGTCAAAGGGCTTCCCATGGCCGCCATCACGGCCTTGCTCACCCAGTTCTCAGAGGCGATCAGTTCGATATGGCTGTTCTGCCTGGCCTGCTCGTCCACGATGGCCTGCGCGATTTCAGAATCGACGGCTCTCACTTCATCTAATGAATACATTCCCACTCCTCCTTAATCGTAATCGATGCAAAATATTTCTGTCTCCTGGATTGCTGTCTCTTCTCGATATTCAGGACGTATTATATCATAGAATGTACGGTTTGCAAACAAAAATTTACAAAACGGCTTTACGAAACGCCGCTCTGCTGATAAAATGGAGGGCATAATAAGGCAAAAGCCTGTACGAAAGACGAGGATTCCCCATGTATCATGTGATTGTCAATCCCGCCTCCCGCTCCGGCAGAGGGCAGCGAATATGGAAGGAACAGATAGAACCCGCGCTGCGGAAGGAAAACGTGGATTACTGCCCCCATTTCTCGGAGAGGGCCGGGGACACCGTCTCCATCGTGGCAGATCTGTTCCGCCGGGAGGAAGGGGATATTTTCCTTATTATATTGGGAGGGGACGGGACTGTGAACGAGGCGCTCCAGGGGATGGATGATCCCCGCCGGGCCGTGCTGGGCTATATCCCCACCGGTTCCAGCAACGATCTGGCCAGGGACCTGAAGCTGCCGCGGAAGCCGTTGGAGGCCCTTGATGTGATACTGCACTCGGGCAGGATCCGCTCCATGGACCTGGGGGTGCTGTCCTATGCGGACGGGGAGAGGCGCCGCTTTGCGGTGAGCTGCGGGATCGGGTTTGACGCTGCCGTCTGCCAGGAGGCCATGCATTCTAAAATCAAGGACACCATGAATCGGTTGGGTCTGGGGAAGCTGACTTATCTGGGCGTGGCGCTGCGGCAGCTTTTTGCCTCGAAGGCGGTGTCGGGGAAGCTTACTTTGGAGGGCGGCGCGCCTGTGGATATCGGGAATATGCTGTTCACGGCGTGCATGGTCCACAGGTACGAAGGCGGCGGGTTCATGTTCGCTCCGGACGCGGTGGATGATGACGGGATATTGAATCTGTGCGCGGTGGGAGATCTGTCGAAGCTGTTCATCCTGTTCGCGCTGCCTACGGCTTTTTATGGGAAGCATTATATGTTTCGGGGGATTACGGCTTATCGGGCGGGGAAGGTCACTATTGAGACTTCTCAGCCGCTTTGGGTGCATACGGACGGGGAGGTCACGCGGCGGAGTGATTGGATTTGTGTTGGGTGTGAGAAGGGGGTTTTGCGGGTTGTGGGGTAAAGCAAAACATATGGATTTCTGCAATTTATACTGCTTAACGATTTCACTTGCCGTGAAACCAGACTGCATAACGCTGACTGGTTCAATCGCTTGATTGCATTAGGCAGTATTCAGCGTTATGCAGTATAAAAAGGTGTAAAGCTTCCGAATCATTTTGATGGCTCAATAAAGACTTTACACACCTTGTTTTATGGCTGCTATTTATACTGACAGTCACCAAAGTCTGTCAAGTCACCCGGCTCACGAGTGGAAAGCATCATGAACCGGTGACTAATCGGGTCGCTCGTGAGTATAATTGTTCAGGAGACTTACTCTTTGATTCTGTCCAATTCAGTCAGTTTTACCCCTGATGTCGTCAGGACAACTTTTAGTTCTGTATATCTGACTTTCATCGCTTTGTAGATTTCTGAGTCCTTTTCAGTGGCTAAAATCATATAGCTTTGCAATCTGGAGAATTCTTCAATGTTTCTTTGCATCATTTCTTTCTCAGCCATATGGTTGCCCCGCTTTCTAAAGTGCTGTCTATGGTTATCTGGTGATTCTATTATAATAGCCCTTTAGGAAGGTGTAAAGCCTTTATTCAATGCAAACATCAAATAGATTGAGGCCTTCTTCCTGGTGCCTCTTGACAAATATGCTTATTATTTCCAGATTACCCTTTCAACAAAATGAGGCAAACTGTCTACAGTAATATTGGGGCTATATTCCTCTTTCCTTCTAGGTATTTCAGGGTTATTAATCAGCGCCGTCCTGCATCCTGCAGCAATTCCAGCTTGCACATCATTTTCCCCATCTCCTACCATCCATGAATTCTTCAAATCAATGTTGTAATCTTGAGCTGCTTTTACCAGCATTCCTGGCTTCGGTTTTCGGCAATCGCAGTCTGTCTTCAAATCTGCCACTTCCCCTTTATGCCCCTTATGCGGATGATGCGGACAGAAATATATACCATCAACATAAGCGCCCTCCTGTCCCAACAATGTTTCCATTTTATTATGTATCTCTTCTAATTCATCCCATGACACTTCGCCCCTGGCAATGACAGGCTGATTAGTGACCACAATACAAAGATAACCAGAAGCATTAATTTCCCGGATAGCCTCCGCAACGCCGTCCAGCAGTTCAAAGTCCTTGATATTCCGAAGGAATCCGACATATCTGTTGATTGTCCCATCCCGATCCAAAAAAATAGCTTTCTGTTTATTAGAAAGGTTTTTCGCATGTATGCGCCCTGATATAAAGTCGCCCTCCACAATCCGGAGCCGTTCTGGTGTCCCCATGTCCTTCACATATTCTGACGAGTCATAGCAGAACATCCTGCCAGAACCTGCCAAAGGTTTCAATAGGTGACGGTCAAGGTCCACTTTGACTAACTCTCCATCCCCTCCAGTCGTGCCGACAACCTCTGGACGAATATTTGCCAAGTCTAATATTTGGGGATTTATTATATGTATCCCTGCATTTACACGATTTCGGTAAAACATTGGACGTTCATCCTCTTTCGCCAGCCAAGACTCAACAGCCGAATTCCGATCCGCCACTATCAAGCCACTATCATAAGGGTGGCTGTTAGGATGTGTGAATAGGGTAACCAGTCCCCCCTTTTCCTTATGGAACTTAACCATGCGCACAAAATCCACATCAAAAACAGAATCGGCATTCAAAAGCAAAAAGTCGTCTCTCAGCTCGTCTCTCAGCTTAAGCAATGCCCCGGCGTTTCCCAGTGGCTGTTCCTCATCATAATATGCAATGTTCACCCCGAAAGGCCTGCCTGTTGCCGGGGAAATCCCTCTTCCATCCCCGAAGTAGTCCTTGATGACTTTTCCTAGGTGAGAAACCGTTATGATGAAGTTTGTGAAGCCCTGCCTACGGAGGCAGTTAATCTCATGTTCCAAAACGGGGATTCCATTTATCTTCAACATTGGTTTAGGTATGTCAGGGGCAATCGCGGAAACGCGCGTCCCTTTGCCTCCTGCCATGATTACTGTTTTCATGATATTTTATCCCTATAGCATTGCTAAATACTTTAATCTTATTTTCTTCAAAACTCCATGGAAGGGCTTCAGGTTCCAGCATCATGTCTATACAAAACTGTACTTCGCATTTTCCACAAGAAGCGCATCTCCTTGCCCCATACCTGAACAGATAGCCGCAATCCCATATCTTTTATTCCTTCTTTGCAGCTCGCTTATGAGAGTCATAATAATTCTTCCCCCGGAAGCACCTAATGGATGTCCGAAAGCAATCGCCCCACCATTGACATTGACCTTTTCCAAATCGCAACCAATAATCTTCGAGCTCACAAGAGTTACTGCCGCAAATGCTTCATTAATCTCTATCAAATCAATTTCCTCAATCGACATACCGACCTTTTGCAGCAGCTTCTGGATTGCATGTCCAGGTGCTATCGCAATATTCTTGGAATCTTCCGAGCACATGGCGTGTCCAATAATAATCGCCTCAATAGGAAGACCGTTATTAGCAGCATATTCATTATCCATTACAACTAATGCGGAAGCCCCATCATTGCAGCCAGGAGCGTTTCCGGCCGTGACCGTATTCCTTGGCGAAAAGATAGGGGATAGTTTTGCAAGCTTGTCAATAGCCACATTTTCTCTAGGGGCCTCATCAATTTCAAGCAGTTCACCATTCTTGAGCTCAACGCCCACTATCTCTCTCTTTAAATATCCATTATGAATTGCCTGTATCGCTCTTGTCTGGCTCCTTACAGCCCATCTGTCCTGCTCTTCACGAGTAACACCATATTCTCCTGCAATAAGGCCTCCATGTACAGCCATGTGGCAGTCATATGTAGGGCACCACAATCCATCCTTTACCATTAAGTCAGCGAATTGCACGTCAAACATTTTGTGGCCCCATCTTAGGTCATAAGAAGCAAATGGGACTTGGCTCATGTTTTCCATTCCGCCTGTCACAATCACATTTGCGTCTCCCGCCCTTATAATCTGATCCGCTATCGTTGCGGCCCGCATGCTAGAAGCGCATACTTTGTTTATTGCATCAACAGGTACGCTAGCCGGTATTCCTGCTTTGATTGCAGCCTGCCTTCCAGGTATCTGCCCGCATCCTGCGCTCATAACCTGTCCAATCACAGCAAGGTTTATATTTTCACCAGAAACCCCAGACCTTGAAACCGCCTCCTTAATAGCTATAGAGCCTAGTTCAACCGCATTAAGGCTAGAAAGTTTCCCTCCAAATTTTCCAAATGGTGTCCTTGCAAAACCTGTAATAACACTTCTTCTCATATCTATAATCTACCTCTTTTGAAAAGTAAAAAACATAATAAGCGTTCTCGTAAATTCAAACATATAATAATCCGTTATTTCTAATTGTTTGTCCCGACACATAACTGAAGTGTTCAGAACAGACATCGACAACTATCTGAGCCGCATCATCGGGATTTCCAAGATGTTTCATCGGAATTTTCTTCATTGCCGCTTCAAGGACGTTGTCAGGTACAGCATTTGTCATTCCAGCATCAATATATCCATATGATACAATGTTTGCTGTAACCCCATACTTTGCATTCTCCAATGCAACACTCTTTATAAGGCCGCTTAGCCCGGCTTTTGTCGCAGCATAACTGCATGAGCCATATGTGCCCATATCCCCCATGACAGAACCAATACAGACAAACCTTCCAGAGCCGCTCTTACGCAATAATTCCGTCATTGCCTTTATGTACAAAAAGGGGGCCGTTAGATTAGTTGCAACAACACGGTTCCAGCTTTCCAATGTCATATTGACTGTTAGGGAATCCTCAAAAATCCCAGCAACATAAACCAAAGCATCTAATTTCCCATATTTTTCATCCAACGCTTCTTTTAATGCAATAATATCAGCTTCACATAAAGAATCAGCTCTATATGCATCTGCATAATATTCGTTGGATAAAGCCTTGGCCTTATCCTCATTGGAATAATATGTGAAAGATACATCATATTCTGCATTATGAAATGCTTTTACCATATAACTCCCAAGGCCACCGCTCCCCCCTACAATCAAAACATTTCTCTTAACCATCTTTTTCATTCTCCTCTAAAAATCGTCTCTCCAAATTTAGCATGTCTTGTCTTCTCTCTCGGATTCTTTTACATGGTGCCCCAACATACATCCCCCAAGGTTCTGTACTTTTGTTTACCAAAGACATAGCTCCAAACGAACACCCTTCTCCTAAATCTATCCCAGGAAGAACTATCGATCCGGCCCCCAAGACTACATGCTTTCCAATATGGATAGATTCCGTCGTACACTTTCGATAGATAGAGTTTACAGTCGGATTGGTCAAATACATTCCTGAATAATCGTCAGAAGATGCCACAATAGTACATCTATATGCCAATCCCGAAAAATCATCCATCGTTATGCTACAATTTCCGCCAAAGAAAGCACTATAAGCAGCTATATGGATATAATTGCCGAAAGCAACTCCACCGCTCAGCAGACAAAAATCATCTATCCTGACATGGTTCCCAAATGACATTCTCTCCGGCCTATATATACTGGCTTTTCTGCTGATTAATATATCTTCTCCGCCTAAATGCTTAAAGCCCATTTGCCGCAATTCGTCCATTGAATAGAAATTATCCATCAAAATACTCCTTTTCTCTACATTTTTTACAAATTATATTTTTGTGCTAAAGGAAGTCATGTACTGCATCCACGACAGTCTGCATCTCTAGAAACGAATATCTCTGGTCACATGGCAGAGGAAGTATATTTTCGCTATAGTCTTTTGCTATTCCACCGAATGCAATCGCTTGAGGCCAGAGTGTCGGAATATATATATCCTTTGCTATAAGCTTCCTCTTGACCTCTAATCCGTCCTCTATATAGAACGGATACATGTAGGGTCCAACAGGCCGCAGAATACTCAGCCTATTCTCATTCTTTAACTGCTCATGCAGAAATGAAAAATTCTCCTCTCTTTTCTCCTTTACCCGCTTATAGTCTATGGCTCTCAAAATGTTATGGGAGAGCCTAGACATGGATTTTGGGATAAGATTATAGAAAGATTCATCATTATTATTAAAGTCCATGTAATATTCAGATGCGGTACCCTCATATCTGCCAAGAATATGAGTCATCCTGTCTTTTGAGATATCACGTGGAAGCTCCGGAGTATCTTCTGATGCAAGATAAGCACCATCAGGGACACCAAAAAACTTTCTACATGAGTATATCGTGTTAATGCCTTCTGCTGGTTCTTGAAAGAATGCCTGGGCATTATCAAAGATTATCTGACCATATCTTTCTTTCAATTCCTTCTCATCTAAAATCTGGCCAAAATAATTAACTATATATATCCACTCCCCATCATCCAAGTTCCTTTCAAACCGAGGTCGGAAATCTTTTCCAATCTCATAGAATTCATATGAGCATCCCTCCCTTTCGCACACTTTGAACACCGCATCACACAGGTAGGATGGAATATACAGTTTCTTAATGCACTTAGCATGGATTAGGCATGCAAGAGCATTCCTTCCCGTGTTCAACGCAAATAATTTAGGATAGTATTCACTTCCCATAAACTTCTCTAGTCCAAAATATCCCCCTATTTCCATATCCATCCTACCCCATATATATTTTCTTATCCCTTTCTACAGTTTAGAATAATTTCGCAAATTCGATCCACCTCCTTGATTGCGAGATCTGCATAGAGAGGAAGTGTCAGCACCCTTTTGCTGACATGAAGCGCAACCGGCGTCTGCGATGCATCGTATTTTCCATGGAAAGCCGTAAATGTATTTGTCAACGGATAGAAATATTTTCTAGCGCCAATTCCCTGCTCAGCCAAAGCATCACATACTTCAGCACGGCTTGCGCCGAATATCTTTTCCTCAAACACAACAGGGAAATAGGCATAATTACATTTCACATCAGCCTGTATGGCATTGAGCTGTATCCCATCTACTCCACTTAGGCCTGTCCGGTACCTTTCCGCTATTCTGCCTCTCTTAATGATTTCTTCGTCAATATGCTTAAGATTGCAGAGTCCCATGGCTGCGCAGTATTCGTTCATCTTTGCATTGGCTCCGACTGCATCGACTTCTTCCGGACCATGAATACCGAAGTTTTTCAACTCATAGAGCTTCTCGCCAAGACGCTTGTCAGAATAGGTCACCGCTCCCCCTTCAATCGTATTGAACACCTTCGTTGCATGAAAGCTGAAGCAGGAAGCATCCCCAAAAGTGCCTAAGCCTTTTCCCTTGTATGTCTCCCCAAATGTATGTGCCGCATCATAGATGACCTTTAGTTCATACTTATGAGCTATCCGTTCAATTTCTTCGATATCGCAGACATTCCCATAAACATGCACTGGCAGAATGGCGCATGTGCGATCTGTGATAAGGCTTTCCAACTGCCTGGTGTCAATTGTAAATGTAACAGGATTGATATCGCAGAAGACAGGTTCCAGCCTGTTTCTCACAATTGCATGGGTGGTCGACGCGAAAGTGAACGGAGTGGTAATCACTTCCCCTTGAAGATTCATGGCTTGCAATGTAAGTTCGAGGGACATGTGGCCATTGGTCAAAAGCTCGACGTTCTCGACTCCCATGTACCTGCGGAGCTCTGCTTGAAGGCGAGCATGTTTTGGCCCCATATTGGTAAGCCAGCGCGTATCCCACAACGATCGGATTTCGTCCATATACTCCTCAATATCTGGCATAGACGACCTTGTGACAAGGATTTTATCTGCCATTCTCCTAATCCTCCAAAATCACTTTTATGTATTTATCAGTTTCTGCCATTACCGCCTGTAGTTCCGCTTCGCTCTCAAAGCGAAGCACAAGCGTCCCAATCGAGAAATTGGCTGCCGTGAAGCTTTTTACCTTCTCACCAGGTCTTACCCATATATCTCTTTCAATCACACATTCCTGAACAGATCCCTCAATCCAAAGACTCTTATAAACCCCATCTTTACCACTATGAAGAACAATCTCTGCCCAATATCCGTCATATGGCTTCTGCTCCAGTCCGACAACAGGCATGCCAAGGGCTGCCCTGACAGCGTTCTCAATCAGCTTTACACCTGTAGCATATTCTAGACATTCCGCAAGCCTGTTCCCGCCACCCCGCGGCGAGCATTCCATGATATATGCCTTCCCATCAGTCCCCTCACGCGTCTCTATATTGTATATGGATGTCCGCATGCCAAGGAGCGTCAGCAGCCTCTGTATTTCAGAGGCCAATTCCTCTTGATGTTCTTCGGTCATCGAAGAGGGCCAGCTATAGGCTGCTGGTGTGTATGGATTGCCTGCATTCCGGTCAAATCTCTGCGAATTGAAAGACACGAACTTCAGTCTGCCATCCACAGAGAAGCTATCTGCGTCAGACGAAAAACCATTCGCCACGATGAAATCTTCTATAATGAATTCATTGCCTCTGGAAAAGGATAAGGCATACCCGATGGCCTCCCTTAACTGTTCCGGATTCTCCACTTTACTGACTCCCTTGCTCCCGGCAGCGTCAGTAGGCTTGACGATAACAGGCCAATGGAACACACTGATATCCTTAATTGGTTCGTTTATGTCCTTATATCTTTTTGCTGTCGGAACATTGAAGCCATTGTCTGCCAGGAACTTCCTGAACTTTCCCTTGTTCTGTAGAATGCATACAGATTCATAAGGGCCACATGATGGCAGATTTAGCCTTTCCGCAACATAAGCAGCGACAACCACGCCAGGGTCACATGCAAATGACATTATTCCATCGATTTCTTTTTCTTGTGCAGCATACAATACTGCATCTTTATCAATGATGCTTACATTTACATATTCATCAGAATATTTGTGCGCGATGTTATCCGGAAGATAGTCACAGGTTATAACGTAGAGTCCAAGGACATGTGCTGCCTCAATCACGGGGAGCACGTATCTGCTTCCGCCTAAAATCATTAATTTTTTCATGATGGTTCACCTATTTTTATCGTTTTGTGGTTGCTCACAATCAAACGCAGGCCTAATAACACCTCAATTCAACATGCTCCAGTTTTTCTTTGCATCTAATTTTTCTGTCGGATATTTCTCAATGAAATTCCTTAGCTGAATCCAAGCTATTTTACTAAACCATTGCACATATTTATTGCCAATTCCACTGTAACGTCAGAATTGTAGTGTTGATGTTCTCCCCAGCGCCCTAATCCATAAACATTATGCTTTTCACTCCATCTAAGAAGACGATTCATAATTTTAGGCTTGCCAACAGTATTTAATGGATATGCATACCTATTCATATATCTAAATCCATTACCTACTCTCTCCATACCAATACGTTCGCCATTCGTCTCCGTCCAATACCCATTGCCGTTTGGGCAAAAATTATGTCTCACTAAAATTCTATGATGCGGAATCCGCAGGCTCGGATAGTAGATCCAATGGGCCTGTGTATCAAGTCTACCGGGATAATATTCTGTTTGAATGGAACTATATTTTAATGCCTGGATTGATATCCTAATTTCATCCGGCATACCGCTGGTTTCCTGAAATTCCATCCATGGTATGGTTGTAATAATCTTTTTTGCACAGTATTTACTGCCATCACTTGTCCTTACTACATTATCAATAAAATCAATTGATTCAACTTGCTTGTTATATTGAATGTTCTGTCCAAGATTTTGCGCCATTCTCAACCATAATTCTCCATAACCAAATTCTCTGGGGTAGTAGAATTTTGCATGTCCTGGTTGTTTTCCATAGGCTTTGTGTGAAAGACATGAAAGCAATGTCTCTTCAAAAGAAACATTGGGAAGTTTCGCAAGCCAATATGTGCCAAGCTGATTCAATTCCGCTCCAAACATTTTTTGGTTATACGGCAGCATATATTCCTCTGCAATTTTCCTGCCTAGTTTCCAATATATCCAGTCGACAAATTCCTCAGGCATCGGCAATCCTAAATTGCATCCAGCCAATGCAATGGATTTAAGATACTCAACTTGCTCACCTAGCTCTAATTGCCATATATTTGCCTCGATAGGGTGACTAAGCATTACATTATTTAATTGGATTCTGCTATCACGAATATAGAGATTCCATTCATTCTCAGGCATGAATTGAAATAAAAAATCATTAACCTTCTGGTTCCTTACATCCAAAAAGTGCCCACCACCCACATCAAAGGGAGCGCCATCAACTTCCACTGATCGGCATAGTCCTCCTGCAGCCTCTTCTTTTTCAAGTACCAGGAAATCAAAGACGCCTTTCTCCAATAATTTATTCGCCAAAGTAAGCCCTGCTGGCCCTGCTCCTAATATTAGGAATTCCGACGACTCTCTCATATCGGTCCCTCCTCTTTCTGATAATGATTTTCCAACTATTTCATCTAAAATAGGGGGTCCAGCCATCAAGTTGGTAATCAAGATTATTTTTTCTGACTGCTATTCTTATTGCAGGCACTCCGCCATATACAGTAAAAGAATTATATTCCTTTCCCACAGCTACCGCTCCAGCTGCAATAACGCATCCCTCTCCAAGCCTTGCACCGGGCAGCACTATACAGCCAATCCCCAGCCAAACCCTTGGCTGAATCACAACTGGTTTGACGCTAAATTCAAAATTGCTACCATTTAAGTCATGTTCTCCTGAAACGATTTTGCAGTATGTAGATACAGAAACATCATCTCCTATTTTGAGCCCTCCTCGACCATCTATATAACAGAATTCATTAATACATACACCATCGCCTACTTCTATTCCTCTCCATCCATCAACAATCACATTCATGAGGATATGAGAACTACCAATCTTCATTCCTGCCAGTTGATACATCTTCTTTCTGAACTTCCAGCAGGGAACATGGTTCACAATTTTATTGAGCCAAAAATATTTTAGGCCATATTTCAATTCACTTATCTGTATTCCCCTCATTGCTCTTCCTTTTTGATTATCTTTCCACTCGATATTGCTTCGAAAAATATTTTCTATCTCTAAACATATATGCAATCTTATAAAATTCTTGAACAAACTTCAGTCGTGCTACCAATACACCTTTCTTAAAAATATGAAGTATAGCCATAATCTCCAATATGCAGAATATGCTTTTAATCCAATAATTCTCGACTACAAGAAAGCAAAAGAAGAAAGCCACTGCTGCAAAATATTGAACGATTGTTTTCCATACAATGAAATTGATAATTGCTTTTGGAAATCCATATATCTGCTCTTGTGCAATTGTGTAATATCTAATTTGTTTCTTGAAATAAATTATATTTTCCGGAACCTCCCATTCTACATATCCATCCGGTACACACAATAATTTATCTTTGGGTATTCGTGGGTAAAACTCTCCATCTTCACCAGCGTATATAAAGTTTTCATAAAAATACCCATATCTATCAAATACGCTTTTTCGCATTACAATGCCATGATTCGACGGAATCCTAAGGCCTCGAGCTAAAAATGCCTTTCCATATGCCACAGTAAATTTATTTATCTCTTTTGATACAACCGGGAAATAAGCACCTTCTATTTCCGGTTCAGCAACTCTGTCCACAAGAACTTCAAAATAATTACTTGGATAATGATTCCCTGTTGCCACAATTCCAACAGTATCATAGGTTGCTTTACGTATTGCTGTGTTGAAGCCCTGCGGTATATTCAGCTTTTGGCCTTCAATAAGCACAACCGGCACCTCACTTCTCGCCGCAAATTCCTTTATTAGTTGGCAGGTATCATCAGACGACCCACCGTCTGCTATAATAATTTCGTTTGGGATTAGAGTCTGCCCACAAAGCTCTATCAATAGCTCAATAATTCCCTCGGAATCATTAAACACTGTGGTAACAACTGAAAAAGATTTTTTCATGATATTCTACCTCTGGCCTCATTTATCCTTTTATACATCCGTTTTAGCGACTTGGCTTTTTCCATTTTTGCCTTTCCCCATTCTGTACTGAAAAATATTTCTGCAATTTGTATATATCCTTGAGGCTGAAACAATATAGAAGTAACGGTATATACGAGTACTCCTATAATTACCTGCAACACAAGAACAATTTTAGGGTTAACTGGAATAAAACTTAAAGGGAAAATTGCTCCCGCCATAATACATGCCATAAAAAATGTAGAGAACAAATCTCTTAACTGTTCCTTTAATCTATAATCCAATATTTTTATATTCGGATATGCATTGACAAAGACAGAAACAACACATGATATCAACATACCAGCCGCGATAAATAATGGGCCATACTGCATGGTAATGAGCAACATCATGAGGTTAATGCTATATTTTACTATTTGCAGTTTCAAAAAAATGTCTGACCTCCCCATGGCTTTTATTGCCTGAAGATTTGCCGTAGCATGGGGATAAAAAGCATAAAAAAAACAAAATATTTGAAGAAACTCTACACAAGGAAGCCATTTTTCAGTAAGCAATATAGTAACAAGCGGTTTCGCAACGACTGCTAGGCCACACATAGCTGGCCACATAATATATGAGCTTACCTGAATAGCAGTTCTGGTCATATGCTTGACCTTAGCTTTATCATCCTGATAATTTGCCAAGGCTGGATATAACACACTACTGATTGAATCATTTAAATTAATGACAATAAGTTGTGGATACCTATTTCCGTGATTATAATATGCTAAATCAGCAGAACTATATTTCTTTCCGATTATCAAACTGCGTATCTGATCACATCCCGCTGATATAAGTCCTGAAACAAGCATTTTCCATCCATACGAGATAAGTCCCTTTGCCCTATTCCAAGAAAATTCCGGCTTTGGGGCCCACTTAACCGTTATAGATAAGACAAGTGTATCCACACATGTATTAGACAGATATTGCGCCACTAATGCCCATGTTCCGAACCCTTTATATGCCATATAAATTCCTATGACCCCTGACAGCAATGTACCCGACAAAGTAGAATAAAAAAACTTTTTGAACTCCATTCTTTTGGCTACATACGCTTGTTGGACTGAATTAATGGCAGCTATTGGTATCCTCAAACCTATTACACGTAGGATATGACACAGCATATCATTTTCATAAAACCGGGCAACAAATGGCGCAATCAAAAAAAGTATCGAATAAATTATAACGGAAATCAGTATATTTATATAAAATACTGATGAAAAGTCTAAATGGTCCGCATCCTTTTTTTGTATAAGAGACATTCCCAGACCACTGCTTACAAAAACATCTGCGATATAAATAAATACCATGACAAGCGCAACCATACCATAGTCATTTGGTGTCAACATCCGAGCAAGTATCACAGACACAGCAAAACTAACCAATTGCGCAGACAATCGTTCTCCAAATTTCCAAATTATTGATGAGAAAACAGTTTTTTTAAAATTTTTCTTATCCATATTTCAACTCTGGTTTTGTTTTTATAAAAATCAAAGCCCTTCAAATATTGTTCTGTATATGACATCAAATGATGCTTTCATATTTTTATATAGCTTTAGTAAATTATAATTTGAATACAGCATTTTACATATTTTGTTTGTAAAATTGGAACTATATGTCAGCTTCTCATTCGCTTCTATATTTTTTACATCCAAATATTTAATCTCTTTCACTGCAATATTTTTATCTACCCATACAAGAAGCAATAGCTCAGACAAGAAACCATCCACTCTAGGAACACGATTTTCACCAATAGACTTGATAGCAGTATCGTATTCCTTCAAAACTCCAAAAATCCATTGCGAATACAAGTCAAATATCTTTTTGGAGGCTATGAACATATTGAACCACACTTGTTTTTTACCAAATATAACTTTTTCAAATGATTTTAGATAATCTGGGTATTTTTCCCGCATTATTTGATAAATAATCACCCAGTGTTTATCATGCTCATTCATAATTCTATTTCTGTAGAGAATTGATCCACCAGACCTTTTTGCCGTCTTAAAAGGTATAATCATTTTATAATTATGCAAGATATTTCTTGCTTCTTCTATACTAAGCACATCATCCCAAAAGCATCGTGAATCTACCTTATAACTCATAAAATATCTTCTATAATGTACCAAACCTATAACATCCATATCTTCTGGTAAGTTTTTCCATGCCCAATATTGTGCTGTCAGTTCACAATACCAGGGGTTTTCATGGGATATGTTATCGTCACCATCACAATCAGACCATCCCCCCGGCAAAGCAAATCGATTATTACCAACCTTTGTCACATTATATCCATTAGGCAGATTACTATCATCAAATATTTTATGGGCAACAACAAGTATCTTTTCCACTGACATCGCCGAGTTGACTTTATCTCGACTTTTCACTTCCTTTCATTATAAATATCTATTTTTGTCTAAATCTTCCAATTACTCTCATAGTTTTTTCTAGCCCCAAAATTCTAAATAGAAAATATTTAACCCATGTTCTTATAATCCGTTTCCGTGCCTTTGTAATATTATCCATCTGCTTTATAAGCGAATAGTCCAAATTTCTAGTGCCATTTTCAATAGGAGCGCATAAAGTATGATTGTTAAATATATAAGTTTTCATCGCAATATCATCTTTACAGTGTAGTCCGCTATTGTCAAAACCATTATTCATGACCCTGGAATATCCTGGAAGAATTATGTATTTATCATTTAATAATAAATAGATATTAATCAGCATATCTGTTGCATATAAGCATCCATTTTCATAGGCACCATTTGGATTTCTTAAAACAATATCCTCCATTAGATAATAGAAAGCAAACGCTGATTGTTTTGATAATTTACATACATTTTTAGGTCTCGTTGCCTCCTCTTCAAAATATTTTTCTTCACAAAGCCTTCTTAATCTTAAGAATTTATCTTTCCATCCAGCCAAAGCATATGCGCCCCAGGGAGCTACCGTTACTTTATCTGTCGCTTCTGAGGAAACAATCTTATCTCCCCAAATCATCAATTTATTGTCACCAGCAATAAACATTATATTTTCATCGTCACGATAGCTTTCAAGAAAATGATTATAATACCTCAACGCGTCATCAGCAAACTCGATGTCATCTTCGACAAACAAATAACAGTCAAATTGTTCTAATGCCTTGTCAACGATATACTGTGAGTTTTTGAATGCTCCTAAGTTTTCTTTTTGGTATATAATCTCTATCTTTTTAAATGAAGAATGAAAGTCCTCATTATGCAGATAATCTATTACTTTCTCATATCCCCCTCTGTATCTTTCATTTGGAGGATAGTCCACAGATATAAAAATCTCTGTATCACATGCATATCTACATTTTGCCAATGACTCTAAACACATCTTAAGCTTATCAGCTCGATTTAATGTCGTTAAACAGACTGGCATAAATTTTGATTCCATTTAATCATCCCTCTACTGTCTTTGCTTTTAGAGCCAAAGGATATTTATTATTTGCTATCAGAATAGGAATACACAATAAAATTCCCGGATTATACAATATAGACAAAATTGTCGGTTCCATCATAGAATTAAACGCAATCGCGACAAAAACCATAACCACGGACCACAGATGCAGTTCCATTGCCCTCTCCATAATCCTGTGTAATAAGCACAAAATCATAATAGAATATATTAGGCCATACCCAAATAGCAATTGTGAGTATGCAGAGTCCAGAACATATGACCCCAAAGCCCATTCCCTTAAGTTCACATCTTTGCTCACCGGAAATAGCGGAACCATCTCCTTGCATATGCCTTTAAAATACCGTACAGTTATGGATAACCTTCCAGTGAACAAATAGTCTACTCTTTGCAGCCAAGGACTATCCTTAAACGCCATCGACAGGCAAAGACCATTATTGATTACAAATAATATAGTAAAGATATGTCTGAGCGCAAACGCACTTCCTCTCATGTGGATTCTTCTGCCATGCTTACGCCTGTCATGTCTGAAAAAATAGCCAAAAACCAAAAGCAACTCTGTGCATATGAACGCGCTCCGTGTCCCGCCAACCAAATGAAGCATGATTGCTACCAACGACATGTTTATCATATACGATATCCGGAATTTCTCATTGATGATTATCCCGCAGGAGACTACCGACATCCACAGCACCTGCATGGTATAGGGATGGACAAATGCGAAAGAAAGCCTCGTCCTCGTATTCCCTATCATGCGGTTTACGGTCCTGATATTTTCCATTCCGCCGACAATCCCTGTAGCCAGCAGGAAAACGAGCAGGAACATGATGTAGCGGTACATCTTTTTCTTGTCTATCTTAATAGAACAGATTGAGTAGCTCATACATACAAATCCGGCTCTTACATCAATCCGTAGAGCATATATGAGAAATGCAGCTTCTAAAATAATCAGGGGTAGCATCCTCGTCCGTAAACGGCTCCTCTGGGAAAGCATAATTTCAAAGAACGTAACAATCACACAAACAAGCAATATCAGATACGCACAATCCTTCAACCCTGAAAAAACATTTCCATATTCCTCCGCCCAAATCGTATACTCACAGAATCGACCAATCAAATATAGCGTAAGCGATAAATAGTAAAGGAAATCATACAGCCTGCTTTTCAAATTGCTGTATCCCATCAGCTCCAGCCCTCTCTAAGCTTTCCAACATATATCTCATATGATTTGTCCAAATCCAATCTAATCTCCCCATATGAAATCGCATGCCGGGACAATGACCTCTGTAAATCGACATCCCTGTAGAGCTTCAAGACATTGTTCTTGAAGCTCTCCGCATCTTCGCAGAAAAGGAAATCCTCCCCGTCCCTCGCATCTATCCCCTCGATAGCCACCTGATTGGCCAGCAACGGCATCCCATATGAGATTGCCTCCAGGCATTTCACCTTAATCCCTGCCCCCAGCTGCAATGGCGCGACCATGCAGAAGCATTTGTCCAGATATGCGAATACATCATCCACAAACCCTGTGACAATGATTCTTTCGCTTTGGTATCTCAGCAGCTTTTTATCTGGCCTTCCGCCGATAATATAAAAGCCGATTCCTTTGTCGGGTATATAATCAAAGACATTCTCTATGAACCAAATCGCGCTCATATAGTTCTCTTCTCTACCCATATCACCAAACATGGCAATATTACATGTCCCGAGTCCCGACCAATGGCTCGCAGGATTCATATAAAATGGCAGTATCACTGTCTGCTTATCTGAAGGTATCCCATTATCCTCCAAGATAGCCTTGTCCTTCTCAGACTGGACAACCACCAAATCTGCCTTGGCCAGCGCATCTAGTTCACGCTCTTCCATGTTCTTGAAAAGGATATATCTATATATCCTTTTAACGGGATTCTTTTCCAAGGCGTATTTTCGATATAGCGACTGAAACTTAACATCATGCTCCGATGCGACTATATATGCATCTGGGAACAGATTCTTTACCTTGTCTACATACAGTACCATTTCCGTCCACTCCAAGATAATCGCATCTGGTCTGAACCCTATCTCTTTTAAATGCGACAGCATGTCATAAAACTTAGCATAAATATAGGCTGTCAATGTGTTCCCATATCTATTAAGTGGATTTACTTTCGACCAGCCGCTTCCAGCATATGCAAACAGCCTTCTGATTTTATCCGTTGGCATACATATAGGGTATAACTCATATCTATCATACTGTTTCAGCAATTCTCCTCTTTCGCTTTCGCGGACCTTGCAGACAACCTTGACCTTTATGTCATTCTCTCCTGCAAACCTATTCATATAGAAAAACACTGTCTTCCCACCGGCGTGGGATGCCGCCTGATATGGCAGGCACATAGATACATATAATATATTCTTCATCGGGCATCTCTCAATCTCCAATAATCCAGCATATCTGCAATCGTCTGTTCCATAGGGATAATCTGTCTCCAGTCTGTATCTGACTTAATCTTGTCCACATTGCCTATGATGATTTTCTCATCAGTCGGACGGAGCAGCGCCGAATCAATCTTGACCTCAAACCTGTGCCCCATCTGCCTTTCAATTATGGAGACAATGTCCCTCATCTGATAGCAATGTTCCGATGAAACATTGTAAACCTCTCCTGGCTTGCCCTTTTCTGCAAGCAACATAAGTCCTCTTACCAAATCCCTCTGATCCATAATTGCGCGCCTGCTTTCCAAATTGCCACATCTGAGCTCATATACGCCTTTCCGTTCAGCCTCTATGGCACGCTGCGTAAAGTCAGATGTTACGTCGTTCACCTTTCGCGTCCCTGTAGAGTTGAAGATACGCGCCCTAATACAGCGTATATGGTCATTCATGTAATACTGAAAGGCAATCAAATCCTGGCCGACCTTGCTCACTCCATAAGGATGGAGCGGCTTCAATTCCGCCGTCTCCTTTACATAAGGATCCTCCAGCTCATTAAGGGTCTGTCCGTACTCAGCGCTCGAACAAGCCACAACTACGACAGGGTCGTATCCATCGTCCCTATACTTCCTGGCTTTCTTGACTGCCTCAAATACGGCTATAGTTCCGCATATGTTCACGTCGATTGTCTCGAAAGGGCTGGCCCAGGACACCGTAGGATAGCTTTGAGCTGCAAGATGGTATATCTGTCCCGGAAGATTATCGATAACCACATCTTCAATCCCTTGCCCATATCGGAGGTCGCACTGGACGAACCTAACCGGCGCTTTCACCTGCACAATGTTTGCTTTATTCTTATGCCATGTCCCAATGACGTCATTTCCCTGTTCTTGGAGCATCTCGACCATATGTGAGCCGACCATTCCGCCTGCTCCGGTGACCAAAACCGTCATCTGTTTTCCTCCTATATCTGCCCGTGGGTACCAGACAGGGACAAAATCCATCTCTCAATCGCTACCTTTCGGTCCATATGCTTCCGGGCTGTAATGGATGACTCTCGTCCCGCCTTCCTCAAATCGGAACGGAATCTTCAGCAGGCCCTCCATTGCATCTTCTACAGCCATCCTCCTCTCCGGCTGGACATAGAAGACAAGGAACCCTCCTCCGCCCGCGCCCAGAAGTTTCCCGCCCAATGCCCCAGCATCGACCCCTTTTTTATAGAGCATGTCGATGCCTTCATTGGATATGGCTGTGCCCGTCTTTTTCTTCAGCTTCCATGTACAGTCCAGCAGCCGCCCAAAATCATCCAAGTCCTTATCCCTATCCACGAGGACCGCTTCGGCAGCATCGACCAGGGCCAGCATCTCCTTCAGCTCGGATGCCCCATCGGCCCTTCCCTTTGCGTTGGTCTTCTGGATATCGGAAGAGAATCGGGTGAAGCCGGTGAAGAACATCAGCAGGTTATCGTTGAGCTGCTTCTTTCTTTCCTGATTTATTATGATTGGAAGCACCTCATAACCATCCGCATTAAAGTTTATCCTGTTCAATCCACCATAGGCCGCCGCAATCTGATCCTGCCAGCCACCGGCTTCATCACATAAAACACGTTCCAAATAAATGGCTTCATCGGCCAGCTTCTTCTTGTCCGCGTATCTTCCCTTCAATGCATAAAATGCGTTCAGCATACCAACCGCAAAGGAGCTCGATGTTCCCAACCCTGAACGGGCCGGAAGGTCAGCCTCATATGTCAGCCGAATCTCGTGCATGTCGAGCATCCTCATGGCGTTACGGATTGCAGGATGCTGAATCGCCTCAGTGTCCGACACCCTTTCCGTTCTCGAATATGTAAGCTCTGTACTATACTCAAAAAATCTGGGCAGATGTCTCACATTGACATAGCAGTACTTATCAAATGTGGTTGAAATGACCGATCCCTTGTTTTCCTTGAAATAAGCCTCTATATCTGTTCCGCCCCCAAAAAAGGACATGCGGAAGGGTGTCTTTGTGATTATCATCGATGATGCACCTTCCATGTATCTGCATACACATTCCACAAATCGGATTAATTCACTTAAATCACAATTTTCTCAACAGAATCTTCAGTTTTACAACACTATTCAAGCTATTGCTCTTAAAATCAAAATCTCTGCGATACAGCAACCTCAACCAATTCCCTACTGTTTCGTCATATCTACAGATTTCTTCAGCAAGCTTTTTATATTCCGAAGTCATTCTGTCCCCATAGCACTCTAGCAGGCACATACATTGTTTCTTAATTTCAAATACATCCAGATACCGTTTCACCTGATGCAGTTTTCCCTTGATGCCACTATTCAATCCTGCAACATTATCGCCATGCTGTCGATAATTGATATGCGGTGCTGCATCCGCATAATATCTTCCTCCAAGCGCAAGACAAACCTTAAACAGCCAGCTATCATGCATCAGTATGAATTCCGGGCTTGCGCTATTGATAACATCCACTAAATATTGATTAAATACTGCTGTGCAGCCAGCCACATTACTAATCAGAAAATTCGCATGCGCACTTCTATCTGCAGAAATCTTATGAATAGAGAGCAATTTTAGATTTTCATCCACCAAGCGCTGCCCGCAATAATACATTGATGGCTTGTCTTTCGGTAGCTCTTTTAGTTCCGTGACAGCATACAATAGCTTATCATTGTCCCAGACATCATCCTGATCGCAGAACGCATAATATTCTGATTGTGGCGCATGTTTCAAAAGGTCAAGATAGCTCTTCTGCACGTTAAGATGGGCTCCTGTATACCAGCTCAATAAGCCTTTGTCCTGGTATTCATCCAGAATCCTATGTGTCCCATCCTTAGAGCCGTCATCCCGAACCAAGATTCTTACACTGACCCCTTTTTGTAAGAGCACACTGTCTAGCTGTTCCCTAAGATATTTCTCTCCATTATATGTTGCAAGTACTACTGTTACAGAATGATTCTCTTTCGCAGTTTTGTCATAACGGCATCTATCTATCCGTGGTACAGGTATAACATATAGACCACGCTTTCCCTCATGTACCGAATCAATGCAGATTTTTGTTCCCTCCCAATTCCAACGTGGATGAAGGTCACAGCGGCAGTCATTGTCATATTTAAAGGGAGAGGCTACCCTAGCTATTCTCCTGCTGCAATCATCCTGCTCTGTGCATAGATAAAGGGATGCCAATCTCTTTCTATTGGGATATGTATCCGTTATAATACGGTTTCCATCAAATGAGTAGCTGCAATGGCCGTCTGTGCTAAGCTCTGGCCAATACATCCTATACTCATGTGTCTTATCCTTCATCAGATAGTAATGATCTCCTGTCTCCTTTTTCCGAAGGAAAGATAGAATCTCATCATCATTTTTCCAGAAACAATGCGAAACAAAAACATCATCGCTTAGATTGTACATTTCTGTCCTGTCTATATTAACAGTAATCAGTCTTGTATGCTTCCTTCCTTTCTGGAACCAACGATGTAGAATCATAAACCTTCTGCCATTTGGGCTTATCATCAGGTGATTAACCTTATGCTCTGCCTCCTTCATGGTTTCATCTGGCTCAAACGCTGCCATATCCGTGTATCTTAAAATGTCTGTTACTTTCCCAGACGGAATGTCCATCTTCCAAATACAGGTTTCATCTGGGCACAATACGCCTTTTGTCTTATCTGGGAGGTTAGAATAGCCATATCCTGGACGCATTCGATGCAGCCTACTAAAATCCAGAGACAATGCAAACCTACCATCCTTTGCTACATCATATACAGGAAAAGGCAGCATTTTCTCAATCTGTCTGTTTTTCCAATTGTAGATTACGGAACAGTATTTTCCATCCCTAAAGTCGTTATATATTATGTGGCTCTTAAAATCGGGGCCCATCCATTGAGCCATACAGCCCTGTTGTACATTCCACGAATGGGTAACACCAATCTTGATATATCTGTTTCCCTCTTGAGCATCAATCACTCCAACAATAGCAGCTTCCTTTGGTGCAACACATCTATAAGTTTGTCTGGCCTTTATACATAGCATGTATCTGTCTGTTGCATCCCATGGAGATTTATCATAGTATCCATAAAAATACTCATATCCATCATCTGGAGATACCCTAAGAATCGGCCCTTCCGACCTGAGCTTCTCATTGGATGCTATAACACTAGCCATTTGATAGACCCTCTTGGCCGAGCGTTTTAGCACCGGAAACTGTTCCATTGCTTTTTTTCCTGCATTCTCTAATTCCAAAAATCCCACAGCTTTTCTCCCTCAGTGAGTTACCAGTTCTCCTGAATAAATCTATCTATCATCTTCACTATCGACATCGGATCCTTGTTCTCCCATGGAATCAGTCCATCTGTTCCATCATACAGTTTCTGAAAGCATTCCCCCAAATCCTCAAGCTCTAAATCAGCCATCAGGACGTAACCATTACTGCTGAAAGCATCATTATTTTGAATCTGATGGTCATTAATGTGTTCCCCATATTTCTCGAGGCGGGTAACAGCTATTACCTTTTTCCCAGCATTCAGCGCTTTCATGATAGAACCCGATGCCCCATGGCTAACTACGATATCAGCTTCATTTACCTTTTTCAGAAATTCATCCGGTGAAATAAAATTTTGGTATGCATAGTGCCGCGGTTTATATGTAGATGTTCCTACCTGCGCAAACATCGGTTCTGTCAAGATACCGTCTTCGTATAAATCATCTAATCTCTTAAATAAGCGGTCAAACGGGTATTGTCTTGATCCAACCGTAACAAATATCAATATTGTCCACTCCCTGTATCCTTTAGCTAATATAGACATCCACCATAAATTGCCTTTTTATAGAACTTTTTTTGCGTCTCCCACTGTACGATAAAAAGATCCGCATGCTTTTCCATTTTCCTTCCAGCGACTGTCGGCATATTTGCCCTTCCAAATGTTTCTATAAAAACAATCTTTTTATGCAAAAGTACCGCCAAAAGATAAAATGGATATGCTACCATAGTACCTGTTGTAATTACAAAATCTGGTTTTTCTTTCATCCAAATGTATATACTATAAAGGCAATTCCATATCATCTTTACGAGCATTAGTCCATCTTTCATGTCCGTCTGAACCATAAAGTAATTCCCTAATGGTTCTTCAAATTTGGTTTTTTCCGTCACGAAAAAACCTTTATATTTTCTTGCCAATGGCTCAAGCTTTTGCAGTTGTTCCCAATGTCCGCCCGATGAAGAAACGAAACAAAGGCAAGGCTTTCTTATATGCTTCATTTTTCTATTTTCTCCCTAGCCTCTCAGCCTCTCTTACTCTTCGTAGCAAGAGAATATACATCATCTGGAAGCGCTTCTCTTATTTCCTGCTCTTACCGTCCTTATAGCCTCACATTGATTTCCACACGCACAGTAATTACCGATTTAAGCCTTATAAAATCCCGCATACCATTCAGCGAAGCGCCTTAATCCATCTCTCAAAGATGTACTCGGCTTATATCCAAAGTCATGCACTAAAGTATCTATATTCGCATATGTCACAGGGACATCACCAGGCTGCATCGGAATAAGCTCCTTATGGGAATCAAAATCATAGTCTGTCGGCAGCACCCCTGCCCTCATCAGCTCCTCCCCAAGAATCTGTACGAAATCCAGTAGATTCTCTGGCCTGTTATTCCCAATATTGTAAACCGCATAAGGCGGAATCGGCAGACTATCTTCTCCGCTCTTCTTCTCAGGCGCTTTGGCCATAACGCGTATAATGCCTTCTACAATATCATCTATGTATGTAAAGTCTCTCTTGCAATTTCCATAATTGAAGATTTGAATCATCTCTCCGGCCCGAAGCTTATTTGTAAAGTCGAAGTAAGCCATATCTGGCCGTCCTGCAGGACCATATACTGTGAAAAATCGAAGTCCCGTGCTTGGAATGTTATAAATCTTCGAATAGGCATGAGCCATCAGTTCATTGCTCTTCTTTGTAGCCGCATAAAGGCTCACTGGATTATCGACCTTGTCATCTGTGGAAAATGGCACTTTTTTATTTCCTCCATATACGGAAGAACTTGAAGCGTAAACCAGATGCTCAAGTGCATCATCATATCTACAAGCCTCTAAAATGTTATAGAAGCCAATCAGATTAGACTGGATGTAGGCATCCGGATTTATGATGCTATAACGTACACCAGCTTGGGCTGCCAGATTCACCACAATTTGAAATTTATATTCATCATACAAAGATAGAATAGTTTTCTTATCTGCAATGTCACCTTTCACGAACGTGAAGTTTTTAAACTTCATGAGCTTTTCCAACCTATACTTTTTTAAAGAAACATCATAGTAGCCATTCATATTATCAATGCCAACTAGAATTGAAGAGCTATTTTCTTCACATAAACGTATGGCAAGATTTGATCCAATAAAACCAGCAGTTCCGGTGACTAGTATTCTCTTTTTGCTAAAATCAAAACCCATTTTTATCTTCTTTCACTTTTTAATCGTTTTTTAAGCAGGGGCCATAAATCCCCCACCCCCTATGGTAGACCAGCCCCTCCGCCCCCTTCACCATATACCGCACAGTACTGGCACAATGCTTTCTGCACTCCCGATAGAATCCTTCCGGCAACTTCACATACTCCTGCAGCTGCTCCAGCACATACCCGCACTTCTGGTACAGATACCCGTTCCCATACCGCTCAAGGCACTGAAGCAGCTTGTCTGCGTCCAACTGCGGCAGCCGCACAATGCACTCCACCACATCCTCCAACCCCCTGCTCCCCTCGAAGCAATGCAGGCTGTCCACCACCGTCTGCTCCAGGCTCGTCACCAGGCTTCCGGCGACCCATTCCGTGGTTGCTATAGCCTTCGGATGTATCCTGCGGTAAAAGACCCCGTTATAGCGAAAATCCGTGAACCGTGTCCCGGTAGCCACGAATACCTCATTGCCTCCCCGAGGTGCATACCCATGCACCTCGAATGCGCTGCGAAGGCAGATATAGGCATCCGGGAACAGCCTGCTGCCAATCTGGTACTTCGTCAGTACCGGCTCCTCCTTCTCCGTGTCCATCACCGTATACAAGTTCCGGTGTATCCTGTCGATGTACCCCTTCCTCTGGTAGTCGTTCACCAGGTAGGCCACCGCCGACCGCTCCCCCACCATATCAGTGACATCCTGCAGGCTGAAGCATCCCAGCTCCCGCATCCTGTCGTAATACTTAACGATAGAAAGCTGCTCCCTCTTTCTATTGTATGGCTTGGCAACACTATATTCGTCCCTGTTCGTCTCCGGCATCTCGCTAAGCCCCCATACACCCATTTCCGGGCAGGACATCCCCTGCCCCTCCTGCCAGTCTCCAAATCGTTCGCCTAACTGACATGTTAGGCGAACTTTTTCGGCCTTTTTCGCCCCTCGCGCCCGCTTCCCGGAAAGGGCGTAAAAAGCGCAGCCAAATGCCAAACAGGGCAATTTAGCCAAAATCCATATGCGAAATATATGAAAAAACTGGAGAAATATAGTCGGAACTAGCAAATATTGACAAAAATAAATTTAGACTTGCACTCTCCACGCATTGGGTATAAAATGTTAGAAGTAATAAAAAAGTTCGCCTAACATGTCAGTAAGGCGAACTTTTTTATCATATATCAGTACATATCATGGATTCTCCCGAATCCCACGCTTCCCGGCCATCCCTATCCCTCCAGGCCGGAAAACACCTCCCCCTCTATCCCCACCACCGACTTCACAGGAATCCATGTACCATCTTCCATGACAAACAGCTGCTCATAAAGGTCTATCCTCTTGATCCGCCCGGTGGCGGTGACATAGGCTCCCCCGGCCTTTCTGGCATCCGGCTGGAAATAGGTGACGGAAATCTCCGGGTGCTCTTTCATGTGCTCCCTCAGATACCGCAGCTTCTCCTCCAGCCCTTCAATGGCATCCTCCTCCAGCTCCGTCCTCTTGTCCGTCAGCCGGCCCGTCTCCTCAATGGCGTCCCCGAAGCCCGTGAGCGCCGCAAAGGGCATGAACTGTGCCGCCCTGTCAGCCACCGGCATAGGGGGATGCACGGAGGAGATATGGTGAGGCAGATTTATGATATCGTCATAGCAGTGGCTGTCCTGCATTATTCCTTTTTCCATACCATCCCCTGTCCTTCCCGTGCGCAATTCTTGCACCGCCCTTTCTCCGCACTATGCGCTACGCCTAGGCCTTGTGCCCGCCAATCTGTCCGTTGCGGGACACTGTGGTGGCTCCCTCCTCCAGGTTCATGCCTTTCAGGATAGCGTTTTTCCCGAATTTCTTCTTGATGGCCAGGACGGCCTCCTGCACCTTCCTCTCCCGGTGCAGAGCGGCTTCCTCCTCTTCCCTCTGTCTGGAGAGCGCCTGGTAATCCGTGAAGATGTCCAGCTGCTCATAGGTCTCCTCTTGAACCGCCTCCTGGCCCTCCACCACCACGTGGCCTGCGGCCACGGTGACCCGCCTCACCAGCAGCTTTTTGTCTACGATTCTGTCGTACAGCTCCATCACCGCGTCCATGATCAGCCTGGTGGAAGAGGTCCAGCGCCCTATGTTGGCCGTGCCGTGGGCATGCTTGGGAACCTTCCTTCCATACCGGTCTGTGGTGACAGGGCCCTTGTAGGCTTTGCGTATCTCCGGATCCGCCAGGCTCTCCACGTCATAGCCGATGGTCAGCACCATCTGATCCGTCACCAGCCCCTTGTCCACCAGGTCGAGGGCCAGGAGATCCGTCATCTCCCGCACGATCAGTTTCGCCTTGTCGAAATCATAGGGGCAGTGCAGCACCTGTCCGGCTCCCATGCTGCTGGCCTGGGGCTTGTATGACTTTACATCCGCGATGGTGCAGGGCTCGTACCCCCAGGCATGGTCGATCAGCAGCTCCGCATTGACCCCGAAGAGCCGGTAGAGCAGCTCTTCATTGTGATAGTCCGAAGGCCCTCCCAGGGAGCATCTGGCGATGTCCCCCATGGTATGGAGGCCGTTCTCCTCCAGCTTCTTCGCGTATCCCCTGCCCACCCGCCAGAAATCCGTCAATGGGCGGTGCCCCCACAGGAGCCTGCGGTACTCCATCTCGTCCAGCTCCGCAATCCGCACGCCGTCCTGATCCGGCGCCACATGCTTGGCCTCGATGTCCATGGCCACCTTGCACAGGTAAAGGTTCGTGCCTATACCAGCCGTGGCCACAATCCCCGTGTCCCGCAGCACGTCCTGTATCATCCTCTCCGCAAATTCCCTGGCCGTGAGGCGGCTGGCCTCCAGATAGTGGGTCACATCCAGGAAGACCTCGTCGATGGAATAGACATGGATGTCCTCCGGCGCCACATATCTTAGATAAATATCGTATATCCTTGTACTGTATTCCAGATACAGCGCCATCCGCGGCGGAGCCGTGATGAAATCCACGAACAGCTCCGGCGAAGCGGATAGCTGTGCTGCGCTGTAGGAGCTGCCAACGAGCTTTCGCCCCGGCGCCAGGCACTGCCGATGGGCATTCGCCTCCCTGACCTTCTGAATCACCTCGAAGAGCCTGGGCCTGCCCGGGATGCCGTAGGCTTTCAGGGACGGCGACACCGCCAGGCAAATCGTCTTCTCCGTGCGGCTGCCGTCCGCCACCACCAGATTCGTGTCCATGGAATCCAGCCCCCGCTCCACGCATTCTACTGAGGCATAGAAAGATTTCAAATCGATTGCCGCATAAATACGCTTCTTCTCCCCTGGCATCCCCAGCTACCCCCTTTCCAGCCCCGTCCGGCCATACAGGATTCTCTCCTCTTACATCATTTTATCAGAACGTTTGTTCTTTTTCAATGCCTTTGTAAAAAATATTATGGTTTCCTTCTTTCCAGTTAAAAGCGTAGCCGCTCTCCATACGCAATGAGAGCGGCTATCACTTTCGGCTATATTAAAATATACCCAAAACAAGGTAAATCTAATCATCAAGAATACAGGCCGCACCGCGTCCGCAGCTCCTCCCAGCGCCTGTCCACTTCGCTCTGGAATTCCCCAATCAGCTCCTGGTTTTCAGGGCTGAACAGATGGCGGAACCGCCTCTGGGAGCGCAGGAACTCCTCTATGGGGAGCTTGTTCTTCGGCTCGTAGCTCAGGATCCATTTTCCGTCCACCACCTCATACAGGGGCCAGTAGCAGGTGTCCACTGCCGTCCGGCAGATGCTCATGAGCTCCGAGGGCTCATACCCCCATCCTCTGGGGCATGGGGCAAAGATGTTCAGGAACGCTGCCCCCGGCGTGTAGATGGCCTTCTCCGCCTTGGTGTGCAGATCCTTGAAATTGTTGGTGAAAGTCGTCTGGGCCGCATAGGAGATGTGGTGCTCCGCCATGATGGCAGTCAGATCCTTCCTGGTCTGCACCTTGCCATTGGATGCCTTGCCCGCAGGCGTGGTGGTGGTATCCGCGAACTGAGGGGTGGCGGAAGAACGCTGGGTTCCGGTGTTCATATAGGCACCGTTGTCATAGCATACGTACACCATGTCATGGCCCCGCTCCATGGCTCCGGACAGGGACTGGAAGCCGATGTCGTAGGTACCGCCGTCCCCGCCGAAGGTGATGAATTTATAGTTCTCCTTTATTTTGCCCCTCTTTTTCAGCACCCTATAGGCAGTCTCCACCCCGGCAAGAGTAGCGCCCGCGTTCTCAAAGGCATTGTGGATATAGCTGTCCTCATATGCCGTATAAGGATACATGAAGGAAGACACCTCCAGGCACCCCGTGGCATTGCCCACCACCGCCCTGTCCCCTTCGTGGAGCGCCCGCAGCACCCCGCGGACCGCGATGGCCCCGCCGCAGCCCGCGCACATCCTGTGTCCCGGTGCCAGCCGCTCTGGTCTGTTCATCATTTCCTTGAAATTATATGCTGATTCCATAATCCGCTCCTTCGCAAAACCTATATCTTCTGTGTGAGCGCATTTCTCACACTTCCTTCCCACCATGCAACCATAGGATTGCAATGCGAACTTGTTCGCAAGCAATCCTAGAAGTTCTTAGGCCATGTCCTTTACGGCCTTAGAACTTCTTCTCACACTGCGCAGCCCTATGTAATCATACATGTCCGTTATCTCATGCTCCGCCGCTATCCGCTCCAGCCTCTCATAGACCTGGCAGAAATCCTCCACTGTGATGTCCCTGCCACCCAGTCCATAGAAATAGTTCACGGCCTCCGCTGTGCCTTTCGCCTTGTACAGCGCCGCCCTCACCTCTGCCCCCAGGGGGCCTCCCGTGGCGGAGAACATCTCCGAGCGGTCCAGGATGGCCACCGCCTTCACATTCGCCAGGGCCACGGCAATCTCCTCCTCCGGGAAAGGCCGGAACACCCTGATCTTCACCAGGCCCACCTTCTTTCCCGTGGTGCTGCGGATCTGCTCGATGGCCGCCTTGCAGGTGCCCGCCGCGGAGCCGATGAGCACCACCGCATACTCCGCATCCTCCATCCGGTAGGCCTCGAAGAAGCCGTACTCCCGGCCTGTCATTTCCCGAAAGCGCTCCGCCACCTCCAGGATTACCCTGCGGGCATTGATCATGGCCTGGCGCTGCCCCCGCTTGGTCTCCATGTAATAGCTGGAGACGGCGTAAGGCCCTACCGCCAGCGTCTCCTCCGGGTTCAGGAGATAATGCTCCGGATTCCGCTCCCCCACGAATGCCCGTACCTTCTCGTCCTCCTCCAGCAAAATGTTCTCCACGCCGTGGCTCGTGATGAAGCCGTCCTGGCAGATCATCACCGGAAGCATCACGTCCCTATGCTCGGCAATCGGATAGGCCTGCAGGAAATTGTCGTAGGCCTCCTGGTTGGACTCCGCATAAATCTGAATCCAGCCGCTGTCCCTTGCGCCCATGCTGTCGGAATGGTCGGCGTTGATGTTGATGGGGCCGGACAGGGCGCGGTTCACCAGGGCCAGCACAAGGGGCAGCCGGTTGGAGGCCGCCACATACAGCTCCTCCCACATCAGAGCCAGTCCGCAGGAAGAGGTGGCCGTAAGCGCCCTGGCCCCCGCCGCGCAGGCCCCCACGGCGGCGCTCATGGAGCTGTGCTCGCTCTCCACCGGGATGAACTCCGTATCAATCTCCCCGTTGGCGATGTAGTTGGCCACATACTGGGGGATCTCCGTGGAGGGCGTGATGGGAAATGCGGGCATCACGTCTGGATTAATCTGTCTGATGGCATAGGCCACCGCCTCGTTGCCGGACAAACGTTCTCTCACAGCCATCTATTTTCCCTCCTTCATGGTAATCGCGCCAAAAGGGCATGCCTTTGCGCAGATGCCACAGCCCTTGCAGTGGTCATAGTCGAAATCCCCCCGCATCTTCTCCTTCACCGGAATGGAAGAATCCGGGCATACCGGCGTGCACAGCAGGCACTGCTTACATTTCTCCCTGTCCCACACCGGTGTGGAGGTGCGCCATTCCCCTGTGCGGAATTCCCTGGAGGTGGCCGCCTGGAAGATCTTGTTCCCCTCCGTTATATCCTGCCAGGGAGTGTTCTCATTTATCTTGTCGCTTATCATGGAATTCTCCTGCCTTTCTTTCTCATGTGTCCAGTCGTATGTACAGAGGCACCGCCCTGTCCTCAGCAGCTTTTGGCGATTTCCGCGAAGGTCATCTCCAGAGCCTTCATGTTGCCGTCGATGACTTCCGGTTTCTTGGCGAACTTATGGTGGAAAGAGGCTTCCATCTCCTTCATGAACGTCCCCGGCTCCATGGCCCCGGACACTGCAACCACCGCCGCCAGCATGGGAGAATTGGGATAATTCTTCCCCAGCGTCTTCATAGAGATTTCTTTGGCGTTCAGGGTGTAGACTGCCCCCTTGTAGTCGTGCAGGAGCGGGAGCACCTCTTCCTTCTCTTTTTCCGTGTTGATGATGACGGCGCCGTCCTCCTTCAGGCCGTGGGTCACATCCGTGTTCTCCAGCAGCCCGTCGTCCACTACTACCACGTAGTCGGGAGAGTAGATATTGGAATGGACCGTAACGGGCTCCTCGCTGATCCGGTTGTAAGCCGTGATAGGCGCTCCCATGCGCTCCGGGCCGTACTCAGGGAAGCCCTGGACGAACTTTCCCGCCTTGAACGCAACATCCGCCAGCAGGAGCGCCGCGGTCTTCGCCCCCTGGCCCCCTCTTCCATGCCATCTGATTTCCAACGATTTTTTCATGTTCATGCCTCCTCGCTTTCCGAATCGAAAGGGAAACTTCCCTCTGCCCTGCCCGCTGCGCAGCCACGCCGGGCGGGCTTCCATATGCGCGGCCCCTGAGCCCTTCAGCGGCACATTTCAAGCGCCAAAACGCTTTGTCCAAGGGCCTGCACATAAAAAACGGCCTCCACCGCAAACGGTAGAAGCCAGCCTTTTCTTCTTGTCCCATCTACGACATACCAGCATATGCGTCCTCTTTTACGGAAGGAACCCGTCAGCATCTACTCGCACTTCTGCTTTGGTGCTGCAACTCAGGAGGGATTTTCCATACCTTCTACTCGTACCGCTTCTCAGCTTACGCGGCTCTCTGTGACATTTCGAAAATACGTACTTGCTCCGTCATCGTCTTTTAAAATTGATGTTATCTATTTTAATCATAATTCATCGCCTTGTCAACATTTTTCGCACATTTTTTGCTATTTTCAGGGCTGCTGTCTTTCCGGTCCAAAAAATATTTCCTGCGGTCTGGAAATATGAGGGCCATTCTGCTAGAATAAGGAGAAATGAAAAAGGAGAGACACCAAAGATGAAAAAGACCAGAATAAGCCTGATTGCCGTCCTTACGTTCCTGCTATGCTCCTGTGCCCAGGCGCCGTCCGCCACAGGGACAGACCGCTCCCCTGCCAGCTACGAAGCGCCGTCACCGACCGTGTCCGCTTCCCCTCTCGCCGAAAGCCCGCAGGAATCAGCGGAAGCCCTCTCGCCGCAAGCTGCAGGCTCCCAGCCCGTGGACGAGTCAGCCATATCCTCCCAGTCCCAGCCGGATATGGTCTCTTTATCCGACCAAGCAGAAGATCGGCCGGAACCGGCCCCGCAGATTCCCGCAGCCCCTTTCAGCCCTGGGGACATCGGGGCATATTCCGGGGAGCCCTGCGCGGCGGTAAACGGCAATGTCCCCTATTTTTCCGAGGAAGAGCTCACGACACAGTCCTTCGAATCCTACAGCGAGCTGGACAGCCTCGGCAGATGCGGCATCGCCTACGCCTGCATCGGACCGGACCTGATGCCGACGGAGGAGCGCGGCTCTATCGGAAATGTCCGGCCCACAGGCTGGCATACGGTAAAATATAACGATATAATAGACGGAAATTATCTGTATAACAGATGCCATCTGATTGGGTATCTTCTGTCCGGCGAGAACGCCAATGAGCGGAACTTGATTACCGGGACCCGGTATCTGAACGTCCAGGGGATGCTGCCCTATGAGAATATGATAGCGGACTATGTGACGGAGAGCGGGAACCATGTCCTCTACCGGGTCACGCCCGTTTTCGAGGGAGAGAATCTGCTGGCTTCCGGCGTGCTGATGGAGGCCAGGTCCGTGGAAGACGGCGGAGAGGCCATCTCGTTCTGCGTCTATGCCTACAACGTGCAGCCCGGCATCGCAATCGACTACGCCACGGGGGAGAGCGCCGTCGCCCCGGATGCCCAGGTGCCGGCCTCTGCCCCGCCGGAATCCATAGCGCCTTCCCGGGAACCTGCCGCCGAATCCGCCGCAGCTGTATCTCCGGAGCGGAACCCGGAACCCACAGGGGCCTTGCCCCAGGAGTCTGCCCCCGCGCCTGAGCAGTCCCCCACACAGGACTCCGGAAACCAGCCCGCCCAGGAGCCGTCCGCCGAGCCAGGCGTCTCCCAGGAAGAGCAGCCCCAGGGAACCGCCTATATCCTGAACACGAATACCCACAAATTCCACTATCCCACCTGCCGCAGCGTAAAGCAGATGAAGGAAACGAACAAGCAGGATTATACCGGAAACCGTGACGACATCATTTCCATGGGATATGAGCCGTGTAAAAACTGCAATCCATAACCTGTCCTCACCCCAGCCCCCCGGCGCTCTCCATAGGGCTGTACCGCATCCGCACCTTGATGCCCTGCCCGTAATTCCCGAAGCCGTTCCCGAACAGGGTCAGCCCGCCTACGTGGACGGCATCCTCCCGCACCTCCATCCGGAAGCGAATGGTACTCTTGTAGTCAAGGCCGAACCTGTCCAGTGTCACGTCCGATATCTTGAGGCCGTCCACGAAGGTGCCCCGGTGGTTGATCACCAGCATCTTCAACAGCCCGTACTGGTTCCAGTTGGGGAACCACCAGTCCGGCGTGAATATCCCCCTCACATCCCCGAAATCCCCCGGGGAGATCCACACCCCGATGGGCACATCGTTGAGCACGAAGGAGATGTCCGAGGGCCAGTCGTTGTTCACCCCCGGGGCCTCGCTGGAGAGCTCCATGGAGAAGGTAATCTCGTCTATCTTCTGGGCAGTGGGGAGCACGTTGGGGATCAGGTATTCCACATAACCCTTGGAGAACCAAAGGATTCCCGCGTTGATCCTGTCTGGGTGGGCGAAGTACCTGGGATCGTCCACCTCACCGATCAGCATCTTCCTGGTGGAGATGCCGCAGGTGGGATACACGTCATAGTTGCTGTACTGCCCCACGGGAACCTCCGCCTCGTAGAAGCCCGCGCTGCTGCCCTCCTCCGTGGGGATGATGTCCACCACCAGCCGCTCCTGCTTCACCCGGCATACCTTCTGGTTCCCATGCCCCATGAAATCCGCACGCACCTGAATCAGCCCCACGTCCTCCATCTTCTTGATGTGGCTGGTCAGCGCCCCGTTGGTGATGTTCAGGCTGCTGGCGATCTCGTTCATGTTCATTTCCTTATTCTTCAGCAGCAGCTGGATGATGTTCACACGCACTTCGGATCCCAATACCTTGAACAGCTCTACCCCATCCTCCAGATTTTTGATGTACAGCATAGCGATACTCACTCCCCGATGATTCCGACTTGTTATTTAGAGTTTTCTAAAATATTATATCTCTTTCTGTTCTTCCCTGCAACTGGTTTTCATTGGGGAATCATTTTTTGTACATATTCACGCAAAATGCTGCCCTTTGTCAGTCATCTTTACTATAGAGGAGTCCCCTGTTCCGTCTGTCAGCGAAGGTCTTTATACTCTCGTCTGGCGGACATATCGAAAAACGGCAGGACGAGCCTCTGTCTTCATCCTGCCGTTCTCTCATCTTTCCATCTCTATATGCACTTAACTTCCGCTATCCTACCGGATTTCCAAACTCACCACGCTGCAGGCCGGGATGGTAAAGCGCACGCCCCGCTCTGTCAGCGCCACATCCTGGAACTCCTCTTCCTTCACCCGGTCAGGCTCCTCGAAGGTATTGTGCGCCTGCATCTTGCCGGTGAGGATTGCGGCCTTCACGGTCTCCGGCTTCTTCTCCGTAAGCATCAGCTCCACAGGACAAGCCTCTCGGACGGACAGGTTCGCCAGGGTCACCAGCACAGTCCCGTCCTCCCGCACGGACACGGATTCCTGCAGGGCGGGCACCTCATAGCCCTCCACACCCACGGTTCCCTCGACCGACAGGCTGCTCTCCACCAGTTCGGCCCCCTGATGGCCCCTGTACATGTGGAACACATGGTAGGTGGGCGTCAGCAGCATCCGTTCATCCTCCGTGAGAATCACGGACTGGAGCACGTTCACCATCTGGGCGATGCAGGCCATCTTCACCCGGTCGCAGTGCCTGTTGAAGATGTTCAGGCTCACCGCCGCCACCAAAGCGTCCCGCATGGTGTTCTGCTGGTAGAGGAAGCCCGGGTTCGTCCCCGGCTCCACGTCGAACCAGTCGCCCCACTCGTCCACGATCAGGCCGATTTTCTTGTCCGGGTCATATTGATCCATGATGGCCCCATGGAGCTTGATCAGCTCCTCCATGTAGAGCGCCTTGTGCATGGTCTTGTACCAGTCCGCCTCGTCAAATCCGGTGGCGCTTCCCTTGTGCTCCCAGTCGCCGGGCACCACATAATAGTGCAGGGACAGCCCGTCCATGAAGCCGCTGAAATTCTTCCCGCCCGGATTCGGCTTGGCGTAGCAGGTCTCCAGCACCTTCTTCGTCCAGCTGTCATCGTCCGCGTTGGGGCCGCCGCAGATCTTCTTGACGGGCGCGGCCTTGTCGTAATGGCGGACGTAGGTCTGGTACCTGCGGTAGAGGTTGGCGTAGTACTCCGGCGTCATGTTGCCGCCGCACCCCCAGTTCTCGTTGCCTACGCCGAAGTAGTCCACCCTCCAGGGCTCCTCCCGGCCGTTCCTGCGGCGAAGCTCCGCCATGGGGGACACGCCGTCGAAGGTCATGTACTCCACCCACTCGGACATCTCCTGCACGGTGCCGCTGCCCACATTGCCGTTGATGTAGGTCTTGCAGCCCAGCTGCTCGCAGAGCTCGAAGAACTCGTGGGTGCCGAAGCTGTTGTCCTCCACCACCCCGCCCCAGTGGGTGTTCACCATCCGCTTACGCCCCTCCTTAGGGCCGATGCCGTCCTTCCAGTGGTACTCGTCCGCAAAGCATCCGCCGGGCCAGCGCAGCACGGGAATCTGCAGCTCTTTGAGCGCCTCCACCACATCGGTGCGCATGCCGTTCTTGTTGGGGATATGGGAGTCCTCCCCCACGAACAGCCCCTCATAGATGCATCTGCCCAGATGCTCGGAGAAATGTCCGTAAATCTCCGGATTGATGTATCCCTTTTTCTTCTTTTCGTTTACATATAATTTTGCCATTCAATCGTCCTCCAGCCTCTTTTCCAGTCCCTTATCACAGCTTCCTATCCCGGTTCTGCGCCATCCTTCAAGTGCCTTAATCAACTTCCCCCTGTGGGGCGCATGCAGCTAAGCCGCTAATGTCCATACGCATCCCTGTGCAATCGAGTAGGGGAATGCTCTTCTCCCCCACCCGCCGCGCGGCCCGCGCGCCGCCTAAGCGGCATACTACCTCTGCGCGGGCCTGTGCATAGAAAAAGAATCTGCCGCCCGTCAAGACAGCAGATTCTCTTTGGAATGCTCTACTGCCAGAAAACCTTCCCTTATGCCAGGAATGCCTTCACCTTCCGGTACACGCCGTCGCCGTCCAGGCCGTACTTCACAAGCAAAGCCCCGGCAGAACCGGACTCGCCGAACACGTCCTCAATGCCAATCCTGCACACCGGCACAGGGCAGGTTTCCGCCAGCGCCTCGCACACCGCGCCGCCCAGGCCGCCGATGATGGAATGCTCCTCCGCGGTGACCACCTTTCCGGTCTTCTTCGCGCTGGCCGCGATTAGCTCCTTGTCCAGAGGCTTGATGGTGCAGATGTTAATCACCTCCGCGCTCACGCCCTCTTCCGCCAGCTTCTGCGCTGCCTCCAGAGCGGAGTTCACCATGATGCCCGTGGCCACGATGGTGACGTCGCTGCCCTCCCGCAGCACCTCTCCCTTGCCGATTTCAAACTTGTAATCATCCTCCTCGTGGATGACAGGCACTGCCGCACGGCCGAAGCGCATGTACACAGGCCCCTCAAAATCCAGGGCGGCCTTCACGCAAGCCCTGGCCTCCACCGCGTCGGCAGGATTCAGGATGGTCATGCCGGGGATGGTCCGCATCAGGGCAATATCCTCGTTGCACTGATGGGAAGCGCCGTCCTCGCCCACGGTGATGCCCGCATGGGTGGCCCCAATCTTCACGTTCAGATGGGGATAGCCGATGGAATTGCGCACCTGCTCAAAGGCCCGGCCCGCCGCGAACATGGCGAAAGTGCTGGCCACGGGAATCTTGCCCGTCAGGGACAGCCCCGCCGCGATGCCCATCATGTTGGATTCCGCGATGCCGCAGTCGATATGCCTCTCGGGGAATTTCTTCTTAAAGACGCCGGTCTTGGTAGCCGCCGCCAGATCCGCGTCCAGCACCACCAAATCCGGATAGGCCTCGCCGAACTCCGCCAGCGCGTTGCCGTAGGCTTCTCTGGTGGCTATCTTCTTCACTGTTTTTACATCAGACATTTCCTTCACCGCTCCTTTCCTAATCCGCCTGGGCCAATCCGCCAAGCGCCTCGCCCAGCTTCTCCAAATCAGCCATCGCGATCTCGTATTCCGCGTCATTGGGTGCCTTGCCGTGCCAGTCCACGTTCCCCTCCATGAAGGATACGCCCTTGCCTTTCAGGGTGTGGGCCACGATGGCCGTGGGCATGCCCTTTATAGCCCTGGCCTCCTGGAAAGCGGCCCGGATCTGCTCCATGTCGTTGCCGTCCTCCAGATTGATCACATGGAAGTTGAAAGCCTCGAATTTCTTGTCGATGGGATTGGGGGAGCAGACATCGTCGATCCGTCCGTCAATCTGCAGCCCGTTGTTGTCCACGATCACCACCAGGTTGTCCAGCTTCCTGTGGCCGGCGAACATAGCCGCCTCCCAGACCTGGCCCTCCTCAATCTCACCGTCTCCTAACAGCGTGTAGACTCTGAAATCCCTGCCGGAAAGCCTGGCGCCCAGAGCCATGCCCACAGCCGCGGAAATCCCCTGGCCCAGAGAGCCGGAGGACATGTCCACTCCCGGCACATGCTGCAGGCAGGGGTGTCCTTGCAGGTAGGAGCCCAGATGGCGCAGGGTGGGGAGATCCGCCACGGGGAAATATCCTCTGTTGGCCAGCGCGGAGTACAGGCCCGGGGCGGTATGCCCCTTGGAGAGCACGAAGCGGTCCCTGTCCTCCTTCTTCGGGTTCGCCGGGTCGATGTTCATCTCCTCGAAATAAAGATAAGTGAAAATGTCCGCCGCGGACAGGGAGCCGCCGGGATGACCGGCCTTTGCCCCGTGCACGGCCTCAATGATGCCCTTGCGCACATCATTGGCATGCTTCTTCAGCTCTAAAATCTCCATGATTGTCCTCCTATTCTATTTCTGCATTCCGTTTCCTGCTAAATTTTTCTTCCTTTTCAGAAAAGCATTCCTCATCATTGCCGAAACATCTCGTCTGTCAATTCAATTTGATTTGTCAGGCAGATATGCATAGGCATACCGCGCCGCTGCGGTATCGAAGCCTGAAACCCGAGACCTTCATAAATCTTTTCCTGATTGCTCCATGCCATCACATCAACTTGAATGCCAAAGCCCAGCTTAAGTTTAGAATTCAGGAAAGCAAGGATCCGTTGAATCAATTCCGCTTCAATGCCTTGCATTTGATAGTCTGGTGCAACAATAATATCACGAATCAGTGCCACGCAACCGCCATCCCATATCAAACGCGCCATGCCGATAGCTCTGCTCTGACTGTATGCTGCAACAATCAGCGCACTTCCATCAAGGCTTGCCTGCAGCTGTTCCGGATGGATTCTTCGAAATCCAACGGATGCCCGAATGGAATTCGCACTTTCCTGTGTGATGTTGTTTGTATAAGTAATTCCCTCTGTCCTTTCCTGCGCGGGCGTGTGCTGCAGCCTATCGTCTTTCATATCACCTGTTCCTCCCTAAACACCGCTTTATATCTTTGCATATAAGAGACTTATCTGTCAGGGGAGTTATTTTTCATCGATAGGCAACCGCATTCCAACGCATCTCATTCTTCAGGCCGCGGATCGTGGTGTCGCCGTCGATGACTACAGTCTCGATGCCCATGGCGTCCGCCCAGTCCACCATCTGCTCCGTGGTCAGGTCGTAGGAGAACGCGGTGTGGTGGGCGCCGCCCGCCAGGATCCAGCTCTCCGCGCCCACGGTGAGGTTTGGCTTCGGCGTCCAGAAGCAGGTGGCCACCGGGAGTTTGGGCATGGGCTTCTCCACCTTCTTGCACTCCACCTCGTTGATGATCAGGCGGAATCTCGTCCCCAGGTCGATCAGGGAGGTGGCGATGCCGCTGCCCTCCTTGGAGGTGAACACCAGCCTGGCGGGGTCTTCCCTGTTGCCCATGGACAGCGGGCAGACCTTGATGCCGATGGGGCCTTCCGCGATGGTGGGGCAGACCTCCAGCATATGGGCCTGCAGGATGCCCTCCTTGCCGGGTACCAGATTGTAGGTGTAATCCTCCAGGAAAGAGGTCCCCTTGGCGTCCTTGGTGCCCTCCGCCATGATCTTCATCAGGCGCACCATGGCAGCGGTCTTCCAGTCGCCCTCGCCGCCGAAGCCGTAGCCCTTCTCCATCAGCCTCTGGATGGCCAGGCCGGGCAGCTGCTTCAAGGAGCCCAGGTCGCCGAAATGGGTGACGATGGCATGGTAGTCCTTCTCCTTCAGGAAGCGCTCGAAGCCGATTTCGATGCCCGCCTGCACTGCCACATGACGGCGGAATTCATCCGCGTCCCTGCCCTCGTCCAGGATCTGGTATTTCGCATAATACTCCTCCACCAGGGCATCGATGTCCCCCTGGCTCACGTCCGCCACATACTCCGCGATCTCGTTCACCGGATAGGCGTCGATCTCCCAGCCGAACTTAATCTGGGCCTCCACCTTGTCCCCCTCGGTGACAGCCACATTGCGCATATTGTCCGCCACCCGCACCACGCGGATGTGGCTGGACTCCATGATGCCCACAGCCGTGCGCATCCACCCGGCCAGGCGCTTCAATGTCCCTTCCTCGCTCCAGTGCCCCATGATCACCTTGCGCTCGATTCCCATACGGGTGACGATATGGCCGTACTCCCTGTCGCCGTGGGCGGACTGGTTCTCGTTCATGAAATCCATGTCGATGGTGTCGTAGGGAATCTCCATGTTGAACTGGGTATGTAAATGGCACAGCGGCTTGCGGTACTCCTGCAGCCCCAGGATCCAGGACTTGGCAGGGGAGAAGGTGTGCATCCAAGTGATGACCCCCGCGCACTCCCCGTCCATGTTCGCTTCGTTGAACAGGCCTCGGATCATCTCATTGGTGAGCAGCGTGGGCTTCCACACCACCTCATAGGGAAGCAGACCGGATTTGTTGATTTCCTCCACGATAATCCTGGAGTGCTCCGCTACCTTGGCCAGACACTGATCCCCGTACAGATCCTGGGAGCCGGTGGCAAACCAGAACTTGTAATTCTTCATTATCAGTACCCCTTTCTTCTATGTACAATATGCTTTTGAAGGAAACAGGCATCCTGCCGGTCTGTGGGCGGCTCCTGCTCCTCCTCTATCTTCCTTCTATGGTATGGTATTTTCCGAGATTTGTCAATTCCTATTTTAGGTTTCTGTATAATAATTTAATACTTCGATTTCGGCTATATTTCACAGGAGAATTTTGGGATATTCTTCCCATCCCTTCCACCTCTGGAATTTATTGTCTGTATTGGCATTTTCATGGGATATCTCTTTCTGCATTTTATGCAACTTATCCTCAAATCCAAACTTTAGATTTCAATAAAATATTTTAGTCTAATTAAAATATATTTTGACTTGTCTCAACCCTTTTCCCGCTAAAATATTATTACGGATTTTTCCAAAAGGCTTGACCCGCCCCCTTCCATCTGTTATACTACTATTCCTGTTTTAAAGCACGTCTAACTAAATATTTTACCTTTCAGGTATCTGTCGGCAAAATCCGACAGAGCTGGCGTACCAAGGCACACCATACCTACTTGGCAAGATATGGACAGCCCACGCAAGGGGCGGCGGACAAAACGTCCGCAGAGTATAACTACCAGGAGGAAGCACAATGATTACGATGGAGAACGTATGCAAATCGTACAGAGTCGCAAAAAGGAACGCGGGCTTTGGGGCGGCCTGCAAGGCTCTATTCCACAGAGAGTATGAGGTGATCGAAGCCCTAAAAGACATCAGCTTCACCATCGGCAACGGCGAGATGGTGGGCTACATCGGCCCCAACGGAGCGGGCAAAAGCTCCACGATCAAAATCTTAAGCGGCATACTGACGCCGGACCGCGGGAAGGTGTCCATAGACGGCCGGATTCTCTGGAGCCTGGACGAGAGCGGCCGCAGCCGGAAATCCCAGGGAGAGAAGTACCGGCGCATCGACCATGTTCGGCAGATAGGCGTAGTCTTCGGACAGCGCTCCCAGCTTTGGTGGGACGTGCCTGTCATCGACTCCTATGAGCTGCTCCGGGACATCTATTCCATCCCCACCCAGGTCTACCAAAAAAACCTTGAAGAATTAACCGAATCCTTAGCCCTGACAGAGCTTCTGCGCACCCCCGCAAGACAGCTCTCCTTGGGACAGCGCATGCGCTGCGAGATTGCGGCCTCCCTCCTGCACAGCCCGGGCATCCTGTTCCTGGACGAGCCCACCATCGGGCTGGACGCGGTATCGAAGCTTGCGGTGCGGGATTTCGTGAAGAAGCTGAACCGGGAGCACGGCACCACCGTCATCCTCACCACCCATGACATGCAGGACATCGAGGCCCTGGCCAGCCGCATCATCCTGATCGGCAAGGGACGTATCCTCATGGACGGCACTCTGGAGGACATCAAGAGGGGCGATGCCAGCATGGACGAGACCCTGGCGCAGCTCTATAAATCCTACGAAATCACCTGAATCCATGCCATACAAACCCGAATCCGCCGTGTCGGAGCAGCGTTTCCGAACCATGCGCCCGCCCTGCGGCACGCGGATGCTCTTCTTCCATGGAATGCTCCTCTTCCATGGAATGCTCCTCTTCCATAATTATAGAAAGGTGTCTCGAAATCATGAAAAAATATATCAGCTACTTCCGCATGTGGCTCGTGATGGGGCTGCAGTACCGGGCTGCGGCCTTTGGCGGCGTGGTCACCCAGTTCTTCTGGGGCTTCATGGAAATCGCAGCCATGCATGCCTTTATGGAAGCCGACCCTTCCGCCTACCCCATGACCATGGAGGCCACCTGCTCCTACATCTGGTTCCAGCAGGCCTTCATCGCCATGCTCTCCGCCAGGATTTTCGACGGGGAAATCCTGGAATCCGTGCGCAGCGGGAACATCGCCTATGAGCTGTGCAGACCCGTGCGGATCTACGACCTGTGGTTCTTCCGCAGCACTGCCTCCCGGCTGTCCGGCGCAGGTCTGCGCTGCCTCCCCATCCTGCTGGTGGCCGTATTTCTGCCAAAGTCCTATCGGCTGTCCGCCCCGGCGGATGTCAGGCAGTTCGCTTTTTTCCTGCTGACCCTGACGCTGGCGGTGCTGGTTTCGGTGGCCTATATCATGCTGATCTACATATCCGGCCTCTACATGGTCTCCACCGACGGGTTCCGGCGGATGTGCTCCTCCCTCATGGACTTTCTCACAGGAGGCTACATCCCCCTGCCCTTCTTCCCCGCGAGAATCCGGCAGGTGCTGGAGCTCCTTCCCTTCGCCTCCATGCAGAACGTACCCTTGCGCGTCTACAGCGGCGACCTGGCGGGAGCGGCCATGTACAGGGCCATCGGCCTGCAGATATTCTGGCTGGCTGCCATGGTGGCCGTGGGCAGGATGCTGTGCAGGAACGCGGAGCGGAAACTCATGATACAGGGTGGCTAAGCGCGGCTTTTGCGCTTTGTTTGCACCAAGCATAGATACGAGGAGGAAATCACATGAATCACAGGAAACAAAATGAATATAGCAAAAAGACAGGCGCGCTGCGGCTCTACCGCCGCTACCTGTCCATCATCCTGCGCAGCAAGATGCAGTATAAAAAGTCTTTCTTCATGCTCTTTGTGGGGAGCTTCCTGGCTTCCTTCACAGTGTTCTTGAGCGTGTACTTCATGTTCCAGCGCTTTTCCCATGTAAAGGGATATACCTTCCAGGAGGTGCTGCTGTGCTACTCCATCGTGCTGATGTCCTTCTCCCTGGCGGAAATCTGGGCCAGGGGGCTGGAGGGGTTTCCCGGCATGGTGCGCAGAGGGGAGTTCGACCGGGTGATGCTGCGTCCCCGCAGCCTCCTTCTGCAGATTCTGGGCACCCAATGCGACCTGGAGCGCTTCAGCAGGGTGCTCCAGGCCCTGGTCATCCTCGCCTACGCCGTGGCCACCAGCCGGCTCCACTGGACGCCCTTCAAGATTGCCACAGTCTTCTTCATGCTGGCCGGAGGCTGCGCCCTGTTCAGCGGGATATTCCTCATCCAGGCGGCGCTGAGCTTCTTCTTTTTGGAAGGGCTGGAATTCACCAATATCTTCACCTTCGGGCTCAATGAGCACGGCAAGTACCCCGTAGACATCTACGGCAGGGGCGTCCTGTGGGTTCTGACCTATATCATCCCTTTCGCTTTGGTGCAGTATTATCCGCTGCTCTACATACTGGGCAGACGGCAGGAAATCCGCTACGCTCTCCTGCCCTTCGCCGCCCTGCTGTTCCTCATCCCCTGCTACCTGCTGTGGCGGGTGGGGGTGCGGCATTATAAGTCCAGCGGGTCGTGAAAGATATAGTAATGATTTTCAGTCTACATCCTCCTGATGGCTGGCTTCAAGGACATTCTGTAGGAGTTCATGGAGGCAGAGCTGGCGGCGCCTTTGATAATGACGAATAAACATTTCTCAGTAATCTGATAAGATGCAGAACCCGATTTCAGACACCTAAAAACCCTTGCAAATGTCTGAATATCAGCATTTACAAGGGTTCAAACCGCCCGCTGAACACTGTTTTTTAGCGGACATTTTGTCCATTCTAATTTATTGGCTTTAAATCTTACGCACATAATATTAAAATTATTACATATGTAAGATTGTATGCCAACACTTTTATTGACTTTTTGTTCTTTCTACATTATAATATATTACATTGGTAATATTTTAGGAGGTACCTGCGAATGAAAGATTTGCCCCAAATTACAGAAGCTGAATTTGAAGTTATGAAAATTATATGGAAATATGCCCCAATCAGCACAAATGAAATAACAGATCGGTTAGTAAAAACGACAACATGGAGTCCTAAAACAATACAGACATTGATAAAACGTTTAGTGACCAAAGGCGTTCTATCATACGAAAAGCAAAGCCGGGTATTTGTTTATACGCCATTGGTAGACGAAGCTGAATATATAGGGCAGGAAAGCAACACTTTTCTCAACCGTTTTTATGACGGCAATATTACAGCTATGCTCTCCGCCTATATTAACAATGACAAACTGTCTGAAACTGAAATTGATGAACTCCGCTCTCTTCTTTCCAAAAATTAAGAAAGGGGAAACCGCTGTGGCAGAATTTATGATTCCGTTTTTCATATGCAACATTTTTATCAGCATTATTATCGGAATACTCCTGCTTGCCAAACGTTTGTTAAAAAATAGTCTGACCAGCCGAATGCAGTATAATTTATGGTATTTATTGCTTAGCTTATTGGCCGTTCCCTTTATTCCGGTTCAGCCAATCCGTTTCCTGCAAATTTTCGCATGGTTCGGGAACTTTAAAAATGCATCCTCATCCCCCATTGGAGATATTATCAATGAGACTGCTCCCACAAACCAGTCTGTTACTGCAAATTGGATGAACGATTTCTGTATATCCGTAAGCAGAAGGACGCCTTCCACAATCGGTTTGATACTGTTTATCTTATGGTGCATCGGTATTTTTATCATGATATTGTTAATTACAAAATCAATGCTCCGTTTTCACAACATGAAAAACTCTGCGCTGCCATTACAGAATCCGGCTGTACGCAGACTGTATTATGAATGTTTAGATGAAATGCATATTAAAAAGCCTATTCCGATTTACAGTACGGCATTTTTGAAATCGCCTATCATTGCTGGATTATTAAAACCGTGTATTTATATGCCAATCCATCTGATTTCAGACTATAATGCAAGCGATATAAAATATATACTGATGCATGAGCTTGCGCATTACAAACACAAAGATGCACTGGCAAATTATTTCATGAATATAATCAGCGTCTTATACTGGTTCCATCCGCTTGTATGGTATTCACTGAAAGAAATGAAAAACGACAGAGAGATCGCCTGTGACAGTTCTGTATTAAAACTGCTGGATGAAGGGGACTATGAAGATTACGGAAATACACTGATTAACTTTGCAGAAAAAGTGTCGCTTAGGCCATTTCCTTTTGCAACCGGAATCAGCGGGAGCATGAAGCAAATGCAAAAACGCATTTTGAATATTGCAAATTACCATCCGGCTTCTCTCCGGAAAACTTTGCACAGCGCCGCCTTATATGTCATCATTGCTCTTTTGCTTTTAGGGACTGCCCCACTCCTGTCTACACAGGCTTCGGAAAATAACCGCTACTACTTTAATGAAACGAACCATACTGTCACATATATTGACTTAAACGATGTTTTTGAGGGATATAATGGCAGCTTTGTGTTATACGATGCAGCCGAAGATTCATGGCAGATTTATAATAAAGAATATGCCACCGCACGTATATCCCCTGCTTCCACCTTTAAAATATACAGTGCTTTATTCAGTTTGGAATCCGGAATTATATCCTCTGAACAATCGTTGATTCCTTGGAATGGGCAGAACTATATGTATGACCTATGGAACGCTGACCAAACTTTAGAATCTGCTATGCAAAATTCCGTCACATGGTATTTTCAGGCACTTGACCAGCAATCCAGTTTGCCCTCCATAAAGGAGTATGTTAAGGAAATAGGCTACGGCAACCAGCTTGTTGAAGGCGACATATCCTCTTACTGGATCAATTCGGCACTGAAGATATCGCCTGTCGAACAGGTCGAAATGCTGACAAAATTATATTACAACCAGTTCGGATTTACACCGGAAAATATCAAAGCCGTCAAAGATTCCATCCGTCTTTATTCTATGGATGAAGGCATTCTTTCCGGAAAGACAGGCACGGAAGAAATAGATGGGCTTAATATCTCCGGCTGGTTCATTGGATATGTGGAAAGGGACAATCACACCTACTTCTTTGCCACAAATATCCAAAGCGACAAACTCGCTTCAGGCCCTCTTGCCACGGAACTTACTTTTTCTATTCTATCTGGTTTAAACTTATGGAATACCTATCAGGAATGAGGGGCGGACAGCTCCTCATTCTTTTCTGATAAGATTCACCTCTATAATCTCCGGAACGTTCAGAAAACGAAACGGATATTTTGTTAGTCCGATACCGCTGCTGACATACATTCCGGTAAAAGATTGTTATAATCTGATACAATATGAATCGCAATTTCCTTTGCCAACGGACTGGATACGTTCATACCATCTGTCCTTCCAAGACGCACGCAAAAATATAACTTCCCCTCTGCGGTTTCTGCAAATCCGGTAAACCATGCGTCAACAACAATGCCGTCTGCCTTGCCCATCCCCGTTTTCCCATAGACCGAAATATCTGTCCGATCCTGCTCCGTTACCAGCATGACCTGTTTCAGTTCATTTTGCGCTTCTTCTGAATATTCCGAATTTTCACCAAAGATGCGTTCCATTACCTCCGTCTGT
>CAJUFO010000014.1:0-6633 GCA_910585615.1 uncultured Acetatifactor sp.
CACCGGGGTACTGGCCGGCAGGCATAGATTGACACAGGAGGGAATGGACAGATGCATATCGTGCTGCATCAGCCGGAGATACCGGGGAATACGGGAAATATAGGGCGTACCTGTGTGGCTACAGGCACGCCCCTGCATTTGATAGAGCCGCTGGGCTTCCGGCTGGACGAAAAATCTATCCGTCGGGCCGGAATGGACTACTGGCATCAGTTGGAGGTCCACAGATACATGAATTTCGAAACGTTCACCGAGCTTCATCCCGGCGCGAGGATCTGGATGGCCACCACCAAGGCCAGGCACGCTTACACGGAGGTGTCCTACGGACCGGATGACTACATCATGTTCGGCAAAGAGAGCGCGGGCATCCCGGAGGAGATTCTGGTGGAGCGCGAGGATAGCTGCATCCGCATCCCCATGCTTCCCGCAATCCGCTCCCTGAACCTGTCCAACTCCGTGGCCATTGTGCTGTACGAGGCGCTGCGGCAGAACGGCTTCGGGGACATGCAGGAGCGGGGGGAGCTGCATCGATTGAAATGGCAGTGAAGGGCAATTACCGCTATAGCTTTAACGACAGTTCTCACAGTAAAATCTTATTGTGGAATTTTTTTGGCTGTGGTAGAGTAGAGTAAGAAATAGGAGAAAGGCTTTCCGAACAAGGGGGTACAGGAGATGAAGCAGGCATACATAGTGGGGATAGGGGGCTGCAGCGCCAGCGGCAAGTCCACCCTGAGCGACAGGCTGGAGGAGCGGCTGGGCGGCTACAGAGTCAAGGTTTTCCATATGGACAAGTATTTCAGGGAGCCCTCGGAGCGCCCGGAAATCGTAGGCATCCTGGACGGCAGGGTCTACCGGGACGACAACCATCCAAATACGATGGATCTGGACAGGCTACACGCGGACGTGGCGGCTGTCAGGGAGGCGGAAGACGTGGACATAGTCCTGATAGAGGGGATGTTCATCCTCTGGGACCAGGCCATGGCGCCATTGCTTGACCTGAAGGTGTTCGTGGACTGCGACCAGGACGAGAGGCTGAGGCGGCGCATCTCCCGGAACCTGAACTACGGCTACGACCTGGACGACATCATGGACAGATATGTCCAGGCCGTCCAGCCCAGGCAGCGGCAGTATGTGGAGTCCTCCAAGTGGAACGCGGACATCATCGTCAACGGTTTCCGGAACGTGGACGGAGGGCCCGCGGGGATAGACATCATCCTGTCCTGGATCCGACAGAAGATGGCGGAGGACTGAGGACCTGGGGAATCCTGAAACGCCGGGGCCCTGTTCCCGGGAGCACGCGGTCTGAGGAGCAGGCCGGGCCGCGCAGGAAGCGGGAAGGATGCTCTGCCCGCGAGGGAGGGGCGCGCCTCCCGGGGTGTCATCCGACCAGTGCAAGCAATACGGGGATGGTGAACACGCATAGAATCGTAGTCAGGATGATGGCAGCGCTGCAGGTGCTGCCATCAATGCCCTTCTGGTTCCCCAGGATCAGAGGCATGTTGCCGATGGGCATGCCGAACATGACCATGCATACGGAAAGCAGAGCCGCGTCCTTCGTGACCAGCCTCACCAGGGGCAGCATCAGAAGGGGCAGCGCCAGGAGCTTCACCACGGAGAAGACATAGAGCTTCGGCTGGCAGAAGATGCGCTTTGGATCCATATGTGCCAGGGCGAAACCCACAGCCACGAGGGCCATGGGGGAGGTCACGTTTCCCAGATAGGTCACCGCCGTCTTGAGGAAGCTCGGAAGGGGGATGTTCAGCACGATGATCAAAATGGCAGCCACTCCGGATATCAGCCCCGGGTTCACCATGGCTTTCAGGGAAGACAGCGAGAACTTCCCATCCATCAGCGTCACCCCGTAGGTATAGAACACGATGGTATAGAGCACCAGGAACTCCGTGACATAGACCACATACTGGGCTCCTAAGATGCTGCTCACCACTGGTATGCCGATGAATCCCAGGTTAGAGAAGACAAACATCATCTGGTATATTTTTTTCTGGTCAGGACGCTTCTCGAACAGAGGAGACAGAACCATGCCTGCCAGAATCAACAGGGTGAACATCCCCAGTGCGATCAGCCCCACCAGAACAATGGTGTCCAGGGGAATCAGCCCCACGGAACCGGCGGCGCTGGAAATCATCAGCATGGGGTTGAACACGCTGACGATCATTTTGGACATCTGTGTGTTGGTGTGCTCATCCATCATCCCCTTCCTGGCCATGAACCATCCGGCCCCAATCATGATAAGCAGCGAAAGCATCTGGAAAAATACTGTGAAAATGGCCATCTGAAGCATCTCCCTCTCTTGCTTGCAAAAACTCAAAAACCAACTGTTTCAAATATAGTACACTTCCGGGGGAAAGTAAAGTTCTGCTACGGAATAAAATTTCCCCGATGTGGAACAATAACTCCATTATGCGGCATAAGGCGCAGGATTATGCCAGGTGGAGGTTCATATGACAAGGACAGTGGATGACAAGGGAAACATAAGGGAGGACAGGGGCGGTGAGGTGCGCCCCTTCGGAATCCGGGACAAGATAGGGTACATGTTCGGGGATTTCGGCAATGACTTCAGCTTCATATTCGCCAGCAGCTACCTGATGGTATTCTATACCAAGGTGCTGGGCCTAAGCGGCTTCGTGGTAGGACTTCTGTTTCTGGGTGCCAGGTTCGTGGACGCTTTTACGGACGTGACTATGGGACGCATCGTAGACCATATGCGGCCCGCAAGGGACGGGAGGTTCCGGTCGTGGATCAGGCGCATGTGCGTTCCTGTGGCCGTGGCCAGCACCGTCATGTACCTCTATTTCGTCCGAGACTGGCCCTATGGGGCGAAGCTGGTGTATGTGACATTCACGTACCTGCTGTGGAGCAGTTTCTGCTATACGGCCATCAATATCCCCTACGGCTCCATGGCCTCTGTAATCAGCCCGGACGTGAAGGACAGGGCTTCCCTCTCCACCTTCCGCAGCATCGGCGCCAGTCTGGCGGGACTGGCCATCGGGGTACTGGTGCCGTTGATCGTATATGAGACGGACGAGGTGGGGAACCAGATTGTGCTGCCTGTGCGCTTTACGCTGACCGCCCTGGTATTCGGCCTGCTGGCCATCGTCTGCTACGTGCTCTGCTATACGCTGTGCAGGGAGCGGGTGTTCTTTGAGAAAAAGGAAGGCAAAGGAGAGGGCGCCCTGGACATGCTGAAAGGCCTTGGGCGCAACAGGCCCCTGCTGGCGCTGGTGTGCGCCGCTTTGGTGTTGCTGCTGGCCTCCCTGTTGGGCCAGACCATGAACAACTACCTCTTCCTGGACTATTTCCGCAACGCTAAGGCGCTGTCCGTGGCCAATGTGGTGGGAATCGGTGGCACGCTGCTGCTGGCTCCCTTCATCTCCGCCATCGTCATGAGATTCGGCAAGAAAGAGGCCGGGGCAGTGGGGATGCTGGCGGCGGGAATCGTCTATCTGGCCCTGTTCCTGTTGCGGGTCAGGAGCATCCCCCTGTTCATGGTTCTGCTGTTCCTTGGCACCCTGGGGGCGGGGCTCTTTAACATGGTCATCTGGGCTTTCATCACGGACATCATCGACTACCAGGAGATAGTCACCGGCAGACGGGAGGACGGCACGGTCTACGCGGTGTACTCCTTTGCGAGAAAGGTGGGACAGGCCTTGGCCGGGGGCTTGGGAGGGTTCGTGCTGACGGCCATCGGCTATGTGTCGGAGGCGCCTGCCCAGACGGAGACGGTGTCGGAGCGAATCTATACAGTGGCCACGCTGGTTCCCGGGGTCTGTTATCTGGCGGTGTTCCTGATTATCTGGCTGGCCTATCCCCTGACGAAAAGGGAGGTGGAGCAGAATGCGGAGACCCTGCGCCGGAAGCGGGAGGAGGTCTAGCGGCCCGGGGAGGCTTCGATTGGGGAAAAAGGGCGGAATTTGCAGATATTTGTCGGTTGGGCGGATTTGGCATTGACAATATATGCCATATCAGGTACGATGAATAGAACCAGAACGGATTCGGGACAGCTTACGGTCCGATGTCGCGGAAGGCGGCGCAAGGAGGCATATGAAGCTCAATACATCAAAGATAACCGTCCCTGGCCTGTGGGATGCCATCCAGGCACACGAGGGACAACGATTTCTTACCAAGAAAGGCCTTCCTTTTACCTACACTATCAAGGGAGGGGAGCTGTTCACCGATAGGCGTGAGCGCTCCATCACCAGGAGCACCTTCGAGAAGGCTTACGAGAAGCTGATTCAAGATCAGGTGGGCGAGGGCGCACCGAAGAGAATCGTAGGGCCCAAGACCCTGAACCTGTACGGCGCTCCCTACATCTGGGCCGTATTCATGGGCATAGGGCTGATTGAGGAGGCCGTGTATGTCCAAGAGGAGATAGACCTGGGAGAGTGATTCCAGGGTTCGCCTGAACATACAGGACATGACGGTATTCCGCCATGCCCCGTTTCCGGGCCCGCATGGGATTTCCCTCAGCCCCGCACACAGGCGATGATTGCACGGATTGGCTCCCCCTCCGGGGAGAGGATGCGGTAGGCCCCGGCGGCCTCCGGCACGATGCAGGTCTCGGCGTAGTGCAGGGCGAAGGGCGGGAAGGCCTCCCCCTGGCTGATCAGGAAAGCCCTTTGGCCTTCCACCAGATTGATGACATGGACGCTGCCGTTTCGGCGGATCGGCAGCTCTTTTTTCGTGCTGACACGGTAGGTGTCCAGGAATTCCCGCTGGTGCAGCCCGGTGCGCTCCACGGTTCCGTTTTCATCCCTATGTATTATCGTAATTGCGTTTATCAGATTTTCTCTTACCCACTCGGTATCCCTCTCCCATTGAATGTTGGCCATACCGTGCTCCAGGTGGATGGGGCGGGGCCTGCCGTCTAAGTCCAGCCGCCCCCAGTCCCAGAGCTTGAAGGTGAAGATATAGGGGGTGGCGCTGATCTCCAGCACCATGGTATCCGCGCCGGAGCAGTGCACCGTCCCGGCGGGGATCAGCACATGGTCGTGCTTCTTCACGGGGATGCGGTTGACGAACCTTTCCGCGGGGAAGGCCGGGCCGCCGCTCTGGGCTTCCTCCAGCGCCCGGCACATCTCCTCCGGGTCGGCGCCTGTCCGAATCCCCAGATAGACGCAGGGGTCTTCGCCCTGGGCGTCCAGCAGATAATAGCTCTCGTCCTGGGTGTAGTGCATGTTGAAATGCTGCTGGATATATTCCGTCAGGGGATGCACCTGGAGGGACAGGTTCTGGCCGTTCATGGTGTCCAGCATGTCGAAGCGGATGGGGAATTCCCTGCCGAAGCGGGCGTGTACCCTGTCCCCCAGCAGCTCCTTCGGATGGGAATGGACCAGGTTCAGCGCGGGGGTCTGGATGAGCTGCCCGCCGAAATCCAGAAGGAGGCTGTTCTCCTCCGGCACGCCGTCGAAGCTCCAGGCGTAGTTGCTGCCGTTCTCCGGCAGGCCGAAGCGGGCCGCCATCCAGTCCCCGCCCCATACGCCGGGGTCGAAGTAGGGCACCATGCGGAAGGGCTGCCCGGCTGCCTGTGCGAGGGCTGCCCGGTAAGCCTCCCCTGAGACCATGGCGGGGGCGCCTTCCGTGGTCATGTCCAGATAGAAGTCCATCCGGGGAAGGAGGCCGTCCTTCACCCGGTCTGCCCAGCGCCATTCGGCGAAATAGCCTCTTTTGTATTTTTCGTTCCGGGGGAGGGACGTCCTGGCAGTCCGCCAGTTGGAGAGCCCCCGGCGGTAGCGGAGCTGGATCTCCCACCGGGTGATGTCCGCCAGGATCAGGATGTCGCCCCGGCACACCAGGGACGCGCCCACGCCGTATACCAGCACGATGCCGGAATCCACGGCATCTATCTGGCGGCGGGCGGCCTCCAGGTTCTCCGGCGGGAAGAATTCCTCCAGCCGCCTGGTGGTCATGACGGCGAAGACAGGGTCGTCTGTCAGGTCGCGCCGGATCTGGGCATCGATGTCCTCCGGGGCCAGGGCCAGGTCATCGCTGTGGATGGCGGCCGCGGGCTCCAGCGGGGAGAAGAGGGCATACAGCTCTTCCTGGTCCACGCCGGGATAGGCCTCCGCGATGATTACGATTCTGCCGTTGTCTTCCGTTGGGTGGATCAGAGAGGAAAGACGCGCCTGGATGGCGCCTTTGCCTGGGGCTACAGCGCCGTCATGGCCGGTGACGGGGATGGTGGGGAACTGTCTGTAAGGGTGGGACGGGCGTTCATATGTCATGGGATACCTCCGTGTGGATGTGGATGCCGGCAGTGGCGGCTTTGTGTGTGGAATCCGGCGCAGCTCCGGTAAGGTTCTCTGTTCCGGAGGCCGCGGGGCTTTGGCTCCGCAAGCGGGACGGAACGGGTTTGGCGGACAGCGCTTTCCGCCGCCTGGGCGTCTTTGTCTCTGGCCGGACTTTGTCCGGATTTCGAGCCGGATTCGGATTGTGGCGCTCCTCTGCCCGGAACGCTTTTCTGTTCTGTCAATACAATACAGGAACATCCGGGATATGTCAATACAAAATATAAAATTTGGAAATATGTATTTACAAATCCGTGCCGCAATGTTATACTGGCCTCAGTGTTCAGTGTTCAGTGTTCAGTGTTCAGTGTTCAGTGTTCAGTGTTCAGTG
>CAJUFO010000014.1:6733-74550 GCA_910585615.1 uncultured Acetatifactor sp.
TCAGTGTTCAGTGTTCAGTGTTCAGTGTTCAGTGTTCAGTGTTCAGTGTTCAGTGCGAAAGCGCGGCAGAAGCCGTCCGCCGCAGGCCGCGGAGAAACCTGGGACGGACAGTGCGGAAAGGGGGAGCCATGCAGTCGAGATATGTGCAGATAGCGGAGCGAATCCGGGGGGAGATCGCCAGCGGGCAGTACTCCTCCGGGGCCAGGATACCCGCGGAGAACGAGCTGGCCCGGATGCTGGACGTCAGCCGCCCCACGGTGCGCCAGGCTCTGGACCTGCTGGCCAGGGAAGGGCTTCTGGTGCGGGTGAAGGGCAGCGGCACCTTCGTCTCCCAGTCCAAGCTGGTGCATGAATCCACCTCCTTCGTCACCGGATACCGGGAGGAGAGCAGGCGGAAGAACCGGATCCTGCGCACCAAGGTGGTGTGCCTGCGGACCCAGGAAGCCGGGGAGAAGGTGGGGGACGCCCTGAAGCTGGCCCCGGAGGAGCCAGTCACGAAGCTGGTGCGCATACGGCATCTGGAAAATATGTACGCCAACGCGCCAGTGGTCTATACCACCCTGTATGTCCCTGTAAAGCTGTTCCCGGACATGGCGCGGACAGACTTCACGGAGACCTCCTTTTACGAGGCGCTGGACAGCCGGGGCCTGTCCGTGGCCCACGCTTCCAGGCGGCTGGAGGTGGTCATGCCGCCGGAGGAGGTGGCGGCAGGGCTGGAGATCACGGCATTCGAGCCTGTGGCCTTCATCGTCTCCCGGGGCTATACCGGAAGCGGCCAGGCAGTGGAGTACACGGAGAGCTATTATCCTGCCAGCAGGAGCAGCTTCCGGATAGAAATCGACCGGTGAGGGGAGGCGGCGGGCCGGATGAGAGGAAAGAGGAAGGGCATGGCGGGCTGATATGAAGGATGTATTTTTATGCCTGGACGTGGGCGGGACGCAAATCAAAGGAGCAGCCATCGGGAAGGACGGCGAAATGTGCGGAAATATTCTTTATTTCGGCTCCCGGGCAGGGGAGGGCAAAGGAGCCCTGCTGGAGCATTTCGCGGAGATTCTGCGCAGAATCCTGCCTCAGGGCGCGGAAGCGGCGGGGATCAGGATGGCGTTCCCCGGCCCCTTCGATTATGAGAGGGGAATCTGCCTGATCCGGGGCCTGGACAAATACGAAAGCCTCTACGGCGCGGACCTGCGCCGGGAGATTTCGGGCCGCCTGGGAATCGGGCCGCAGCGCGTCCGGTTCGCCAATGACGCGGCGGCCTTTGCGCTGGGGGAGATGGGCTTCGGCCAGGCCCGGGGCGCGGAGAGGGTCCTGTGCGCATGCATCGGGACCGGGTGCGGCAGCGCTTTCGGCGTGGCGGGCAGGCTGGCGGCGGAGGGGACACCCGGCGTGCCGGAAGAGGGATATATCTATAACACGCCTTTTCTGGAGGGCTGCGTGGACGATTACATCTCCCTGCGGGGGCTCATGGCATTGACCAGAGAGCGGCTGGGAGAGGCGCTGGACGGAAAGGCTCTGGCCGGGCGTGCCCTGGACGGGGACGATGCCGCAGGGGCGTGCTTCCTGGCTTTCGGGGACAGGATACGGGCCGCGCTGGAGCCGTTCCTGACGGTCTTTCATCCGGACGCGCTGTGCCTCGGCGGCCAGATCATGGGCAGTGCCGCCCTGTTCCTGGCCCCGGTGGAGGAGTTCTGCATGGCGGCGGGGATACGGGTCTGCATTACAGAGGACACATCCCTGCGCACGCTCCAAGGGCTGACCCGTATTTATACTGCTTAACGATTTCACTTGCCGTGAAATCAGACTGCATAACGCTGACCGGTTCAATCGCATGATTGCATTAGGCAGTATTCAGCGTTATGCAGTATATCCTGCTTGACGATTTCGCCTGCTGTGAAACCAGACTGCATAACGCTGACCGGTTCAATCGCATGATTATATTAGGCAGTATTCAGCGTTGTGCAGTATAAGCAGGCAAACATGCTCACAGGCGGCCGAATCTGCCGTCGATTCATGATGCGCACCGCCTGTAAGCAGAGGAATCAACGTCCGCGAGTACCGCGCATCAGAATAAACAGAAAAACAAAAAACACAAATAAACAGAAAACAATAAACAGAAAAACAATAAACAGGAGGATTTTCATTATGATGCAGGATTGGTTCAGGAAAGCGAAGCTGGGTATCTTCATCCACTACGGGATCTACGCCGTGGGAGACGTGTCGGAGTCATGGTCCTTCCACAACGGCAATATCTCCTATGAGGACTACATGAAGCAGTGCGACGGCTTCACGGCATCCAAATTCGACGCCAGGGCCTGGGCGGACTTGTTCAAGCGGGCAGGGGCCCAGTACGTGGTCATGACATCCAAGCACCATGACGGGGTGGCGCTGTTCGACACCAAGTATTCCGATCTGAACGTGCTGAAGAAGACTCCGGCGAAACGGGATATCGTCAAGGAGTATACGCAGGCTGTCAGAGAGGCGGGCATGAAGGTGGGCATCTATTTCTCCCTGATCGACTGGTCGGATCCCCGCTACAGGACTGTATACCCCGAGGGGGAGAAGCCGGAGGACCACCTGAAGGATGTCTTCGCCACCCCGGCGGGAGGCCCGGAGAATCCGGAGAAATGGCAGGAGTTCCTGGAGTTCAACAACAACCAGATCAGGGAGCTGATGACCAACTACGGCACGGTGGACCTCCTGTGGTTCGACGGGGACTGGGAGCGCAGCGCAGCCCAGTGGAAGGCCAAGGAGTTCAAGGCCTATCTGGAGTCCCTGAACCCTAACGTCATCGTGAACTCCAGGCTCCAGGGCTACGGGGACTACGAGACCCCGGAGCAGGGCATCCCCGTGATCGGGCCCAAGGGCGTGTGGGAGTTCTGCGCCACCATCAACGATTCCTGGGGATACCGTCCCTCGGACAACGACTACAAGACCAGCCGCCAGATCATCCGCATGTTCTGCGACTGCCTGACCCTGGGCGGGAAGATGCTGCTGGACGTAGGGCCGAAGGAGGACGGCACCTTGGACGAGAGACAGGTGAAGGTGCTGGAGGATTTGGGCCAGTTCATCCATGACAACGAGGAGGCCATCTACGAGACGGAGAAGGGATTGAGCTACAACCAGTTCCTGGGAGGCAGCACCCTGTCCCAGGACAAGAAGACCATCTACCTGTTCGTCTACGACAAGCCCGCGGAGAACCTCTGCGTGAAGGGCATCAAGACTCCCGTGAAGCGGGTCAGCGTCCTGCACACGGGGGAGGAGCTTACTTTCAGCTATACCGGGGCCCTGCCCTGGAGCGGCATCCCCGGCACCCTATGGATCCGGGCGGACAAGATGGAGATGCACCCCTTGACCACCGTTCTGAAGGTGGAGCTGGAGGGGGAGATTACCTATAACCTGGGCCATGGGGAGGTCGTGACCAACAATGATTAAGAAGGTATACATCGTACATCATTCCCATACGGACGTGGGGTATACGGATCTGCAGGAACAGATTATCTATAATCAGGTAAATAATATACGGAATGTCATATCCCTTGTCAGGAACGGCTATGAGCAGGACGGACCGGAGAAGGACTTCAAGTGGAACTGCGAGACCTACTACTGTGTGGAGCAGTTCCTGAAGTCCGCCTCCCCCCGGGAGCAGGAGGACTTTTTCGAACTGGTGCGGAAGGGCAATATCGGCATCTCCGCCACATACCTGAACTTCAACGACCTGGCGGACGCGGATATGCTGGACCGCAGGACCGCCGAGATGCAGGAGCTGTTCACCGGCAGGGGGCTGCCTGTGCGGGCCGCCATGAACGCGGACATCAACGGGATATCTTTGGGGGCCAGGGACGCGCTGATAAAGAACGGAATCGAGTTCCTGTTCACCAATATCCACACCCACCACGGCATGTACCCGCTCTATCAGAACCAGACGCCCTATTTCTGGGAGAGCGAAGGGGGCGGCAGGCTGCTTGTGTGGAACGGGGAGCACTACAACCTGGGCAATGCCCTTGGCATCGTGTTCAACCGGAATGTGAACTATATGACCGAGAGCTATTTCGGGAAAAAGGAAAACGCGTCGGCGCTGGACGCCCTGCATGACAAGCTTGCGGAGAGCATCCGGGAGTATGAGGACAGCGGCTACCCTTATGATTTCTATATCACCAGCGTTAGCGGCGTCTTCTCCGACAATGCCCCCGCCAACCCGGCCATCATCGCCACAGTGAACGCTTTTAACGAGCGGTTCGGCGGTGAGGTGGAGCTGCGGATGGTGACCCTGGAGGAGCTCTACGGCCTGATCCGGGAGCAGACAGCGGAGGCGCCTGTGTACAGAGGGGCCATCAACGACTGGTGGGGCAACGGCGTGGGGAGCACCCCCTATGCGGTGAAGCACTACAGGGAGGCCCTGCGGCTGGCCCACACCTGCGACCGGCTGGAGGAGAAGACGGGGGTGCGGGATGACGGCCTGGCCCGGACAGGGGAGGACAATGCCCTGCTGTATGCGGAGCACACCTGGGGCCATTCCGCCACGATTACGGATCCTTACGACACCATGGTGACCAACCTGGACATCCGCAAGACCAGCTACGCCTCCAAGGCCCATGAGGCCGCGGCCATGCGAAAGAGCGCGCAGTGCCACCTGCTGGGGGACATCCTGCGGTATTACAATAACAGCGGCCAGGTGAAGGCCGTCTCCACCAGCGCCACGGAGGGCCTGTTCGCGGTGGAGTTCTATGTGGAGACATTGAGCCTCCCCGGCGTGAAGGTGTGGGATGCCCGGACCGGCGAGACCTTCACGGTACAGCTCTCCTCCCATCCCAGGGGCGTGCTGGTGAGCTTTGTGGCACGGTTCGGGCCCCTGGAGGAGCGGGTCTTCGACTATGAGGAGCAGCCCGCGCCGGAGGAGAAGCTCTATACCCGCGCCGCCTGGGTGGGGGCGGAGCGCGTGCGGGATATCGTGAACACCTATGATGCGGAGACGTATAAGCTCCCCTACGGCCTGGAGAACGACTGGTTCCGGATTCGGTACCGGATAGGGGAGGGCATCACTTCCTTCTACCATAAAAAAGGCGGCATCGAGATGCTGAAGGAGGGGCTGGAGAGCTTCTTTACACCCGTCTACGAATGTACGGAGATCCGTAAGGGAGTCTACGGGGAGCGCAGCCGCCTGGGGCGCAATATCAGGGGACTACACGCTGAGCAGTATCAGGCGGATTTGAAGGATATCAAGATTCTGGACCACGGCCCCGTATTTGACCGGGTGGAGCTGGAATTCGAGCTGGAGGGGACATACCACAGCAACGTCGTCATCAAGCTTTACAGGCAGCTTCCCAGGATAGAGTTCACCTACCAGGTGGCGAAGACCCTGAGCACGGACATCGAGAGTCTTTACATGCCCCTGTCCCTGAACCTGCCGGGCAGCAGCCTCCATATCCACAACGGCGGCGTGGCCATGCGGCCGGGAGTAGACCAACTGCCCGGCAGCAACATGGAGTATTATATGGCGGATCAGGGCGTATTGTACCAGAGGGGCGGGGAGGGAATCCTGATCAATGCCCTGGACACCTCCCTGCTCTACATGGGCCGGATGGAGCACCATCCAATCCTGCTGTGCGACAACAGGGAGGAAAACAACCATCGCCCTGTGTATAGCTGGATCATGAACAATACCTGGGAGACCAACTTCAAGATGGATCTCTCCGGGTTCGGGGAATTCCGCTACGCCCTGGAGCTGCGGGAGGGCTCCCTGGAGGAGAACCTCCGCGGGCTGAAGGAGAACGATATGGGGACGGTGGCGTTCATCGTGGGGTGAGCTGTCTCGGGATTTTCATGCAAGATACGCATGAAAACACCTCGCGGCGGCACCGGGTGAACGGTAACCGGTAAGCCGCCAAATGCGGAAAAATCTTGCGGAATCCGATTGACGAACCCGCGGGGGTATGGTATAGTACAAGCATACGGAAATGGAAAACAGAGGGACAGAGTCTTCCATGTAAATATTTTGGCAACTGGGTTGCCTTATTGATTGAGTTAAAAGCTCAAATTTTATAAGTTGGTGACTATAAACCGGTGCTGATGCACATCTAACTTGTGAAACGGTCAATAAGAGTAGTAAAAGTAAAATATTTGCTATATAGACTCTAAAAACCATATATCTGTTCTATTCATTTCGTTCCGCGTCCTTTCGCCGGAAGGCCTGGACAGGAAAAGGAAAAGAGACAGAGACTTAAAAAGCAAGTGATGGAAGCGTCGCTTGCTTTTTTACATGCACAGGCCCGCGCGCAAAGCGCTATGGCGCTTGGAATGTGCCGCTGGAGCGGCGCGCGGGCCGCGCGGCGAGTAGCAGGAAGTTCTTCTCTACTCGATTACGAAAAATTCCTGCGTTCCAATGGCCGGAAGAGAAGGATAAAGGAGAGAACATGAGCGAGAAATTTACCCTGTACGGCTTCAACAACCTGACCAAGTCCCTGAGCTTCAACATCTATGACGTGTGCTACGCCAAATCCCAGCGGGAGCAGAAGGACTACATCGCTTATATCGACCAGCAGTACAATTCCGAACGTCTGACCAAGCTCCTGGTGGACGTGACGGAGATGATTGGCGCTACGGTGCTGAACATCTCCAGCCAGGACTATGAGCCCCAGGGGAGCTCTGTCACCATTCTGATTGCGGACGAGAGCAAGGTGCCCATGGGGGATACCACCATTGCCCATCTGGATAAAAGCCATATCACGGTGCACACATACCCGGAGTACCATCCGGACACCTATCTGGCCACCTTCCGGGTGGACATCGACGTGGCCACCTGCGGGGAGATCACGCCCCTGTCCACCCTGGACTACCTGATTGGCTCCTTTGATTCCGACATCATCACCATGGACTACCGGGTCAGGGGCTTCACCAGGGACGTGGCGGGCCAGAAGCTGTTCATGGATCACCGGATGACCTCCATCCAGGATTACATCGACGCGAATACCCTGCGGAAGTACGATGCCGTGGACATCAATGTGTATGAGGCCAATCTCTTCCATACCAAGATGCTGATCAAGGAGATCGACCTCCAGAACTACCTGTTCAACAGCGACGTCTATGAGCTGGCGCCCAAGCTGCGGCTGGAGATCATGGGGAACCTGCGCCGGGAGATGATAGAGATATTCAGCGGGAGGAATATTTATTCCCGCGAGCAATGAGCCAAGCGGCCGTGCCTGCACGGCCAGTTGGCGAATGCCGCGAGGGTCAAATACCCCGCTGTTCTGCAGCGTTGCAAGCTTGATACCCCGTTGCTTGCAGCGGGGTATTTGATTCCCGCGAGCAATGAGCCAAGCGGCCGTGCCTGCACGGCCAGTTGGCGAATGCCGCGTCCGGATTGGCTGCGCTGTACTGCCGGTCGGCCGGGAACCCTGTAGTGCCGGAACCGGGTTCTATAGAGAATGGACAATCGGGTTCCGGGAAACAATCATGGATTTCAGGAAAGGGGGCATGCTTAGATGGGACATCTGAATCAGACGAAAGCGCCGATCTACGAGGCGCTGGAAGCGTTCCGGGGGGAGCGGATCGTGCCCTTCGACGTGCCGGGGCACAAAAGAGGGCAGGGCAATCCGGAGCTGACGGCGCTTCTGGGGAAGCAGTGCGTGTCCATTGACGTGAACTCCATGAAGCCCCTGGACAATCTCTGCCATCCGGTGTCCGTGATACGGGAGGCGGAGGAGCTGGCGGCGGATGCCTTCGGGGCGGCCTACGCCTTCCTCATGGTGGGCGGCACCACGTCCTCCGTCCAGAGCATGGTGCTCAGTGTCTGCAAGAAGGGGGACAAAATCATATTGCCCAGGAATGTCCACAGGAGCGTCATCAATGCCCTGGTGCTCTGCGGGGCCGTTCCCATATACGTGAATCCGGACATGGACAGCCGCCTGGGCATCGCCCTGGGCATGAAGCTGTCCCAGGTGGAGCGGACGGTCTCGGAGCATCCGGACGCGGTGGCGGTACTGGTAAACAATCCCACCTATTACGGCATCTGCTCGGATCTGAGGAGCATCGTGGCCCTGGCCCACAGGCACGGCATGAAGGTGCTGGTGGACGAGGCCCACGGGACGCATTTCTATTTCGGGGAGGACATGCCGGTCTCCGCTATGGCCGCCGGGGCGGACATGGCTTCCGTGAGCATGCACAAGTCCGGCGGGAGCCTGACCCAGAGCTCCTTCCTGCTGACGGGGCCGGACATGAACCCGGGCTATGTGCGCCAGATTATCAACCTGACGCAGACCACAAGCGCGTCTTACTTACTGCTGGCCAGCCTGGACATCTCCCGCCGGAACCTGGTCCTGCGGGGCAGAGGAGAGTTCGCCAAGGTTACGGCCCTGGCGGAGTACGCCAGAAGGGAGATTGGTGCGATCGGCGGCTACTATGCCTATACTTCGGAGCTGATCAACGGGGACAGCATCTTCGGCTTCGACCGGACGAAGCTGACAGTCAACACCTTAGGGATAGGGCTGGCGGGCATCGAGGTCTACGACCTGCTGCGGGACGAGTACGATATCCAGATGGAGCTGGGGGACATCGCCAATGTGCTGGCCTACATCTCCATCGGGGACAGGGAGCGGGACATGGAGCGCCTGATCGGGGCACTGGAGGAGATCAAGCGGAAATACAGCAGGGATAATGCGGATTTATATACACAGGAGTACGTGGAGCCCAAGGTGGCGGTGTCGCCCCAGAGCGCTTTCTATGCGGAGAAGGAGTCACTGCCCCTTCTGGAGACGAAGGGGCGGATCTGCAGCGAATTCGTCATGTGCTACCCGCCGGGCATCCCCATCCTGGCTCCAGGGGAGGAAATCACGGAGGAGATCCTGGAGTACATCGTCTATGCGAAGGAGAAGGGCTGCTCCATGACCGGGCCGGAGGACGCGCAGATAGAGCGGCTCAACGTGCTGCGGGAGGAGTGGATGGCGTAGGGGAAGGTTCGGAGCGATTTTGAATATACTGCGGGGTCTTTTGCGATGGAAGAGGCTGAGAGAAGTCAAAAAGGAGGTGCGAGTATGGAATTATGGTTTTCGGAACAGCATACACCGGATGTAAAGCTTTCCATCAAGGTGGAGAGGCAGCTATGCGGCGTGGAGAGCAGTTTCCAGCGGATCGATGTGTTCGAGTCCCCGGAGTTCGGGCGGTTCCTGACGCTGGACGGCTACATGATGCTCACGGAGAAGGATGAATTCATCTATCACGAGATGATGGTGCATGTGCCCATGGCGGTGCACCCGCGGGTGCGCAGCGTCCTGGTCATCGGGGGCGGAGACGGCGGTATCGTCAGGGAGCTGGTGAAGTACCCGGAGGTGGAGCGGATCGACCTGGCGGAAATCGACGAGCAGGTGGTCACCGTATGCAGACAATACCTGCCGGGAGTCTCCTGCGGCCTGGAGGACAGCCGCGTCCACATCTACTATGAGGACGGCATGAAGTTCGTGCGGCGAAAGGCCGATGAATACGACCTGATCGTGGTGGACTCCACGGATCCCTTCGGGCCGGGGGAGGCGCTGTTCACCAAGGAATTCTACGGGAACTGCTACAAGGCCCTGCGGGAGGACGGCATCATGGTGAACCAGCATGAGAGCCCCTTCTACGAGGCGGACGCCAAGGCCTGCATGCGGGCCCACAAGCGCATCGTGGAGAGCTTCCCCATCAGCAGGGTGTACCAGGCCCATATCCCCACCTACCCCTCGGGGCACTGGCTCTTCGGCTTTGCCTCCAGGAGATACCATCCGGTCCACGACCTGGACGGGGAGCGCTGGCTGGAGAGAGGGATCGAGACCAGGTATTACACGCCCAGGCTCCACATGGGGGCTTTCTGCCTGCCGGCCTATGTGGAGCGGCTGCTGCGGAAGGTGGAGATACACGAGGGGTAAGAGAGGGGCAGGCTTCGTGCTGATGCAAACTCAGTCATGATTGATTAGAAAAAAGATGTATGGAGACAGGCTGCGGTGAAGAGACATCGCGTATACGTCAAAAACAACCGCAATACTGATAGAGAATGAGGGAAGTACAGAAGATACAGCAGAGGGCAGACTTCGTGCTTATGTAAACCCAGCTTTGATTAACCAGGAAAAAGATGTGTAGAGACAGGCTGCGGTGAGGAAGCATGTTCGGGACTGGTACCCCGGTGCAGAGGAAGCATATCGGAATATTGGAAGAAGAAACGGAGAGAAGAAAATGGCTAAGATACTGATAATCGGCTGCGGCGGCGTGGCTGCCGTGGCTATCCAGAAATGCGCGAAGAAGGCGGATGTGTTCTCGGAGATCTGCATCGCCAGCCGCACGGTGTCCAAATGCGATGCCCTGAAGGAGAAGCTTGCGGGCGCCACGGCGGCGAAAATCACCACCGCCCAGGTGGACGCGGACAATGTGGAGGAGCTGATCGCCCTGATAGAAAGGGAGCAGCCCAAGGCCGTGCTGAACCTGGCCCTGCCCTATCAGGACCTGACCATCATGGAGGCCTGCCTGGCCTGCAAGGTAGACTACATCGACACCGCCAACTACGAGGCGGAGGACACGGAAGACCCTGCCTGGCGGGCTGTATACGAAAAAAGATGCAGGGAAGAGGGATTTACCGCGTATTTCGACTATTCCTGGCAGTGGGCCTACAGGGAGCGCTTCGAGAAGGCCGGAATCACGGCCCTGCTGGGCAGCGGCTTCGACCCCGGGGTCACCAGCGTCTTCTCCGCCTATGCCCTGAAGCATTATTTTGACGAAATCCACTATATCGATATCATGGACTGCAATGGCGGCGACCACGGCTATCCCTTCGCCACCAACTTCAACCCGGAGATCAACCTGCGGGAAGTGTCCGCCAAGGGCTCCTACTGGGAGGACGGCCGCTGGGTGGAGACGGAACCCATGGAGATCAAGCGGGAGTACGACTTCGCCCAGGTGGGGAAGAAGGACATGTATCTGCTGCACCATGAGGAGATCGAGTCCCTGGCCAAGAACATCCCTGGCGTGAAGCGCATCCGCTTCTTCATGACCTTCGGCACAAGCTACCTGACCCACATGAAATGCCTGGAGAACGTAGGCATGCTGCGCACGGATTCGTTGCTATTCGAGGGCAGGGAGATCGTGCCCATCCAGTTCCTGAAGGCCCTGCTCCCGGACCCTGCCTCCCTTGGCCCCAGGACGGTGGGCAAGACGAATATCGGCTGCATCTTCACAGGCGTGAAGGACGGGAAGGAGAAGTCCGTCTACATCTACAATGTGTGCGACCACCAGGAATGCTATAAGGAGCTGGGCTCCCAGGCCATCTCCTACACCACCGGCGTCCCCGCCATGATCGGGGCCATGCTGGTGATGGAGGGCATCTGGAAGAGGCCCGGCGTGTTCAATGTGGAGGAATTCGCCCCGGATCCCTTCATGGAGGCGCTGAACGAGTACGGCCTGCCCTGGGTGGTGGAGGAGAACCCGGTTCTGGTGGATTAGACAGCGACAGTCATGGAGCAGACATGCCGTGTTTGCGGGAACGGCTGCGGTGCATCGGTTACCCGGAAACGGGCATGTCTGCCGGAAGTGTCATCGGTTATCCGGGAATAAGTATGCCTGCTGGCATTGGATTGAAAATAGCGGGGAGGTCAGCTTCATGAATCAGGATACGCTCATGTTCTTTGAGGGAAAGCCGGAGGCCCTGGCGCTGTACCAGAACTTCGCCGAAAAGCTGTTTTCGGAGGTCGGCCAGGTGCAGGTCAGGGTGCAGAAGACCCAGATTGCATTTTCCAACGGCCATAACTTCGCCTTCGTGTCCTTCCTGCCTGTGCGGAAAGCGAAGGAGCGGCCGCAGCACTATATCGTCGTCACCTTCGGGCTGGGGCATCAGGTGGAATCACCCCGCATCGACGGGGCAGTGGAGCCCTATCCCAACCGCTGGACCCATCATGTCCTGATCTCCAGGGAGGCGGAGATCGACGGGGAGCTGATGGGCTGGGTGAGGGAGGCCGCGGAGTTTGCGGCGCGGAAACGGCGGATGAGTTGAAAACGATGAGGGAAAAGGAATGGGGGAAAAGGAATGGAGGAAAAAGGGATGAGGAAATTCGCGGTTTTATTGTATCCGGACTTCTCTTTGCAGGAGATAACCTGTCTTACATCTGCGCTCACGATCTGGTTCGGTGAGAAGATTGACTTTATCGCAAGCGAAAAGAAGGAATATGTAAGCGAGGAGGGTTTGCGTGTCCTCCCCACCAGGACAACGGCAGAAGCGAGGATAACAGATTACGACTGCGTGATTCTGCCGGGGACAGTCAACCCGCTGCCTGCGCTGTTCGATGATGGGCTGATTGATTTCCTCAGGGGCGGAATGCAGTCAGATATCGTATTCGCGGCTGTTTCTTCCGCTCCGATTTTGCTGTCTAAAGCGGGAATCCTAAACGGCAGGAAGTTCACCTCGGGGTATTTCATGCAGATGGCAGACGCTTTTGCGTTTGTGGAAAAAGATAATTTCATACACAAGGGAGTGGTTGAAGACGGAAATGTCATAACGGCTGTGGGCATGTTCTTCAGGGAATTTGCCGAAGCTGTGCTGCGCAGGTTCGGGTATGATATCGGGAAGGAGTTCATGCGCGACAAGCCGGAAGATTTTACGGAAGAAGAGCTGGCATTCTACTGGTCTGATGAGGAATATCAGGAATTTCTGGAGGAATTGAAGGCTTATACCGGTTAGGCTGCATGAGTCAAGACATACGAACACGGGAAGGCCCTGGAGGCGGCTCCCGGCAGAGACGAAAGGGCCTGGGGCTCAGCTGCAGGGTGGAAAAGCAGCCGGAGGACTGGCCCATATGGCGCAACCCGGACGATTCCCAGGTCAAGGCCGACCCCAGACGGGAGGCCTGGGTGGAACGGGCGAAAGGGTAAGGGACATTGCTGTTCTGGCGGGAACAGAGGCCTGATGATAGGGGCTCTATTGCTTGAATGAATGATATGCCTGTCTGCGGAATGAAGGAATGGGTGGATTCCTGACATACGCCAGACAGGCAAATCTTTTTTGCGCAACAGACAAGGCTACCTGTGACATATCAGGGTCTTATCGGCTCTTTTAGCTGTTCCGTAAATCTGGTGTCCTCGGTGACGGCATCCGTCATATCGCACAGAACTTCCGGACGGAAGCCTGGGCTGCTCATTTCCTGGCCACCAAAGTGAACTCCCCCGGCACCCTGTCATTGGTCCAGGCCGGGTGCTCGTCGAACCGCTCCAGCGCAAAGCCGCAGCCGATGACGGAATTGATGATCTCGCTGACGGTATATTTTCGGTAGAGGCATTTGGGCATCCGGCTCCGCACAGGCTCCTCATAGAACCGCGCATGGGCCATCTCCCCCTCGAAGACAGCTGCATCGAAATACCCCCTGGAGGGCTGCTCCAGTTCCAGGAGGTCCGCGATTTTCGTAAAGGGATGGAAATCGCTGCAGATCATCTTCCCGGCGGGCTTCAGCAGAGTATGGCAGACCTTCATGAACTGGTCGATATCGTGGAAATAGTGCAGGATGCCGCCCTCCATGAACACTATGTCAAAATAGCCGCCGTAGCGCCCCGGGTCGATTTCCAACACATCGCACACTTCATAACGGATATCCGCACCTGCGGCCCCGGCGAACTCCATGGCATATCTGCGGTTGTCCTCCGAAATGTCGAATACCGTCACCTCCGCGCCCAGCAGGGCCAGAGGAACAGCCTTTTTCCCGCAGGAGCCGCACAGATTGGCCACCCGGACGCCCTCATAGCGGTCAAAGTAGGCCGCAAACTGTTTCAGCATGCGCAGAGGATTCTCCACGGCCTCTTTGGCCCTCTCGGCAGGCGGGCCGGAGTGGGTCATCCAGAAATCATAGGCGGAATATTCCCAGGCTTTCTTGTTCTGGGCGCGGTAGTTCTCGGATGTCTGCTGTTCCATTTGCTGTTCTCCTTTCTTTCCGGGCCGTAAGCCCGGCAATCACCCCAAAGGCCTGAAATGCTCCAGTGTTTTGCACGGATGGTAGAAGCACTGGAACATCACGTCCAGGCCAAAGGCATCATAAATGCTCCCGAAGAGCTCGTTCCCAAAGCTGTAGATAGGCGTCTGTTCCAGAGATGCCGATTCTTCCGGATAGAGGTGTGGATTCCACCAGTATGTCCTGAACTGCTCGTCGATCTCCTTCTCCGAAATCAGGCCGCCTTCAAGCCTTCTGACAGTGTCCTGAAAAAGGGCGAGGTGTTCCGGAAAATGCCTGTTGAGGATGGCCATGGCCGGAATGCCGATATTGGCATCCAGGCCGGGGTTCATCCTTTTGGATAGTATTCCTTCCGCATTGTTGCAGAACTTTATGGCCATCCCCTCGCCGGTGAAGCGGAAGATGTACCGCTCAAGAGCGCTGAATTTTTCGGTAAAGGAATGATAGCTGCCCACCAGCTTCATTGTCTGCAGATGGTGCATCTCATGCAGGATGACATAGGGCAGCTCTTCCATGGCGCAGTATGTCTCGACGCCGAACAGATCCAGGTGCAGCGCATTCTCATGCACATAGCCGAAAGAAGGGCCGAAGCTGAGGGTGGAGACTACATCTATATCATCTAAGTACACATCGCCGGGGAAAGCGGCCCGGAGCCTGTCCTGGAGGTTTTGCAGATTCTCCTCTGTCAGCATGCCCATGAGCCTGCGGTATCTGTCACGGTACTTCTGTGGGTGGGCGGCGCAGTCCAGCCACAGCCCATGTCTGTCCCGCAGGGCGGTCCTGCGGTCAGGGCTCAGTTCGGGAATGTCCTCCGGGGCGATGGTCCTGAAGCGGGCGAAATAGGACACAAGAGGCTCCCTGGAGTCCAGGCCGTATCTTCTGGCCTCAAAGAGATAGTCCTCATGGCCTAAGATGTCGGCCGCAGCCTGTGGATCTTCCTGCCCCATGCCGGATTTCGCCACATATTCCAGCATCAGGGGGATGCTGGATGTCCTTAGTCTCATTGCCAGTTCCTCCGTAATCTTGTCGTTTTGCGGATATCGTATTCTCAGTATACAGGAGCCGGGGCCGGTTTGCAACCTTTTCATGCGCTGCTATTTATACTGCAGACCGCCAGGATTTACAGTGGTGTCGCTGGGAAAGTGCTTGGCTGGCGGTCTGCGGTCGGGTTGCGCTGCATATTTAACCGGTGCGCAGTATAAATAGAATTGTGCAAATGACCTTGCACAAAGACGGAAAATATGCTGCTATGTGCAAATAGGAGGTGTACGGAAGAATTGGCGCTGACATAAAGGAAGCGGAACAGAGTTGTCGGAAATGGGCAGTTTGTTTTTTTACACAAAACACTTGCGCGGTTCATATAAAAGTGATATTATAGTGATATCAATCAGAAACAAAAAACATATGAAGGCCGGAAGACATGGCAGGAATACTGCCGTGGACAACAGAGGAGCGGGAGTGACAGGAGGAAACGGACAATGCTTGAAATCAAGAACCTGACAAAAACCTACAAAGGCGGCAAGACCGCAGTGGACAATCTGTCCCTGAGGGTGCGGGCCGGAGACATTTACGGCTTCATCGGCCACAATGGCGCCGGGAAGACCACCACCATCAAGGCCGTGGTGGGCATCCACGACTTCGACAAGGGGGAGATCCGGGTGGACGGCAAGGACGTGCGCACCCAGTCCCTGGCCTGCAAGAAAGCCATGGCCTACATCCCCGACAGCCCGGACATCTATGAGTATCTGACGGGCATCCAGTACCTGAACTTCCTGGCGGACATCTACCAGGTACCCGGTAAGGCGCGGGAGGAGCGCATCCGCAGGGCGGCGGAGGACTTCGGCATCTATTCCGTACTGGGAGACCTGGTGTCCACCTACTCCCACGGCATGCGGCAGAAGCTGGCCCTCACGGGGGCGCTGATCCACGAGCCAAAGCTCCTGGTGCTGGATGAGCCCTTCGTGGGGCTGGATCCGGAAGCCTCCCTGCTGCTGAAGCGCAAGATGCATGCCTTCTGTGAAAAGGGCAGCGCCATCTTCTTCTCCACCCATGTGCTGGAGGTGGCGGAGAAGCTCTGCAACCGCATCGCGGTGATCTCCGGCGGAAAGCTGATCGTGGAGGGCGACACAAAGGAGCTCACCAGAGACAAATCCCTGGAGGACGTATTTATGGAGGTGACCCATCATGACAAGGCAGATTAGGCTACTGACAAAGCTTTCCCTGTACGGAATGTTCGGCTTCAACGAATTCCGCCATACCAGAGACGGAAAGAAGAAGCTCCGCTTCTGCCTCATGGGGGCGCTCTGGGTGCTCCTGATCCTGATGCTGGCGGGCTATGTGGGACTGACCAGCTACGGGCTCACATCCATAGGCATGGGGTATTTCGTCCCTGCTGTTCTGGGCATGCTGGTATCGCTGGTGACGTTCTTTTTCACCATGACCAAGGCCGGCCCTATGCTCTTTGACCAGAGATCCTATGAAAAACAGGTGGCGCTGCCGGTGGAGGCGAAGAGCATCATCGTCAGCCGGTTCCTGTCCATGTACCTGACGGACATTGCGCTGGGGCTTGTGGTGATGCTGCCGGGAATGGCGGTGTACGGCGTGGCGGAGAGGCCGGGTCTTACTTTTTATCTCTACGGATTCTTCGTCATCCTCTTCCTGCCCATGCTGCCCCTGACAGCGGCTTCCGTGGCGGGGGCCCTGATCGCGGGCATCGCCGGCAGATGGAAGCGGGGGAACCTGGCCTCCATCCTGCTGACCATGATTTTCGTGTGCGTCGTTCTGGTGGGGAGCATGAGCCTGGGCAGGCTGGACGAAAGCCAGCTGGGGGCCATGATGGAGGAGATGGCGCTGCAATTGGAGCGGCAGATCGGCAGGCTCTATCCCCCGGCTATCTGGATCTCCGAGGCCATGGTGTCCGGGAAAGCGGCATGGCTGCTCCTGTTCCTGGGGGTGTCCCTGGGCTGCTTCCTGATTTTCCTGGAAATCCTGGGGCGCTTTTACGGCCGTGTATGCCAGATGCTCAGCGCCAGGGAGGCCCGGGGGAACTATCGGATGGAGCGGCTCCAGGCCAAATCCGTCATGCGGAGCCTGGTGGAACGGGAGGGGAGGCGCTACTTTGCCTCCAGCGTCTATGTGGTGAACACGCTGACAGGAGAGCTGATGATGGTGCTGCTGGCCCTGGGCGTGGCCCTGGCGGGGAGGGACGCTGTAGATAAGCTGCTGGGCCTGCCCGGGGCGGTGGACAGGACGCTGCCCGTGTTGCTGGGGGCCATGCCCGTGATGATGCCTCTGACCGCCTGCTCCCTGTCCATGGAGGGGAAGAGCTGGTGGATGACCCAGACCCTGCCGGTGACAAGGCGGGAGCTGATCTGGGGCAAGGTGACCCTGCAGCTGATCGTGGCGCTGCCCTTTTATCTGGTGTCTGAGGCGGCGCTGATCGTGGCGCTGCGCCCGGGCCTTCCAGAGGCGGTGTGCCTGCTGGCGGTGCCCGCGGCCTATATCCTCTTCGGCGCCAGGGCGGGGATAGCGGTGAACGAGAAATTCCCCGTCTTCGACTGGGACAGCGAGGTCAAGGTGGTGAAGCAGGGGGCTTCCGCCTTCGTGATGGTGGTCATAGGGCTGGTATCGGCGGCAGTGCCCATCATCGCCCTGTTCGTCCTGGAGGGGATGGCGGTTTTCGTGTATGGGGCCACTGTGGGGGCGCTGCTGCTGCTGACATGGCTCATGGATGTGAGAGGGCGCGGGAAGCCCTGTCCGCCTTACCGCCTGGATTAGGCATGTGCGGACGGAATCTGCGTCAGCAGTAGACAAGTCCTTTCCGCTCCGCTATAATATAGCCGAGAAAGCACAGGGAGGCGGCGGAGGATGAAGCTGATATTTTTCGATGTTGACGGTACGCTGATTGGCGATAAGGGACAGGTTCTGGCGCAGAGCACCAAGGAGGCCATAGGGAAGGCCAGGGAGAACGGCCATATCTGCATCGTCAATACGGGCAGGACATGGAAGCTGGTGGGAGACTGGCTCCCGCATCAGGCGGAGTTTGACGGATACCTGCTGGGCTGTGGCACTATGGCACAGTACCGCGGGGAGGTGCTCTGGCACAGGACATTTCCCCAGGAGCAGGGACGGCGGATCATTAATGCCATGGATTGCTGGGGAATCGATGCCCTTCTGGAGGGGAGCGAAAAAAACTATACCAGGGAATTGGAGGAATTCCATACAGAGCTTTTCCGTGAGCACATAGAAGTGCGGTATGGCAGAACCTGCGGGGCATGGGGGGAGGCCTGCGGCCACTTCGACAAGTTCTTTCTGTATGTGGACGAGGGCTCCCGGCTGGAGGGCTTCCGGCGGGAGCTGTCAGGAGAGCTGGATTTTATCGACAGGGATTACGGCTTCTGGGAGGTGACTCCTGTGGGCTGCTCCAAAGGCCTTGCCATGGAAAAGCTGGCGGAGACCCTGGGGATTCCTATGGCGGACACGGTGGCCATAGGCGACAGCAGCAATGACCTGGAGATGCTCCAGAGGGCGGGAACCAGCATCGCCATGGGCAATGCCACCCAGAACATACGGGACATGGCGGACTACGTGACCACGGACGTGACGGCGGACGGCATCTGGAACGCCCTGGACTGGCTGGGGGTGCTGTAGCGGCGATCAGGGAGGTATGAAAACACCCTTTAAAGGAAAGGATTCTAATGTCAGGTACCGCAATGAATAAAGAAAGGCCTGTCATCTGTTGGATGGCAGGTCTTTTGGCGTGCAGCCGAGCAAAAAAATCCCCACACAACCGAAAAAAATTCCCTATCTGCCCCGCCCCCTTTTTCCTATAATAAACCCATCAAGTCAAGGAACCGGAAAAGCATTCCAAAATACCAAAATAGAACGGGAGGTAAAATGATGGGTAAGAAGTCATCCGCGGGGACGAAGAGACTCAGCCTGTGGCAGAGCATCTGCAGACATAAGGGACTGTACCTGATGGCGCTGCCGGGATTCGTCTGGTTCGTTCTGTTCAAGTACATCCCCCTGGTGGGTTCGGTGATTGCCTTTATGGACTATGACATTTACAAGGGGATCCGAGGGAGCAGCTTCGTGGGGCTGAAGCATTTCGCCCACTTCTTCAAATTCCCTGAGTTCGGCCAGATTTTCCGAAACACGGCAATCCTGGGGGCCTACGATGTGCTAATCGTGTTCCCAATTCCGATTGTGCTAGCCATATTGATGAACGAGGTGCGGGGGGCAAAATATAAGAAGGCGGTACAGACCGCAGTATACGTGCCCCACTTCCTCTCCTGGGTCATCATCGGCGGCATCTTCACCACATTGCTGTCGCCGAATACGGGCGTCATCAACAATTTCCGCCAGATGCTGGGGCTGGACTCCGTCTACTACATGGCCAGCGAGAAGCACATCAGAGGGATTCTGGTCATCGCCAGCATCTGGAAGGAGATGGGCTGGAGCTCCATCGTCTACCTGGCGGCCATCGCGGGAATCGACCCTGCCCTGTATGAGGCGGCGGAGATCGACGGGGCCAACCGCTTCCGGCGGATGTTGAACATCACCCTGCCCACGATCCTGCCGATCATCATGACCATGCTGCTCTTAAAGATCGGGAACTTTATGGAGATCGGCTTCGAGAAGACCAATTCCTTCATGAACAGCATGAACCAGGAGCGCATCGACGTGTTCGACACCTTCGTGTACAGATACGGCCTGCAGAACCTCCAGTACAGCTACGCCACGGCGGTGGGCCTGTTCAAGTCGGTGGTGGGCATCACGCTCCTGTTCCTGTCCAATGCCCTGAGCAAGAAGACGACACAGCAGTCGATTATTTGACGAAAAGGAGGAACCATGAACAAGACTACGATAAAACGTTCCTTGCCGGACAGAATCTTCAATGTGGCGAATCTGATTGCGTTGGGCATCATAGGCCTGATTGCGGTGCTGCCCTATATCAACATGCTGGCGGTGTCCTTAAGCAGCTCCGGGCCAGTGGATTCGGGCCAGGCAGGCGCAGGGGAGAGCAGCGGGGAGTCCTCTGTGGAATCTTCCGCGGAATCCTCCGCCGGGGAAGAGTCCTCCGAGGCATCCGGCGGGGAAACTCAGGGCATCCCCACCATCTCCATCGGACTGAGGGCCGGAAACAGCTACGTGCAGTCCTGCCCGGACATCAACACGGACGAGCATGTGCTGGCCTTTGAGGAGAAGCTGGGGGTAGACTTGGACATCGCATTGATCCAGCACGACGGATTCACCGAGAAGCTGGGCATGATGCTGGCCCAGGGGGATTTCCCCGATGTGATCTCAGGCGACATGCCTTACACCGCCGTCATGTCCGGTGCCATAGAGAACGGCCTGTTCATGCCCCTGGACGATTTGCTGGAGGAGTACGGCCCCAACCTGATGGCCCAGGTGCCGGAGAACGTGTGGGATGAGCTGAGAGGCCCGGACGGCCATATCTACGCAATCGGCGACTTCATGACCAACACCGCCAGAAGGCGCACCGTCATCCGCGGGGATTTGCTGGAGAAGCTGAACCTGGAGATTCCGGTGACCCTGGACGACTACTACAACGTGCTGAAGGCCTTCAAGGAGGACGGCGTGAAGTATCCCTTCATAGGAAGAGAGAAATTCAAGTACAGCGAGACCTTCTTCGCCGCCTACGGCGTGGTTCCCACCACCTGGCAGCTGAATGAGGCCGGAGAGGTAGTGCCCGCCTACATCCTGCCTGAGATGAAGGAGGCCCTGGCCTTTTACAAGAAGCTCTACGACGAGGGCCTGATCGATGCGGAGAGCCTGACCAACAACGGAACCGTCCGTGACCAGAAGGCTGCGGCGGGAGACGTGGGCATGATGGTGGTGAACATCTCCGCGGCGCCCGGCTACAATATCGCCCTCCAGGAGAACCTGCCCGACGCGGAATGGGTATGCGTGGCCTCCCCGGAGAACCCGAATGGCGGCAAGCACGGCTATGCTGCATTCACCCCCCACCGCCAACGTGCGCTACATCAGCGCCAAGTGCGAGAACCCGGAGGAGATTGTCAAGTTCTTCGACAGCCTGCTGGAGCCCGATGAGGAGCTGCAGAGATTCCTGACCTACGGCGTGGAGGGAGAGTTCTACACCCTGAACGAGGACAGCAGCGTGAACTTCGAAGTGCCCAACTACTCCCCCAACCCCTTTGACGTAATCCCCCAGTTCCTGCGCAGGGTCAAGGACGCAGGCATCGACAGGGCCACGCTGGGTTCCATGCAGGGAGGCCCGGAGGCCATCGAGTACTATGACACGAAGGCCAAGGATGACATCTTAAGCTATATCCAGCCCATCAACCTGCAGTCCATCGTGAACCATCCGGAGCTGTCCGTGGAGGAGGATAAGCAGGAGCTGTTCATCAACTACGCTTCTAAGGTGATGATTGGCACGGAATCCCTGAACGACTTCGACAAGTTCGTACAGGAATGGATGGACAGGGGCGGCACCGAGGTCATTGCCGAAGCCACCGAGCAGTATAAAAACGGCACTGCTAAGATAAGAGAGTAAGGACATCGGCACAGCGGGCAGACGAGGCGGACTATTCTGACAGGTAGGGCGGCAGGGCCTGGATGCCCGCTGCACCATGAGGAGGCCATACAGGGGGCGGAAAGGACGGGCCGTGTACAGGATTTTGATCGTGGATGATGAGATGGTGTTCCGCAAGGGAATCGCAGCCATGCTGCGGAAATCGGATTTCAGTCTGGGGCTGATTTCGGAGGCCGTGGACGGCTGTGAGGCGCTGGAGCTTCTGGAACAGAATGACTATGATATCGTAATCACAGATATCCGCATGCCCCGGATGGACGGGCTGATGCTGTGCCGAAGCATCCGGGAGAAGGGACTGAAGCCAGGCATCGTGATTCTGTCCGGCTATGATGACTTCAAATACGCCCAGACCGCCATCCAGTACGGCGTATCTGACTATGTGCTCAAGCCTGTGTCCCAGAGGAAGCTGGCCCAGGTGCTGCAGGAGGTCATCCGCAAGCGGGAGGAAAGCGGCATGGGCTTAAGCTACAGCCAGATGGACAGCCTGGTCACAGGCCTGGCCAATGCCCTGTGGAATCAGGACAGGGAGGCCTGGCAGAGGGCCGGGCAGGAGGCCGCTAAGGCGCTGAGCGGCCTGGGACAAAAGACAGAGACGGAAATACTGCGGGAGATTGTCCTGGGCGTTTCCGAAAAGATATCTGCCAGGCTGGAAGAGAAGCTTCCCACGGACAGTTTCGGGGAACAGGGCTTTGAGGAGAATCTGGAGCTGCTCTGGGAGATGGCAGGGAACCGCAAGAGCCATGGGATGCTGGAGACCGTGCGGGAGCACCTATTGGCCAACCCGGCCATGAGCCAGGAGGAGCTGTGCGGGCTGCTGGGCTTCTCCTCCTCCCATTTCAGCCAGACCTTTAAGGAGAAGACAGGAAAGAAATTCGTGGACTACAGGACGCAGATTCGCATGGAGGCGGCCAGGCAGCAGCTGTGCATCCCCTCCAAGACGGTGACCCAGGTGGCGGCGGAGGTGGGCTACAGCGATTACTCCCATTTCAGCAGCGTATTCCGGAAATTCTATGGAAAGACACCGGCGCAGTTTCGGGAGGAAAGGGGACTGGGGCTTTGACCAAGGTACTGAAGGGGAGAAAGGATTTCATCTACTTCATCGCGGGAGTGGCGCTGATTATCCTGGTGCCTGTGCTGCTGATCAGCACCGCGGGCATCAGCAGGGCCAGCCGCCAGATGCAGGAGCGCAACAGAGAGTACTGGCAGATGATCGTCCAGGATATCATCTACGACATGGATAAGGCAATCAAGGAGTATGACAACCTGTCCATGACCGCCCTGCTCCAGGAGGAGCTGCTGAACATCCTCTATCAGCAGGAGCTGGACCAGGTGGAGTACGCGGCGGCCTCGTCGTGGCTGGAGCAGCAGCTGACGGTGGAGCTGTTCCTGAACAATTCCCTGATCAGCAGCTTCCAGGTGCTGGGCAACAACGGCTTCTACTATACCAGCAACCGGGACATCTCCAGAGAGGAGACCCAGGCCCTGGCCCAGAGCGTGGAGAAAAGCGGCAGGATCACCATCTTCATGCCGGATGCCCGGGACAGCGGGCGGGAGAGCGGCTTCGTGACCATCGGGAGATACATTTATTCGTACAAGGACATACGGCATCTGGGATACTTCCTCATGTCCATCCGGCGCACGGAGCTGGATCGCATCTGGGCCAACAAAGACCTGGAGAGCCTGCGGGTGCTGGTGCTGGACGGGGAGGGCGCCCCGGTGTACGGCATGCCTGAGGGAAGCTGGGAGCTGGAGAGCCTGTACCGGGAGATGGCAGAGGAGACCGGCTCCTTCTATGGGCCTCAGGAGGCGGAAGGGAGGCTGTATCTGTACCAGAAGTCCGCTTACACCGGATGGACGGCGGTGGTGGCGGTGCCCAGGGAGGTGTACCACACCTCGGTCTGGAGCCTGAACCGCACCTTCCTGATAGCGGGAGCGGTGGCGGTGCTGTTTACCTTGGTGCTGGCCTATTTCCTGATACGCAGCGTCTACGCCACCCAGCTGGAGAACCAGAAGAACGAGACGGAGCGCAGCCGGGCGGAGATGAAGGCCCTGCAGACCCAGATCAATCCCCATTTCCTCTACAATACCCTGGGGGCCATCAATATGTATTCTGTCATGGAGGACATGGAGGCCGTTCAGGACATCACCGATGCCCTGAGCAAAATGTTCCGCTACGCGGTGCAGAATCCCCTGGTGCCGGTGGGGATTGCTCAGGAGATAGAGCATGTGGAGAACTACTTAAAGATTCAGAAGTACCGCCAGGGCATCATGCCGAAGCTGGAGATATCCATAGAGGAGGCCGGGGACGCGGCCATGCTGCGGCTGTGCCTGCAGCCCATCGTGGAGAATATCTTCAAGCATGCTTTCGCCGAGGGCATCCGCCCGGAGCATTTCATCCGCATCCGGGCCTTCCGGGAGGGAGGCAGGCTCCTGGTGGACGTGACGGACAATGGCAGAGGGCCGTCCATGGATGTGGAGGATATGGAATATGTCACGGACGGGGAGAAGAACGGCAGAGGCATCGGCCTCTCCAATGTGCACAGACGGCTGAAGCTGGCCTACGGGGACAGCTACGGGCTGCGGATCTCCGGCAGGGTGGGAAAGGGGATGACCATACGGGTCTGCCAGCCCTACCAGGTCATCGAGCGGAGGGAGAATCCTCTCTGAACATCTGTGCAGCCAATTGCGCTGTCACAGCGGAAAGCCCCGGAAGTCCTATGGAAAATGTCTTGAAAAAGATATACAGGTGGTATGACGGGGAGTAGGAGAGGGCGGGCAAGTAAGTTCCCGCTCGGCGGGAGCGGAATCAAAAGGAAAGGATAGAGTATCGTATGAAAAAGCTTAGTAGGCGGGAGCTGGTATCCCGGGCAGATTTACATTATCAGGGAACTGTGAGGCGAAGGGAGGGCGGATTTCCCATAGGAGACGGGGAGATGGGGGCCATGCTGTTCACCTCGCCCTCGGCGCTGAAGCTGGCGGTGAACCGCTGCGACGTGTTCGCTGCCAACAGCTACACCAACAGCTTCAACCGCAGGCATTCCGACTACGGCTACGGCATAGGCTTCGTGGACGTGGACCTGGTAGATTACGGCGAGGACGTGTTCGGCCCGGACACGACCCAGCATTTGGATCTCTATGAGGCCAGTGCCAGGATTCAGGGACGGGGCGTGGAGGCGGAGGTCTTCGCCGAGGCCGAGAGAGGCGCCCTGTGCCTTCGGGTGAAGGACGGAAGGGACTATGAGGGCAGCATCCAGGTGAAGGTGGACATGATGCGCCCCTCAGAGTTCCGGACGCTCAGCAACCTGGCAGTGTCCAGGCTGACCATGGAGTCCAGGAACGGAGCCGGGAAGCCCGATACCGTGGTGTTGAAGCAGGTCTTCACGGAGCGGGAGGAATGCACCGGAAACGAACACTACTGCGCCAGCGCCCTGGCCGTGTGGGTGGAGGGCGCGGAGGCGGTCCTTCGGATGAACAACGAGGTGGGCGGCAAGGAATCCATGGAAATCCCGGACAGGGAGTTCGATGTCATCGGCAAGCCCCAGGAGACCCAGATGCGCCTGTGCGTGAAACCGAAGACGAAAGAATTCACGGTCTGCATGGTCAGCGCCGCCAGCTTCAGCAAAGAGGAGGACATTGTCCAGACCGTGCTGGAGAAGGTCAGGGCAGTGTCCCGGGAGGGCGTGGAGGCCATGTACGCCAGGCACAGGGCTGCCTGGGAGGCGTTCTGGGAGAGATCCTTCGTCCACATGGAGAGCCCGGACGGCCTGGCCCAGAAGCTGGAGCTGCATTACACCTACTTTTTCTACCTGATGAACTCCAGCTCCCGGGGGAAATACCCCCCAACTTCGGCGGCATGATCTTCTCCCCCGGCGGGGACTACCGCAACTGGGGAACCATGCAATGGTGGAACAATCTGAGCCTCTACTACAACGCCATCCATGCCTCGGGGCATTTCGAGCTGATGGAGCCGCTGTTCTCTCTGTACGGCAACATGAAGGATGTCTGTACCACCGCGGCCAGCCAGCAGTTCGACACCGAGGGCATGTACATCCCGGAGGTGACCTGGTTCAACGGTCCCCAGGTACTTCCCACGGAAATCGCCGAGGAGATGAGGGAGCTCTACCTGTTCCGCAGGCCCTGGGAGGAGAAGTCGGAGCGCTTCGCGGATTTCGTGGACAGGAAGGCCCCACATGAGTCCCGCTACAACTATAAATTCTATGAGCGCTACGAGGATGGACGTGTGGTATACGATGAGAGAGGCTGCGGGCCCTACGGCGCCACCACCTACATGTTCGGCTCCCAGGCCAACATAGCCTACAACTTCTGGAAGCAGTACCTCTACACCGGGGACGAGACCTTCCTGCGGGAGCAGGCCTATCCCATCATCCGGGGCGTGGCGGAGTTCTTCATGAACCTCCCCCTGACCAGAAAATCGGAGGACGGAAAATACCACATCTACCAGACCTGCACCGGCGAGGCCTACTTCGGCTGTACGGACGGCATGGAGAACGTGGCCGGGATGCGCGCCATGGTGCCCATCCTGCTCAAGGCCGCCAGGATTCTGGACACAGACCGGGAGAAATGGCAGCAGTGGGAGGAGTTCGCCGCGGCCATGGCCCCCCTGCCCACCACGGCCATGGAGGGGGACACCAGCAGGCTGGAGCAGGGAGACCCTTGTATGTGGTCCAACGGAAGGGAGCCCATCCTGGACAAGGACCACGGCCAGCCCAGCCTGTACCCCTGCGACCATATGGACATGTCCACCTTCGTCACCTGGTACGCGGAGCCGGAGACCTACCGGATTAGCCAGGACACGCTTGCCTGGCGGGTGAGGAAGCATGGAACGGTAAGCCGTTACACAGTGTCCGAAATGTCGGGTTGCGCCAGGATGTACGCGGCCCACGGATTCGCGGAGGAATTCAAGGAGATTGCTAACGCCCAGCTGGACTGCGTGAACGCGGCCAGAGAATACTGCTACTTCGCCGACACCGGCCGGGTTCCCCAGTTCGAGAACCGCCTCACAGTCAGGGAGGGCGTGAACTGCATCAGCGCCCAAAGGCTGGGCAATGTGGCGGCGGCCGTACAGCTGGCCCTGTGCCAGAGCAGCGGCGGTGCTCCGGCGGCAGACCCGGTCATCAAGCTCTTCGCCGCGGTGCCCAAGGGCTGGGACGTAAGCTTTTGCCTTTGGTGCCAGGGAGGATTTCTGGTGGAGGCTTTCATGGCGGAGGGAGAACCTAAGGAAATCCGTATCCGCTCCACACTGGGCGGGAAGCTCCGGCTCTGCAATCCCTACGGGGAGGAGCGCTTCCGCATGACTGTGGAGGGCCAGACGCGCTATGAGGGCAGCGAGGCGATTGCCTGTGTGGACACGGAGGTCGGTGAGGAAATCGTGGTGGAGAAAATCCCGCCGCACAGCGACATAAATTAAGAGCAAAGCCGCGAGTGCGCACGAGAGCAAATTTCATGAGAGAACTTTCGACTAGAATTTGACTCTCATGAGTGTGCGCCGAAGTGACTTTGCGGCTTTAGTGCCGTCGCGCAGCGACTTAATTAGGAGGTAATACAGAATGTATATAGCCAACGAGACAAGATACGAAACCATGCAGTACAAGAGATGCGGAAAAAGCGGCGTGATACTGCCCTTCCTCTCCCTGGGGCTCTGGCACAACTTCGGCCATCAGTCCCCCTACTCCAACGCCCGCGAGATGGTGCTGGGGGCCTTCGACAGGGGCATCACCTACTTCGACATCGCCAACAACTACGGGCCGCCTCCAGGCAGCGCCGAGGAATGCTTCGGGAAGATTGTGAAGCAGGATCTGGCGGCCTACCGGGACGAGCTCTTCATCGCCACCAAGGCCGGATACCGCCACTGGCCCGGCCCCTACGGAGAATGGGGCTCCAAGAAGAACCTGGTGGCATCCTGCGACAACAGCCTGCGGCGGCTGGGGCTTGACTACGTGGATCTTTTCTACCATCACAGGCCCGACAGGAACACCCCCATCGAGGAGACCATCGAGGCGCTGGAGTATATCGTGAAATCCGGAAAGGCCCTGTACGTGGGCATCTCAAACTATGACTCCGTGCTGACCGAGAACATTCTCACAGCCATGGAGGCCAAAGGAATCCACTGCCTGGTGCACCAGGTGAACTACAACATGTTCGAGCGCAGGCCCGAGGGCAACCTGTTCCCCACGCTGGAAAGCCACGGAGTGGGCGCGGCCGCCTATATGTGCCTGGCCCAGGGAATCCTCACAGACCGGTATTTCGACGGTGTGAAGGAGGGCTCCAGGGCCGCGGGCAACAGCGTCTTCCTGAAGGCCGATCAGGTGACCGCGGAGAAAGTGGACACCGCCAGGCGCCTCAACGAAATCGCAAAGCGGCGGGGCCAGACCCTGGCCCAGATGGCCCTGGCCTGGTGCTACCGCTGCACCCTGGTGGCCACCCTCATTATCGGGGCCAGCAGGCTGTCCCAGATTGACGATAACCTGAAGGCCATGGGAAACCTGGAGTTCTCCCAGGAGGAGCTGAATCAGATTGACGAAATCCTGGTTCCCTATGCCAGGGAGGCATACTGATTTGTGAAAAAAGTGCGGGGCAGCATCGGATGGGCGTCAGCGATGCCAAAGGGCCCAATGTGGCGCAGCAGACACAGTCCGGATGCCAGCTCCGCAGATAGATAAAACAGGGAAAGGCAGGGATGAGAAATGGAAAAGAAAAACTCCTATATCAAAAATCTGATTCAAAGGATGACCCTGGAGCAGAAGATAGGGGCTGTGCTCACATTGGGCTTCGCGGGCACGGTGCCCAGGGCCCATATCTATAGATACATCGAGGAATACCACTGCGGAGGCCTGCGCCTGTCCTGCGACATGAGACAGTTCGGCAGCTACGTGGACCCCAATGGCAACAAGACCGTAGTCAAACTGGAGAACGCCGATGGCATCCGCTTCAAGGGCCCGGCTCCCGTGCCCACCGCCAGCCAGTACCGGGCAGTGCTGGACGATCTCCAGGCCCGGGCCAGAAAAAGGCCCCTGTCCATCCCCCTGCATTTTTCCTACGACCAGGAGGGCGGCAGCAGCGCGGATTTCTTCTTCGGTGGCGTGAACCTGTTCCCCAAGCCCATGGGCATCCGGGCCATGGACGACTCTCAGATGGCCTACCGAATCGCGAAGGCCGTGGCCAGGCAGGGAAAGGCCATGGGATTCAACTGGATTCACTCCCCTGTGCTGGACGTGAACACCCAGGCCGCCAACCCGGAGATTGGCACCAGGGCCTACAGCGACGACGCGGGAGAGGTGGCGCTGTACGCACGGGAGACCTGCCGGGGCCTGAAGGAGGGGCGGATGATTGCCACAGGCAAGCATTTCCCGGGAAGGGGCCACTCGGAGGTGGACGCCCATTTCCAGGTGCCCGTCATAGACGTAGAGCTACAGACGCTGCGGGAGAGAGAGCTCCTTCCCTATAAAAAGCTTATCGCCGAGAATCTCCTGCCCTCCGTCATGATTGCCCACAGCATCTTCCCGGCCATCGACCCGGACAACATCGCCACAGTCTCCAGAAAGGTGATTACCGGGCTGCTGCGGGAGGAGCTGGGCTTCCAGGGCGTGATCGCCACCGACAGCATGACCATGGGGGCCATCGCCACCCGCTACGGCGTGGCCAATGCCTGCGCCCTGTCCCTGGAGGCCGGGGCAGACCTGGTGCTCATGAAGGCGGAGAACCACCTGGTGGAGGAAGTGATAGAGGCCATTCGCTCCTTCGTCCTGGAAGGGCGGATTCCCGAGGAGCAGCTGGACGACAAGGTATACCGGATCCTCAGCCTGAAATATGAATACGGCCTCTTCGAGCCGGAGGAGGACAGAGAGAATCCTGAGGACGTGCTGGCAGACCAAGGCATCCGCCAGCTGGCTCGCCAGGCCGCCAGGCGCAGCATCCTCACAGAGCACAACCAGGACAGGGCCATCCCGGTCCGCGGTCGGTCTCATCGTAGGTGTAGGATGTCTCCAGATACGCGGCGTCCTCCTGGTAGCTCTGGCAGGCCTCATAGAGGATGCCGGAATGCCACTGGATGTCGTTGTACTCCTTCACCTTCTGCTCTATCACCACAAGCCGCCCTCCCGTTGTGCAGCCGAACATGCGCTGCGGCCAGGCAGCAGGGGTTTCAATCTGGTAAACGTAAAAGCGGGGGAGCCTAAGCCTTTCAAAATTTTTTGTTTATACAATTAACCTTGCACAAAAGCAAATAATATGCTAATATGTGCAAACAGGAGGTGCACAAAATGAGGCTAAAGCGCGAGATATACCTTCGGCAGATTCGGCCATATTATGAAACCGATTTGATTAAGGTCATTACCGGTGTACGAAGAGCAGGCAAGTCGATTTTGTTGGATACGATAAAGGATGAGATTCTGCAAAAGGGTGTGGACGGCGGGCATATTGTTTACATCAACCTGGAAGATATGGACTTTGATTATATCATGACGGCTTCTGACCTGAACCGGGAGATCAAGAGCAGAGTGGCAGATACGGAGAAATACTATATTTTTCTGGACGAGATTCAGCATGTGGCGGAATTTGAAAAAGCGCTGGCATCCTTCCGCGCGACCATGAATGTCTCTTTGTTCGTCACAGGAAGCAATTCCACGCTTCTGTCGGGAGAGCTGGCGACCCTGCTGACTGGACGCACCGTTGAATTCGAGGTACTGCCCTTTTCTTTTTTTGAGGTGAAAGCGTATCTTGAACTGAACAACCGGGAATTTCACGAAGATATGATTTATGACTATCTGAAATGGGGAGGCTTTCCGCTGCGTTTCGACTTCAGGGAGGATGCCTCCATCCATAGATATCTGACCAATTTATACGAAAGCATCGTAAACAGGGATATCCTGAAAAAATCCAAGGGCATGGACAAGAAGACCTTTCTGGATATCTCCTTATACATTCTGGCCAATGCGGGAAAAGAGTTTTCGGTGGATAATATCATAGAATATTATCGGAAAAACAATCATAAGGAAATATCCCGCAGGACAGTCTACAATTATCTGGATAAGATGAAGAAGGCATTCCTTGTACATGGTGTGGGCAGATATTACACCACAGGCAAGACGGCCCTTAAGAACAGGGAGAAATACTATGCGTCAGATATGGGCTTTCGCACCATCCAGACAAATACGATTCATTTTGAAGACACCTTTTTTCTGGAAAATATTGTCTACAATGAACTGCGCGTCCGGGGCTATACGGTATTTACCGGGAAGACGTACAAAGGGGAAATCGATTTCGTTGCGATAAAGGAAGGGAAAAAGTGTTTTATACAGGTATCCTACCTATGTGCCGGCCCAGAGACGGCGGAAAGAGAATTCGGGGCATACAAGCCTATTGAGGATGCATCTCCCAAGTATGTCCTTTCTCTGGATAAAGTGGATTTGAGCCGCAATGGAATTGCCCATATGAATATCATTGACTTTCTGCTTTATAAAAAAGAGCTGGCTTTGACTTAATGGATTATACTGCAGACCGCCAGGATTCACAGTAGCGCACCCCGATGGCTGGCGGTCTGCAGTCGTGGTATGCTGTAAATTTAACTGGTGTGCAGTATGCCTTGCGCGGCAGGCTCACTGGTGGTATGATAAAGGCAATCTGATGAACAGAAAGCGAGGGAGCAGATATGGACACTATAAAAATCGACAGCGGCAGCACCAGGATGATCGCCCACAGGGGCCTGAGCGGCCTGGAGACGGAGAACTCCATCCCGGCCTTCGTGGCTGCCGGGAACCGCAGCTACTACGGCGTGGAGACGGACGCCCATGTGACGAAGGACGGCAGGTTCGTAATCATCCATGACGACGCCACAGGGCGGGTGGCCCGGGAGGACATCCGGGTGGAGGAATCCGACTACGAGAGGGTCCGGAAAGTCGCCCTGAAGGACATGTGCCCGGCAGCGGGGGCCGCCCGGGACATCTGCCTGGAGGACAGGCAGGATTTGATTATCCCGAATCTGAAGGAATACGTCACCATCTGCCGGAAATACGGAAAGACCTGCGTCCTGGAGCTGAAAAACGAATTTGCGCCGGAGGATGTCGAACGGCTGGTGGGGGAGATAGAAGCCCTGGGCTACCTGGAGCATGTAGTGTTCATCTCCTTCGCCCTGAACAATATGATTCACCTAAGAGACCTTCTTCCGGACCAGGGGCTGTACTACCTGACCATGGAATATAACGGGGAGATCCTGGATACGCTGAAGCGCTACGGGCTGAACCTGGACATCTACTACAAGGCCCTGACAAAGGAGATCGTGGAGGAGCTGCACGGAGAGGGGATCCTGGTGAACTGCTGGACCTGCGACGACAAAGCGGAGGCAGAACGGCTGGCGGCGTGGGGCGTGGACTTCATTACCACGAACCGGTTGGAGTAGGGAGGACGGGAGGCGTCATTCCCCGGGCGGCACGGATTGTCCTGTTGACGAAAAGGGCTAAGTCTTTCGGCTTGGCTCTTTTTTGATTCCCATTTATGCAGGGGACACCGCTTCGGAGCGGTTCTGCTCTTTCGGCAGCGGGCAGCATGCTTTTTCGTTGAATCCTGTCCTGCCGGTAAATGAATTATCAAACATTTGCAATCGACACAAGGATTGACCCGGCTGCGGATCCTTGCTATACTGAAGATACACCTATGATATACTGCAGACCGCCAGGATTTACAGTGGCGTCCCCGGGAAAGCGGCTGGTCGGCGGTCTGCAGTCGGGTTGTACTGCAAATTTGACCGGTGCGCAGTATAAAAAGCGGGATCCGCGGCATGGAGGCGGTTATGGGAAATCATGAGGACACAGAGTCCGGAATCAAGTTCGAGAGGGAATATAATCAGATATGCGGCAAGATGCTGCAGGAGGAGCGGGAGAAAAGGGGCATATCCAGGGAGGAGCTGGCCAGGGGCATCCTCAGCAAGACGGCCCTGAGCCACATGGAAACCGGCAGGATAGGCTGGACAAAGCTGCCCGGGGATACACTGATGCACCGCATGGGCGTGGGCACGGACTACTTTGAGGTGGTGGCCTCCGCGGAAGAGCTGGACAGGTGGCGCAGACGGGAGGACATCTGCCTCCTGCTGCCCGCCAGGCCCGGGGAGGCGGTGGGGAAGCTGCGGGAATACAGGCATGTGTACGGGAAAAGGGAGCCCCTGGAGGAACAGTTCCTCTGTAAGGCGGAGGCGCTCCTGGACTGGAGGCGGGACGGGGAGGAGGCAGATGCCGCCAGGCTGTCCGACATGGCCCGGAGGGCGGTGCACTGTACGGTTCCGGAGGGCTGGGAGCGGGGGATGGAGAATCTGTGGCTGGCCCCGTCGGAGCTGGAGGCAGTGCTCCTGGAGGCCGCGGCGCGGATGGTCCGGGGCAGGGAGGAGGAAGCCTGGGAACTCTGGCAGGCTGTCCGCATGTACCCGAAGGCCCACCATTGGCGGGAGCGGGTGGAGGCCCTGATAGCGCCCCAGACGGCCATGCTGGGCATATGGCTGTCGCTGCAGGGCCGGAGAGGGATTGGGCAGCCCGTATTCGCCTTTGCCGGGGAGGCCCTGGAAATGCTGCGCAGGAACAACAGCCACAGCTACCTGCTGCCATTGCTGGAGCTGATGGGGCGGATGCGGCCCCGGGACGGGGGGGAGGCGGCATACCTGGAGCAGGCGGCGGAGTTCCGGGAGGCCTTCCGGAGGCTGTATGAATGGTTCGGTTATCCGGGATACCGGATCTGGCAGGGGATTTCCGTGGACAATACCAGGGAGATCGGCGTGGTGCTGCGGATGCTGCGCAAATGCGAGGGGAAATCCCGGGCCCGGGCCATCCATGACGCGGACGGGATAATCGTGACGGAACGGCAGCTGGAGAAGATAGAGAAAGGAGTCCACAAGCCCTCCTATGAGAACTACCAGCGGCTGATGCGGCAGTACGGGAAATGCGGCGGCTGGAAGACGGCCATGGTGGAGGCGGACTCCGTGGAGGTGCTGGAACTGCGGCAGCAGATTTCTACATGGATTGGGCGCCGCGAATGGGACAGGGTATGGATAGAAATAGAGAGGTTCCGCAGGAAGGTAGACGCGGCATATCCGAGGGTGAGGCAGGAGCTGCTGTTCTGGGAGGCGCTGATGAAGTGGAAGAAAGAGGGCGCGCTGGAGGAGGCGCTGGAGACGTTGTTCCAGGCGCTGCACTGCACGGTGCCTCCGGAGGAGGGCAGGGACCTGAAATGGTGGGTGTTTGAGCGGGAGGAGAGCATCATCGCCAGCAATATCGCTTCGGTCTACCGTAGGCTGGGGCGTTTGGAGGAGGCTGGGAAATGGTTTGACACGGTTATGTTTTCTTTGGAGCAGCAGAGGGGCAGGACGGGGATAGCACATAGTGGATATGGCATCCTGATGAGTGGCTATGACAATTATTTGGATGACAAGGGATGCCTGAAGCTGGCGGTGGAGATGAACGAGGAGGCCATTTGTAATTTTCTAAAATGGCCCCGGATTGATTCTGTTGCCTCGATTCTTAACGCATATGCGTGGAATTCATATGAAATCGCTTCGAGAGAGCCGAAGTTGTTTGATGTTTTGCGGCCTAAATGGAATAATGCTTTCCGGTTATGCCAGCCATTGGTGCGGTTTGGGTATGATTACCATTTTGAGGAATTTTTACAGGCCAGAGAGGAGAAATTTTTACAGTGAGGTATTCTCATCTTTGTCTTTATCAGATATATGCTTTATTCTGATTCCGTCTGCTGGCGATTCCGTCTCATCTTGAGCCGGACTGGCAGTCGGGACAGGCTCTTTCGGCTCCGGGGTCGTATCCGGAAGTACAGTGGCATACAGCGCCAGGCCCAGGGCAAATGAAAACAGAATAGATTTTAAGGTTTTGTGCTTCATAAATGACTTCCTCCTTTGTCTATATATTGGCTTTATTGTACCATGAAGACGGAATACAATGCAATATGTCGTATTAGTTGCGAAAAAAGAAACTAATACGACGTATTGTAACATCGTAGTAAAACATATATCATAAAGATATAGCCCATAGCCAGACAATAGATTACTGACATTGAATGGAAAAAGTGGACTATAAGCAGAGCGAAAAGGGTAGTTCAACCGTACACAACGAAAGGAGGAGGACATACAAGAAAATCACATCTGTGATTAAAGGAAGATGTAATTTACGGCTTAGGGCTGTATGCTAAAAACTGAATATAGCATGAAACGGTATTGGAAGTTTATTTTGATAAGGAGGAGAAAACATGAAGTCACGTATTATATCAATTATTATGGTTGCTCTAATTTTAGTATCTAGTTCACAGGTTGTATTTGCAACAGAAAACGAGTAAACTACAGATCCTATTGAGATATGGAATTCTATGGTTGTATATGATGGCAGTTTTGAAGAAATTGATTTTAATCCTACAAGCAGATCAAACAAAACAATTACCTTTCCGGTAGCAGGAATGTCTTCTTTTGTTTCCTTTGATATGGATAAATACAATCTGACCACAGATACATATCAAGACTTTGTAACGAATGATGTAATTTATGATAGTAGCGATTTGGATGTAGTGGTAGCTTATGAGGGAAGAATATTAGCACGAGGAGTGGGAGAAGCTGTCGTAACTATCAAAGTCGGTGACCGCAATATGTTGGGGATTGACTTACAACGGGGACTATAGATATAATACAACTAAGTTCGATAGTAATTACGCGTCTATTGGTAGTTATGCAAAACTTCAAAGAGGAGATGCCGTTGTTTCTACATCACAAGGACATATGTTTTTGGTTATTCAAAATTGGGAAGTACCTCCGACTGGTTCAAGTATAACCACATCATATGTAACTTGTTATGAACAGACGCCATACAATGCCCAGTTAACATTTTGGACATATAATCAGCTGAGCAATAATAGTTACAAAGCAATTTCTAAATTTTAGAGGTGTATGATGAAGAAAACCAATAAACTGATTTTTATTTTGTTTGCTATGATATTGCTGTTTGGTTGTGGGAAATCGGAGGATAAGACCAATAGTAACATGGAATCGAAAAATGAGACAGTTGTCAATGAAAGCTTAGGAATTCAGCAATTCAGTATGACAAAGGTATTTGATTCCGAGTTTGAGCTTGATTATCAGAATCACTACATAATGGCATTGGAAAATGTCGAAGTGAAAGGCATTCCTATCGATTCTATTGAATACAATCGTGTTTTAAACTATGAATTAGTCAGGGTACATGCGGCGGTGCATGCACAAAATGAAGAATGGGTATTGGTCAGCTATCTCACATTTGATGGCGGCGATGATATAGGTTGGGTAAAAGTATCTGATTTGACCGAGTACACAAATGATACCAAAGAAAAACTCCTGTTTCCGGTAACTGTTTCTGCTGACTGTAAGGATATTGATACAGGAGAAAAAGTGGATGACAATGATTGGAAAATAACGTCCATTGAAGGAGAAATCATTACTATAACAAAAGTTGGTGGAATAGACCGTAAGGTCAAGCTAGAAGATATTGTTTATCCTGATACATTCAAGGCTGCAGAATAAATGATATGATATTCAGAAGGGCTGATCGTGCTCAGATAGGAGCATTCTTATGAAGAAAAAGAAATCATTTGCCATTGCCGCCCTTATCCTGCTGGCCGTAGCCGTCCTTGCTGTTGCGGCATATTTCCTGCTGATTCGGAAAAGCGGCGGATCCAGGGCTATGCAGCTGGATGAGCTGAGCACAGACGGCGAGTATCAGTTCGGCGGATTAGCGTGGGGGGCGTCTCTGGAGGATGTGAAAAAGGCCCTGCCATATGAGCTTACGGAGGGCATGAAATGGGAAGCCGATGGCGAGTACATCGAATACAATGCAGATACCCCTTTCGAGCTGGGGGGCCGCAGCGCCACTGCCGCCTTTGAGTTCCATGATGGCGGCCTGTCAGCGGTCAAATTCAGTTTCCATCTGGGAGAGGACTACGAGGAATGGATTGCGGAGCAGGTGCAGACGCTGACATCGCTGTATGGGCAGGAAACGGACAAAATGGAAAATTCTTCCGATGGGTTCGCAAGCAAAGGCTACAAGTGGGACACGGAAAACACGTCGCTGCAGATTATCCTGATGACCGGAGAAAAGATAAAACCGTCCGGCACGATTGGTGTCGGGGTAAAATGAGTCGGGGTAAAATGACATTATTTTTGCTTGCATTTTGACCGGAAATATGGTATAAAAATTCTATAAAACCCTCCGGGGAGTGGATTTTTCAAGAGAAATCTTTTTTCGCCACGCAGTCGCACAGAGTGACTGCGTGGCTTTTTTGCGCGGAGAGGCGCGGCGTTCCCGGGAGGGGCGAGAAGGGAGAAGAGGATGGATCAGACATTTATGAAAGAAAAAAGGATACTGCCGCTGGTGGTGTCCATGTCCCTGCCTATGGTGCTGTCCATGGCGGTGAACGCGCTGTACAATATCATCGACAGCTATTTCGTGGCTAAGGTCAGCGAGGAGGCCATGACCGCGCTGGCTTTGGTGTATCCGGTGCAGAACCTGATCAATGCCGTCGCCATCGGCTTCGGGGTGGGCATGAACGCCGTCATCGCCTTCTATCTGGGGGCGGGGGAGCAGGAGAAGTCCAATCGGGCCGCCACGGTGGGGACGCTCCTGAGCTTCCTCCAGGGCATCCTGCTGGCGGCTGTCTGTATCCTGGGGATGCCGGTGTTCCTGCGGAATTTCACTGCCAATGGAGCCGTCGGCGAGCTGGCGCTGTGCTATGCGGACAGGGCTTTCCTCTTTTCCCCTGTCATCGCTTTGGGGCTGTCTTTTGAAAAGATTTTTCAGGCGGCGGGGAAGATGAAGGTCTCCATGTTCAGCATGCTGTGCGGCTGCGTGGCAAATATCCTGCTGGACCCCCTGATGATATTCGGGGCGGGCCCGATTCCCGCCATGGGCATCGCCGGGGCGGCCTATGCCACCGGAATAGGACAGTGCATCACTTTGGCGGTGTACCTGCTGTTCTATGTGCTGCGGCCCATTCCGGTGCGGCTGGGAAGGAAATATATGGTCTTCGAGGCCGGAATCGTGAAAAAGCTGTATTCCGTGGGGATATCGGCCACCCTGAACCTGGCCCTGCCCTCCCTGTTGATCACCGTGCTGAACGGGCTGCTGGCCGGTTTCTCGGAGAAATATGTGCTGGTGCTGGGGGTGTATTACAAGCTGCAGACCTTCATCTATCTCACCGCCAACGGCATCATCCAGGGCATAAGGCCTCTGCTCGGCTACAATTACGGCGCAGGGGAATACGGGCGGGTGCGGAGGATCTACCGCACGGCCCTGGCCATGAACATGGGAATCATGCTGGCGGGCACCGTGGTCTCCTGGCTGATGCCGGAAGCTCTGATCGGCCTGTTCACGGACAGCCCAGATACCATAGGGATCGGCGGGACGGCCCTGCGAATCATCAGCCTGGGATTCGTCCTGTCGGCATGCTCCGTCACCTGCTGCGGCGCGCTGGAGGGCCTGGGCAGGGGAGGGCAGTCCCTGGCGATCTCCCTGTTGCGCTACGGGGCGGTGATCATCCCGGCGGCGTACCTGTTCACCGCCTTTCTGGGGGCGGACGGGGTATGGTGGGCGTTTAGCTTTACGGAATGGGTGACCGCGGGATGTGCCGTGCTGATCTACAGGCGGCTGCGGCTGGAGCAGGGATGAGAGGCTGGGGCGCATGCTTCTTTGCTACGATTTGTCTGGGACAGGGCTGAGACGATACAGGAGGCATCTGCGTTCATCAAGGGAAAAATTGCAGCAGCGCTTGGACAGGCTGCCCCATGCTTTTCCCTGCGTGACAATGCGGTATAGCTTATCGGCCTGTTTCAGGATTGCGTCTTTATGGGAATTGCACCATGATAATTGATTGGACAGAAGATTCTTGTAAGCGATATCCTGCCTGGAATCCGATGCATGGATCTGCGGGCTTATCTTTGTCAGACATTCCAAGGGGACAGGAATCATGTTGTTGAAATTGATTACGCCCCATTCGCCGCGGTTTATCTTCAGGAAATCAGGTTGGTTCTTCATATGTAGATGTTTAAATGCATAGATTCTTCCTTTCGTCACAAAAGGGCTAAGTCTTTCGGCTTAGCCCCTTGTTTTTTCTTTCCCACTTATGGTAGGGTACACCGCTTCTTTGGCTCCCACTCATGGTAGGGCACACCGCTTTTTTGGCTCCCACTGTATGGTAGGGTACACCGCTTCTTTGGGACATTTCTGTCCTCTATCAGTATTATACGAAAATGCGGGAATTATGTCAATAGATTTCCGGCAGATGAAAAACAGCTTGAATAGCCCTCGCAACCATGGTAGTATAGACATACCATGGGCGGAAGCCCCGAGGGGCGCTCCGTACCGGAAAGAGGAGAATGGACATGGCGACATGGATGGTACATTTGCGTATAGCGGACAAGCTTTTGGACTGCCTGGAGGGAATCGCGCAGACCCACTTCATAGTGGGGAACATCGCGCCGGACAGCGGCCTGCCCAATGCGGACTGGACGGCCTACACGCCGGACAGCAGAGTGTCCCACTTCCGGATTAACAAGGATGGGCAGCCCAAGGAAATCAATATCCAGGCTTTCATGGATCGATATTTCCGCGAAGGACAGCGCCAGGCCTACACCCTGGAGGAATACTCCTTCTTTCTGGGATACCTGACCCACCTGCTGGCCGACCAGGAATGGGCCTGGCGCATCTACCGGCCGGAGCTGGAGAGGCATCTTTCTGCATTCCAGGGGAACAGGGACGAGCTGAACCATGCCCTGAAAAGGGACTGGTACGACCTGGACTTTGTGTATCTGAAAAAGCACCCGGACTTTCGGGCGTTTGCCATCTATGAGGCCGCCGAGGGCTTCGTGAATTCCTACATGGACATCTTCGACAAAAATGCCTTTGACGACCGCAGAGTGTACATAACGGGCTTTTACAGGGCCGGGAGGGAGAACCTGGAGCGGGAGTACCCCTACCTGACGGAAAAAGAGATGGATGCCTTCGTGGAAGGCTGTGCGGAGGCAGTGCTGCAAAAGCTTCAGGAGGAGGGGCTTTTGCACCGGGAAGGCTCTGGGAAAAAGGGTTCATGGGTCGTGCTGCGCCAGGAGGACAGAAAATGACAGAAGCGGAATGGGCGGACATGGAGCGGCTTTTGCCCACACCCTGCTACGTGGTGGACGAGGCCCTGATAGAAGAAAATCTGAAGATACTGAAAGGTGTCATGAGCCGGACAGGAGCCAGGATCCTGCTGGCCCAGAAGGCCTTTTCCATGCATGCCCTGTATCCCCTGGTAGGAGAGTACCTCTGCGGCGCCACGGCCAGCGGCCTGTACGAGGCCAGGCTATGCGCCGAGGAGATGGCGGAACCCCTTAAGGCCCAGGGCAGGACAGTGGAGAACCATATTTTTTCACCCGCATATAAGGAATCTGAATTCCACGAAATCCTGCACTGTTGCGACCACATCGTCTTCAATTCCTGGAGGCAGGCGGAGCGGTTCGGCCCCCGGGCAAAGGCCGCGGGGAAGAGCATAGGGCTTCGCATCAACCCGGAGCGTTCCACCCAGGAGGGGCACGCCATCTATGACCCCTGCGCGCCGGGCTCCCGGCTGGGGGTGACCCTGGAAGCCTTTCAGGCCGGGCTGCTTCGGAGGGAAGCGCCGGAAGGGATGGCTGCCGGGCGGCATAGGGAAGAGGAGCTTTTGTCCGGTGGCAGCGATTTGCTGCAGCTTCTGGACGGCCTCCACTTCCACACCCTCTGCGAGCAGGACGCCGATGCCCTGGAGGCCACTTTGGAGGCGGTGGAGGAGAAGTTCGGCAGATATCTGCCCGGCATGAGCTGGATCAACTTCGGCGGCGGCCACCACATCACCCGAACGGGCTACGATATTCCCAGGCTGGAGCGCTGCATCAGGAGGATGCAGGACAGGTACGGCCTGACGGTGTACCTGGAGCCCGGGGAGGCGGTGGCGCTGAACGCCGGGTTCCTGGTGACGGAGGTGTTGGAAATCGTCAGAAACGGAATCCACATAGCCATCCTGGACGCCTCCGCCGCCTGCCACATGCCGGATGTGCTGGAGATGCCCTACAGGCCGCCTCTGCGGGGAAGCGGGCAGCCGGGGGAGAAGGCCTGCACTTACCGCCTGGGCGGGCCCACCTGCCTGGCCGGGGACATCATCGGGGATTATTCCTTCGACAGACCCTTGAAGGAGGGGGACAGGCTGGTGTTCCAGGACATGGCCATCTATTCCATGGTGAAGAACAACACCTTCAACGGGATGCCTCTGCCGGCCATTGCCCTGCGCAGGAAAAACGGGGAGTGCGCCATCGTGAAGGAGTTCGGCTACCGGGATTTCAGAGAGAGGCTGTCGTAGCGGAGCGGCAGGGGGGACCTGGGGCAGGCGGAAATCTTTCCATGTTTTCCATGACATCAAAAGAGCCCGGTGCCCCAGGCTCTTTCAAGGAGTGAAATAATATAAAGAAAACATGAAAGGGAAAGGTATCTATGGTGAAACCGCTTACGCGGTATTGTTGTTTCCTTTATCGATGTATCCATTGTAGGCTGAAAATGTGTTCAAAGTTTGACCATGGGCTTAAGGATTTATAAACTGTGAGCGAAAGGCGCTTTTCGGCGTTTGGGGGCGGGGCGGTTTTTTGCGACACAAAAAGGATCCGGCATCCCGGATCCTTTAAAGGAGTAAAATATAAAAGAAAACATGAAAGGGAAAGGTTTTATAGTAAAACCGCTTGCGCGGTATTGCTATTAGTCGAAGCTGACAGAACCCTGACCATTGTTTATCAAAATTCAACAGCTCCTTTGTTTATGTATCTATCATACCCTGAAAATGTGTCTAAAGTTTGACCTTAGACTTAAGGAATTATAAAAAAAATAAATAGAAAAATTAAGGAATTTTTTTCCGGAGAGGGTTAATTCATGGAAATCATCAAAGCTTCCACTCCGTCCGCGGACGGCTTCCGGATGCCCGCGGAGTTCGAGCCCCATCAGGGCTGCATCATGATATTCCCGGAGAGGGCGGACTCCTGGCAGTACGGCGGCTACGCGGCCAGAAGGGCCTTCGCGGAGGTGGCCGAGGCCATCGCCAGGTCGGAGCAGGTGACGGTCTGCGCCAGCGGGGCCCAGTACGACAATGCCAGGGCCCTGCTCCCCGCCCATATCCGGGTGGTGGAGATGTCCAGCAATGACGCCTGGGCCAGGGACTACGCGCCCACCTTTGTAAAAAACGACACAGGTGTCATAAGAGGCATAGACTGGGGCTTCAACGCCTGGGGAGGCCTCCACGACGGTCTGTACTTCCCCTGGGACAAGGACGACCAGATGGCGCGGAAGCTCTGCGACCTGCTGGAGAAGGATGTGTACTGCAAGCGGGACTTCATCCTGGAGGGCGGCTCCATCCATGTGGACGGGGAGGGGACCTGCATGGTGACGGAGAGCTGCCTGCTGAGCGGAGGGCGGAATCCGGCGCTTTCCAGGGAAGAGATTGAGGAGGTGCTGCGGGCGTATCTGAACGTATCGAAGATCCTCTGGCTGCCCCGGGGCATCTACAATGACGAGACCAACGAGCATGTGGACAACATCTGCGCCTTCACCGCGCCGGGGGAGGTGGTGCTGGCCTGGACGGAGGACCGGACGGACGTGCAGTACGCCATGTCCAGGGCCTGCCTGGACTACCTGGAGCAGACTCTGGACGCGAAGGGCAGGAGAATCAGAGTGCACAAGCTGCCCCTGCCGCAGCCCGTGACCATCACGGAGGAGGAGTGCCAGGGGCTGGACACCTGCCGGGATCAGCCCACCAGGACGGCGGGGGAGCGGCTGGCGGCATCCTATGTGAATTTCTACATCGCCAACGGCAGCATCGTGATGCCGGGCTTCGGGGATCCGGCGGACCAGGCGGCGAAGGAGATCCTGCAGGGGCTGTTCCCGGACAGGGAGGTGGTGCAGATCTATGCCCGGGATATCCTGATTGGGGGCGGGAACATCCACTGCATCACCCAGCAGGTGCCGGTGTGAAGTGTGAGAAGAAGTTCTAGGGGGCCAAGAGAGGGCATAGCCCACCTCTTTAGGACGTCCGCCAGGAACTTCTAGGCTCTCAAAGCGAACAAGGTTCGCTTGCGAATACGACTCGCCTGCGAACAAGTTCGCTTTGCAAGCCAGTTTCACAGGTCAGAATGCCCAAGCGAACAAGGCTTGCTTTGTGAGGGCATTCTTCCAGATTGCGGCGGTTTGTCAGCTGGTTGTGCTGTTGGGGATGGTATGTTGGAAGGGGTGGCGGATATATTGAGGTATTTGCATTTTGATAGAAAGGTGGAGGATGTATGGGACAGGAGTTGACGGTGGCGGCAGTGCAGATGTACTGCAACCGCTCCAGGGAGGAGAATCTGGCGGCGGCGGAGGGGTGGATCAGGCAGGCAGCCGGGGACGGGGCGCAGGTGATTTTGCTGCCGGAGCTTTTCGAGACATGGTATTTCTGCCAGGAGCGGAATTATGATTCTTATCAATTGGCCATGACGGTGTGGGAGAACCCGGCGGTGTGCCGGCTGCGCCAGGTGGCCGCAGAGCTGAAGGTGGTGCTGCCGGTGAGCTTCTTCGAGCGGGCGGGGAACGTGACCTACAATTCCGTGGCCATGATCGACGCGGACGGGGAGCTGAAGGGCGTATACCGCAAGACCCATATCCCCGACGACCATTTCTATCAGGAGAAATTCTATTTCACCCCGGGGAATACGGGCTTCCAGGTCTGGGACACCGCCTACGGCAAAATCGGCCTGGGCATCTGCTGGGATCAGTGGTTCCCGGAGGCGGCCCGGTGCATGGCCCTGATGGGGGCGCAGATCCTGCTCTATCCCACAGCCATCGGCTCCGAGCCCATCATAGAGTGCGACAGCATGCCCCACTGGCGGCGCTGCATGCAGGGCCACGCCGCGGCCAATGCAGTGCCGGTAGTTGCAGCTAACCGCATCGGGGAAGAGATTGTGGAACCCTCAAAGGAGAACAATGGCCAGTCCTCTGCCCTGACCTTCTATGGCTCCTCCTTCATCACGGACGAGACGGGGGAAATCCTGGAGGACGCGGGCAGGGATCAGGAGAAGGCGATCATGCATACCTTCGACCTGGATGCCATAGAAGAGATGCGCTTCAGCTGGGGGCTGTTCCGGGACAGGAGGCCGGAGATGTACGGGGAAATCTGCTGTCGGTGAGGGCGTCCGAAAAACAAATTTCATTCAGCAATTTTATTTGATTTTTTCATGACAGCCGCATATAATAAAAGTAGGGAAATCCCTACTTTCCGTGTCATGTAATGATGGAAGGATGGTTATCCAAAAAGACAGGAGGCGAAAGATATGTATGCAGATGCTTTTGTTGACAACGCAAAGGTGATGGCAAAAGGCCAGGTCACCATTCCGAAGGATATCCGTAAGGTGCTTGGCGTAACAAGCGGAGACCGGATTTCTTTTATTGTGGAAGGAGGTACTGTCCGCATTGTGAACTCAGCCGTCTATGCCATGCAGATGCTCCAAAGTGAAATGGTGGGAGAGGCGGAACGTGCCGGCCTTACGTCTGATGACGATGTCATGGCGCTTGTGAAAGAATTAAGGAATGAGGACGAAAATCTATGAGGGTCCTGATCGATACAAATGTCCTCATATCTGCGGCATTAAGCGCCAGCGGCGTGCCTTATCAGGCTTATGTAAAAGCTGCTTCCTATCCTAACCACGGCCTGATCTGTGAGCAGAATGTAGACGAAATGAAGCGGGTATTCAATAAGAAATTTCCGATGCGACTTGCCGCATTGGACAGATTTCTCTCAACCGCACTGCTGACACTGGAATTGGTGCCGGTTCCAGTGGATGAAGATGTATCGGAATCCCAGATTAGGGATGTAAAGGACCGCCCGATTTTACGTGCAGCGCTTATGGCAAAGGCAGATATCCTTGTGACTGGCGATAAGGATTTTTTGGAATCCGGTTTGGAACATCCTGAAATCATGGCACCGGCCGAATTCCTCGAGAGAGGCTGATGCCATGACAGTTGCGCAAAATGGGCAGGAGGCTGCGCTGCCTCCCGCTCACTCCACCAGCTTCGCATTGGGATAGATCCGCTCCATCCGCTCGTCCGGGAAATGCTCGTCCAAAAAGGCGGCCAGCGGATTTTCATCCTGGGCCCTGTCGGCGGAGGCAGCGCTTTCTGCCGTTTCCTTCCCGGCGCCGTCCGTCTGCCGCTGCGTATACCTTGCCAGCGCCAGGGAGGAGATGGCCATATTCAAGACCATGAACACAATCAGGCAGTTGCACAGAATCTTTCCCGCCCGCACCGGAAGCCTCTCTATCAGATCCGACAGCTTCGGATAGATCATCTTCAGCCACACCACAGCCGCAATCCCCCAGAAAAAGCAATAAAGCAGGTTGATGCGCCCGCCCAGGTTGAAGGCGAAGCCGCTGTAGTCCCAGAACACCGTGCCGAAGACCAGCTCCGTGAACACGCTGCAGACATACTCGTAAGCGCCCCCCAGCAGCGTGCCCGCCAGGAAGATGTGCCTGTCGCTCCTGTTCCGATAGCGGTAGAGGAACAGGGTCAGCAGCGCGCAGCCCAGGCCCCAGACGATGCTGAAAGGCCCGTACACCACGCTGCTGCGGCTCATGAGCACCCCGGTGGTCAGGAGGCAGAAGACAGTCTCCGTCAGATCCCCCAGGAACGCCCCGATGAAGAACAGCGCCGTCAGCTTATAGAAGCAGCACCCTTCCGCGAACACCGCGTGCTCCGCCTTGGCCCGCTCCGATTTCGCCCGGATGTCCGCCGCGATGTCCTCCGGATTGATGGAGGGGAAGGAGCGCTGCATCCGCTTCTGCACCCCGGCGGTGAGGCGGTTCTCCAGGAGCCTGGAGGTCTGCTGCATGCCCTCGGAGAGCTGGGACAGGCGCTTCGCTGTGACCTTCATGCCCAGGACTGCCATGGAGGTGGTGACGAAATCCGCCGCCAGAAGCCCTGCGGCGGTCCACTGCGCCACCAAAGTCACAGGCCGGGGGATGCCCCGCAGCAGACCGCACAGCACCGGGTTCAGGAAGCGCATGGTGGCCACGGCCAGCAGCCCCCACAGCAGGGAATACCGGAGGCAGACATAGCCGCCCAAATTGTGCTTGATTTCAGAATAATCCCACAATTTCCTGCGGAAAATCTTCTCCATGAGCATGCCCGTGGTGTATTCCACCACCGAGGCCAGCAGCAGTCCGCCCAGGAAGAGGAAGAACGGATTGTCCGTAAGCTCCGGCAAAAACACCGCGAACACCACAGCGCTGAAGCCGTATATGGTACAGTAGGGGCTGTTCACGAAGCCACGGTTCACGAACTTCCTGCGGCTGATGGCCGCATAGCACACTTCCAGGCACCAGCCCGCGAAGGAGTAGATGAAAAACAGCCAGACCAGATCTGTCAAAACGTATGTCATATCAATCCTCTTCCTTTGTGCATCTTTTTCCGAATAACATACCATAGTATACCATGCCGCCATAGAAACGGCAATCCCGTAAAACGGCATTCGCGCCGGGGCAAAACCAGGTTCCCAATACGCGGATTGTATGGTACAATAAGAGGGCTGGAAGATGCTGGAAATGCAACACATGGCCTTACAGGCCAGGAAAGGCAGGGGCGGATATGAGGACGGTACTGGGACTGGACCGGCTGGAGGAATTCGAAGGGATCTTCAGGGGGAAGCGCATCGGGCTGATTACGAATTATTCCGGGGTGGATTCCCTCTGGAGGGTGAACGTGGACCTGTTCATGGACAGGGGCCTGCGGATTGGGAAGCTGTTCACGCCGGAGCACGGCATGTTCGGGGAGGGCGCGGGGAAAGAGGTGGGAAACGATGTCTACCCCGGATATCAGATTCCCATCCGCTCCCTGTACGGGAACCATCTGCGGCCGGAGGCCGAGGAACTGGCGGACATCGACATCCTTGTGTATGATATCCAGGATGTAGGGCTGCGGTATTACACATATATCTACACAATGACCTACTGCATGGAGGCCGCGGCCAGGGCAGGCATCCCCTTCGTGGTGCTGGACCGCCCGAATCCTCTGGGGAACCGGATCGTCAGCGGCGGGATCATCCTGCCGGAATTCGCCTCCTTCATCGGGGACTACGGGCTGCCGGTACGCTACGGCCTGACCTGCGGGGAGGTGGGACATTATTTTCTGGCGCACAGGGGCCTGAAGCTGGACTACCGGGTGATTCCCATGGAAAACTACACCAGGGACACGTATTTTAGCGATACCGGGCTGCTCTGGAACATCCCCTCCCCGGCCCTGGTGGATTTCCACAGCACCATCTGCTACTGCGGCGGCTGCTTCCTGGAGGGCTCCTCCCTAAGCGCCGGAAGGGGCAGCTCAAAGCCTTTCCAGATGTACGGCGCGCCCTATGTGAAGATGGAAGAGCTGTACCGGGAGATGAAGGCCGCGGTAAAGGAAGACAAGGTAATCTTCAGACAGCGGGCCTTTGTGCCGGTGGAGCGGGAGTACGCCGGGGAGGTCTGTTTCGGCCTGGAGTTCGCGCCCCTGGACAAGACCCTGGACTTCATCCCCACGGCGCTCCAGCTCATGCGCCAGGTGGTGCGGCTCTACCCGGAGCAGTTCACCTTAAGCGACCAGGGCCAGGGGAACAAGCATCTCCACTATCTGGCCGGAGGCAGGCGGATAGACGATTACCTCTATGGAATCCTTTCTCTGGAGGAGCTGCTGGAGGAATGGAGGGGCCAGAGCGCGCGGTTCGAGAAGGAGACGGAGGCCTTCCGCATCTATGGTTGACGGGCTTGCGCCTACAGGCGGAATCAAGGGCCGCGGACAGGGCAGGACGGCGGAACAGATGCCCCGGCGAAACGCCGTCGGCGACCTCAAATAAAGAAAAAAGGAGCATATCAGCTATGGCTACATTTTCGTTGAAAGTAATCGACAGAAACGACAGCACCATCTGCGTCAGCAGCGGAGAGGACTTCGTAGACCTGGTGTGCATGCGGGCCTATGAGGAGGGGGACAGGATTGTCCTGGAGACCTCAGACAAGAACGCTTATGTAAACTGGCAGGTGGACGATGCACTGGGGGCCGCCTTTGTGTACATTACGGACAATGTGTCTTATGAGATTCCCTTCGGGGAGAAGCGCGTCAGCCTGTCGCCCAAGGTGTTCTCCGGCAGCCGCCACTACCTCTACGTCCAGGCCGCCAGGCCAGACGAGATAGAGGCCTATCGGAACCTGGCCCTGAACCCGGCGGACCAACATCGGGACGTGCCCTGCTTCCCCCATGCCACAGCCAATGTGGAGACCAGGGGGGAGTCCGTGTTCGCCGCCAAGAACGCCATAGACGGAGTGCGCGCTAATCTGTCCCACGGGGCCTGGCCCTATCAGTCCTGGGGCATCAACAGGCAGGACGACGCCGCCATGCGGGTGGACTTCGGCCGACGGATCCGCACGGACAAGGTGGTGCTCTACACCCGGGCCGATTTTCCCCATGACAACTGGTGGACACAGGTGACATTGAAATTCTCCGATGGCAGCAGCCAGGACTTCCCTCTGGAGAAATCCGTCGCAGGCCATGTACTCACCTTCCCGGAGAAGGAGACCGACTGGATAGAGCTGTCCAATCTGATAAAGGCGGACGACCCCTCGCCCTTCCCGGCCCTGACCCAGATGGAAGTATACGGATGGAATGTGCTATGAAGAAGATACTGTTTGGAACCGGAAACCCGGCTAAGCTGAACGCCATGCGCCGCAGGCTGTCGGAGCTGGACATTGAGGTACTGGGGCTGGCCGACATGGACAGGGAAGCGCCGAGCCCTTCTGAGGACGGGAGCACCCCGCTGGAGAACGCCAGGCAGAAGGCCCTGTGCTACTATGATTTCTATCAGATACCGGTGTTCTCCTGCGATTCGGGGCTGTATTTCGAAGGCCTGCCACAGGAGCTCCAGCCGGGCATCCATGTGCGGACTGTGAGCGGGAAGTGCCTGACGGATCAGGAGATGCTGGCGTATTACGGCGGGCTGGCGGAAAAGTACGGGAATCTGCGGGCGAGATACCGCCATGCGGTATGCCTGGTGATGGACAGAGAGCATATCTATGAGGCCATGGACGACAGCACCGCCAGCGAGGTGTTCCTGATTACCGCCGTGCCCTATGCGGGGGTGCGGCAGAAGGGGTTCCCGCTGGACAGCCTGTCCGTGAGCCTGGGCACCGGGAAGTATTTTTACGAGATGGACAGGGAGCGGACAGACCATCTGGCCGTGGAGGACGGGGTGCTGAATTTCTTCCGGGGGCTGGAGCTGTAAGGGGCCTGAGGAACGGGAGACATTCCCGAAAGCCTCAGGGCAGGAAGCCCTCGAAGATGGGCATGACCCCCTGCTGCTCCAGGCGCTCCAGTATCTCCTTGCTGCGAATCGTCCAGCCCACCTCATGGACGCCGTAGAGCCGTTTCATCAGCCGCAGGCTGGGACAGGAGCGGTCGATGTAATTGTAGGCGATGAAGTCCGGCCTGGTGACGAAGGAGGTCAGCAGTAGGGTCAATATAGCCCGCACCGGCCAGGTCAGAGTCCCGGCATCGCTGGAGCGCAGGAAATTCTCGGAGAGCTGCCCCCGGATGACATCGGGATAGCGTTTTTTCAGGTGCAGCAGCGCGGCGGGATGGAAGGACTCGATGCAATAGGCACCCTTCCAGTCCCGCAGGAGCGCCATCACCGCATCGGTAAGGGCGGCCGCATTGCCGTGCTCTACCTTCAGCTCGATGACCAGCGGCGCCTTGTTCTCAAATAGCGCCAGGACCTCCGGAAGCAGGGGGATGGTTTCATTGCTGCCCTTTAAGGGATAGTCTTTGAGGTCCTCCGCCCGGAGGCTTTCGATGATTGCGCTTCTGCCGCAGACCCGGCTCAGGTCGCTGTCGTGGACCACCGCCAGATGACCGTCCGCCATGAGGTGGACGTCCAGCTCCGCGCCGAAGCCTTTTTCCACGGCGCGGCGGAAGGCGGTCATGGAATTCTCCGGAATGCCTTTCCCCATGTCGTGGAGCCCTCTATGGGCATATCTGGCATCGGCCAGCCTGTCCCATCCCGACTGCCCCCGCCTGGGAAGCAGCATCAGGCACCAGAGAATGATTATGATGAGCGCCGCCAATAGTATCCTGCATATGATTATCATTAGAACACACCTTTCTATTCGATATTTGGGAATGGATTCATGCCGGCCCCAGCGGGCGAAGGTCTGGCCTTCCCGCAGCCTGATGGGATGTATCAGTCATCCATGTCCTCGAAAGCCGCCAGCCCCTTTTTGGCCTCAGCCTTGCTGTCCCCGTGGCGAACGAAACACATGGTGACAAAGCTCAAGGTGACGAAGAAGGCAGCGTAAGGGAAGAGAATGTGGTAGCTGATGGTCTTCATCAGGGAGCCCGCCACCACCGGCGTGATGACCTGGGCCAGCATGGAGGCGGTGTAATAGTATCCAGTGAACTTGCCTACGTCTCCGCCCCGGCACATCTCCACCACCATGGGCAGGGAGTTCACGTTGATGGCCGCCCAGGCCAGTCCCACCAAAGCGAAGGCCACATACATGACGGCGTTGATGGAGGAGAACAGCGTGGTCAGGAAGAACCCCGCCAGGAAGCATGCGGCCAGCAGGATGATGCCGGCATGGATGGTTCTCTTGCGGCCGATTCTGGAGGCCAGGATGCCGATGGGGATGTAGGAGACGATTGCCCCTGCGGTGGCCACCAGGAGGCAGGTGGACGCGCCGCCCAGTCCCTCGCCCATGACCTGGGACACATAGGTGGTGAACCAGGTGGTGACGCCGTTGTAGCCGATGAACCACAGGGCGATGGAGGCCAGCAGGAAATAAAGGCTGCGCTTCACCGACCCGGGCAGGGCCTCGCCGCCGTGCCCGTCGTCCCGGGCCAGGTTCCACTCGGGATGGAGCCGTTCCAGCGCCTGGTTCTCAGCGGCCAGGGCAGGCTCCTTGATGGTGAGGAGGAGCACCACCACCGCAGCGGCCATAACGGCGGACACGATGAGAAACAGAGGCTGATAGTTGACATGGGACAGCTGCGCCACCTTGGAGGTGGGGTAGAGCACCGCCGCCACCCCCAGATAGAGGATGCCGCCCACGGCCCCCATCAGGTTGATGATGGCGTTGGCCTTGCTGCGCAGGGGCTTTGCCGTCACGTCCGGCATCAGGGCCACGGCGGGGGAGCGGTAGGTTCCCATGGCCACCAGCAGCAGCCCCAGCACGATGACGAAGGTCACCAGCTTAAAGGGAGCAGCCGCCTGGGAGTAGCTGTTGTCCAGCGCGGGCAGCAGGTTCATCAGAATCACCGCCGCTGCGGTGCCTGCGATGATATACGGCGTGCGGCGGCCCAGCCGGGAATTCGTCCGGTCCGACAGCCCGCCGAAGAAGGGCAGCAGGAACAGGGCCAATATATTGTCCGCGGCCATGATGATGCCCGTCAGGGACTCGTCCATGCCGAAGGTCTCCCGCAGGATCAACGGCACCACGCTGTCGTACATCTGCCAGAAGGAGCAGATGGACAGGAAGGCCAGGCCCACCAGGACGGTTCGCTTGTTGTTCAGCTTCAATTCATTCATTTAGATGCCTCGTTTTTCTCGTTGGATGTGATGGCGCGCGGGGCTCGATGCCTCTGCTATCACGTTGCTGTAGACGGTGTCATTTTATCATAGGAAGGGATTCTTTGCAAGGGATGGAGCATTGGGCGGTAAATTTTCTTTAAATTCATATTTTACTAACAAAAATGATACATCTCTTCTTTATGATAGGGTTCACATAAAGCATACGTGTAGGATGAGGTGGAGAGATGGTAAGGCAGAGCGGCAGCGCACGGAAGAACGAGGATTATGAAGAGGTCGAAATCAGGCGCAATCCCTATTTGGTAAATTATGAGGAACAGTGGGACAGGCCCGGGCGGGAAACGGACGGCAGAGGCCGCCGCCCCATCGCATACGGCAGCAGGATGGAGGAGGGCCGAAAACAGGCTCCTTTTGACGACGAATCGACAGAAGAGTACGAATTCCTTTCTTATGGAAGGGAATCCCGTGACAGGCAGAAAGGGAGAGGTATGGTATCTGAACCGGCGCTTCGGCCGGACCGCCCCGATGCCGACAGGGCCCGCAGGCGCGAGGTGACCACGGATATGTTTGACGGGTATCGGAGTGGGGAGCCCGTCAGAAAGGGGAGGATGGTGCAGGTACCGATTCCCGACAGAGGAAGGCAGCGAAGGCAGCGGCGGGAATCGGCTGAGCGGAGAACCGATAGGACAGGAGGCAGACAGGAGACGGCGATACGTCCTGAGAGGAATAGGAGTGCCTTGTCGGAGGAAAGCTTCAGCCGCCAGCAGCGGGCAGCACGGCAGGAGGCCGCGTCCCGCCAGCGGAGAACTGCGAGGGAGCAGATTCCGTCATATCAACAAAGGCCGGTTCGCCGGGAACTCCCGGCTCGCCACAGGAGAACAGCATATCGGCAAATCCAGGCCCGCCCGCGCTGCGCCGCTGCCCAGGGCAGGAGGCAGCGCGTCCTCATGCAGCGCTTGGTTCTGGGCGCGTGGATTGTCTGCATCCTCCTGTTCGCGGTATACTTCGCAATCAAGAGCCAGCAGGCCAAAGGCGCCGAAGAGGACGCCCTGCCCGTGTCCGGAGAGCAGCAGGGGAATGCCGCCGAAGGGCAGCCCTCAGGCACCCTGGTGCAGGGAATCCCCGCGGACGCATTCGCCATGCACCCGGAGTGGACCGAGGACTTCCTGACCCCCAACGAATACTCCCGCCCCGGGGAGCCCCTGGAGTCCGTGAAGAATATCTTCGTCCACTACACGGCCAACCCCGGCACCAGCGCCGCCCAGAACCGCAGCTACTTCGAGTGGCAGAAGGACACCCATGAGGCCAGCGTCAGCGCCCATTTCATCATCGGTTACGAGGGGGAGATTATCCAGTGCGTGCCCTTAGACGAAATTGCCTACGCCGTCATGACCCGCAACTACGACTCCGTCTCCATCGAGTGCTGCTATCTGGCGGAGGACGGGGCCTTCACCCAGGAGACATACGATTCCCTGATTTCCTTGCTGGCCTGGCTGACGGACATCTACGACCTGGACGCCGAGGACATCCTGCGCCATTATGACTGCGGCGGGAAGAAATGCCCTCTCTATTACACGGAACATGAGGATGCCTGGGAACAATTGAAAAAGGACGTGGACAAGCTGTAGAATCTCTGCTAAAATAGACCTTGCGGAACATGCGGAGCGCAGGCCGCAGGGGACGCTTTCTGGAAGCAGGAGGCGTTCCGCTGAAGCACAGGCGCCTCGCCGGAGCAGGAGTCGAGGAGAGATGAGATGAATATATTGTCACCGTCTATTTTGGCAGCGGATTTCAGCAGGCTTGGGGAGCAGATCAGGGAGGCGGAGCATGCGGGGGCACAGTATCTGCATATAGATGTCATGGATGGCGTCTTCGTGCCGGACATTTCCTTCGGGATGCCGGTGATACTGTCCATCCGGAAGTGCTCCGACATCTTTTTTGACGTGCATCTGATGATCGACAGGCCGGAGCGGTATATCAAGGAATTCGCCGACTGCGGGGCCAATCTCATCAATTTCCACATAGAGGCCACTCAGGACGTGGTGGGCACCATACAGAAGATCCGGTTCCTGGGCAGGAAGGTGGGCATCACCATCAGCCCCGAGACCCCGGCGGAGGCGGTGGAGCCTTATCTGAAGCTGGTGGACATGGTGCTGGTGATGACCGTGAAGCCGGGCTTCGGGGGCCAGAAGCTGATGCCGGAGTGCCTGGACAAGGTGCGGCAGGTGCGGGCCATGGTGGCCGGGCTGGGCCTGAAGACGGACATCGAGGTGGACGGCGGCATCAGGGCGGACAATGTGGAGCTGGCTTTGGAGGCCGGGGCCAATGTGATTGTGTCCGGCTCGGCGGTGTTCGGCGGCAACATTTCGGACAATGTGGCGAGGTTCCTGGAGAAGATGAACTGACATAGGCATGAGGCAGAGCCGGACAGGGCGCAGCCGATAGGGCCGGGAGCAGGCGTTTGAGGAAAACAGGAGCGAAGAGGGCCAAAGGAGCGGCGGAACCAGGGGATAGGATGCATGGGCCGCGGGCATGGAACCGTAACCGGAAAAGTGGATTGGCAGAGCGGATTCATGAAAGCGGAGACAGGAAGGCGGGCGAAGGATGCAGTTTCACGGAATCGAAGGCGGAGAACACAGCGCGGAGGCGCATCATGTGACAAAGTGCATGCATGACCATTCCCATTTCAAGACAGAGGCGGACACGTCAAGGGCCGCCGCTTCCATGGCAAGGAGGCAGGGCATGCAGGCCGCGGAGCAGCAGGGCCAGGGGCAGCTCTCCCTGTCCGCATGGCTGGACAGCTATCTCTCCAGGGGAAAGAGCCTGCTGAAAGGCTTTTGGAGCGGGGGCGGTACGGCGGTGCCCGGGGAGGCCGGAAACCAGTCGGGCCAGGAGCAGGTGCTGGCGCAGATCGGCGAAAGCCGTGAGGCCGGGACGACGGCAGCGTCCGGCGCCGGTTCGGGCATTCCTGCAGCGGCCATCCCCCAGGCGGATCTGTCCCAGGCGGTGCATGTGTCCCGGGCGGCCCAGGCAGCCGTCCCCGCGGCGCAGTCCCCGTCCCAGGAGGCCTCCCGGGACGGAGCGGGCCAGGAAAGCGGCGCCCAGGAGGGGATGTGGCGCAGGATACGGGTGCGGTTCAAGGACATCGCGGGACAGCTCACGGGGCATCTGCGGGGGAACACCTCCAGATTCCAGGCGAAGAAATCCTTCCAGCCCAAGCAGGCCATTACCAGGGAGGAGCCGCAGAAGACCGTGAAGCCCCGGAGGGATGCGGTGGAAATCGCGAATTACCATGTGGAGGAGAGCTATCTGCTGGATTCCTACGACAGAAAGGGCGGCTACAGCAAGATTTCCACCAAAAAGTGACGGCTAAGTTATTGACAGTAATCAATGTTTTGTGTTACCGTTATATATTAGGAAGAAAAACGAGGTGACAAAATCCTGCTCCCCGCGAAAAGGGGCAGGGAAGTGTTGGCAAGGGCATATTGGCCCGTCTTCTGGTGCATGCTGGGGACGGGCTTTTTTTGAATCTGCAGGCCCGCCCACCGGAGAATCAGCGAGAGGAGAACGGAAATGGAAAGTAAGGAAAAGTACTATCTTACCACAGCCATCGCCTATACTTCAGGCAAGCCGCATATAGGCAACAACTATGAGATCGTGCTGGCGGACAGCATCGCCCGCTTCAAGAGGAAGGAAGGCTGTGACGTCTTCTTCCAGACCGGCACGGACGAGCACGGACAGAAGATAGAGCTGAAGGCCCAGGAGGCCGGGGTCACCCCAAAGGAGTTCGTGGACAAGGTGGCCGGCATCATCCAGGGCATGTGCGATATGCTGAATATTTCCTATGACAAATTCATCCGCACCACGGACGAATACCATGAGAGACAGGTGCAGAAGATCTTCAAGCGCATGTATGCCCAGGGAGATATCTACAAGGGGGCCTACGAGGGCATGTACTGCACCCCCTGCGAATCCTTCTGGACGGAATCCCAGCTGGTGGAGGGCAAATGCCCGGACTGCGGCAGGGAGGTGAAGCCCGCCAGGGAGGAGGCCTACTTCTTCCGTATGAGCAAATACGCCGACAGGCTGATAAAGCATATCAACGAGCATCCGGAGTTCATCCAGCCCGTGTCCCGCAAGAACGAGATGATGAACAACTTCCTTCTGCCGGGGCTCCAGGATTTGTGCGTGTCCAGGACTTCCTTCAAATGGGGGATTCCCGTGGACTTCGACCCGGGGCATGTGGTGTATGTGTGGCTGGATGCCCTGAGCAACTATATCACCGGCATCGGCTATGACGCGGAGGGGAACAGTACAGAGCAGTACAGGAGATTCTGGCCCGCGGACCTCCATCTAATAGGAAAGGACATCATCCGCTTCCACACCATCTACTGGCCCATCTTCCTGATGGCGCTGGGCGAGCCCCTGCCGAAGCAGATCTTCGGCCATCCATGGCTTCTGATGAACAGCGGCAAGATGAGCAAGTCCAGGGGGAACGTGCTCTACGCGGACGACCTGGTGGACTTCTTCGGCGTGGACGCGGTGCGCTACTATGTGCTGCACGAAATGCCCTTTGAGAATGACGGCAATGCCACCTGGGAGCTGATCGCGGAGCGCACCAATTCCGACCTGGCCAACACCCTGGGGAACCTGGTGAACCGCACCATCTCCATGAGCAACAAATACTTCGGCGGCGTGGTGGCGGACAAGGGGGCCGTGGATCAGGCCCTGGATGAGGACTTGAAGGCAGTGGTCACAGGAACCTGCGCTAAGGTGAAGGAGAAGATGGCGCAGCTAAGGGTGGCGGATTCCCTGACGGAGATTTTCGGCATCTTCAAGCGCTGCAACAAATATATCGACGAGACGGAGCCCTGGATTCTGGCAAAGGACGAGGCCAAAGCGGACAGGCTCTCCACGGTGCTCTACAACCTGGTGGAGGGTATCTGCATCGGGGCTTCCCTGTTGGAACCCTTCATGCCCCGGACCGCGGAGAAGATTGCTACCCAATTGAATACAAAGTTACGGGAATTCGATGACCTGGAGACCTTCGGGCTGTATGAGAGCGGCACTAAGGTCACAGACAAGCCGGAAATCCTCTTCGCCAGGCTCGACATGAAGGAAGTGGAGAAGAAGGACGAAGAGATGGCGTCCGCCATGGCAGCCGCGGCCCAGGGGGACAACGCGGCAGAAGAAAGCGGCGAAGTGACGCAGGGGCAGGATACGGCCCAGCCCATTGATATAGAGCCCAAGGCGGAGATTGCCTATGACGATTTCGCGAAGCTCCAGTTCCAGGTAGGCGAGATTATCTCCTGCGAGGCAGTGCCCAAGTCCAAGAAGCTCCTCTGCAGCCAGGTAAAGGTCGGCAGCCAGGTGAAGCAGATTGTATCCGGCATCAAGGCGCACTACTCCCCCGAGGAGATGGTGGGCAAGAAGGTGATGGTGCTGGTGAACCTAAAGCCCGCCAAGCTGGCCGGGGTGCTGTCCGAAGGGATGCTTTTATGTGCGGAGGACGCAGAGGGGAGGCTTGCTCTGGTGGCGCCTGAAAAGGAAATGCCGGCGGGAGCGGAAATCTGTTGACATCCCTTGTGCGGAGGAAGCCCGGCAGGTGGGCTTCCTCCGTCCGGGACTAAGCCGTCCGAAGGCGGCGGAGGAGACTGCATGGTCAAAGAAGAATTCTATTTTGATTCCAGGGACGGGAAGAGCAGGATTCACGCCGTCCGTTATCGGCCCGAGGATGCGGGGCAGATTCGCTGCATCCTCCAGGTAGTGCACGGCATGGCGGAATATGTGGAGCGATATGAGGAATTTGCGGCATACCTGGTGGAACGGGGCTTCGTGGTCACGGGCGACGACCATCTGGGCCATGGGAAATCCGTGGGCCAGGGAGGGAAGCAGGGGTATTTCTGCGAGCGCGACCCCGCCACCGTCCTGGTGCGGGACGTGCACCGGTTAAAGAAGCTGACGGAAGAGCTGTATCCGGGGGTGCCCTATGTGCTCATGGGCCACAGCATGGGCTCCTTCATCGCCCGCAATTACCTGTGCCGCTACGGCACGGGGATATCCGGCGCGGTCATCATGGGCACGGGAATGCAGCCGAAGGCCGTGCTGGACATGGCCAGGCTGGTGGCGGGCATACAGAAATTCTTTTGCGGTCCCATGCATGTGAGCAGGCTCCTGGACAGGCTGGCCTTCGGTGGCTACGGCAAGGGGATAACGGACAGGCGCACAGCCTTTGACTGGCTGAGCCGGGACAGAGAGCGGGTAGACCGCTATATCGCTGACCCCATGTGCGGATTTACGTTCACGGTGAACGGCTTCGGTGCGCTTTTTGCGCTGGTGAGCAGGCTCTACAGCCCGGAGAACCTGGATGCGGTTCCCAAGGACCTTCCGGTGTACATGGTGTCGGGGGATGCCGACCCGGTGGGCGACTACGGGAAAGGCGTCAGAAGGGCGTATGATTCCCTGGTAGCGGCCGGGCTGCAGGATATCCGGTTGAAGCTGTACCCGGGCGGGCGGCATGAGCTGCTGAACGAGACCAACCGGAGCCAGGTGATGGAGGACATCTGCCATTGGGTGGAGGAGAATGTCCTTGGATGAACAAATGAGGAAACGGCGGGGACGATGGATATCAGAAGCCTGAGGAGGCCCTATGAGGTCAGATGGGCCAGGAAAGCGGAATGGATGCCTGCCATGGAGATGGTCTGGCGCACCTTCCTGCAGCATGAGGGAAAGGAATACCCGGAGGAGGGCGTGCGGCATTTTTTCGACTTCATCACAGGGGACGAGCTGCATGAGGCCTTCCTGCGGGGGGAGTACCGGCTGATGGTGGCCCTGGACGGGGACAGGATCGTGGGCGCGGGGTCTGTCAGGGACGGGAACCATCTCTCCCTGCTGTTCGTGGACGACGCTCTCCACCACAGAGGCATAGGAAGCGCCATCCTTGGAAAGCTGTGCGATTATTTGAAAAATGAGGCGGGGGAACGGAACATGTCGTTGGAGGCGGCTTCCACAGCCGTGAATTTCTACAGAAAACAAGGGTTCCGCACCGTACAGCCGGAGATGGAGATTTCGGGCATACGGCTGACGCCCATGGAGAAAGTCTTTTAAGACAGGAGGAGAATCTTTATGAAGCTTTTTAATCTGGACAGTCCGTTGATGCAGTTCCTGAACAAGGTGGCCGACCTGATGTGGCTGAACGTATTGACGCTGATCTGCTGCATCCCGATCGTCACCGTGGGACCGGCCCTGACGGCGCTGCACTACATGGCGCTGAAGATTGCCAGGGACGAGGAGTGCTATATCGCCAGGGACTATTTCAAGTCCTTTAAGCTCAATCTCCGCCAGGGCATCGTGATTTGGCTGATCGAGCTGGTGGTCATCATACTGCTGGTGGGGGATTTCCTGATTCTGCGCTTCTCCACCATAAGCTTCGGGCAGCCCATGAAGATCGTCCTGGCTGTAGTGGCCGTGCTGGTGCTGTTCACGTTCACCTTTGTCTATCCCGTGCTGGCAAAGTTCGACAATACGGTGATGCGCACAATCAAGAACGCTTTTTTCATCGGAATCCTGCAGTTCCCCAAGACGATCCTGATGATGATCCTGTCCGTGGTGCCGGCGGTGCTCTTCGTCCTGGCGCCCCAGATCATGCCGATCGTGTTCCTGTTCGGCTTCTCCGTCCCGGCCTGGGCGGACGCCAAGCTCTACAACAAATTCTTCCAGAAGCTGGAGGACCAGATGAACGGCGTGGGCCAGGCTGACGGGGAAGCGGGCGCGGAGGGCCTGGAGGAGGCCGGGGAGGACGAGAGGATATTCAAGGACGAGCTGGACGAGAGCATCCAGGAGGAGCCGCCCCGCATCGGAGAATCCTAGAGGCTTTGGCATGTTGACGAATGATAAGTGAATAAAATGTACAAAGTGACAGAAACCACAAAAAGACCGCAAGTTTATAAGCATTTTAGAGGTTTTGCAAAAAAATATTTGTGGAATAGTGGTATGGAATAAAATACTTTTTTTCGTTATACTTAGTACAGGGTGAAGCGATGCGAGGCCATCGTTAAAACTAGAGTAAAAGAAACCATGCAAACGTGAAAGGAGTTTTGTATTATGGCAAGTTTATCTTTGAAGAACATCTGCAAGGTGTATCCCAACGGCTTCGAAGCTGTCAAGGACTTCAATCTGGAAATTGCAGATAAGGAATTCATCATCTTCGTAGGACCTTCAGGATGTGGTAAGTCCACTACCCTCCGTATGATTGCTGGTCTGGAAGATATTTCCTCCGGTGAACTGAAGATTGGTGACAGAGTCGTGAACGATGTAGAGCCCAAGGACCGCGATATCGCAATGGTATTCCAGAACTACGCTCTGTATCCTCATATGTCCGTATATGATAACATGGCGTTCGGTCTGAAGCTGAGGAAGGTTCCCAAGGATCAGATCGACAAGATGGTTAAGGAAGCTGCCAAGATCCTCGACCTGACTCCTCTCCTTGACCGTAAGCCGAAGGCTCTGTCCGGCGGTCAGAGACAGCGTGTTGCCATGGGCCGTGCCATCGTGCGTAATCCCAAGGTGTTCCTGATGGATGAGCCTCTGTCCAACCTGGATGCGAAGCTGCGCGTGCAGATGCGTGTTGAGATTTCCAAACTGCATCAGAGACTGGGCACCACCATCATCTACGTTACACATGACCAGACCGAGGCTATGACGCTTGGTACCAGGATTGTCGTTATGAAGGACGGCGTCGTCCAGCAGGTCGACACGCCCCAGAACCTGTACCAGAAGCCCCAGAACCTGTTCGTTGCAGGATTCATGGGATCTCCTCAGATGAACTTCCTGGATGCCAAGGTGAAGGTGTCCGGCAATACCGCCAATCTGGAGATTGCTGGCAAGAGCATCCCTCTTCCCGAAGCGAAGTCCAAGAAGATTATCGCCGGCGGCTATGACGGGAAGACCGTTACATTCGGTATCCGTCCTGAGGATATCTATGACAGCAATGAGTTCCTGGCAAAATGCGATCCTAAGACCGTGTTCGAGTCATCCGTAAGGGTGTACGAGCTGCTGGGCGCAGAGGTTTATCTGTACTTTGATTTGGAGGAGTTCCCCATCACCGCAAGAGTGGATCCCCGCACCACATCAAGGCCTGGCGACAAGATCAAGTTCGCGTTCGATATCGATAAGATTCATGTATTCGATAAGGAGACCGAGCAGGTTATCACGAACTAGTATTGGGAAATATAGGGGGTGTCGGAGACGGCACCCCTTTTTTCAAGATTTCAAGATTATTAAGCCTGATTGGTGTGACCGCTAAAGGGGCAGATGGGAGATTACATGATTTCAAGTCAGACGATTCAGACCAGCATAGACGAACTGAAGGCCATCACGAAAGTGGATTTATGTGTCTACGACTTATCGGGCACACCCGTGGCCTCCACGACTTCACAGCTTGACATTACCGCGGATCTGGTCAGCGGATTCGCAAATTCCCCTGCAGACAGCCAGGTGATTGGCGTCCATCATCTGTTGAAGATTATGGACGAGGGAGAGCTTCTGTATATTTTAGTTGCCAAGGGCTCCGGCGAGGACGTGTACATGGTGGGGAAGATTGCGGTGTGCCAACTGCAGAACCTTATCATCGCCTACAAGGAAAGGTTCGACAGGAACAACTTCTTCCAGAACCTCCTGCTGGACAACTTGCTTCTGGTGGATATCTACAACAGGGCCAAGAAGCTCCACGTAGAGGTGGCAGTGCCCAGGGTGGTCTTCCTGGTGGAGACGAAGCTGGAGAAGGACGGCGTGGTGATGGAGCTCTTGAAGGGCATGTTCTCCAGCCATGCCGGGGACTATATCACGGCCGTGGACGAGAGCAGCGTCATCCTGATCAAGGCGCTGGAGCCGGACTATACAGATGAAGCGCTTCTGGAGATTGCGGACGTCATCGTGGGCATGATGAACGCGGAGGCCATGCTGAACGTGAAGGTGGCCATCGGAACGGTGGTGCAGGAGCTGAAGGACGTGTCGAAGTCCTACAAGGAAGCCAAGATGGCGCTGGACGTGGGAAAGATATTCTATGCGGAGAGGAATGTGGTGGCGTACAGCACGCTGGGAATCGGCCGTCTGATCTATCAGCTGCCGGTGAACCTGTGCCGGATCTTCATCGATGAGATTTTCGGCGACAATGTCCCCTACGACCTGGACGATGAGACCCTGACCACGATCAACAAGTTCTTCGAGAACAACCTGAACGTGTCCGAGACCTCCAGGCAGCTGTTCGTCCACAGGAACACATTGGTGTACCGCATCGAGAAGCTCCAGAAGAGCATGGGACTGGATTTACGCAATTTCGATGATGCATTGACGTTCAAGATTGCGCTGATGGTAGTGAATTACATGAAATATCTGGACAGCATTGACTATTAAGAATCCAAAGGATTCTTTGATTCGAAGGATTCTTAATAATCTACAGGATTATTTGACAGCTTAGGGACAGAATTTGCCCGGTTAGGAATAAGTGAGACAACCCCCCGAATATATTAGATGGAAGCTATCTTTAGACGGATGAGGCCATCAATAGATTCGGGGGTATTTTTATGTTATATGACAGGAAAGTGAAGTATCTGGATTACCTTGAGGGAGGCGTGCGGGTCAGAGGGGGAGGCTTCGCGAAGCTGGAGGCGCGGGACGGGACGCTGCGGGTGGAGCTGTCCGTGACCGGGCTGCATCAGACGGATACCTTTGCCCGGGACGTGATGCTCTGCGGCAGGAATCGGGAAGGCAGGGACAGGGAGGAAAACTGCGGAAGGATAGAGATTTCCGCGGGGAGAGGGCAGTTTAGGCAGCAGTGGCGGAATTTGGAGGATATCGGCGGCACCGGCATCGGCTATGGGGAGCTTTGCGGTCTGCGCATCCCCTTGGGCCCGGGGCGGGAGGTCTCCTGTAGGTGGCAGGCTGACAGCGGGGGTGCAAGGCGGCAGCCTGATGATGCCGGACGAAAGGCGGCGAGGATGGCGGCGCCGGATGGAGGAAGCGATAACTGGCGAAGGGCAGGAGCCGCAGAAGATAGTGGGTCATTGGAAATCGTGACAGAAGACGACGGAGATATAGTACCGAGAGAGGCTGTGCAGGAGGATGGATTCAGAACGGCGACAGAAGGAAAGGAAGTGATTATGGAGGAAACTGCCAAAGGCAACGTATTCCGGGAGGAGATAGCGGAAGAAAGCGAACCGGAGGGTAGGCTGGAGAAGGTGGACGCCCTGGAGGAAGCCGAACCGCGGCCAGAGGGTGGGGCTATCAGGAGCGGGACGAAGGAGCGGCCTGAAAGCGAGCTGCGGGGAAGCAGCGTAGAGGGAGCCGCAGGCGGAGAATGGGTTCGAAAGGGGGCAGGAAACATGGCGGTCAGCATGAAGCATACGGCAGGCGAGACATATGGGGATGCGGAACGCCGCCGGGCATCTGACGGGAGGGAGGCCGATGGCGGACACAGAAGGATGTCCGTGGAATGGACAGGGCACGATGACGGAAGCGGGAAGATGCCTGTAGAGATGGGCCATCAAAGCCGCAGGGAGGCAGCGTCCGGGGAAGGCGTGCAGAACGCCAGGCGGGGGAGCGCCGTGGAATGGGAAGACCCTGGAAACCGCCGAAACAGGGTATCCATGGAAACATCCAGCCGTGGGGACGGTTCGGCGGATGGGAGGAACGATGGTGCAAGGGAGCAGAATGCCCCTGGGCATCGGAGGACGGCAGCGAAGGCAACTGCGGAGCCCGGCAGGAGGCCCGCCAGGCTCATGGAGGACAAGTGGCAGCAGCTCTGGGCCATCTACCCCCATATCCGGCCCTTCCAGGATGCCAGGGAATACCTCTCCATCGGTCCCTCGGATTTCGTGCTGTTTTCGGAGGATAGCTACAGGGCCGTGAACAACAGCTTCCTGCTCCATGGCTACTACAATTACCACCATCTGCTCCTGGCCCGGGTGGAGCACAAAGGCGAGGACTGTTATTACATAGGAGTGCCGGGGAATTTCTACGAGAGAGAGAAGCAGGTGGCTATCATGTTCGGCTTCGAGAGCTTCGAATGCGCCGAGGAGCCTGCCCAGCCCGGGGATTTCGGGTATTATATGATGCGGGCACAGATTTGAGAGGGTCTCCGGGGCGGATGCCCGGCGTGTCCGGCGTGACGGCAAAGAGATGGCCGAGGGCCGAAGCTGCCGGAAGCGCTATGCCGGGCATCAGAGTCCCTCTCCGTCGAAGGCCGGAATGAAGCTCTCCGCAGCCGTGCCGCCCTCCTGCATGTAGCCCTTCTCGATGCCGATTCTGTCGGCGAAATCCAGCACCCGCGCATACTCCTCCTCCGTCACCGGACGGGTCAGGGACGACCGGGCGAATTCCGGCATCCGCTTTAGATGCGCCAGCGGCGTGTACTGGTTCATGATACTGACATAGATGTCATTTCCGTAGGTATCATGGAGGTAGCGCAGAATCCGCTTGGAGTCCCCCGCGCAGCCCGGGAGCAGCAGATGGCGCACGATGACGCCTTTTTCCATCAGCCCGCTGTCCGGGGAAAGGACAGGTCTGCCCACCTGCCGGAACATCTCCGCGATGGCCGAGGAGGCTGCCTCGAAATAGTCCGGAGCATGGGAGTAGAGGGCGGAGAGCTGAGGGGAGCGATATTTCAGGTCCGGCAGATAGATGTCCACCAGGCCCTCCAGCATGTGCAGGGAGGACACATTCTCATAGCCGGAGCTGTTGTATACCACAGGGATAGTGAGGCCCGCGCTTTTTGCCATCTGCAGGGCAAGGCAGACCTGGGGCAGGAAATGTCCGGCGGTGACCAGGTTGATGTTGACGGCACCCTTCTCCTGGAGCTCCAGGAAAATCCGGGAAAGCCGTTCCAGGGACAGTCCGCGTCCCCTTTTCCCCAGGGCGATGTCATGGTTCTGGCAGAAGACGCACTGCAGATTGCAGCCGGAGAAGAACACCGCCCCGGAGCCCCGGTTGCCGCAGATGCAGGGTTCCTCCCAGAAATGCAGGGCCGCCCGGGCCGCCGCCACTTCGGCGCCCTGCCCGCAGAAGCCCGTCTTTCCCGAAGTCCGGTCTGCATGGCACCGCCGGGGGCAGAGGGCGCAGTCCCGCATCATTCGATTGATTGTCTCAAGGGCCATCTCCATAAATTCATCTCCATTATTTTCGCTGCTTTCAGGTCTTCTGATGCGATTATCATATCACGCATATTGTACTTTCACAAGCTTTCTATAAAATATGCAGTATACTTGTTATTTTCATAAATGTATGATAAGCTAACCATACCAGAGGGAGGTGAGGGCTTTGGGGAATTACCTGAATCCGGGAAACAGCGGGTTTGCTGCCATAAGGAACGGCATCTATGTGGATAAGAGCGGCATGATAGATTTAATCAACAAAACTATTGATACGACGGAAAAACTGACCTGCGTCAGCAGACCCCGTCGTTTTGGGAAGTCCTTCGCGGCAAAAATGCTGTGCGCCTATTATGACAGAAGCTGTGATTCATCGGCGCTGTTTCGAGACCTGCAGATTGCTACAGATTCCAGATATGCCGCCTCCTATCGGAAGCATTTGAATCAATATGATGTCATCTATCTGGATATGACGGCGGTGATTGGAGAGACGTCCTTTGGCGATTTGGTGCCGTATATCAAAAGAAACGTGATTCGCGAGCTGGCGGAAAGCTATCCGGAGGCGAGAGCTGCCGAAGGCTTCGTCCCGACTCTGGCAAATACCGTCCAGGCCACAGGGACGAAATTCATTATGATTATTGACGAGTGGGACGCGCTTATCCGGGAGGGAAAGGACGAACCGAGGACACAGCGCGAGTACCTGGAGTTCCTGCGGGCCCTTTTCAAGAACAGCGGTGCCACTGACAAGGTTTTCTCCGCTGTCTATATCACAGGGATTCTGCCGATGAAAAAGGACGGTTCCCAGTCGGCGATTTCGGATTTCAAAGAGTACACAATCGTGAACCCCAGGATGTTCGCGGATTATGCGGGCTTTACGGAAAGGGAAGTAGAGGCTCTTTGCGCGGAGCGGGACTTTGACTTCTCCATGATGAAACAATGGTATGACGGCTACACATTGGGCGGGATGTCTATCTACAACCCCAATGCCGTCATGGAGGCCCTGCGCAGCCGTGAGTTTTCTTCCTATTGGACGGAGACTTCGGCATCCAGGAGCCTGATGGAATATATCAGCCTGGACTTTGACGGCATGTCGAAGACCGTCGCGCAGTTGCTTGGCGGGGTAGCGGTTCCGGTGGATACAAGCGGGTTCGCCAACGACATTGTCACCTTTCGGGATCGTGACGATGTACTGACGCTTCTGATTCATCTGGGATATCTGGCCTATGACAGGGAAACGAAGACGGCACGCATCCCCAATGAGGAGATTCGGCTGGAGTTCGCAAAATCGATCCGCAGGGTAAAACGTGACGAGACAATCCGGCGCGTCCGTGAAAGCGACCAGTTGATTGCCGACACGGTTCAGGGAAATGCGCAGGCGGTGGCGGCACAGATTGAGAAGATTCACGCAGAGGAAACGGCCCCTCTGTTCTATCATAACGAACAGTCGCTGCGCAGTGTGATTAAACTGGCATATTTCAGCTATAAAGACTACTATTTGAAGTTTGAGGAGCTGCCCTCAGGCGATGGGTATGCGGATATCGTCTATCTTCCCAAGAAGCTCTCCCCGCTTCCGGCATTGGTGGTAGAGCTGAAGTGGAACCTGACGGCCAGGGGAGCCATTGCCCAGATTAAGGACAAAAGATACCCTGAGGCTTTGTCAGGATATGGTGGGGATATTCTGCTGGTGGGCATTTCGTATGATAAGGGTGCAAAAGGGTTAAAACGGAGGCATGCCTGCGTGATTGAGAAGCTGTAGAGGCTGCGAAAACCCTGACTTTCTGCCCCGATTGGTTGTTCACATTTAACAGGGCGGGGAATGTGTTCGGCTCCATCACGGTGACGATGAAGAAGCACGGCATCCCTGTAAAGCTTGTGTTCGTCAGGAACAGGAACAAGGCGGGCGAATACATCATCCTGCTGACGACCGACTGCGGCATCAGCAACAGGGAGGCTGTCCGCTTATATGGGAATCGGTGGAGCATTGAGGTCTTTTTCAGGGTCGGCAAGTCCCTGTTCTGCCTGGGCAGCGAGTTCCAGGGGCTCAGCTACGACATGGCGGTAAGCAGCACCACCATTGTCTTTACCCGGTATATACTGCTTGGCCTGCCTGTCGTTTTGTGTTAAATGTAGGTAACTGAAAACGATATGGCGTTTGTGACGAATATAGTGTATGATAGGGACATCAAGAAAAGAAAGGATGGTTATCCAAAATGAAGAATAAACTGCTCGCGCTGTTGACAGTATTGCTACTGGTCTTCCCTGCGTTTTCCACACAAGCTTTAGCTATTTCTCCCATGGACTCCGGCACTCCTCCGGCTATTTCGGAGCAGGAAGAACCGGAAAATAGCGAAGAATCAGATGAACCGGCATCACTGGAACATCCTGTTTCTTGCTCTAGCGCACCAGTTCAATCAGAGGATCCGGGCTTGTTTGATGGAGAGCATTAAAAAGGGAATTCCAGCCCTAAACGTTCTTTCGCCGCCTTTTCCAAAAGCAGGCGGTCACGCTCATTTCCGATTACTTTATAGAGATAGTATGCGTCTCTATAGTATTCCTTACATTTTTCAAAATTGCCCTGATAGAAATAGCATCCGCCCATAAGATCCAAAATTCCAGGCAAAAATTGATAGTGGGGGTACTCCACGCAGACCTTCCGTCCTAGTTCCGCGACCTCAAGAGCATCATCATAGCGTCCTGCCATGAAGAGCACATTAGTGTAATTATAGGCAATCAGAGCAAATTTTCCTGCATATCGGGACATTCCATCACAATAGTGCTTCTGCACATACTTAAGCAATTGACGATAAATGTCAATTGCTTTTTTTAGCTGTCCCATCTGTGCGTAGGTCACAGCAATCTTGTTTAACAATGTAGTCTCCTCCATACTGTACAGACCCAAGTTGATTTCTTCCAAATCAAGATTGGGGGCCGTTATGTGCAAAGCCTCCAGCAGGAGTTTCAGCCTCTCCTCCGGACTGTAGGGGCCATCCGGCTTGCCAAAAGTGGCGCGCTCACTCATAATGTACTGACGAACAATTCGGTCATCCGGCTCCGCAAGTTTTTCCAACTGCTCCAGCTTTTGTAGTCCCGCCGCCTGTATATGTGGGCGGTGTTCTGGTGCTGTTCGCTCAAATCGTATGCGGTCGGCACAAATCTCATCCTGCAAAGTCTTAATTTCCAGTTCATTTTTGCTCAACAGGGCAAAGAACCGCTCGTCTGGCAGACCTAAACGTTGAAGAAAGGCACAGATACGGTTGTAAGATGGGGTTTGCTTGCCATTTTCCATGCGGGAGACCGTAATAGGTTCGCAGATGCCTGCGCACAGTTGTTCCTGGGTGATTCCCTGCTTCAGCCGTTCTTGTTTAATGTACTCGCCAAGGAATAGTTCTCTCATTGATGGGCCTCCTTCTCAGCACAATAGTAAGTGTTTGGAATTATTATACATTTTTTAGGCTCTTCAAGGGTGATGGTGGGTAAAAAATACCCACAACCCCAGTGTTTATG
>CAJUFO010000015.1 GCA_910585615.1 uncultured Acetatifactor sp.
TCAGCGTTATGCAGTCTGGTTTCACGGCAAGTGAAATCGTTAAGCAGTATAAAATACTGACTCAAGTGAATAAGGACATGACAGGTGCCGGAGGGCGGAGGGATTCGCCTGGTCCGGTGAAAAGGGAAGCAGGTGAGAGGCCTGCACGATCTCGTCGCTGTGAGAGAGGAGTCATGCTTCACGCTGCCAAAGGGAAAGGCAGCGGATGTCACTGGGAAGAAGAGCCGTTTCCTGCGGGCAAGGGGCCGGGGCTGCATGTGCCGGCGGATGGCTGCGGAAGGGCTGGATTCCCGGGAAGGCGGAGGCTGGCGGTGACGCTCGAGTCAGAAGACCTGCCTGCCATGTGTGCCATGAGGCCACGAGGAATTGGCTGGCGCGGAATGCGCGTGGAACGCGCGCGTTCGGTTCTGCGGAAAGGTCTGCAAAAGTTTTGCCGCGGAATATCCTGCTGAAAACGAGAGGATGGAAGACTGCCTTTCTGTTTTGAGTACGCCAACTCCTGCATAGCGCGGGAGCTTTTTTATGTGCCGAAATGGGTCCCAGGTACAGGCTTATCGCTGCAAAGGGGGCGGGCCGGATGTGCAGTGCCCCGGAAAGAGGCTGCAAATGGCAGCAGAAAGCGGAGGAGAAAAAGAGATGGAGAGCAAGAGCGGAAGCAACAGGAAGTTGATCATCGGAGCGGTGGCGCTGGTGGCAGTGGTGGCGATTCTGGCCATCGTGTACATGGCGTTCCGGGAGAAGCCGGTGGAGGGCGCGAAGGCCATCACCATCGAGGTGACGGGGAAATCCGGAGCCGTGGAAAAGTATGAGCTGAACACGGACGCCCAGTACCTGCGCCAGGCCATGGAAGAGGCGGACGGCCTGACCTTTTCCGGCACGGAGAGCGAATACGGCATGCTGGTGGAGACGGTGAACGGCGACTTGGCGGACTACAACGCAGACGGGGCTTACTGGAGCTTCTATGTGAACGGGGAATACTGCAATTACGGCATCGACACCCAACCGGTGGAAGACGGAGATGCCTTCGGAATTGTGTATACGGTGGATTCGGCAGAATGATGCTTCCGGGCACAGGAGAGGGCCGGAGGGCGGGGAGGTAAGCCGATTGGCATCCGAGGTGGCGCTCCGTCGGGATACGGCGATGAAAGCCCGAGGGAAAAACGGCGCGGAGGGCATAAAGGATATGCCTGAAACAGGAGGCCGGAGGGGGCGGAAAGCCGAATGATGGCGGGAAGCCGGAAAACCGGAAGGCCGGAACGCCGGACGGAGGACAGGAAAGGCAGGACATGGCAGAGAAGAAGAGAGGAAAAAAGCTTTCCATAGAGGACATCGCCCTGATGGGTATGATGGTGGCGGTGATAGAGGCCTGCAAGCTGGCCATGGCCTTCCTGCCGAACATTGAGCTCACCAGCTTCTGGATTATCATGTTCACGCTGCTGTTCCAGTGGCGGATCCTCTTTGTGATTCCCGTGTTCATTCTGGTGGAGGGGGCGGTCTACGGCTTCGGGCTGTGGTGGGGCATGTACCTGTACGCCTGGCCCCTGCTGGCCCTGGCGGCCTATCTGAACAGGAAACAGGAATCTGTGTGGTTCTGGAGCATCCTGTCGGCGGTGTTCGGCCTGATGTTCGGCTTCCTCTGCGCCCTGCCCTATGTGGCGATTGGCACGGCGGACAGCGGGCTGCGGGGCGGCCTGTACGCGGGATTCACCTGGTGGGTGGCGGGCATTCCTTTCGACATCGCCCACGGCATGGGGAACTTCGTGCTGATGGCAGTGCTGCACAAGCCTGTGCGCCTGGCCATGAAGCGCATCCGGAGAGAAAAAGCATAAAGGATGCCGCTGTCCCGGGGCTCAGTCCTCGTCGTCATTGCTGTCAGCCAGAAGCAATGAGAAGATGAACTCGCTTCCCGCTCCCTCCGTGCTGATCACGTTGATGTGCTCCCCGTGGCAGTTTATGATTTCCTTGACGATGGACAGCCCCAGGCCTGTGCCCTTCTTGTCCTTGCCACGGGAGTAGTCGGATTTGTAGAACCGGTCCCATATCAGCTTCAAATCGTCCTTTGGGATGCCGATGCCGGTATCCTTGACGGAGACGAAGAGCTTGTTCTTCTTCACGGAGGTCTCCACCCGGATCACGGAATCGTGGTGGCTGAATTTGATCGCATTGTCCAGCAGGTTGTAGAGCACCTGCTGGATTTTTTCCATGTCGGCATTGACGTACATGGCTTCGCCGGTGAGGACCATCTCTATGGCGATGGTCTTCTTGCGGCATGTCCCCTCGAAGGAGGCTGCGGTGCTGCGGATGATGGAGTTGATGTCGAAATCCGCCCGCTTCAAAAGCATCCCCTTGGTGTTCAGGTTGTTCAGGGACAACAGGCTGTTGGTGAGCTTGGTGAGGCGCTCCGTCTCGGTGAGGACAATGTTCAGGTACTTGTCATGCATCTCCGGGGGGATGGTGCCGTCGATCATGGCCTCCAGGTAGCCCCGGATGGAGGTCAGGGGGGAGCGGAAGTCGTGTGACACATTGGCCACGAATTTCTTCTGGTCGTCCTCCGCGCTGGCAATCTGGCTGGCCATGTAGTTCAGGCATACCGCCAGGTAGCCGATTTCATCGTCGCTCTCCACCTGGAACTCATAGTGCATGTTCCCGGCGGCGTACTGCTCCGTGGCGTAGGTGATCTTCCGCAGGGGAATGTACACCATCTCCGTGAAGAAGATCAGGATAATCAGGGACAGGAGCAGCAGGATGACCAAAGTGATATAGGAGATGTTCAGCATCCGGTTGCAGGAATCCTCGATCCGCAGCATGTCGCAGTGGATGACCACATAGCCCTTCACCATGTACTGGAAGGTGATGGGGGAGAAGACGCTGAGCATCTTCGAGTCGAAATTGCCGAAGAAATCGTTCACCATGTAGTAGGAGCCGCCGGTGGCCGTGGGGTCGAAATTGTCGATGACAATCTCGTCTTCCACATTCAGGGAGGCCCCGGTGTCCAGCACCAGGCGGCCCGAGGGGTTGATGATGCGGATGGTGGAGTCCAGGTAGAGGGCCAGGGAGTCAAGCTGGTCCTTCACCGTCTCCAGGTCCGTCTCGCTGGCGTAGAGCCCTGCGGCGTAGGTGTCGGAGATGCGGGTGGCTTCCAGGTAGAGGTCCTCCGCCTTCTCACGGATCAGGTGGTCCCTGGTCATACTGGGCACAAAGGTGGTGACGATGATGAAGCTGAACACGCCGAAGATGAAGTAGGCCAGTATGAACTTCAGGTAGAGGGTCTTCTTCATGTATTGCGCACCTCGAATTTATAGCCCACGCCCCAGATAGTGGTTATCTTCCAGTTGGCATGGTCCTTGATTTTCTCCCGGAGGCGCTTGATGTGCACGTCCACGGTGCGGGTGTCCCCCACGTACTCGTATCCCCAGATCTGGTCCAGGAGCTGCTCTCTGGTGAAGACGTGATTGGGGGAGGAGGCCAGGAAATACAAAAGCTCCAGCTCCTTGGGCGGCATGTCCACGGTGCGCCCCATGTAGAGCACGGAATAGTTGGTCAGGTTCACGGACAAATCCGTGTACTGCACGCATTTGTCGGCGGAAGCGGCGGAGGAGGGCGCGGGGGCGGCGGGCTTGTAGCGGCGCAGCACGGCCTTGGCCCTGGCCACCAGCTCCTTGGTGTCGAAGGGCTTTTCGATATAATCGTCCGCGCCCAGCTCCAGCCCCAGGACCTTGTCGAAGATCTCGCCCTTGGCGGAGAGCATGATGATGGGCACGGTGTACTTGTTCCGCACTTCCCGGCAGACCTGGTAGCCGTCCATGCCGGGGAGCATGATGTCCAGCAGGATCAGATTGGGGGAAAAGCTCTCCATGGCGGGCATCACGGATTCTCCGTCATTGACGATCAGGGTCTCGTAGCATTCCTTGGTGAGGTAGAGGGCTATCAGTTCGGCGATGTTGTTGTCGTCGTCTACTATCAGGATTTTCTGTTTATTTACCATGTTTCCTGCTCCTAATTTTATATTACTGGTTCCGGATTTATTCTGTAGGCGGGCTGATGGCGCCCCGGTAACCTGCTCCGGGCGCTGCCATGCCCTTTCGGGAGCCGGGCGGGCCGCAGGAAGGCGGCTGCGCCAGGCTGGTGCCTCGGAGGGAATGGGGGCTGCGGGGCGGGGCGCCCGGCACGGCACCGGGGGTATCTGCGGGGCGCTTACTTGAAGGTGACGATGGTGACGCCGGAGTCCCCCTCGCCGTACTCACCCAGCCGGTATTCCTTCACGTATTTCAGGCGCTTGAGATGCCCGTGTACGGCATTGCGCAGGGCGCCTGTCCCTTTTCCGTGCACCACCCGGACGCTTGGCAGATGGGCCAGGTAGGCGTCGTCCAGGTATTTGTCCAGAAGCGCCAGGGCCTCGTCCACGGTCTTGCCCAGGAGGTTGATCTCCGTGGAGATGGACATGGTCTTGGACATCTTCATCTTGCCGGAGCGGTCACCGCCGCCGCTGCGCTGGAGCTTGGGGGTGGTGACGGTCTCCTCCTGGACGTAGATCAGGTCTTTTACATTGGTATGGGTGCGGATGATGCCGCACTGGACGAACAGCGCCCCCTTGGCGTCCGGCAGGGTGCTGACAGTGCCCGTCAGGCCCATGGAGACTATCTTCACGGCGTCTCCTTTTTTCAGCTTCTTCGGGTCGATGGCCTTCTTCTCCGGGGCTTTCAGGCCGCCGTTCAATGAGAGGCTGCCGCCAACGGAGAGATGGTCGTTCTTCTCGCTTATCTTATCCCGCACCTTCTGGCGTTTCTTCTCCAGCTCCCGGATGTCCGCGCCGGCGCCTGCCTTGTGGAAGTCGCGTATGGTTATGTCGGCCAGCTCCTTGGCCTCCTGGAGAATCTCCCTGGCTTTTTCGTTGGCCTCCCGGAGAATCCGGTCCTTGGCCTGGTCGATCTTGTCGTTCTTCTGCTGGAGCTGCTCCTGGAGGAGGCGGATGCTCTCCTTGTGCCGGGCGATTTCCAGCTGTTCCTTCTCGATGGTGATCCGGCTCTGCTCCAGGTCGGCGATCACGTCCTCGAAGGTCTTGTCCTCCTTGCCGATCTGTTCCCTGGCGGCGTCTATGATCTCCTCCGACAGCCCCAGCTTGGCGGAGATGGCGAAGGCGTTGCTCTTCCCGGGGATGCCGATCAGCAGCCTGTAGGTGGGCTGCAGGGTCTCCACGTTGAACTCGCAGCAGGCGTTCTCCACAAAGGAGGTGGAGAGGGCGTAGATCTTCAGCTCGCTGTAGTGGGTGGTGGCCATAGTGCGGATGCCCCTGTCATGGAGGTAGTTCAGCACGGCGATGGCCAGGGCCGCGCCCTCGGTGGGGTCTGTCCCCGCCCCCAGCTCATCGAAGAGGCAGAGAGAATCCGCGTCCGCATGGTTCAGGATGTGGACGATGCTCTTCATATGGGAGGAGAAGGTGGACAGGCTCTGCTCGATGCTCTGCTCGTCCCCGATGTCCGCGTACACTTCCGTAAAAACGGATAGTTCCGAACGGTCTAGCGCAGGGATGTGCAGCCCCGCCTGGCCCATGAGGGTGAAGAGGCCCACGGTCTTTAAGGAGACAGTCTTGCCGCCGGTGTTGGGGCCTGTGATGACCAGCAGGTCAAAGTCCCGGCCTAAATGGATGTCGATGGGCACCACCTTCTTTTTGTCTAATAAGGGATGGCGGCCCTTGCGGATATTGATGGAATGGTCGTCGTTGAAGACAGGCTCCGTGGCGTTCATCTCCATGGCCAGCTCCGCCTTGGCGAAGATGAAGTCCAGCAGGGTCATGATCTTCAGGTCGTCCGCCAGCTCCTCGGTATGGGCCCCGGCCTGGGCGCTCAGATCCGCCAGGATCCGCCCGATTTCCTCCTTTTCCTCCAGCTCCAGCTCCCTGAGCTTGTTGTTCAGCTCCACCACCGCGGCGGGCTCCACGAAATAGGTGGAGCCTGTGGCGGACTGGTCGTGGATCATGCCGTTGACCTGGCCCTTGTACTCCGCCTTGATGGGGATGCAGTAGCGGTTGTTCCGCATGGTGATCACCGCATCCTGGAGATAGGTGCGGTAGGAGCCGCTGAGCATGGAGGTGAGCTGGCTGTGTATCTTGTCGCCTGTCTGCAGCATGGAGCGGCGGATGTTCTTCAGCTTCGGGCTGGCGTCGTCCGCGATTTCCTCCTCGGAGAGGATGCAGCGGTGGATTTCGTTGGCCAGGCCCGTCAGGGGGGTCAGCAGCTCGAAGTATTCGTCCAGGGTGTCCCGGGCCTCCTCCTCCGGTTCCGGGCTGCCGCCGCGCCTGTCCCTGTCGGAATCTCTGTCGTTCCCGGAGGCCCTGCCCCCTGCCCTGCCGTCATTCCTGTCCTGCCTGCCATAGGCCTTGATGCGGGCCACATTGTCCAGCATGGAGGCGATGTTCAGGAGCTCTAAGATGGAAAGGGTGCTGCCCACCTCCAGGGAGCGGATCGAATAGCCCAGATCCTTGTTGTTGCCGAAGGACGTGCTGCCGAAGCGGAACAGGCGGCGCAGGGCATCGGCGGTCTGTCGCTGGTTCCTGCGGATCTCGCCCAGGTCGGTGGACGGGACAAGCTCCCGGCAGAGCTTCTTGCCAGGGGCGGAGTTGGCCTTGTTCGCCAGCAGCTCGATGATTTTGTTGTATTCTAAGGTTTTTAACACTTTTTCGTTCATAAATTCTCCTTGTTATTCCACGCCCTCAAAAATCTCCTGCAAAGTCATGGTGATATGGGGAAAAGCCCGCAGGCGGATTTCGACTTCGGCGTTGTAGTATTCCTCCTCTGCGTCATCCTGCAGGATATAGCTTTCCTGCAGGACATAGCGCCCCTCTCTGAGATAATAGATTTCCAGATGGCCGTCCGGGGAGACGATCCAGTATTCCTCCACGCCCGCTTTTTCATAGATATCCTTTTTCTCCGATTTATCCCGTTTGGCGGTGGAGGGGCTTAAGGTCTCCGCGATGAACTTGGGAGTCCCGCTATAGGCGCCGCCCTTTAAATGCTTTCTGTCGCAGATGATCATGATGTCCGGGCACAGATAGTCGTCGTTTATATCCGGATGGTACTTGAAGTCCAGGTTCTCTATGGAGACCAGGCATATACTGTCCTTTAACCCCTTCTTTATGATTGTATACAGATTGCCGTCCACGATTCCGTGGCGATAGCTAGGTGCCGGCGACATATCATAAATCACGCCATCTATCTTCTCGTCTTTCCTCCGTTCCAGTTCCGCCATTCCCATAATATCGCCCCCCGTTTTTGATTTCATTCTAACATATACCGGCATGTTTGCCAACAAAAACTCATTGGAAAAAGGCTCTTTGCCGCAAAAAGGCAGTCAGGAGGACCCCATGTCCCGGCCTGAGCGGCCCGAGAAATTTGTTGCATTTGCCCCGCATATGTGCTATCATAAAAACACTCACAAATCTATTTTTCAGAATGGCGCAAGGCTGACAGCGACGGCTTTCCGCCATATAATGAGCGGCTTCCGATGGGAGCCTGAAGTCCGGGCGTTTTGCCTGAAGCAACCCATGAATGATGAAAGACCGGACGGCCAGGGGGCAGGAAAGGGGCCGGGGCAGGCCCGCGAAGCGGAGGGACATATGAACCGGGGGGGCAGAAACGAAAAGCGCAGACAGATGTCATTCTCCAGACGGCTGATAAAGGTCTGGATTTTTGGCGTAGCCATTCCCCTGGTTCTGGTGGAGATCCTCTTCCTGTCCCAGTTCTACCGCATCAACTACCGGGAGGTGGAGGAATCCATCACCAGCGACTTAAACAGGATGTCACGGGAGATGACCGACCTGATGGACAATATGAAGATGCTCTCCTGGCTCATGGAGGCGGACGGCACCGTGGGGAAGAACCTGGTGACCTATCTGGAGGAAAACGACAGCGCGGAGAAGGGCGACCTCCTGATCTACCTGCGGGAGCAGATCGCCAACTACGAGGTGGCCAACCCCTCCGTGGCCAATCTGACCTATCTGTACATACCAAAGGGGCAGGACGAGCCTGTGAAGATTAACCAGAGTTCCCTGGTGTACGCCGGACTGCCCGCGGAGGAGGACTTTCTGTGCAAATGGGAGAACATGGAGTTCTACGGCCCTCATCTATCCAAATCCAGAGCCGGGGAGTACGACTGCATTTCCCTGCTGCGGAAATACCGGACGCTGAAGGAGTACGGGGAGATTTATATCTATGTGGAATCCGGCTTCCGGTATCTGGACGAGCTGTACCTGGGCAGCGCGGCGGACATGGACAGCATTTTCCTGATGCAGTCCGCCGGAGGAAAGGTCATGTACAGCTCCGATGAGGGGAAGGTGGCCCGGGGCAGCGAGCTGGAGCGGGGACTTTCGGAGCTGCGGCTGAAGGGGGAGCGCTACCAGGTCTATACCTGGGAGATGAAGGGAGACTGGCAGATGCATGTCCTGGTGCCCGCGAAGGAGCACTACAGGCTTGTCTACCGGATGGCGCTGAACCTGGGGCTGGTGACCCTGTTCGTGATTTCCTTCTGTATCCTGATCTCTGTGCTTCAGTGGAGGAGCATCTATAAGGCTTTCACCAGATTCGACGAGGGCCTGCGGGCCATCGCGGAGGACGAGGATGTGGAGTCCAGGGTGGAGCGGATGAACATCCGGGAATTCGACGCGCATTTCGAGCTGTTCGACAAGATGAAAAAGAATATCCTGCGGCTTTTAGGCAAGGTGCAGGACGAGGAGAAGCGGCGCAGGGAGCTGGAGGTACGGGTAGTGCTGGGGAAGATCAATCCCCATTTCCTCTACAATACCCTGGACACCCTGAAGTGGTACGCGGCGGGGAAGCAGGACAGGGAGATGACCCGCTTCATTGCCGCTCTCAACAGGCTTCTTCTATATAATATGTCCCGGGACGAGGCCACCACTCTGGAGCAGGAGCTGGAGGCCATAAGGGCCTATATCGTGCTCCAGCAGCTTCGGTACGACATCCAGTTTGTGGTGGATACGGGGAAGCATCCGGAGATTCTGCAGACCGTGATGCCGCGCTTTATACTGCAACCTGTAGTAGAAAACGCCATCAAGCACAGCGGCTGCGACAGGGGGGAGATTCGTATCGAGGTGGAGCTTCTGGCCAACGGCAAGATTTCCATCCTGATCAAGAACAACGGCAGCCCTATCGACCCGGAGAAGATTCGCCAGGTGCTGGAGCAGAAGCAGGACGTGTCCGCCAATGGCATCGGCCTGCAGTACGTGGCCCGGATGCTGGAGAGCTTTTACGGGAGCGAGTTCGTCCTGCAGGCGGAGCGGCTGGAGGACGGCTTCAATGTGGTGGAGATCCGCGTCCCCTTTGCGGCGGAGGCCATCGTGAAGGACGCCAGGGGAATGTGCTCCGTGAGATGAGATGCCGCGCCTTTGCCGGGAGGGCTTCCCGTCAGAGGCGATGTGCCTGCAGGTGGGGAATGGGACGGTCTGTGCCCGGGGACGGGCAGGGGGGTAGAAGATGATCAGGGTATACGTGGTGGATGACGAGAAGCTGGTGCGCCGGGGCATCATCGGGCTGATTGACTGGGAGAAATACGACATGGAAGTAGTAGGGGATTCCGGCAGCAGCGAGGAGGCCCTGCGCTTCCTGGGGGAAAAGGGAGCGGACATCCTCTTCTCCGACCTGGAGATGCCGGGCCTGTCCGGCATCCCCTTCCTGCAGCAGGTGCGCCAGTCCTTTCCCGGTCTCCAGCTGGTGGTGCTGACCATGCACCAGGAGTTCGAGCTGATTCAGCAGGCCCTGCGCATCGGCATCCTGGACTATATCACCAAGGCCCAGATCGAGGAGGAGAATGTGGATGTCTTCATGCAGGGGGTGCGGAAGCGCTATCTGGAGGTGCAGCGGCATTGCCAGAGACGGGAGCGGAAGGTGGAGGGGGAGACCGTCTATGTCTGGGAACTGCCGGATTTCTACCAGGCCCAGGCTGCGGCCGCCAGACTGGAGGGCCAGGGAATGGCCTACGAGCTTCTGAACGAGACCTCCTTCCTGCTGCCCTGCACCGTAGATGCGGTCCTGCTGAAGGACATGGCGGGCCGTTTCGACAGGGAGCGCACCACGCTCCTGGAGATTGGGGAGATTTCAGGCGTGCCCTATGAGAGGCTGGAGAACGCTCTTGCCACCGCCGGGAAGCGCCAGCTTTTCCAGGACAGGAGGCCGGGGGAGTACTGCTATGCCTACGCCTTCCCGGAGCTGCTGCGGGAGCGGGGCGGCTGTGCCAAAAAGGAGGCCCTGCAGTTTAGCCTGGAGATGGCGTTCATGGCCCGGGACGAGGATTACGAAAAGGGGATGGCGCGGATTCGGACGGCGGCGCTCTCCGCGGAGGAGCGCGTGGCGCTGTTCTACCATTTCGACCTGCACTGGGCGGAATTCTCGGGCAAGGACATCTCCCGGTACTTTGAAGAGACAGGGCATTTCCTGTGGTGGTACCAGTGGCGGGAATGGTTCGACGAGGTGCGCGGATTAGTGTTGCGAAGCATTGAGGGGACGGACGGGGAGCTGGCCGCCATGGAGGAGATTCACCGGGCCATGAACTATATCAGGGAGCATATGGACCGGGACATCACCCTGGAGGAGCTGCTGCGGCTGACGGGCATGAGCAAGAGCCATTTCTCCCGGAAGTTCAAGAACCTCACGGGAAAGACCTTCGTCACCTATCTGAACGATCTGAGAATCGAGGCGGCGAAAAAGTATCTGCGCGAGACGAAGCAGCCCATCTATTGGATCGCGAAGCAGGTAGGCTATGCGGACGAGCGGTATTTCCGCCGGATTTTCCGGGAGCGGGTGGGAGATAATCCAAAGCAGTTTCGTGAAAATCACCAAGAATGATGAAAGAAACCATAAAAAGGCAGAAAAGTGTACAAAAGTATTTAAAAAGAGGGATAATTGTGTCTGGCAGGAAGCAGAGACATAATTATCCTGCTTTTTTGTACAATAAACCCTTAAAACCAAAATCTATAAAAGATATAATGTACATGTCAACAAAAAATATGTGACAAGGAGGAAAAGTATGAAAAAATCTACGAAAAAGAGATGGTTATCGGCCCTTTTGGTGGCGATAATGACAGCTGCGTCCCTGGCAGCCTGTGGCGGAGAGCCTGCATCCACGGAGAGCAGCGGAGCCGCCGAGAGCAAGACGGAGGAGTCTTCCCAGGCCCCTGAGGAGAGCGCTCCCGAGGAGTCTGGCGAGGAAGCTGGCGGAGAGGCCGAGGCCCCTGCGGAAGGCGGAGCCGGGACGGCCGAGGCGCTGCTGCTGGAGCCTTATCCGGAGCCTGTGGACATCCATATCGTGCTGCAGTACCGCGAGTCCGAGAATCCGGACACCCCCGCGGACGTGACCCCCGAGACTTCCACGGCCGTAAAGCTGCTGAAGGAAGAGCTGAACATCAACCTGATTTACGACTGGATTGTGAACGCAGACCAGTACTCCCAGAAGTTCGGCGCGGAGCTGGCGGCCGGCAATGTGCCTGATATTGTCATGTTAGGACCCAACGACTTCGAGGATCTGGTGAGCCAGGGCGGCCTGCTCGACCTGACAGAGGCCTATGAGCAGTACACCTGCCCCGACCTGGAGAACATCTACAACTTTGACGGCAGCTTCATCGATGTCGGCAAGAAGGACGGCAAGCTGTACGGACTGCCCATGGGCACGGATCCCGCGCAGATGACATCCCAGATGTACTACGACATGAACCAGCTCAAGGAGGTAGGCATCACTTCCAAGGATCAGCTGCCCAAGACCATCGAGGAGTTCGAGGCCCTCTGCGACAAGCTGATGGAGGCCACCGGCGGCCCTGTGCTTCCTGCCTGCAAGAACTACATCGATGCCCAGCTGGGAGACTTTTCACCCTTCTTCCACGCCTATGAGACATGGGCAGGCGGCTGGTACGACAACAACGGCACCCTGGAATACGCCGGCATCAGAGAGGAAAACAAAGAGACGCTGACCAAGCTCAACGAGTGGTACAACAAGGGCTATTTCAAGAAAGACTTTGCGGCCTATGATATCTGGGCGGCAGACTCCCAGGTGGTAAGCGACATCGTGGCCGGAAAGTACGCCATCGTACCCGGTTCCTGGTGGGTTCCCAACTGGCCGCTGAACAGCAACAAGGTGGAGCACCCTGAGGCAGACTGGGTAGTCGGACCCAACCTCTCCCTGGACGGGGAGCAGCCTGACATCATGATTTCCCGCTATCCCGTGAACAACTTCATCGGCGTAGGACTGAACTGCGAGCATCCCGAGGTAATCTTCAAGCTGATATACTGGTCATTGCAGTATACCCTGAAGAACAGCCCGCCTGAAGTGCAGAACGCCATGACCGAGGAAGAGAAGACCGAGTGGAACAGCTACGTGTACACATGGGTACCCTGGAGGATCTACTCCCCTACCTGCCTGCGCCAGAACTTTGAGGTCATCAACGAGTTCGCAAAGCAGGGAAAGACAGAAATCAGCCTGGAGGAAGCGCCCCGTAATAACGAGTTCTGGGGTTCCTGGGCATCCTACCTGAATTACATGGAGAACCCGGATGACGGCGTGGCCTGGGGAACATACTTCAGTCGTCTGGCCGAGGACGGCGGCGTGGACAACATGATCAAGACCGTAGAGAGCGCCAACATCATCTACGATGAGGTCTATGTCACCACACCTTCCATGATTACCAAGCAGGGCGAGCTGAACAAGCTGCGTGACAATGCCTACATCAGCATCATCATGGGCGAGGAACCCGTTTCCTACTTCGACACCTTCGTGGAGCAGTGGAAGGCCCAGGGCGGCGATGACATCGCGAAAGAAGTGAACGAGTGGTATCAGAATAAATAAGGATTGGCACACGTAAGTGGGCCGGAAGCGAGACGGGGTCGCCGCTGGAATGAGCGGCGGCCCTGTGGAGCTTTCGGAGTCCGGATTGGGAAAGGAGCTGTATCCATGGCAGATGTTAAGAAAGAAAAGAAGAAAAAGGGTCTGTACAAGACCAGGGAGCTGCATGTCATGCTGCTTCCGGCGGTGATTTTCACCGCGGTCTTCGCGTATTTGCCCATGTTCGGCCTGATTATGGCCTTTCAGGACTTTAAGCCCCTCTTGGGCTTCACCAAGTCAAAGTTCGTAGGCTTTGACCAGTTCGCCTATATATTCACCATGCCCAGCTTCCGTCAGGCATTCGTGAATACCTTTATCATCGCGTTCTTCAAGATCATCCTGAGCATCCTGGTGCCCTTGATTCTGTCCCTGATGCTCAATGAGGTGGTGAAGAGCTGGTTCAAGCGCTCCGTGCAGACCATCGTCTTCATCCCCTATTTCTTCTCCTGGGCGATTCTGGCAGGCATGCTGCTGGAGATCTTCGCCTATGACGGCATCATCAACAATGTGCTGCAGAGCCTGTTCAACATAGAACCCATCGCCTTCCTGGTGAGCAACAAGTATTTCCGGACGATTATCATCGCTTCGGATGTATGGAAAGGCATGGGCTATAATACAGTGCTCCTCCTGGCGGCCATCACCAACGTGGATGCGGCCTTGTACGAGGCGGCCAGAGTGGACGGCGCCAGCCGCTGGCAGCAGGTGCTGCATGTGACTCTGCCCAGCATCCTGCCCATGGTGGCCGTGCTGACCGTGCTGGGCCTGGGCGGCATCCTGAACGCAGGTTTCGAGCAGATTCTGGTCATGTACAATCCCACCGTGGAGAAGACCGTGGACATCCTGGATACGCTGGTATACAGACTGGGCATCGCGGGGCACCAGTATTCCGCCGCCGCGGCCATGGGCCTGTTCAAATCTGTCGTCTCGCTCATCTTTGTAGGACTCAGCTACTGGATTCTCTATAAAAAGAGCGATTACCGCGTATTTTAAAGGAGGTGTAAGTATGAAAGTCAAGCGGTCCGTAAGCTTTTATATCTATCAGGTGTTCAATACCATCGTCCTGACCCTTATGGCGCTGTCCTGCATCCTGCCCATCCTGCACGTATTCGCCATGTCCTTAAGCTCCAGCAGCGCGGCCATGGCAGGCCGGGTAGGCTTCGTGCCCGTGGAATTCTCCCTGAAGGCCTACGAGTACCTGATCTCCAAAAAGGACTTCTTCCACTCCGTGAGCATCTCCCTGGCCCGCGTGCTGGTGGGAACGGTGTTCAACATGGCGATCATCGCGATAACGGCCTACCCCCTGTCCCGCTCCTCCAGGCAGTTCAGGGCCAGGACGGCATACATGGCCTACTTCGCTGTCACCATGTTCATCGGCGGCGGCCTGATTCCCACCTACATGGTCATCAAGAACCTGCACCTGCTGGACAGCTTCTGGGTGCTGATACTGCCCTCCGCCATGAGCATCTGGAACGTGATCATCATGATGAACTTCATCAAGGGTCTTCCCAGGGCCATAGAGGAGGCGGCTTTCGTGGACGGGGCCAACCACTGGCAGACCTTGATCCGCGTCATCCTGCCCATGTCCAAGCCCTCCCTGGCATCCCTGCTGCTGTTCTCCATGATAGGGCACTGGAATGCCTGGTTCGACGGCATGTTCTACATGAACAACCCCAACAACTACCCCATGGCCACCTACCTGGCCACCCAGGTCATCAACAACAACCAGACCATGACCAACATGACCCCCGAGCAGCTGGCCCTGCTGTCCAGCCTAAGCGAAAAGACCGTCCGCAGCGCCCAGATGTTCATCGCCATCATCCCTATCCTGGTGGTGTACCCCTTCCTCCAGAAATTCTTCGTGAAGGGCATCACCGTTGGCTCCGTAAAAGAATAATCTCAATTTCGACCAGTGCCCTGGAAACATGCGGGGCGCTGTAAGGTGAGAGAAGAAGTTCTGGGCTTGCAGGCGAATGAATTCGTTCTGCAAGCCGATCTCACATGTAAGAATGCCCGACGTACAAGGGCATTCTTACGGACTTGCAATGATTTATTCCCGCGAGCAATGAGCCAAGCGGCCGTGCTTACACGGCCAGTTGGCGAATGCCGCGAGGGTCAAATGCTCTGCAGCGTTGCAAGCTTGATGCCCCGTTGCTTGCAGAGGGGTATTTGATTGATAGAAGAGTAGCAATGGAGGTATAGATATGTGCTTTGCAGAAGTAAAGAATGTCAACGGAAGCCCCGCGCTGGTAATCGACGGGAAGACATTCCCGCCCATGGCCATGACCGTGCGATTCAACAAACCGGACTATATCAGACACCTGGGGGAGGCAGGCCTGCGGGTCTTCTTCCTCATGACCAACACCGACTGGCTCCGCCCGGGGAAAGACTGCACGGACGAAAACGGCGTCCCCTGCCATGAGCCCAGCGGCCTGGAGGCCTTTGTGAAAAATGCGGAAGTCCTGCTGTCCCAGGTGCCCGATGCCTACATTATCGTGCGCATAGGCCTCCACCCGCCCGTGGACTGGATGGAAGAGAACCCGGATGAGCTGATCACCTACCAGGACGGAAGCCACGAGCCCTCCATCCTCTCCTCCGAGGTGCACAAAGACGAAATCCCCGGCATGTACTCCTTCGCCTCCGACAAGTGGAAGGCCGCTGCCGGAAAAGCCCTGAAAGAGTTCTGCGACGCCATCGACAGGCTGCCCTTCGCCCACAGGGTCATCGGCTACTTCCTGGCAGCAGGCGGCACCTCCGAATGGTATCCCGTGAACGCCATCTGCGACCGGGCCAAGAACAAATACGGCGACTTTTCCCCGGCTTTCCTGAAATCCTACGGCAATTTCCTGCGGAAACGCTACGGCACCGAAGAGAAGCTCCGTAAAGCCTGGAAGCGGGACGATGCCTCCTTTGACGCGCCCATTGTCCCCAACGTGGAAGAACAATACCACATCCACATGGAGGAGGGCGTCCTGGACGCTATGAAATACTACGAAAGCGCTGAGCGCATCATCGGCAAGAACATCGACATCAACGCCAAAAAGCCCACCAACCTGGGCGTCTTCCTGAACATGGAAGACTACGCCTATGTAGCCGACTTCTACGATGCCCTCCACGAAGCTACCGCGGAGGCCATCGTCCACTTCGCTGCCCTTTTAAAGGCCCGCTATACCGGAAAGGTGGTAGGCGCCTTCTACGGCTCCTACGGATGCACCGACTTCTACAACAGCACTACTGCCACCGCCACCCTGACCATCCTGGACAGCGGCAAGGTGGACTTCCTGGCAGCCCCCGGTGTCTACAACAACCGTGAGCCCGGTGGCTGCGTGGCCCAGCGGGAGATGCAGGACTCCTTCCGCCTCCGGGGCCAGATGTTCGTGGCCGAAGAGGACAGCCGCACTCACCTGGAAGACAGCTTCTACCGTGATGCCATGGGCCTGTACGACACCCGCGACAGCATCGTTACCCTGAAGCGCGACTTTGCCCGGGTGCTCTGCGAGGACATCTACGCCTGGTGGTTCGACCAGCATGCGGAGGGCGGCCGCTACCGGCACGAGGCCATCTACCGTCTCTTTGCCCGCCAGAAAGAGATAGCAGAGTTCTCTTATGGATTGAACCGCGTCAAAAACAATGAGATAGCCCTCATCTACGACCAGGAAAGCTGCCACACCGTATCCGCCTACACCAACATGATGATGCTGGACTACTACCGCACCTCAGACCTCCACCGGATCGGCGCGCCCGTGGACTACTACTTCCACAACGACCTGGAAAGAGAAGACATGCCCGACTACAAACTCTACATCATGATGAACCTCTTCCGCCTGACAGATGCCGAGCGGGAAGCCGTGCTGCAAAAAGCCAGGAAAAACGGAGCCGTAGTCCTCTGGCTCTACGCCCCTGGTTTCCTGAACCCAGACGCGGAACACATCATGGACAACGCCAACATAGAAAACCTGATCGGCATGCACGTAGGCCGAATAGACCGCACCTGCTCCCCCCGCTTCAAGATAACCGACCTGAGCCACCCTGCCGTGCGTTATGCCGTAGAAGACAGGCGCTACGGCTATATCGACAGAGACGTCCACAGCAACGTATGGCTGGAAAATGTCCTGGCCCCCGCCTACATGACCCCCGGCTTCTACATCGACGACCCAGGCGCCCACATCCTCGGCACCTACTGCGAACTCGCCCTCCCCGCCTATGCCATACGAGAGATGGAAGGATGGACCAGCGTCTACTGTGCCCCCCAGATCCTGCGTTCCGAGCTGATTGCCTCCCTGGCAGAGTACGCTGGCTGCCACTTGTACAACACTCAGGACGACATAATTTATGCCAACGCCAACTTCGTCACCATCCACGCCTCCTACAAGGGACAGCATACCATCCGCTTCAAAGAGCCCTGCAGTCCCTACGAAGTCTACGAAAACCGCTACTACGGCCACAACCTAACGGAACTTAGGGTAGAAATGCGCCTAGGAGACACCTTAATGTTCTCCCTAAAAGGCCCGTGCTAAAAAGCTATAAAATCTGCCGCAAAACCAGGAGAGGGGCGGTGGGGCTTTGGGAGAGCCCCACCGCCCCTCTCCGTCCCATCGCCGCAATCCCCCCACATCCCGCCCTACTTCAAGCTAGAAGGCACAACCCCCGTCTCCCTCTTAAAAGCCCGCGAAAAATAACTCTGATTATTGAACCCCAGCTGCGCCGCCACGCTGGAGACGCTCTCCCCGCTCTGGAGGAGCTCCGCCGCCGCCTTGATTTTCAGCTTCAACAGATACTTATGAATACCCATCCCCGCATACTTATCGAAAACCCGCTTAATGCTCGCCTCACTGACATTACAATACCGTGCGATTTCCGGCACCGGAGGCTGGGCGCGGACATTGCTGTTCAGATAGCTGATGGCCCTACGGAAGGTAACCGCGTCCGGCGCGGAGGACACCGAGGATACGGCCCCCGTCTCCGCCAGGGACAGCATCAGCTGCTGCAGAAAGGTGGCCAGCATCTGGGAATAGGTAGGGCTGGTGAGAAAGGGCTCCAGGAAGGACTGGGCGCTGTTGTCTTCCGGGCCCCTGCTGCCGGAGCCCTCCGTCCTGGCATGGAGGAAGGAGAGCATGGAGGCGATAATGCCCTGCTGGGCCTCCGACAGCTGGAAGACCTTTTTGGCCAGATAGGAGGTCAGCGGCCCCTCGGCGGCGAAGGAGAAGATCAGCAGATCCGCGCCCCGGGGCCCGTTCACGATGAACTTGTGCAGCTCCAGGGGCCTGTGGAAAATGATGGAGCCCCTGGGGAGATTGTACACCCTCTCGTCCCCGGAGGCGCAGACCTCCCCCTCCATGACATAGAGGCATTCCCAGAAATTGTGGCTCTCCCCGGGGAACGCGTATCCGTTCCCATAATGCACCTCGAAGAGGGAATACATATCTGTAATCCGAATCTGCTCCTTCACGGAATATGCCAGCCAGACCATAGAATTTTCCATTAGAGCCCTCCCTTCCGCTCCCGCCGGGAGCCCTCCTCACCGAATGAGCCAAAAGTATATATAAATGAGCCGTTATGACATAGATATATACTTTTACTAATGCTATGATAACAATTACAGAAGGCGCTGTAAAGACATTTTCCACAGCCCGGGGCGGGAAATGGTTTACAGGGTGCCGGGAGACGGTGAACCGTAACAGGACGCTTTCCGCAGGGAAGCAGAAACGACATGGAGGGATACGGAAATGAAGGACATCAGGATTGGATTCATCGGACTGGGGGGCAGAGGGTACGGGCTGCTGGAGTGGGCGGTGCTCCCCCAGAAGGAGCAGGTGGTGGCAGTGTGCGATGTCTATGAGGACAGGGTGCAGAAGGGCGCCGAGCTGGTAGAGAAGTTCGGACAGGCGAGGCCTGCCGCCTATACTGACTATCATGATGTAATGAAAGATGAGAATGTAAATACCGTCATCGTGGCCACCGCCTGGGAGACCCATGTGGAGATCGCGCTGGCCGCCATGTACGCGGGCAAGGCCGTGGCCGTGGAGGTGGGCGGGGCCTATGAAATCAGGGACTGCTACGACCTGGTGGAGGCCTATGAGAAGACCGGCACGCCCTTCATGCTCCTGGAGAACTGCTGCTTCGGCCGCAGGGAGATGATGGTCCTGAACATGGTGAAGAAAGGCCTCTTCGGCGAGGTGGTGCACTGCGCCGGAGGGTATCACCACGACCTGCGCAGCGAGATTGCTTTCGGGAAGGAGAACAGGCACTACAGGCTCCGCAACTACATCAGCAGGAACTGCGAGAACTATCCCACCCATGAGCTGGGCCCCATCGCAAAGGTGCTGGACATCAACCACGGCAACCGGATGCTTACTTTAAGCTCCACGGCCTCCAAGGCGGCAGGCCTGCGGGATTATGTCAGGGCCAACAAGAGCGACGACGAGAGGCTCATGAACGAGACCTTCACCCAGGGGGACGTGGTGAGCACTGTGATCAAATGCGCCAGAGGAGAGACCATCGCCCTGACCCTGGACACCACCCTGCCCAGGTACTACAGCCGCGGCTTCAACGTCAGGGGCACCAGGGGCATGTACGAGGAGGTCACGGATTCCGTCTTCCTGGACAGGAAGGAGGACAGCGACCATGATTTCGACTGGCTGAAGCACTGCGTGGGAAACGCCAAGGATTATGAGGAAGAGTACGACCACCCCGTCTGGAAGAAATACATCGAGGAGGGCGTCAAGGGCGGCCATGACGGCATGGACTGGCTGGAGTTCGAGACCTTCTTCCGCTGCCTGCGGGAGGACGCCCCCATGCCTGTGGATGTGTACGACGCGGCCAGCTGGATGGCAGTGACGGCCCTGTCCGAGATGTCCATCGCAAAGGGCGGCGCCGTGGTGGATTTCCCTGATTTCACAAAGGGAAAGTGGCATATGATAGTGGATGAGAACGAGCGGGAGCGGATATGAGCAGAGAAATCGACAGGAACGATATTTTGAAGCATTTTGCAATCGGCACGGTGGCGGAGGGGTACGGCAACGGTCATATCAACGACACCTACCTGGTCACCATGCCGCGGTACATCCTTCAGAGGATCAATACCTCCATCTTCCGGAATCCGGATCAGCTCATGGAGAACATCGAGAACGTCACGGCGTTCCTGCGGGAGAGGATCAAAGAGGACGGAGGGGACTTCCAGCGGGGGACGCTTACGGTGGTGCCTACCTTGGAGGGCGGAAGATATTATAAAGTGGATGACGAGAATGTCTTCCGCGTCTACCGCTTCGTGGAGGGCACCAAGACCATCGAGAACTCAAAAACCCCGGAGGATCTGTACGAGGCGGGGGTGGGCTTCGGCCATTTCCAGAAGCTTCTGGCGGACTTCCCGGTGGAGAGGCTCCACGAGACTATCAAAGACTTCCACCACACGCCGAAGCGCATAGAGGCCCTGCGGCAGGCCATCCGGGAGGACAGGGCGGGCCGGGCGGGCAGCGTCCGGGCGGAGATTGATTTCGCCCTGGAGAACGCCTCCTGGGCAGGCAGCGTGGTGCAGGGGATGGAGGCGGGCAGGATTCCTGTCCGAGTGACCCACAACGACACCAAAATCAACAACATACTCTTCGACCAGGACACGGGAAAGGCCGTCTGCGTCATCGACCTGGACACCGTGATGCCGGGCAGCATGCTCTACGACTTCGGGGACGCCCTGCGCATCGGCGGCTCCACTGCGGCGGAGGACGAGGTGGAGCTGGACAAGGTCTGGTTCGACGAGAGGGCCTTCGAGGCCTTCGCAAAGGGATACTTAAGCGAGATGCGGGAAGCTTTGACCGAGGATGAGCTGGCGCTGCTGCCTCTGTCCGTGAAGCTGATGACCTATGAGTGCGGCATCCGGTTCCTCACGGACTACCTGAACGGGGATACCTACTTCAAAATCCACAGAGAGCATCACAACTTAGACCGGGCCCGGAACCAGTTCAAGCTGGTGGCGGACATTGCGGGCAAGGAAGGATTGCTGGCGAAGATGGTTGAGGCGGCTCTGAAAGGCTGAAAACTGGATAAGGATGAAGAGAGGGCTGTCGGTATGTTCCGGCGGCTCTTTTTCAGCTATAATGAAATTGACATGAAGAAGATGGAGGATGCCGGGGTTCAGGTCATTGTGGCGAAGGTGGGATAGGATGAGGGGCTAGGGCATTCCAATGGAAGAAGGGCATTCCATGGAAGAAGGGCATTCCGGGTAGCGTTTTATGGTAAAATAAGGAAACAGCAGTTCCTGCCATCTGTGCTATACTGTATACATGGGGGAGTGTTTCCATAAGCCTCCCCAGGGACAGGGGGGGCGCGGGGATGGACAGGGATGCTGCGGGCGGCCGGAGACGGCGCCGAAGGATTACATATATGAGCATATTGGGGATCATGCTTCTGCTGCACGTTCTGGCGTGGAGCAGCGAACGGTTCTGCGACTGGTATGCCGCCCATGTATTTCGGATATGGGTGGAGACCTACGGGCGGGCCATGGGCATGGTTCCTTTTTCTGTTGGGGAGGCGCTGATCGGGCTGGGGCTGGGCTTCGGGGCGCTGGGAGGAGCTCTGGGGCTGATATGGCTGGCCGGAAGGATGTCCGGACCCGGGGAAGGGCGAAAGCAGGCAGAGGCCCGGGGAGGGGCGCGGGAGAGGCGGAGGGGCCGGAAGGATGCCCCGCCGGAACGGCCAGGGGCCTTGAGGAGCTTTAGCAGGGCATACTGCACAGGGGCCATGTGGATACTGCTGACAGTATTCGTCCTGATGACTCTGAACAGCGCCATACTCTACCATACCTCCGGCTTCGGGGAGAAGTATCTGGAAGCCGCCGCCGCGGAATACGGCCTGGAGGAGCTGGAGGCGCTGCGGAATTTCGTGGTGGAGCAGTGCAATACCCTGTGCTGCCGGATTCCCAGGAATGAGGACGGCTCCATTTCCTATGGCGGGGACATGGCGGAGGCGGCAAGGGCAGCCATGGGGGAGCTAGGTACGACTTACAGCGGGCTGGACGGATTCTACCCCGCGCCCAAACCCCTGCGCTGTTCGGATTTCCTGAGCAGGCGGTACATAGCGGGGTGCTTCTACCCCTTTTCCATGGAAGCCAATTACAATGATGTGATGTACGTGATGAACATGCCTTCCACCATGTGCCATGAGCTGGCCCATCTGAAGGGGTTCATCCGGGAGGACGAGGCGAACCTGATCGGGTATCTGGCCTGTGTGGGGTCAGAGGATATCTATTTCCGTTACAGCGGCTACCTGAGCGTGCTGTATTATATCGACAGGGATTTCCGCCAGGCGGCGGGGTACGAGCGGTATCTGGCGGCAGCGCCCATACTGCCCCAGGTGCATGAGGACAATGTGTTCCTGACCGAGAGGGAGCGGGCCAGGGTGGAGGAGACGGCATCTGTGGGCGCCGAGGTGGTGGACGCGGTGTCGGACCAGCTGTCGGACGTGGGGCTTCGGCTCAACGGCGTGCCGGAGGGGAGGCTGAGCTACTGTAAAGTGGTGGGGCTGTTATTGCGGTATTATGATGTGAACGGGTATCGGTAGGGGGATCGCCTCCGCCGGAATGTCAACAAAAATTCTGTTGGAAGATAACTTTACTTTTCTTCCATATTTTTGTATACTTAGAGACAGAAATGACTTGTGGCCGCCCCCATTGCATCCTTTCCCCGCCTTGTGCCGGCGCGGACATCAGGCGCTGATTAATCGGGAATTCATGCACGGCGTACCGGGGATAAGCGAAAGGAGCGCAAATGCCTGACCAGGAGCGGAAAGAGCAGAGAGGCCTTCTCGATGGGCAGAAGGATTTCCACAACGGAAATAAAGAATTCCTCGACGGAAATAAAGAATTCCTGATAGAGAAGATCAAGGAAAAGCCGGTGAACAAGAAGAAGCTGATCCGCCGGACGATCATCACGGTGTCCATGGCGGTGATCTTCGGCCTGGTGGCCTGCGTCACCTTCCTTGTGCTGGAGCCGGTGATCAGCAACTGGCTGTACCCGAAGGAGGAGCCGGAGATACAGACCGTGGAGTTCCCGGAGGATAAGGAGGAGATGTCGCCGGAGGAGATGCTGGCGGAGAACCTTCCCACGGAAAGCCCGGAGCCCACGCCTGCGCCCACCCCCACCCCGGAGCCCACACGGAATCCCGGGGACGGCGGGGACACTTACGTGCCGCTGGGGGAAGAGCAGGTGCAGGACATCCTGTCCCAGGTCACCTTCGACCTGAATCATTATAAGCAGCTGTACACGGCCCTCCACGACTATGGAAACGAGCTGGGCCGCAGCGTCGTGACGGTGACGGCGGTGACCTCCAACCTGGACTGGTTCAACAGCGTGCAGGAGCGCAGTAACCAGTGCTCCGGCGTCATCATTTTCGAAAACGGCATGGAGCTTTTGATTCTGACGGATTATTCCGCCATCAGGTCCGCGGAAAGGCTGCTGCTGACCTTCTATGACGAATCCCAGACAGGGGCCCAGCTAAAGCAATATAATGAGGCCACCAATCTGGCGGTGCTTTCAGTGCCGTTGGAGGAGCTGAGCGATGCGGTAAGGGGCGGGCCAGGGAATGCGCAGGACGGTTTCGAAGCGGGGGTCCAGGACAATCCGACAGGCGCGGGCGCTCCGAGCAATCAGGATTCGGATGCCCCGGAAGATGAGAACCCGGACGAGCCGGGAGACCTGGGCGCTTCGGGCAGCCCGGGCCAGGGGAACACAGGGGCCCAGGATTCGGGCGGCCAGACAGCCCGGAATCCGGAGGAACCGGAGAGCGGGCTCCCCATCGTGGAATTCGGATACTCCAATGCGAAGAGTCTGGCCGGGACGCCGGTCATCGCCGTGGGCAGCCCCATGGGAACCAGCAATTCCCTGAGCTACGGCATGATAACCGCATCCGGCACCACCGTATCCACAGCGGACAGGAACTACCGGATTCTGCTGACGGACATCAGCGGAAGCCAGAACGCCAGCGGCGCCCTGTTCGATTTGCAGGGGAAGATGATCGGATTCATCACGAATCACAGGACAGGCTCGGACATGAAGAACCTGATCACGGCCTATGGCATCACGGACCTGCAGAGGACTGTGGAGAAGATGTCCAACGGGGCGGAGATCGCCTACCTGGGCATCCGGGGGGAGGATGTGCCCCGGGAGGTCAACGCGGAGCTTGGGATCCCCTTCGGGGCCTATGTGGAGGAATTCGACATGGACTCCCCGGCCATGCGGGCCGGCATCCAGCGGGGGGATGTGATTACGGCCATCGGGGAGAAAGGCGTATCCGGCTTTATGGAATACAGCAACGCGCTGATGGATCTGGAGCCCGGGCAGACAGTGGAGGTCACAGTCATGCGGCAGGCCCAGGAAGAATATAAGGAAATGAAGTTCAATATTGAGTTGGGAGGAGTCAGGTAAATGAAATTCATCAGAGATCTGAAGGAGGGGGACAGGATTTCCGATATCTACCTCTGCAAGCATAAACAGGCGGCAGTGACCAAGAACGGGAAATCCTATGAGAACGTGATCCTGCAGGACAAGACAGGCGTCATCGACGCAAAGGTCTGGGAGCCGGGCAACCCGGGCATCGGGAACTACGACACCCTGGACTACATCGATGTCTGCGGCGATGTGAACAGCTTCCAGGGCTCGCTGCAGGTCAGCATCAAGCGGATCCGGGTCTGCCGGGAGGGGGAATACGATCCGGCGGACTATCTGCCGGTGAGCGCAAAGGACAACGACAAGATGTACGCGGAGCTTCTGGACATGGTGGACAGCATCCGGAATCCCTGGCTGAAACAGCTCCTGGAGTCCTTTTTCCTGGCTGACGATGAATTTGTCAGAAAATTCCGCCATTCTTCTGCCGCAAAAACGGTGCACCATGGGTTTGTAGGCGGATTATTGGAGCATACTTTAAGTGTGGCGAAGCTGTGCGGCTACTATTGCGGCGCGTATCCGATCCTGAACCGGGATCTCCTGCTGACGGCGGCCATGTGCCATGACATCGGCAAGGTGAAGGAGATTTCCCCTTTCCCGGAAAACGACTACACGGATGACGGCCAACTGCTGGGGCATATCGTCATGGGCTCCCAGATGGTGGCGGAGAAGGCGGCGGCAATCCACGGCTTCCCCCATGGGCTGCTGGCCCAGGTACAGCACTGCATACTGGCCCACCACGGGAAATACGAGTACGGCTCGCCCAAGCTCCCGGCGCTGATGGAGGCCCTGGCGCTGAACTATGCGGACGACACGGACGCGAAGCTGGAGACCTTCAAGGAGATACTGGAGAACAACAGCGGGAACCAGGGGTGGCTGGGGTACAACCGGCTGTTCGAGTCCAATCTGCGGGCTACCAGAGAATAGGGACATACGGTTTCGGGCAAAGAATGAAGGACATGCTTAAGAGCAGGATTTGAGAGGAAGTCTTAAATATAGAAGGAATGCCCGCAAAGGGCGCGTGGAGGTGCAAGATGAAGGTGACGGACGATATTTTGTATGTAGGCGTGGACGATCACGAGGTGGATCTGTTCGAGGGGCAGTATCAGGTGCCTGGCGGGATGGCCTACAATTCCTATGTGATACTGGACGAGAGGATTGCGGTGATGGATACCGTGGACGCGGGGTTCGGTGCCCTGTGGCTGGGGAACGTGGAGGCGGCCCTGGGAGGGCGCAGGCCGGATTACCTGGTGGTGCAGCATATGGAGCCGGATCACTCGGCCTGTATCCCCCTTTTCCTGGAAAAGTATCCGGAGGCCCAGGTGGTGGCTACCGCCCCGGCCTTTAAGATGATGGACCAGTTCTTCTCTCTGGGGGCTGAGGTGAAGCGGATGCCCGTGGCAAACGGGGCGGAGCTGGATCTGGGGCGGCATAAGCTGAGCTTCGTGTGCGCGCCCATGGTGCACTGGCCCGAGGTGATGATGACCTATGACCCGGCGGACAAGGTGCTGTTCTCGGCGGACGGCTTCGGGAAGTTCGGGGCTCTGGACGTGGAGGAGGACTGGGCGGATGAGGCCAGGCGGTATTATATCGGCATCGTGGGGAAGTATGGCCCCCAGGTGCAGAACGTGCTGAAGAAGGCGGCGGGGCTGGAGATCCGGAAGATCTGTCCGCTCCACGGGCCTGTGCTGGAGGAGAACCTGGAGTATTATCTGGGGCTGTATGACAAATGGTCTTCCTATGAGCCGGAGGAGGACGGCGTGGTAGTGGCGTATGCCTCTGTGTACGGGCACACGAAAGCGGCGGCGGCCCGTCTGGCGGAGGAACTGCGCGACAGGGGCGTGACAGTGGCCGTCTACGACCTGGCCAGGGACGACATGGCGGCGGCAGTGGCGGACGCTTTCCGCTACAGCAAGCTGGTGCTGGCCTGCAACACCTACAATATGAGCGTCAATCCCTTCATGCACCAGTTCCTCACGGTGCTGGCGGAGCACAGCTATCAGAAGCGCACGGTGGGGCTGATCGAGAACGGCTCCTGGGCCCCTGTGGCGGCCAAGGCCATGCGGGGGATGCTGGAGAAGTGCAAGGAGATCACATTTGCGGAAAATACGGTGACAGTGCTGTCCGCCATGAAGCCCCAGAATGAGGAGCAGATAAAGTCGCTGGCGGCGGAGCTGGCATAGGGCGGCGGATTTTCAGGCAAGCGTTCACGGAGGATTTGCCTCGCCGGGGATTGGTGCCGGCTGGGATATGCTTCGCGGAGGTAGCCGGGAGGAGGCGACCGCGAGGCTTTGGTGGGGCCGGTGCGATAGAGCCAGGTTCCCTGTGGATTTGCTGTGAGGGAAGGGGGCAGGCCTTTCCTGACCCTTGACAGGCTCTCGGAATCTTTGGGGACGGAATCCGGCATCGGAGCCGGGTAGCACCTGGAACAGCGGGGGAATCGGTTCAGAGAAGCTTCGGAAAGCCGCGTGATATGCGGCCTGGAGATTCCGAGAAGTTATACTGCCTAACGATTTCACTTGCCGTGAAACCAGATTGCATAACGCTGACTGGTTCAATCGCATGATTACATTAGGCAGTATTCAGCGTTATGCAGTATATCTTGGAGAAAAGGGGGAATCCGGCAGGATTCGGGAAACGGGAATAGACGTAGAACAATAAAGGATATAACGGGAAAAAGTATGAAATTTCAGAAAAACGAACTCGCTGTGGTGACGATTGAGGACATGGGAAGCGATGGCTTCGGCATAGGGAAGGTGGACGGCTTTGCGCTGTTCGTCAAGGATGCCGTGGTGGGCGACAGGGTGGAGGCGAGGATCGTAAAGAGCAAAAAGAATTATGCCTATGCGCGGCTGGAGAAGGTCATTGAGCCTTCTCCTTTTCGCGTGGAGCCGAAATGCCCCTGCCACAGACAGTGCGGCGGATGCCAGCTCCAGACCCTCTCCTATGAGAAGCAGCTGGACTATAAGCAGGACAAGATACGGAACAGCCTGATCCGCATCGGGGGCTTTGCGCCGGAGGAGGTCAACCGGTGGATGGAGCCCATCGTGGGGATGGAGGAGCCCTTCCGCTACCGGAACAAGGCCCAGTATCCCGTGGGCAGGGACAGGGAGGGGAATGTGGTGGCAGGGTTCTACGCAGGGCGGACCCACAGCATCATCCCCAATACCGATTGCCTGCTGGGGCCTGTGGAAAATGAGGCCGTCATGGAAGCCGTGCTGGATTATATGCGGGAGAATCAGGTCAGCGCTTATGATGAGGCATCCGGAACCGGGCTGGTGCGGCATGTGCTGATCCGCAAGGGGTTCGTCAGCGGGGAGATTATGGTGTGCATGGTGATTAATAAAAAAGTGACAGATGTGTCATGCGGTGCGCCGAAAGAAATGGTATCCCGGGGAAAGGATATTGGGACAGGGCGGACGGCCGGGGGGATGCGCAGTGGGACGGAAGGATGTCGGGGGCTGGAAGGAGAGTCTGCGGAAGGGCACCGAGGGCTGAAAGGAAGGGCTGCGGGAGGATGCCGATATGAAAGCCGGGCAGAATGCCACATGCCGGGAGAAGAGCGTGGCTTTCAGGGGGAGTTCCTGCCCCGGCAGGACAGGCTCCTGCGGAAATTGACCGAGATAGCGGGCATGACCAGCATCTCCGTGAGCATCCAGACCGAACGCACCAATGTGATCATGGGCAGGGAGATACATACAATCTGGGGGAAGGACTGCATTTCGGACACCATCCGCGTCCGGGACATGGAGAGCCCGGGCTGGCCCTACACGGGGCGGGAGCTGACCTTCCACATCTCGCCCCTGTCCTTCTACCAGGTGAACCCTGTCCAGACGGAGAAGCTCTACAGCCTTGCCCTGGAATACGCCGGGCTCACCGGGCAGGAGACGGTGTGGGATCTGTACTGCGGCATCGGCACCATCTCCCTGTTCCTGGCGGATAAGGCGAAGCAGGTCTACGGGGTGGAGATTGTGCCCCAGGCCATAGAGGATGCCAGGGAGAACGCGGTGCGCAACGGGATTGGGAATGCGTCCTTCTTCGTGGGGAAGGCGGAGGAGGTGCTGCAGGAGTTTTGCCATGGCGGGGATCGGGAGGATGCTGCGCATCCGGACGTGGTGGTGGTGGATCCGCCCCGGAAAGGCTGCGACGACACGTGCCTGAGAGCCATATTGGCGGCTGAGCCGGAGCGGATTGTCTATGTAAGCTGCGACCCGGCGACCCTGGCCAGGGATTTAAGGGTACTCTGTGACGGGGGGTATGGGATTGAGAGAGTGCGGGGGGTGGATCAGTTCGGGATGACGGTGCATTGTGAGACGGTGTGCCTCTTGAGCAACCGAAAACCTGAAGTTTCTTTTGACAGACGAAGAAGTGAAAGAACTTTCAAGGTCAAAAATTTTGACCTTGAACAATGAGAGCGGTCGTGGATGAAATTTATCCGGAAAAGATGGATAATGGACGCATTCTTGTTTTTATACTGCCTAACGATTTCACTTGCCGTGAAACCAGACTGCATAACGCTGACTGGTTCAATCGCATGATTACATTAGGCAGTATTCAGCGTTATGCAGTATAAGCTTTCTCGATTTGGCAGAAATGCGGAGAATCCATGGTATCAATAAAATGAGAGTTGTATAGGAGAAAAGATATGCTAGAATTACTTTTAAACTTAATCATACCATTTGTCATGATTTTAGTGGGATATCTCTTTATGAAACATCCGGTATGGGATATGGAGTCGCATAATGGATATAACACACCCACTTCGCGGAAATCCCAGGCGCATTGGGACTATGCACAGAGCATTGCGCCCGGTATTTTCATCTCTCTGGGAAAAAAACTGGGGGTCATGGAAATTGCTCTAAGCGGAATCCTGGTTTTGCTTCCTATCTCCATCTGGGTTGTCGTCAGTGTGGGAAACTGTGTGGGAGCAGGCGTTCTGATTTACGGATTTTGTAAGACCGATTCGGAAATACGGAAAAAGTTTTCGGAGGGTTGCAGCTCCTTTTTCGAATGGCGTATCCAGGATAAATGAGCTTACCAGTACACTGTTGCATGAATTTCCCGGTAAGCAGCGCGTTTTGACAGCGAAAGGAGCCATGCTTCCGGTGAGCAGACCAGGAAGCTAGTGGGGGAGGAAGGGGGCTGTGCAGGGGAGAGATTAGGAATATCGGAGATATGAGCTGAGACAGGATTGTGGCATTAGAAAAGAGAGGGAACAAGCGTTACATGAGTTTTGCAGTTTTTTTGGACGTGGACGGCGTTTTGAACACCAGGAAGACAGTCATAAGCTCTCCCGATGGCCATATCGGAGTGGATGACGCCAGGATTGAGATTCTTGCGGGAGCCATTGAAAAGTATGGTGGCGGAGATATTGTCCTGACATCTGACTGGAAGAATGTCAGGATAGGAGGAGACCTCGATTATTTATACTGCTTAACGATTTCACTTGCCGTGAAACCAGACTGCATAACGCTGGCTGATTCAATCGCATGATTACATTAGGCAGGATTCAGCGTTATGCAGTATAAGAGATAAACTGATGGGGCATGATCTTGAAATATCTGCAGTGACGAAGGAACACTGGAATAAGAGAGGACAGGGCATTCAGGATTATCTGGAGGAGCACCCGAAGATAGACGAATATATCATACTTGATGACAATCGATTCGACTTTGAGGATTTTCCCCCATTATGGGAAAGGCTGCTAATAACAGACGGAATTGAGAATGCCGCCTTTGCATCTAAAACGCCAGCGGTAGAGGCGATCATATTTTGGGAATATATAAAGGAACTTTCATAGTTTGGATTGTTCTGTGAAAGAGCATGGAGATGCTGTCTATGGATAAAACATTGTCCAGCTAAGAAATGTCAATAGCTATACTGCATAACGCTGAATACTGCCTAATGCAATCAAGCGATTGAACCAGTCAGCGTTATGCAGTCTGGTTTCACGGCAAGTGAAATCGTTAAGCAGTATAATTTAAAACAGCGTCTGCCCCGTCCAGTGCCCATGCCCATGTCTGGGGGCAGATGCGGAACTAAAAACAGGAGGAATATATGGAGAAAGCGGCTGCAATAGACACTTGTTTAGGTGTTTTGAATGGGCGAGATTGCATCTATCTGAATCAGGTGAAACGAGATGCCCTGGATAATCTGACTTTTACGGGGGACATCAATGGTCATCTAATCTCCCGGCACAAGGACGAGAAAGAGTGGTTTCCCTATACTCTCATCTTCCAACGGGTGTTGGCTTATTTCGCCTGCGAACTCGACACCTATGAAAATATGGCTATGTCGGGGCATCTGGACGACAGCTCCTTCGATTTGATTGAGGACAGTTCCTGGTTAAAATCCCTGCCGGTGCGGGAGGACTTTGACAAAGATATTTATCAGCACTACCGGCTGTTTACATACGATGCTGTTTACGATATTATTGCAGTTTCTTATAAACTTGAAGCTGATATATAAATGGTTTTCCCTTTATCAAATCGAAGGAGGTAACTGATGTGAACCAGGAACAAATGAATGCCGCAATGGAGTCCCTGACCCAGTGGCTTGCCCATCCGGCGGAGCTGGGCAAGGCTCCGGCAAAAATCGAGTGCGCCGGGGAGTTTGAACTGCATGATCTGCACTACTACATTTTCAGGTACAAAAAGAGCCTGATGGGGAAATGGCTGCTGGGCGTCTGCGGCGGCTACGAGGGGGACGGACTGGAACACTGCGGCCATGTGTTCAGCGAGATGGAGGACTATGACCCGGCCACTGCCCAGGAAAAGGCCATCGCTCTGGTGGAAGTGATGCGCTCCTACTGGATGGAGCAGGCCCGGCGGGCGGAGGAGCAAAAGGAGAACCCCGGCACTTTCGTTAATTATGTTCTTCTGAAAGAGGCCAAGTGGGACAAAGAGGCTCTTCTGCGGGACTTGAAGGAAACCTGGGGCATCGAGGATGAACCGGATGACAGCGAGGATGAGGACAGCGAGGATGAAGACAGCGAAGATGAGGACAGCGAAGATGAGGGCGGCGAGGACGAGGAAACCGATGAGGTTTTTCTTATCAGTTATCAGGGGGCTATGATTGCCGTATCCTTCATGCCTGCGCCCATTCCCGACGGCGAGGCGGAAGAGGCTGCGGCCAAAAACTTCATGTGGCGCAATGGCGCGGAACAGGTAAAAGACCATGTGGCCCATCTTCTGATTGCTGTCATGGGCAAGGAGATTTCTCCCATTGAATGCGGCACACTCCTCGTCAAAACAGTGGTCTCCGCCTGCAGGCAGGACGGGGTGCTGGGCATTTACACCGGCGAGGTGGTCTATGCCCCGGACTATTATCAGCATTTCTCCGGGATGCTGGAAGAAGATTTGTTTCCCATTTACAATCTGGTCTGGATCGGGATTTACAATGGCAAAAAGGGTCTTTGCGCCTACACCGGCGGAATGCGGTACTTCGGTTATGACGAAATGGAAGTGCTGGACAGTCAGGCCGATGTCCCAACCCTCCACGAATTTCTCTCTGACATTGCCAATTATGTGATTAGCGAAGATGTGGTATTGCATGACGGGGAGACCATTGGCTTTTCCGAGGATCAAAAGCTGCCCATCACAAAGAGCGGGGGTGTTGCCGTAGAGGGTGACAGCTTGAAAATCGAATTTTAGGTTCGGGCGCACAGCTTGTTGTTTTACGCTTTTGCGGCTGGGAATCACGCCTCGGGCGGTTAGCAGATGGGAGCGGGGACGCTATCGATGAGGGGACTACAGGCGCAGTATAAATAGGGGCGGAACTTCCGGTTCATGAACTGATAAGGACCGCACTTCGGATCCCTCAAATCTCCCCCAAAATATAGCTGTTATTGATCCAAAAGCTCTGCGTAGTCATCCACTGCCCGTCCGGCAGCGGATTGGCGTCCCGCTCCACATTCCCGCGGACGATGCCGTTCGCCAGCCGATATGCCGACTTTGCCGCATGCGGGCGGATATGGATGATCCGGTTGTCGCCCTTCCCGGGAAGGTTGTTGGAAATGGTGCCGTTGGGGCTGACCGAGAACCTGACCCCTTCCCGGATGATCCGCCGCACGGCCTCCCACCCTTCCCTGACGGTAACCTCCAGGTCTGCCCTTGGCATGTTCCAGAATCTGGCGCTGCGCAGGACATATTCCCGCCCCCGGCGCCTGTAGACCACGAACAGGAACCTTGTCTCGGAGAAATAGGCATACACATCAGACTCCTCCCACTCCTGGGAGGCAAGGTCCAGGAACCGGAAGGGCGGGAACGACATGCTTTCCCGCATGGCCCCGTTTTCCTCCAGCCGGATAGCCTTCACCACGATATTGGCCTTCATGAATTCCTCCGCGTGGTTCCCCCTGATCCCCAGCATGCGGTAGGCAAGGTCGATCCACTGGGCCTTGTTGCCGTTATATTCCCTGCCATACTCTGCGCAGAGCTCCCTGTCGCTCCGGCCGAAATGCCCGGAGATACGTTCCATGACGATCTCCTCAAAAGACCGCTCTTTTAACGCGGCGCTGTCCGAAACGACTCTCTCGCAGGGCACAGCGTCCCGGAGTATGTACGTGTGCAGGACATAGTCCATATATTGGCGCTTCAGGCAGAAGTTTCTCTTTTTGGCCGGTACATGGTCTCCATAATACTGGGGCCGGAGGCTCTTCTCCGCCGTGGCCCCTTTGGTGCAGGCCCCGAGATAAAGGGTATCGCTTTCGGACAATTCATGCGCTTTCCCGGCAATGATTTTTCTGACTATCTTTCTGTAGTCACTGGTGATGACGTCAAGGTCGGCGGCGGGCGGGGTGAAAAGATTGACGTACAGTATCCTGTAGAGCATTCTGGGGACAGACTTGTCCCGCAGGTAATGGACGAGCAGGATCAGCCGGATCTTCTCCCATACATGGCTCAGGTAAAAGTCCTCCTCCACAGGCTCCTCATAGGAGATATTGGTGACGGACAGGCGCTCCCCGGCCGTATAGGTTCCGTCCTTCCTGACATCGATGCAGGTCTGCTTCAGCTCCACGCCTGTCTCCCGGAAATCGGCGGCCTGGTTGCCGTTGGGCTTATAGCCAAAGTAATATTCCTCCAGAAAATTGCCCAGCTGCCCCTTGGCTCTGGCATCCTCGGACAGCGTTTGCGCATCAGGGATCCCCATGTGGGACAGATACTGATTCCTGATATCGAGGAATGTCTTCCCCTCCAGCCTTTTCGCGTATTTGAAGATGCTGTCAGCCGATGTCCTGTCGTAATCAAATAACATTGCTGCCCTACCCTTCCTTTTCTTCCTTCAATAAAACCATACAATCAGGATAACTCTCTGTCAAGACAAAAATCTTCTCGATCTGCGGCTTGGAGAGAAGATTCAGGCATCTGCCCATATTGGAAACTTGCAGGTTCCGGAGGTGAGGAACCTCTTTTTGACCCGGAAAAATGTGGGACAACGGCTGGTCTGCCAAAGGATTGGGCCGGGGCTGGACCTGCCCGGCTATCAGCGCATTTTGGAGGATTACCCCAATGCCGCTGCCGCACCAGCTGGGAGGGCGGCGTGTTCGTGCAGGAGATGACAGTGGAGGGCAGGCCATGATTGGAGTTTATCTATGTGATGACAAGGAGGCTGTCCGCCACCAGATTCAGGCTGCCCTGGAGAGGAAGATTTTCATGGAGAACTATGACATGAAGATGGTGTGCAGCGCAGCCGGCGCACAGGAATTGCTGCCGCGGCGGAAACGGAGAGGCGTGGAATCTATTTCCTGGACGTGGAGCTGAAGAACGGGGAACGGGACGGCTTGGATACCACAGAAACGCGGCTCCGTGGCGGGGATTTCACAAAAATCGTTTGCGCGGGGCTTCTGGTCTTTTGCTATTGGATGTAGGCGAGACAGGTCCGGCATGGCTCCTATGACACGATTCAGTGCATGGTCATCATATTTACCATTGTATTTTTCACGGAGCAGGCATACCGCATCCGCAGGTACAGCAGAGAAGAAAAGGATGAGCAGGCAATCCGGAAGCTGCGCAGGATAGATGCAATCGGTTTGAAAGTCATGGTGACCGCAACGGCGGTCATTGCTTTCATCTCTGCCGTTGCGTTCCCGGACGGAAGAACGGAGGGCTATGCGCTGGTCGGGACCATATTGGCATTGGCCGTCATGCGGTTCATTTTATTTTGCCATATCCTCCCACTCGCTCAGTCCCATGCCCTGCCTGCGCTTCGCTTCCGCAAGCGTCATCCGCGGCAAATCCTCCTCCAGGTATGCCAGGAGCTCATCGATGCCCTCCCTGGTCACGTTGTTGATGAGGAAGATGTGGTCGCACCCCGCGTTCGCCAGCCACTGCCTGACCATGGGGATATTGGCATAGGGGGAGTCAATCTTCGTGATGATGCCGATGAGGGGGCGGAGGATGAAGGAACGGAGGCTGGGGCTGAACAGATTGTAGGGCTCGTCCGCAGCCTGGACGATGGCCACCGCATCCGCCTCAAAGGAAAAGCATGCAAGTCCTACGCTGAAATGCTTGGACTCCGCGTATTCCCCCGGAGAGTCGATGGTGTCGTCGCCGGAGCTGGTATATTGTGTTTTCACATAGTGGAGTTCTTCGCCCCGCAGGGCCTGGGTCAGGGAAGTCTTTCCGGCCTCGCTCCTGCCCATCAAAAATAGTTTCTTCATGCGTATGCCCTGTCTCCTTAATTTTTGTGGACCGCGCAGGTCTGGAAGCCCAGCGCCTCCCCGAAGAACCTGACCACTTCCTCCACCGCAGTCTCCACCTCCGACAGCCCGCCGGTTAGAATCAGGGAGCCGCAGAAGCGGTCCATGAAGCCAATCTGCACGTCCGCGCTCTTCATGGCCACATCGGCAGCCACCACCACGGCCTCCCAGGGGGTAAAGCGAATCAGGCCCAGGGACTCCCCTGTATGATCCTCGCCCTCGTGGATGCCGATGTGCAGTCCCAGGTTCTGGTAGACCTGGGGCTGGGGGGCGCTGATCACATGGGCCAGGCACACCTCTTTGCCGGGGATGCGCAGCCTGGTCAGGCGCAGCCGTTTCCCCTTCAGTTGTTCGTAATCCTTATGGAAGAGCTTTTCCAGCAGCTCCCTCTGTGTGATGCGGGCCATAGTCGCGCTCCCTATCTCTTCGTGATTTTGCAGACCACGTATTCCAGCGTGTCACGGAAATAATCCACGATTTCGGTCATGGCGGACATGACGTCCGAAATCTCCCCCGTGATGATCAGCGTCCCCGTGAACCGGTCCGCGAAGCCCAGGTAGACATTCCCGCTCTTCACCGCGATGTCCGAGGCGATGACAGCCGATTCCGGCGGCGTCATGTTCATGATGCCGATGGCGGACGACTGATAATCCACCTGGGGGTTCAGCCCCAGCTTCTGATATATGACCGGCGCCGGGCCGCCCATCACATGGGCGAAGGTGATTTCCTTGCCAGCCACGGTCTCCTGTACGATTCTGATCCGTTCTTCCTGTCCATCTGCCATCTGTCGATTCCATTCCTTCCCTGGGTTCTGCTGTACGCATTGATAATGATGCTCTTCCTAAATCATACTATCAGGGGAATTCCCTGTCAAGCGCAAATCCGGTCTTGGACAGCGGAGTGGGCAGCGGATCAGCAGGGGCTTGAAGGAACAAAAGAGATGAGAGGTGGAAATAGTAAGAAATGTAGACCTCAGGGCTTGTAAACCGCAGGAAAATATTATACACTGGTAGTGGTTACCATGACAACTTTCGATTACGGTAGAAGGAGGGAGACATGAGTCGATTGGCAAGCCATTCCATCCCCATTGTGCTGATTCCCCTGTACGGGACAGAGGAGCTGGCGGGCAAGATTGAATATTATCTGCGGGAGACTTATAACAAAGAGGAATGCCATGTGGTGAATTCCCAGATTGTCCGTTTTTCCACAGGCGACGCGAAGGCGGTGCTGGAGGAGACGGTCCGCGGCGCGGACGTGTATATCCTGATGGATGTGGGGAATTATTCCTGCAGCTATGAGATGTATGGACAGAGAGTGCCCATGTCGCCGGACGAGCATTTCCAGAACCTGAAAAGGACTGTCTCTGCCATCGGCGGAAAGGCATACCGGGTCAATGTCATCTCGCCCCTTCTCTATGCCAGCCGCCAGGACAGGCGGATTTCCAGAGAGTCCCTGGACTGCGCCATGGCCCTGCGGGAGCTGGAAAACATCGGCGTGAAGAACATCACGGCCTTCGACGTCCACGACAACAGGGTGGCCAATGCGGTCCCCTACAATGGCTTCGACGACCTCTTTCCGATTTATCAGGTAATCAAGGCAATCAAGCGCAATTATGCTGACGTAAAATTCTGTGAGGATAATTCGCTGTTCATCTCCCCCGACCTAGGGGCCACTACGCGGAATTTTAAATATACCAACGAGCTGGGGCTGGACATGGGGATTTTCTATAAGAGGAGATCCAGGACAAAGGTGGTGGGCGGAAACTATGTGGTGGACGTCCATAAGTACATCGGCCCCAGCGTGAAGAACAAGGACGTGTTCATCGTGGACGATATGATCTGCTCCGGCACCACCATGCTGGACGTGGCCAAATACTGCAAGAAGCAGGGGGCCAGGCGGGTCTTTGCGGCGGCCACCTTCGCCCTGTTCACGGAAGGAATCCAGCGCTTCGACGAGGCCTACCGCAAGAAGGTGCTGGAGGCGGTGTTCATCACGAATGCGTCTTACCGCAGGGAGGAGATTCGCAACGCCCCCTGGTACCGAGAGGTGGACATCACGAAATACATCGCGATCTACATCCACTCCGTCAATGCGGGAGAGTCCATCTCCAAGCTTCTGGATCCCCATGAGAAAATCCATAACCTTCTGAGCAGAAGCGATGAGGACTGTGGAGAGCATTGAGCCCGTTGACCCGAGACGAACCGATTGGGAGGGGAAAGCCCACGGGCCTGCGCATGAAAAAGGAGCGGCTGCCTAAGCGGCCGCTCCTTCTTTGTCTTTCGTGTACAACAGCTTCAGTATGATCGGCGTGGAGATGCTGGATACGACAATCAGCAGAATCACCGCCGTGAAGTACTCCGACGTCAGCAGCCCCACCGACAGCCCCTTCTGGGCCACAATCAGCGCTACCTCGCCTCTGGTCATCATGCCAACGCCGATTTTGAGGCTGTCCTGGAAGCGGAACCGGCAGAGCTTCGCCATCAGGCCGCAGCCGATAATCTTGGTGATCAGCGCCACGATGACGAACCCTGCGGAGAACAGCAGCAGCCCTGCACTGACATTGTCGATGCTGGTCTTCAGGCCGATGCTGGCAAAGAACACCGGCCCGAAGATGATATAGGAGCTGACCTCCATCTTCCGGTCTATGTAGGAGGAGTCCTGGATGGAGCACAGGACGATGCCTGCCACATAGGCACCGGTGATGTCCGCGATTCCAAAGTATTTTTCCGCCGCGTAGGCGAAGAAGAAGCACAGCGCCAGGCCCAGGATGGGAATCCTCTGGGTGTGGGGATAGCGCTCGTCAAGCTTCTTGAAGACCTTGTAGACGATGAAGCCCACCACCAGCGCCATGATGAAGAACAGCACCGTGGAGAGCACCACGCTTCCGGGGTTGGACTCCGGATTCTTGAAGCCGATGACGAAGGTCAGCACGATGATGCCGATGACGTCGTCGATAATGGCGGCGCTCAGGATGGTGGTGCCCACCTTGCCTTTGAGCTTCCCCATCTCCTTCAGGGACTGTACCGTGATGCTGACGCTGGTAGCCGTCATGATGACGCCCATGAAGACGGCCTTATAGAATTCCTCGGAGCCCCAGGGAGCCGCGCCGTAGAAGCCCATGTAAAGGAGCGCCCCTCCGATCAGGGGCACGAACACGCCGGAGCAGGCAATCAGGAGGGCTACAGGCCCTGTCTTCATCAGCTCCTTCAGGTTCGTCTCCAGCCCTGCGGAGAACATCAAAAGCACTACGCCGATTTCCGCCATTCGGGTCAGGAAGTCCGACTGCTGCACCAGGCCCAACAGGCTCGGGCCAATCAGGAGCCCTGCGATGATTTCCCCCACCACCTGGGGGGCCTTGCACTTTCTTGCCAGTATGCCGAAAAGCTTCGCGAAGATGATGATGATTGCCAGATCCTTGAAAATGGTGTATGTTTCCATAGTCCTTTCACTCTTTCCGTGTGGTTTATGGGAGGAGCTGCCGCTCGCTCCATCTCAAAAAATTATAGCACAAATTTTGGGTCAGTAAAGGGATATTTTGCACAATAGAAAAGCTTATTTTTATAAAAAATAGTCTAAAAGGAGGAGACAGGGATGATTCATGAGATGATATCGGCGAAAAATGCCGCAGGGCTGTTCGCGGGCTGGCAGGAGACCATGGTGTGGTCCTGTCTGCAGGGCGTGATGGGAAAGGTATACGGAGACGCCGTGGAGGATCCCGTATCCGCGGTGGCTTTTCTGGGGGATTTCTGCTTCTTCGCGGGGAGGCCGGACAGGGAACTGATTCTGGAGGCGCCGGAGCTGGAGGCTCGGGATTTCCTGATTATGACGCCAAGAGACGAGGGCTGGGCGGAGCTGATTGAGGACTGCCATGGGACGGATGTGCGGAAGCGCCTCCGCTATGCCATAAAGAAGGAGCCGGACGTCTTTGACAGGGAAAAGCTGCGGGCCGCGGTGGAGAACCTGCCGGAGGGCTATGAACTGCAGGAGATGGATGAGGGGCTGTTCCTGCGCTGCCGGGAGATTCCCTGGTGCAGAGACTGGGTAGCGCTGTACCGGGATTACGCCCATTATCGGGAGCATGGGCTGGGAGCCGTCATCCTGAGGGACGGCCAGCCGGTTTCCGGGGCCTCCTCCTATTCCGGCTATCTGGGCGGCATCGAGATTGAAATCGACACCAGGGCGGACTACAGGAGGCGGGGGCTGGCCTATGTCTGCGGGGCGAAGCTGATACTGGACTGCCTGGAGCGGGGGTGGTATCCCAGCTGGGACGCACAGAACCTGTGGTCCGTGGCCCTGGCGGAGAAGCTGGGATACCATTTTGACTGTGAATATGTAGTCTATGAGTGGAACGGACAGTCCTGAGAGCTGCCTGGCCCGCCGTATCTCCGGAAATCCGGCAGGGAAGGCAGGGGGATGGGGTTCATATACATCCCCTTGAAACGGTATTCCGCATTCTTGAGGACGAACTGGTTTGAGGGGCCGCTCGGGCTTGCGCTGGCAGTGTGACCGGAAAGCCCGCTGTGGTTTGACAGGTATGTTTCTAACATGTTATTTTGATGTTTTTTATCACATCCAACTGGAAATTGGACAGATGGCCAGGGCGGCGTATTAAAAAGGCACATACAAATAAATAAAAATAAGACAAGGAATTTTACGCGAAAAATATTGATATATCCGGAAAACAAGGGGTTTCAAGTATTTTTAAAATAAATAAAATCAATGATAATACTTAAATAGATACTTGCGGCGGGATGAAATCTGTGTTATCATTTTAAAATCGGCATCGCACTTACATAACCGGCGGGCGCAGCAAAATCGGCAGAGCAGCCCAGGCCTGCGCGCGGTGCAAGAGCACAGAGAGGAAAGGACACAGAATATGAATAAGACCGCAATCAGCCAGAAATACGGCAAAACTTACCATATGCCCCCGGAGGTGACCTACGACTGGGTGAAGAAGGACGCCATAGAGAAGCCCCCGGTGTGGTGCAGCGTGGATCTGAGGGACGGCAACCAGGCCCTGATCGACCCCATGCCCCTGGAGGATAAGCTGGAGTTCTTCAAGCTCCTGGTAGACATCGGCTTCAAGGAGATAGAGGTGGGCTTCCCGGCCTCCTCGGACACGGAGTACAATTTCATCCGGGCACTGATCGAGAGGGACATGATTCCCGACGACGTGACCATACAGGTGCTGACCCAGGCCAGGGAGCATATCATCCGCAAGACCTTCGAGGCGGTGAAGGGGGCTCCCCACGCGGTGGTGCACCTCTATAATTCTACCTCCGTAGAACAGCGGGAGCAGGTCTTCAAAAAGGATAAAGCGGCTATCAAGCAGTTGGCCGTGGACGGCGCGAAGCTGTTAAAGGAGATGGCGGAGGAGACGGACGGCAGCTTTACCTTCGAGTATAGCCCGGAGAGCTTCTCCCAGACCGAGCCGGAGTACGCCCTGGAGGTCTGCAACGCGGTGCTGGACGTATGGCAGCCGGACGCTGACCACAAGTCCATAATCAATCTGCCCAGCACGGTGCAGGTGGCCATGCCCCATGTCTTTGCCTGCCAGATAGAATATATGCACAAGCATCTGAAATACCGGGAGAACGTAGTTTTGAGCGTCCATCCCCACAACGACCGGGGCTGCGGCGTCAGCGACGCGGAGTTCGGCATCCTGGCCGGGGCGGACCGGGTGGAGGGGACGCTGTTCGGCAACGGAGAGCGCACGGGAAACGTGGACATCGTCACCGTGGCGGTGAACATGATGTGCCACGGCGTGGACAGCGGCCTGGACTTCTCCCATATCATGGAGGTGCGGGAGGCCTATGAGCGGTTCACGGGCATGAAAGTCCACGAGAGGGTGCCCTATGCGGGAGACCTGGTGTTCACGGCCTTCTCCGGCTCCCATCAGGATGCCATCAGCAAGGGCATGAACTGGCTGAAGGAGGGCAGGAGCGGGAACCGCTGGGACGTGCCTTATCTGCCCATCGACCCGAAGGACGTGGGCCGGGAGTACGAGTCCGATGTCATCCGGATCAACAGCGTCTCCGGCAAGGGCGGCGTGGCCTTTGTGCTGAAGCAGCAGTTCGGCTTCTCCCTGCCGGCGGCCATGAAGGAGGAAGTGGGGTATCTCATCAAGGGCGTGTCCGACAGACGGCATCAGGAGCTGCACCCCTCGGAGATTTACGCCATCTTCGAGGAGAACTACATCAATCTGCAGAACGTGTTCTCCATCCCCGAGTGCCATTTCCGGCAGGAGAAGGGCATCCAGGCGGAGGTGACCATAGAGCTGAACGGGGACAGGCGGCTCATCCGGGCAGGGGGCAACGGGCGTCTGGACGCGGTGAGCAATGCCATCAAGACCTACCTGGGCGTCAGCTACCAGCTGGCGGTGTATGAGGAGCATGCCATCTCCAAGGGCTCCAGCTCCAGGGCAGCGGCCTATGTGGCGATCCTGTGCGGTGGGAAGCACTACTGGGGCGTAGGCGTAGACGAGGACATCATCAAGGCCTCCATCGCGGCCCTGGCCTCCGCCGCCAACAAGCTGGCTGTGGAGCAGCACATCACCGAGGGGCGGGAGGAGCGGATCGTGGAGATCATCAGCTTCATCAAGAATGACTACATGAATGTAACATTGGACACCCTGTCCGAGGAGTTCCACCTCTCCAAGCCTTACCTGTCCAAGTACATCAAGGAGAAGGCGGGCATGACCTTCCAGGAGGCTGTGCGCAAGGAGCGCATGAAGAAGGCCAGGACGCTGCTGCGGGAGACGGATCAGACCGTGGAGACCGTGGCCGCGGAGGTGGGGTATGAGAACGTGGAGCACTTCAACCGCCTGTTCAAGAAGAATTACGGGCTGACGCCGGTGCAGTATCGGAAGCAGGAGGGATAGGAAGCGGCCGCCCGCATGGACTGTCCGCGCCGGGAGGGGCGGATGGGATATGCGGGCGGCCGGTGTACTACACAGTCACTTCCATGATCTGTCGGTTCCCATATGCTATCTCCGCGATGCCTGTCTGCTTGTGCTTGTTGAAGCTGAAGCTCAGCAGATAGCCCCGCTGCAGGCCATATGTCTCCAGATACTCGAACAATTGCTTTTCGCCCCGCTGCAGATACGCCTGCCCATACCACAGCTTCAGCTCGATTACGAACTGCTGCCCACGGAAATCGACGATGACATCCGTCCTGGTTTTGTCCCGGGTCTGGGCTTCTATATAATAGTTCCCCGCACCGTTATATCCTCAAAATACTGATAGAATTTCTGCATGACCAAATCCATCTGCAGCATGCCCTGTACAATGAACTGGCTTTTGGCATCTGGTGGATTCAGTTCATTATGCCCTTCCGATTCCGCAAGGAACAGATTGTACAGCTTTGTCTCGAACAATCTGTTCGCGATGGAGACGAAGCCATTGTCTTCCTTCAGGAACCCGAACATGCATCCGATGCTGGCGAAACGGCTGTCGATTTCAAAGGTATATTTCGTGCCGCGGAACAGGATATAGCTGATTTTCTCCTTTAGGTCGGGATATTCGTCCAGCTTCTTTACCATATCCTCGAACAGCGTATTCGGCTCTTTCAGGAACAGGCGGATGGCTGCCAGCAGCCCCTCCTTTGTCCAGACATCCCTGCGGGGGATGGAGTCCGTCTCCGGAATCCGCTCGTCCAGCAGCTTGCAGAGACGGGACACCATATAGGGATACCCGTCAGTATAATCGAAAATCATCCGGCTCATGGCAGCAATATCCATTCCGGTATGGCGCGCGGACTCATATTCCCGGAGCATTCCGGCGATATCCTCCGGGTGGAAGCGCATGTCCATGGTAAAATCGTCGGCAATGTTCCAGGGACTGTTGTAGCGATGCTCGCCGCCGTTTTGTCCCTTTAGCCGCAGGTTTTTGACATTATACACGCCGACCAGGATTACGGACCGGAAGGTGGGCGTCAGCTCACGGTTCAGGTATAGATCCCGCAGTTGCCCCAGAAAATCCACGAAAATCTGATTGTTGCAGGCATTGTCCACTTCATCTATGATCAGGATCATCGGCTTGGGAGAGTGAGCGCACAAAAGGCTGATGTCGTCAAACATGTCCGTCAGATCCAGAGGCCTGTGAAGGTCCGCTGCTCTGGCGGCTAAGATATCCATATATTCAGGCCAAGGCTCCTGCTGTCCCTGGATGGCAAGGGACTGCTGCATCCGGCTGATGAACGCGCGGCAGAATGTGTCCTCGTCCCTGAACTTGGCGGCACTCATGCGCTGGAAGCTCAACGAAAAGACCATGTAGCGTTCTGCCAGCAGCCTGGACAGGCCGTAGATGACAGTCGATTTTCCGTATTGCCTTGCGCGGTTTATGCAGAAATACCTGCCCGCATCCACCATCCGGGCAATCTGCTCCAGTCTGCCGCTCAAATCTACCATATAATGCTTTGCCGGAAAGCAGATACCGGTTGTATTGAATGTTTTGCCCATGTCTGTGCGCACCTCCGGGAATCCTTTCCTTTCATTTTACATGTCTGGGCGTCTGTTTGCAAGGATTATTGAAGAGAAGCGCCGCCCGCACCGGTTGCCAACGGCTGGCGGATATGGTAAGCTATAAGGGCATACCGGGAAAGGGGGCGGATTCATGGGCAACCGAAAAAGATTTCAGACCACAGGCATCTGTGTGCCCAGGCTTCACTACATGGTGGATGTCAGCAATGCCGTAGAGCAGATTGCAAGGGACTATGTGGAGAACGGAGAATATTTCACCATAAACCGAGCCAGGCAGTTCGGAAAGACGACTACTATGGAACAGCTGTGCGTCAGGCTGAAGCGGGATTACATTGTGCTGCCCATCAGCTTCGAGGCTGCGGACGACTGTTTTGTTTCCCTCTATGCCTTCGCCCGGGGACTTACGAATAAAGTGGAGGTGGCTCTGGAGGAAAATGAGGTCCCGGAGGAAGCGGCCGATATCTGGCGGGAGCCCATATCGGTGGAGCTCCCCCTGGATTCCCTGAACCGAAAGATCACGAGGTTCTGCAGGGCCTGTAAAAGGCCGGTGGTCCTGATGGTGGATGAGGTGGATAAGAGCGCGGACAATCAGATTTTCCTTTCTTTTCTGGGGCTGCTGCGGGAGAAGTACCTCGCCCAGGCGGCCGGCAGAGACCGGTCCTTCCGGTCGGTGATTTTAGCGGGGGTATATGATATCAAAAACCTCAAACTGAAATTCCGCAGCGGGGAGGAGCCGAAATACAATAGCCCGTGGAACATAGCGGCTGACTTTACGGTGGACATGAGCTTTTCCAGGGAGGGCATTGCCGGAATGCTTTCAGAGTATGAGAGGGATTGCCATACCGGAATGGATGTAGAGGGAATCGCAGATCTGATTTATTCTTATACGAAGGGGTATCCTTATCTGGTTTCCTATGTATGTAAATGCGTGGATGAGAAAATAGCCGGAAGCGAAGAGTTCCCCGCCCCCGGGGCTGCATGGACGAAAAACGGGATTCTGGCCGCGGTGAGGCAGCTGGTCAAGGGACCTAATATGCTGTATGACGATATGGTCAAGCATGTGGAGGAGTACCCTGAACTGCATGGGATGCTGGGAAATATTCTGTTCGGCGGGCAGGACTACCCTTACCATGAATATGACAGAAGTGTCAGTATCGGGAAAATGTTCGGGTTCATCGTGAACCGGAATGGCAGCGTGGCAGTGGCCAACCGGATTTTTGAGAGCCAGTTGTATGATTATTTCCTGGCGGAGGAGACCAGGGAAAACGACCTGCAGCGGGAGGGGCAGCCTGAAAAGTGCCAGTTTATCCACAACGGCCGGCTGGATATGGACCTGGTGATGCGCAAGTTCTATGAATATTACACGAGCCTGTACTCAAAAGAGGACGAGAAATTCGTTGAGAAGTACGGGCGGAAGATATTCCTGATGTACCTCAGGCCGATCATCAATGGCGTGGGCAACTATTATGTGGAGGATCAGAGCCGGACGAGGCTGCGCTCCGACATCGTGGTGGATTACGGAGGGGAGCAGTATATCATTGAGTGTAAGATTTGGCGCGGAGAGGCTTATCACCAGCGCGGAATGGAGCAACTGGGAGATTACCTGGAGGCCTATGGAGCCCGCAAGGGATACCTCCTGAGCTTCGATTTCAGCAAGAAGAAAAAAGCCGGGATAAAGGAAGCGGCTTGGGGCGGAAGGAGGATATTGGAGATAGTCGTCTGAGCGATGGCGCGGGCTGCCTTTTTGTGGCGGCCTGCGCCATTTTGCCACCGCAGCGGGGGCAACGGATCGGTTTCCGGTTTGCTATAATGTCTTTATAACAAATGTGAAGGAGGCATTGATATGAAAACATGGAAATTGGTATCCGGTATCCTGTCCACAGTCCTGTTCCTGGTGGTGATGGTCCAGTCCTGCGCCGCCGGAGTGGCGGATGCCATTGCCGGGCAGGGCGGAACCGGCGGGGGCGCGGGGATTCTTGTGGGGATACTGATGCTGTCGGGCGGGATTGTGTCCATTTCCACGCGCGGCTCCCAGAAGAAAGGCGGGGACATCGCCCTGATTGTGCTGTACGGGCTTGCGGCCCTCATCGGCTTCGCGGGCTTTGGGATTTATAAGGATTTGATCGTATGGTCGATCTGGTGCCTTGTGTGCGCTGCGCTGGCATTCGTCTCCGTCAGGAAGAAGTAGGCGGACAAGGCATAAGAAAAGGGGACTGGCAGAGGCAGTCTCTTTTTTGACCACATATATCCGGTCTGAATGGCGAAATTCAGAGCAAGACAGTGTCATACATCGTCAAAACCATGACAAAGAAGAAAAGGAGCAGGAAATCCACAATCGCGATGCCCAATATGCGCAGGGCCAGGTTCCGGCTCCGGCAAAGCGGGGTGCGGGCGTGTATGCCCCTGTAATCTGCCGAGAAGAAAGTGGCGCTTAAAAAGAACAGCAGGGAGAGGATGCGCTCCAGCTGCTGCCTGGGGCCGGATACGCCCTCCACCTCCATGGTCAGGCATGCCCAGAATATCATGGGATACCCGATTGCACCCAGGAGCATGAAGAGCACATTCTGTCTGCGGAAGCCCGGCGGCAGGAAGGATTTCCAGCCATCCGCATCTGTCTGCCGCCGGGATTTCCGCTGCCAGTTTTCCAGGGCTTTCTGCACATCCAGTGCGGAGGAATACCGCTCTGAGCGCTCCATCATGATACATCTGCGTACGATGGAGGCCAGTGGGCCGGAGACCGTGCATTCGTGGGAAAGCTCTCCGGAGAGCAGCAGGTTCATGAGGATGCCCAGGGCATAGATGTCCGTCTGGGCGTCGGAGGCGCCGAAGCCGTATTGCTCCGGCGCGGCAAAGCCGGGCGTGCCCATGAGCACGGTATCCTTTGCCGAAGCGCCTCCGGCGCATTTCGCGGCATTGAAGTCGAGGAGCTTCAGGATGCCGTCTGAGGTGACGATGATGTTGGCCGGCTTTAAGTCGCGGTGGATGATAGGGGGATTGCAGCTGTGCAGGGAATGGAGGATGCCGCACAGCTGTACCATGTACTCCACGACCTGAGCCTCCGGCAGGGCCTTTTGGGCATCCAGGAGCTCCTGAAGACTGGTGCCGGGGATGTACTCCTCTATCAGGGTCAATACGGCATCCTCCTCCACGGCTTCGTAGATGCGGGGGATGCCGGGCAGGGGATGCTCCATGAGCTGGCGGAATACAGAAATGTTATATACGCTCAATAGTTTTTGGACATAAAACTTCCCGGTCTCCTGATGCTGGATCAGGCAGATGCCATGCTCCGGATTGATGTCGGCTACCTTTCTGTAATAGGACAGGGCAAGGGAATCTGCGAGCGTCATGGGAATCCTCCTTGGCAGAAGCTGTTTGATTTATTATAATCTGTCACAGGGAGGAGCGCAAGCCAAAGATACCAAAGGGTTGGAAAAAGCATAAAACATACTGCTATCAGGAGAAGGATAAAATGAACGACAAATCAACCGAGAAACTGGAAGATATCCTAAAGAACGCCTACACCTTCGAGGCCGGGAAATACCTGAAGGAGAACGAAGAAAGCCTCCTTCGGGAGGACAGGCCCTTCTGCGCCTACATAAAGGAACTGATCCGGGAGAAGAACCTGCGACAGCAGGACATCTTCATCCAGGCGGATATCCCGGAGCGTTATGGCTACAAGCTCCTCTCCGGGGAGAAGCGCACCCGCCAGAGGGACGTGATACTGCGCATCTGCTATGCCGCGGAGCTGACGCTGGAGGAGACCCAGCATGCCCTGATGCTCTATGGCATGTCCCCGCTGTACGCAAGGATTCCCCGGGATGCCGTCCTGATGATAGCTTTCAACCGCCACGCCGGCAATATCCTGGACGTGAACGCCATGCTGAAGGAGCAGGGCATGGAGCTGCTGCGCACCAGCGGAGCACAGGAGTAAGACAAAAACACGAAAGTGAGGGAAGCAATATGGCTAAAGTATGCCCAAAGTGCGGGAGGGAGTTTGAGAACAGCCGTGTAAAATGTCCGATATGTAAAATCGATTTGGTCAGTGACGGAATCGACAACTCGGAATCCGCAAGGATGGAGAGGCTGGAAAGATTGCGGCAGCAGCAAGGGAGGGGACAGGGGGCACAGCCGAGGCAGACACGGACGGCAGCGCAGATAAGGCAGAATAGCGGAGGGACAACGGCGGCTCCCATAAAGGATGGGCCGTCCGGCTTGAGCATCACAGCATTGGTGTTTTCATTGTTAGGGTGCTTTTCCGTGGTCGGGCTTGTGCTTGGGATTGTGGACCTGTGCATCAATAAGCACAGGAAGAAAGTCTGCTCTGTTCTTGCATTGGTGTTTTCAGGACTTTGGATAATCGGTATGGCGGCTTTTTTCGGAGGCAGCGATACCCCGAACAGGCCAAAGGTAGCGGGCAATAACAATTCTCCTAAGCAGTATTCTGTTGGAAATACAATTTCAGGAGATGATTGGAAGATCAAGTTGGAATCTGCGAAAATGTATGATGAGATAAGCGGGGAATATTATAATGATGTCCCGGCGGATGGGAAGAAATATCTTGTTCTGTTCTTTGAGGTAGAAAATGTTTCAAACAAGGACGATTATTTCAACTACCTCTTCCTGGAATCCTACTTGGATGGATACAGTACAAGCCCTGTCATAACAGTGAATGAGCCAGAGGGATATGGAGAACTGGCAGGAGATGTCGCGGCGGGCAAGAAGATGAAAGGATGTCTGAAATATGAAGTCAGCCCAAGCTGGAGCGAACTGGAGGTTTCTTACAAGGAATGGATAGGGACTTCTGACAAAATCGCTACATTTGTCGTGACGCCAGATAAAGTGAGGTAAGGGTATCGATAAGAAATCGAATATCGGACAATATGGCGGCAAGCCTCTGCCGTTACCATGCTGCTGCAGGAGAAATGCAATGGACATGGATGAAAAACTCCGGGAACCCACCCGCAGGCGGACTTCCCGGAGTTTCGCATACATGAATATCAGGCCCGGCCAGATTTTACATCTGCCCGTCCGCGGCTGACCCTGCCTGGTCGGGATCCACTGCCGTGTGCTCGCAGCTATTGTAGCGGAGCTGCAGGAACTGGGCGCGGTCCTTGTTGTAGAGCTTCTTCAGCTCATCGGAATAGCCCACCACCACCCAGGGCAGCGTGGCGTTGAAGTAGTTCAGCATATCCTGGGACACGGCCTCGTTGGCCACGGAGAAGGTAAGGCCCTTGGGAGCGGTCTCGCCGTACACCATCACATTGTAGGTGGTGCCGGTCTTGACGCCGTTGGTGCGGTGGGTCACGGTATTCTGGTAAGCCCACATCATCTTGTTGTTGGGGATCGCCCTGGGGACGGAGCCCGACATATAGTAGGTCATCAGCTTGCCCACCCGCAGCGTGCCCTTCTTGTCGAAGAACTTGGCGTTCCTGAAATCGGATTCGACAGAGCTTTCCGTGAAGCCCGCGTCCGCGATGTCCTTGTGGAGCTTCTTCAGGGAGCCGCCGCTGGCCGCGCTGGCGATCCGGATGATGCCGTAGATCAGGAGGACGACGCCCGCCACGAACAGCACTACGTAGATCATGGTGGCGGGCTGCCAGATGTAATCAATGTAATAAGGAAGCGTCTCCGCCTCGATATCTTCATCCGTCCAATCGACATCCTTGAAGAAATCCTTGAAATAATACATCTCTTCGCTGTCCAGCTTCTTGATTTTGCCGTAGAAGGTCATGGGAGTGGTCTCGCGGCCCTCCGCGGTGGCCATTGCCATGGCGTCCAATTCGCTTCCGTATCTGGCGGGAACCTTGATGGACAGGAAGCGGTCGTCCATAGCCTCGCCGTCCCTGGTCAGGATGATGTAATAGTAATCTGTGGTAGTGGTGGCATGGGTCTTGGTGTTCTCGGAATACGCTTCCAGATAGTAGCCGAAATTGTAGGCCAAATCGATTTTTACCACTTGATCTCTGATTTCCTCCGGCGCCAGGCTTGCGAAATCCGTATAGCCTGTGACCACCTGGAGCGCGTCCATGGCATTCCACCCCGCCAGCCCCAGACCTGCCAGGATCAGGATGATGGACCAGGCAAGAGTGCTCTTCAATGCCCGTTTCTTCAACTCTTCAAACATGTTTTTTCCCTCCGCATTATTTATAAAAATATGTAAAAAAAGTCATTTCCATTCTATCACCGGCATTTTGAAACCGCAAGATGCAGCTTATATAATTTTTTATAAAAAATAAAGACAAATTTTACAATATCGGGAGGCATCTTAGACGGAAAGGCCCACAGCTCCTCAAATAGCTTGAAAAAGCCGTGGAATCTGCTATAATGGGAAGGATGATGAAAAGCGGCTCCGGGAATCCGTAAGGAGATGCGGAAAATAACAGGAAAGGGAGAGGAAACGGAATGAAATTCAAGGATATGCCATATGAGCGCGTGGACTTTGAGCAGGTGGAGCAGGAGATGAGGGCCCTGATGGAGGCCTTCGACAGCGCGAAGGACGGCGAGGAGCAGTTCGCGGTGCATCAGAAGTACTATGCCCTGACGGACAGGGTGGGCACCCAGATGACCATCGCCCACATCCGCTACGACGCGGACACCACGGACGAATTCTACAGCGCGGAGCATGATTATTACAATGAGAAATCCCCCATCTACCACAATCTGGCCCTGGAGTATGAGAAGAAGCTCTACGCCTCCCCTTACCGGGACAAGCTGGTGGAGAAGATCGGCCCCGTGGCCTTCAAGAACATGGAGATCGCCCAGAAGGCCATGGACGAGCGGCTGATTCCCCTGATGCAGGAGGAGAACAATCTCACCACCGAATACAGCAAGCTGATTGCGGGCGCCAAGATCCCCTTTGACGGGCAGGAATTGAACTTGTCCCTGCTGCGCCCCTACACCGTGCACCAGGACAGGAGCGTGCGCGCCGCCGCCTGGAAGGCCCAGAGCGAATTCTTCGCCGCCAACGCCCAGACCCTGGACGAGATTTACGACAAGCTGGTGAAGAACCGCACCGCCCAGGCCAGGGCATTGGGGTACGACAATTACCTGGAGCTGGGGTACTACCGCATGTGCCGCAACTGCTACGGGCGGGAGGAGGTGGAGGCTTTCCGGAAGCAGGTGAAGGAGGACTTCGTCCCCTTTGCGGAGAAGCTCCATGACCGCAGGAGGCAGCGCCTGGGCCTGGAGAAGCTTAGCTGCATCGACACGGCCGTCTACTTTAAGGAAGGCAATCCCGCGCCCCTGGGCACGCCCCAGGAGATCCTGGAGGCCGGGCGGAAGATGTACGGCGAGCTCTCCCCGGAGACAAGGGATTTCTACGATTTCATGATGGAAAATGAACTGTTCGACGTACTTGGGCGCAAGACCAAGCGGGCCGGGGGCTACATGACGTATATGCCCGTGTACCAGGCTCCTTTCGTGTTCGCCAATTTCAACGGAACCAGCGGGGACGTGGACGTGATCACCCACGAGTGCGGCCACGCCTTCCAGGGGTGGCTCTCCGGCAAGGATCCCATCAGGGAGCACTCCGACATCACCATGGAGACCGCGGAGATCCACTCCATGTCCATGGAGTTCTTCGCCCAGAAATGGATGCCCCTGTTCTTCGGGGAGCGGGCCCGGGACTATATCGAGATGCACCTGGAGGACGCGGCGGCCTTCATCCCCTACGGCTGCATGGTGGACGAGTTCCAGCACATCGCTTACGGGAACCCGGACATGACCCCGGCGGAACGGCACGCCGCGTGGCTGGAACTGGAGCGGCAGTACAGGCCCCACCAGGACTACGGCGACGATCCCTTCTTCGGGAAGGGCGGCTTCTGGCAGAGGCAGCAGCATATCTACACCTCGCCTCTGTACTACATCGACTACAGCCTGGCCCAGAGCTGCGCGCTGCAGTACAAGGTGAAGATGGACGCGGATTTTGAGGGGGCCTGGGCCAGCTATCTGAAGCTGTGCAGGCTCTCCGCCAGCGATTTCTTCACGAATATGGTAAAGGAAGTGGGCCTGGACAGCCCCTTTGAGGCCGGCTGCATGAAAAATATCGTGGAAAAGCTTGAAAAATATGTGAAATAGCTTTTCGGACGCGCGAAATCATGGTAAAATAAGTCGGTATCGGCGGCAAGGGCTGATATGCGATACGGGACCGGACAGAAACCGGGAAGGAACCGGACAGGAACTGGAACGGACAGGAACTGGAATAAGAAAGGAGACATTCGGCATGTCCAAGAAAGAGACACAGAATGCGGATCAGGCACCGGAGAAGGTGATGACGAAATATGATCTGAAGATGCAGCGGAGAAAGGAGGAGAAGGAAAGGGCGGAGAAGAGCAGGCGCAGGGACAATATCCTGGGCGTCGTGATCGTGGCGGCGCTTGTGTGCCTGGTGGCGTCCTTCCCCATCCGCAACTACCTCACGGTGCACGGCAGCTACGTGAAGGTGAACGGAGAGGACGTATCCAAGGTGGAGTTCGACTACAATTACAATGTGGCGGTGAGCAATTACCTGAGCCAGTACGCCTATTACCTGTACATGATGGGCATAGACCCCACCAGCGACTTCACCTCCCAGATGTATTCCGATACCCTGACCTGGGGAGACTACTTCCAGCAGATGGCCGTGGAGAACATGATCAGGAACAAGAGCCTGCTGGCGGCGGCAAAGGCGGAGGGCTTTGCCTACGATACCGCCGAAGATTACGCCATGTACAGGGAGTCCCTGGAGAAAGCGGCTTCCGAGAACAACACCACGGCGAAGAGCTACCTGAAGGAGCTGTACGGCCCCTATGCCACGGAGTCCAGGCTGAAGCCCTATGTGGAGGAGGCTCTGTACCTGGCGGGGTATTATGACGAGCTGTCCGAGCGCCAGACCCCTTCCATGGAGGATATCCAGGCCTATTATGAAGAGAATAAGGCCAGTTATGATTCCGTGGACTATTATCTGATGACCGTGGACGCGGAGCTGCCCACTGAGCCCACAGAGCTGGCGGATCCCGTGGAGGAGACCGAGGGCGAAGAGGAGGCCGGGGCAGAGGACGGCGCCGAGGGCGGGGAGGAGCAGGCCTACCAGCCCTCTGAGGCGGAGATAGAGGCGGCCATGGCGGAGGCCAAGGAGAAGGCCGACGGGGCAGTGGACACCGTGAAGGCAGACGGCGAGCTGCAGGAGAACGTGAAAAAGAGCGCCGCCACCTATCTGCTCCAGGACTGGCTGTTCGACGAGGAGAGGAAGGCCGGGGACTCCACGGTGATCGAGGACTCCACCGGGCACCGCTATTACGTGGTGGAATTCGCAGATCGTTATCTGGACGAGGTGCTCTCCTCGGATATCCGGGTGGTGGTGACGAACGCGGAGAACGGACAGGCCATCCTGGACGAGTGGAGCGCGGGGGCTGCCACGGAGGAGAGCTTCGCGGAGCTGTGCGACAAGTACAATGATCCCGCCGTGACGGTGACGGAGGGCGGCCTGCTGGAGGCAGTGACATCCTCCTCCGTGCCGGCCGACATCAACGCCTGGATCCGTGACGAGGCCAGGGCTGTAGGTGACACGGCTGTCATTTCTCCGGAAGGGGAGGAGAACACCTTTGTGGTGTACTACAGCGGGACCAATGAGGCGGAGTGGATTCTGAGCATCCGCCAGACATTGATCGGCCAGCGGATGAACGAGTATGTGGAGGAGCTGACGGCCGACGGCAAGGTGGAGGATCCCAAGGGGAACCTGCGCTACCTGAAGGTGCAGGCGGAGGCGGAAGCCGCTGCCCAGGAATCCTCCGCGGCGGCCGAAGGGGAGGGCTCTTCTGAGGACGCGGGCTCTGAGGAAGGCTCCGAGGCCTCCGATGGCGCTGAGGGCTCCTCTGAGGACACAGGCTCTGAGGAAGGCTCCGAGGCCTCCGACGGCGCTGAGGGCTCCTCTGAGGACACAGGCTCTGAGGAAGGCTCCGAGGCCTCCGACGGCGCTGGGGAATCCTCTGAGGACGCAGGCGCATCGGAAGAGACACAAAATCCGGAAGGCTCGGAAGCCTCTGAAAGCGCAGAGGACGGCGGAGCGGAGGGCGCTGCGGAGTAAAGCGTAAGGATTGGAAGGCGGTGGGAGTGCTCACCGCCTTTTTCGGACAATGCATGCCTTAGGCGGCTGACGCGGCCTGCCGCGCGGAGCCTGTCGAAAGCAGGAACCGTCGGCGGGACAGGGGGAAGGGAGGTTCCGCTGTGGAACGGAATATCAGGATAACAGTGCCCCCAAAGGGGAAATATATCATAGAGACCATTCAGCGCGCGGGCTTCGAGGCCTATGTGGTAGGCGGCTGCGTGCGGGACTCCATCCTGGGCAGGGAGCCCCAGGACTGGGACATCACCACCTCTGCCGGCCCCGGACAGGTGAAGGCCCTCTTTCCCAGGACGATTGACACCGGCCTGCAGCACGGCACAGTGACGGTCATGCAGCAGGGCGAGGGCTTCGAGGTGACCACTTATCGGATTGACGGAACCTATGAGGATGGCAGACACCCCAGCCAGGTGACCTTCACCTCGGATTTGCGGGAAGACCTGCGCCGTCGGGATCTGACGATCAACGCTATGGCATACAACGACACGGAGGGGCTGGTAGACCTCTTCGGCGGCATGGCGGACTTAGAGGCAGGGGTGGTGCGCTGCGTGGGGAATCCCCGGGAGCGCTTTGAAGAGGATGCCCTGCGCATCCTGCGGGCCATCCGCTTTTCCGCCCAGCTGGGCTTTTGCATAGAGGAGGGCACGGCCGCGGCCATAAGAGAGCTCGCGCCCACGCTGAGCCGAATCAGCGCGGAACGGATTCAGGCGGAGCTGGTGAAGCTCCTGGTCTCGCCCCGGCCGGAATACCTGCGGATTGCTTATGACATGGGTGTCACAAAGGTGTTCCTGCCGGAATTCGACAAGGCCTGCGAGACTCCTCAGAACCATCCTCACCACTGCTACAGCGTGGGGGAGCATATCCTGAAGTCCCTGGAGCATGTGGAGCCGGACAAGGTGCTGCGGCTCACCATGCTGCTCCACGACATAGGCAAGCCCGCCGTCCTTACCGTGGACGGGGCGGGCAGGAGTCATTTCCATGGCCATGCCGCAGTGGGAGCGAAAATGGCCGGGGACATCCTGCGGCGGCTGAAGTTCGACAATGACACCATCCGCATGGTATGCAGGCTGGTGCAGTACCATGACTACGGCAACGGCCAGGACATAGATATCCGTCTGGCCCGCAGGGCTTTGCACAGGATAGGCGAGGAGGCCTTCCCCGCGATTTTTGCCGTCAAAAGGGCGGACATCTATGCCCAGAGCGAATATATGCGCGAGGAGAAGCTCTCCCGTCTGGCGCAGTGGCAGAGCCTCTACAAAGAGATTCTGGAAAAGAAACAGTGCGTGTCCCTAAAGACCCTTGCGGTGGGGGGCAGCGACCTGTTGGCCGTGGGCTGGAAGCCGGGAAAAGACTTGGGAGAGGCCCTGCAGCACCTTCTGGAGCTGGTGCTGGAGGAGCCTGAGCGCAACACAAAGGAATGGCTGCTCGCCGCGGCGGAAGAATATCGCGGGGAATCGGGAAAGTAAAGTTCTGCTTTCAGAGATCCTCTCATATGATAGGTTATGAACCAAACTGAACACAGTGCGGAAGAAACCAATCAGGAGGGGACGGCAGTGAACGACAGGGCGGCTGAGTTGCTGGAACAGTATGAGATTGAGGTGCTTCGTACCAGAAAGGGCCGGGGCGCGATTGTGTGCGACACCGATCGGGGATGTCTGATTTTCAGGGAATATTCTGGAAGCCCTGACAGGATCGTGCTTCAGGACAGGTTGCTGCGGCAGATAGCGGATGCGGGAGCGGTGCTCGTGGAAAGTATCATACCTGACAGAGAGGGGTCGCTTCTGGTAAAGGACACGGACGGTACGGGATATGTGCTGAAGACATGGCAGGAGGGCAGGGAGTGCAGCGTCCATGACAGGGGGGAATGCGTGGAGGCTGTCCGGCTTCTGGCCAGGCTCCATGGGAGCATGGAGCTGCCTGCGGACACCCCGAATCTTCCAGTGGCTTTTTCTCCGGAAAAGGAGTATGATAAACACAATAAGGAGCTGAAGCGCGTGCGCAAGTACCTGCAGCAGAAGGGCCAGAAGAGCTGGTTCGAGACAAGTCTGCGCAAATCCTTCGATTCCTTCCTGGAACAGGCATTGGCCGTGACGGAGCAGTGGCGGGAATACAGTCAGTCATTCCAGGCGGAGGCCGGACAGGGGGCTGTTCGGAAAGCGGACAGAATTGCGTTCTGCCATGGGGATTACCAGTACCACAACATCCTTCAGGGGACGAATGGCTGGTTCGTGGTGAATTTTGAGAAATGTATGTGCGATGACCCCATCCGCGACCTCTATCTGCTGCTGCGCAAGCTCTTGGAAAAGAGCAACTGGTCGCTGGCTCTGGGAGAGGAGCTGCTCTCTGCCTATGAGAGGGAGCGCCCTATATCGGTCAGGAGCTGGATCGACCTGTACTACAGGCTGGCCTACCCGGAGAAGTTCTGGAAAATCGTGAACTTCTACTACAATTCCGGAAAGGCCTGGATCCCCGGCAAGAACCAGGAGAAGCTGGAGCGCGTCATAGCGCAGGAGAAGGAGAAGCAGCGCTTCCTGGATGAGATATTCCGCAACGTGGAAGTGCGCAAAAATTTTTCAAGGCTGTAAGGTATACGCAAGGGCATTTTCCAGGCATGGCATTTGCGCTTTGCCCGCATCAAGGTAGGCCGGGAAGTGCCGCGAGCTCGGGAGAATAGCTTTACGAAAAGGAAGACAGAGGAAAGATGCGATACAGGAGAAACAGGATGAAAACAGGCCGCAGGGGGAAAGGGCTGGCAGCAGTCATTATGACAGTGCTGTCACTTTCTGCCTGCGCATTGCCTATAACCCCATTTTTGGAGGAAAAGGAACCGGAAGGGGCATCACAGGGGCGGGCGGACACGGGCTTTGTGGTCCCTGGCCCGGAGAGCTACGACTCGGCGGACACGGCGGTGCTGGTGGACATAGACGGCAAGGAGGGTACCGTGACCCTGCTGAACCTGGAGCTTGGCAGGAACTATACGCTTTCCATGGACGGCACCACCAGGCTCTATGACAAGTATGGGGATGCGGTGTCCATCGGCCAGATGGAGAAGGGAGACGTGGTGGACGTGACCTTCCTGAAATCCAAGAAGCACCTCACCACCATGCAGCAGTCCGTCAACAGCTGGACATACGCGGACGCGGAGCGCTATGAGATAAACCCGGCGCGGGGGGAGGTGACCATCGGCCAGGAGACCTACAAGCTCACAGCCAACACTCAGTACCTGTCGGAAGGCATGAAGATAGAGCTGATGGACCTGAACCCCGCGGATGTGCTCAGCTTCCAGGGCATCGGAAACCAGATTGTGACCGTGCAAGTAGAAAAGGGGCATGGGTATCTGAGACTGGAGGGCGATGAGAAGTTCACGGGCGGCTGGATAGAAGTCGGCCAATCAGTCATACAGCGTATTACGGAGGACATGCTGTTGCTGGTGCCGGAGGGAGAGTATCAGGTGAATATCTCCCACAAGGGCGGAGGCGGCATAAAGAGCGTGCAGATAGACCGCAACCAGGAGACGGTGCTGGACATCAGCGACCTGGAGATTCCCGAGCCCCAGACGGGCACGGTGCTGTTCTCCGTAAGCCCTTCAGAGGCGGAGCTGTATGTGGACGGCGGGCTGGTGGACGCCTCCGTGCCCCAGACGCTGGAGTATGGCCTGCACCAGCTGATTGCCAGGGCGGAGGGCTATCACTCTATCACCCAGTACATCCGGGTGGCCCAGGAATCCCTGGCCTTTGACCTGACATTGGAGCAGGTGGAGGCAGGGGAGTCCCAGGAGGAGCCCTCTGACAGCGAAAGCTCCACAGCCCCCACCGACACCACCACGGACTATTACAAGGTGTATGTGGAGGCGCCGGAGAACGCGGAGGTGTACCTGGACGGCAGCTACGTGGGGATTGCCCCCTGCAGCTTTCGGAAGGTGGAGGGCTCCCATACCATCATCCTGCGCATGGCAGGCCACGAGACCAGGAGCTATACGATTCAGGTCGACGGTGAGGAAAAGGATATCTCCTTCTCCTTCGCGGACTTGGTGAAATATGCCACGGAATCCGAAAGCTCCCAGGAGAGCAGCAAATCCTCCCAGGAGACGGAAGAGTCTTCCGGGGAAACAGAGTCCTCCGGGGAGACGGAAAGCGGCTCATCCTCCTCCTCTGATTGAAGCCAGGAGCCGGGCGCCCCTTAACTTTAAGAATATTTGCGGAAAAATGCCTTGACAAACCTAAGAAAACCAGATATATATATGTATAGACGTTTCAGAGGGATAACTTAGAAATGTACACCAACAAAGAAAACTCATTATAGGAGGAGCTCAATATGAACAAAACTGAATTGACCGCAGCAATCGCCGAGCAGGCTGGGATTTCCAAGAAAGACGCTGAAAAGGCTCTGAAGGCTTTCACAGATGTGGTTGCTGACGAACTGAAGAAAGGGGAGAAGGTTCAGCTGGTAGGCTTCGGGACTTTCGAGGTAGTGGAGAGAGCGGCCAGAGAGGGCAGAAACCCCCAGAATGGCGAGCCCATGCCTATTGCGGCCTCTAAGGCTCCTAAGTTCAAGGCTGGTAAGGCTTTAAAGGATGTTGTGAATGAGTGATGGCAGCAGCCAATATGTGATGAGTTCAAAGCCCGGTGGAGAATGTGCTCCGGGCTTTTTTCGTCCCTGGCATGAGAAAGGCGTGGATTTATGAGATTGGATAAATATCTGAAGGTGTCCAGACTGATCAAACGGCGCACCGTGGCCAACGAAGCCTGTGACGGCGGGCGTGTGATGATAAACGACAAGGTGGCAAAGGCCTCCGCCGAGGTGAAGCAAGGGGATGTGATTACCATCTCCTTCGGCAACAGGGAGGTGAAGGTGGAGGTGCTGGATGTCCAGGAGACTGTGAAAAAGGAAAACGCCGTGGAGCTCTTCCGCTATCTGTGACCGGAAAAAGGCCGAGTGCTGTTCTAACCTGCCCATCCCCCTCATATATTTTATACTGTACACCACTGAAATTTACAGTATGCACCGACTGCAGACCGCCAGCCAGTTGCCTTTCGGGCTGTGTCACTGTAAATTCCGGCGGTCTGCAGTATATTCAGACGATAGAAAACAGGACACGGGTTTTCGTCAGGGGGGAGGGCCTTATGGAGGATTTAAGCGTAAGCGCGCGCGCGCACAGGGTGGCCATGAACAACCGCAGGAACTGTGCCATAGGCGGCGTGAACGATGTGCTTTCTTTCGATATTCATGAAATCCTGCTGGAGACGGAGCAGGGGATGCTGATGATCAAAGGAGATGAACTGCATGTCAGCCGTCTGACCCTGGAAAAGGGCGAGGTGGACATAGACGGGCGGATCGACAGCCTGACATACTCCGATGCGGGTGCCGGGAGCCGGAAGGGCGAGTCTCTGCTGACCCGTCTGTTCAGGTAGGCCTATGGTAGATGAGAATGTATTTCTCCTGCACTCCCTGTTCATGGGTATCTTCATCACTTTCGTGTACGACCTGCTGCGGATTTTCAGGCGGGTGGTATCCCATGGGCGGCTGCTTGTGTCGGCAGAGGATTTCGCTTTCTGGGTATATTGCGGCGCGGAGGTCTTTCTATTGATGTACCATGAGAGCAACGGGACGCTGCGATGGTTCGCCGTGCTGGGCGCGTTGGCAGGGATGTTTTTCTATAGAAAAATCGTCAGCCCCCTGTTCGTAAAGTATGCTGCCCTGCTGCTTGCAAAGCTGCTGGGACTCCTGAAAAGGCTCCTGAAATGGCTGTGGAAGCCCTTTGGCTTCGCGGGCAGGAAGACGGGGGGCGCGGTACATAGGGCCGGAGGGCACATCAGACGACGGATGAGGAAAATGTGCCGGGCGGTAAAATTACGGTTGACGTTTTTGGTGAAAGTATTTAAAATGAATCTAAAGGCGTGAAGCGGCATCCTCCGGCAGCGGTTCCGGATGGCGGGATTGGACGCTGGATGAGGGAGGTGCACTTATGGCAAGAAGGCGGAGAATCGCATACAGGAAGAGGCAGCAGAACCGCTTCAGCATGTTCCTTGTGACGTTGGTGGTGGTGTTCATCTTGGTTCTGGTGGGTGTCAAGAGCGTAGAGCTGCGGGACAAAATCGACGCAAAGAGGACGGAGGCCGCCCAGCTGGATGCCCAGATAGAGGCGGAGAAGCAGCGTGCCCTGGAAATCGAGGCCCTGGGCAAGGAAATCCAGACCAAGGGATATATCGAGGATGTGGCCAGGGAGAAGCTTGGGCTTGTGTATGAGGATGAGATTCTTTTTAAACAGGATAAATAGGAAATGAAATGTGACATGAGCGGGGAGCGATGGCTTTCCGCTTTTTTTGTCGCAAAACTTTAAGGGAGGAGATTTGCTTTTTTGACAAAAAATAGTGGATGGAGTTTCTATAATGATATTTCGATAATAGAATCTCAGCGGAAAGGTGTGGACAGGCATGAGGAGAAGGAAAAGGGAGGAGAGGGAACTGCAGACGGCACAGGTATCGGATCTGTGTCGGCGCAGGCTCTTAGGGTATGCGGACAGCTTCCATGAGCTGGCCAGGAGCTATGACCGGGAATTCGTTCCGGAGACGGATGACCGGGAAGCGGTCCTGGCACAGAGGAGGCTGTGGGAGAGCAGGCAGATTATCAGCGGCCATCTGGACGAGATGGCGAAGATCATGACGGAGGCAGCCTGTGAGGTGCTGAGCTTCCACCCTATGGAGGGCAGGAAGAAGCGGCTGCTGACCCAGGCTTTAGCGGAGGAGGGGATACAGGTGGAGAGCCCCCATTACCTGCCCAGGGAGGACGGCAGACAGGCTGTGGTGCTCACTATGAGCACCCAGAGAGGAGAGAAGGTGTCGGCGGAGGATGCGGCGGACATGATTTCCGTGCTGCTGGACAGAAGACTCATACCTGCCGCGAATACCCCCTATGTGGTGGAGCCGACCCCCCAGAGCTTCATCCTGGAAGAGGAGGCGGGATTCCTGGCTCTGACCGGATTTGCCAAGGCGGTGAAAGAGGGAGAGACCGTCTCCGGCGACAACTATGCCGTGGTAGAGCCGGGCAGGGGCAGAGTGACGGTGATGCTCTCGGACGGCACGGGATCGGGAGAAAGGGCGGGGAAGGACAGCGAGCGGGTGCTGGATCTGATGGAGAAGATGCTGGAGGCCGAATACGACATCGATGCCGCTATCAATATGGTGAATACGGCCCTGTTCGCCGCGGGGGAGGACATAAACCATCCCACGCTGGACATCTGCGACATCGACCTGTATGAGGGCAGCTGCCAGATGCGGAAGGTGGGCGGCGCTGCCACCTTCCTGAAAAGGGCCCAGGAGGTGGAGCAGATGGAAATGGGAAATCTTCCCCTTGGCATTTTCGGGCAAATGGACATTCTGCCGGTGGAGAGGAAGCTTCAGGACGGGGATTACCTGGTCATGGTCTCCGATGGGGTGATGGATGCCTTTGGGGCGGAGTACGGGAACACCATGACCGATGTCATTGCCGGGATACAGGACTGCAGTCCGACAGAGATTGCGGAGCGCCTGCTCCGGTTTTCCATCTGCGCCAGCGGGGGCAGAATCCGGGACGACATGACCATAGGCGTGATTGGCATATGGAAGACCTGATTTTTCCAGGAACATTTGACTTTTTTCCTGTTTTGGGATAAGATTTGATGCATGGGAATCAGGGAAGAGACGGAAAAAAGGGTATTTGCCTATATAGAGGAGTACGGCATGATTTCGCCCGGGGACAAAATCGTGGCCGGGGTATCCGGCGGGGCGGATTCGATGTGCCTGTTTCGGCTGCTTTTGGCCTACAGGGAGAGGGTGGCGTTTGCGCTGGCGGTGGCCCATGTGAACCATGGGCTGCGCCGGGATGCGGAGGAGGACGCCCGATATGTGGAGGAACTGTGCGGACAGGAGGGCATCCCCTTTTTCCTGACGGAAAGCGATGTGCACAGGGTAGCGGCGCTGGAAAATTGCTCTGAGGAGGACGCAGGCAGACGGATTCGCTACAGGGCCTTTCGGGAGGCGGCAGGGAAGATGGGAGCGGGAAAGGTGGCCGTGGCCCACAACAGCGACGACAATGCGGAGACCATGCTGTTCCACCTGTTTCGGGGCAGCGGCCTGCAGGGCATCAGCGGGATCGCTCCCCTGCGTCCGGATGAGGGCGGGCTGTGGATTCTGCGGCCCATCTTATGCCTGGAGCGCCGGGAGGTGGAGGCGTACCTAAGGGAGCTGGGGATATCCTGGCGCAGGGACAGCACCAATGAGGGGGACGGTTACAGCAGAAACCGTATCCGCCACCATATCCTGCCCTATGCCGGGCAGGAGGTGTCCGGGGCCGTGGGCCATATGCTCCGTACGGCCCGGCTCCTCCAGGAGGCGGAAGGTTACCTGCGGCAGCAGACCCGGGAGGCTCTGGAGCAGTGTGCGGCATCCGACGGAGAAGGACGCTATCTGGTGGATGCGGCCGCCTTTCAGCGTTTCCACAATGCCCTGCGGGGGAGGATGCTGCTGGAGCTGCTGGGGCACCTGTCGCCTACGGGGAAGGACATCCTGTCCGTACATGTCCGGGACGCGCTGACCCTGTTCGAGAGAGAAGGGAACAGGTATATCACCCTGCCTTTTGGCATCACGGCCAGGCGGCAGTACGGTCAGGTGGTGCTGGAGCGCATGGAGACGGCGGAGCGGACAGGAGCGCCCCCGCCCGGGGATGTACAGCCGGCCTGGCGGCAGGAGCCAGAGGAGGTGCTTTTGACGGAGGAACTGTTTCAAAGGCCCGCGCGCGTATTGCTGGGCAGCCAGGGAGAGCTGGAGTTTTCCGCTTTTTTCATAAAAAAAGAATGGGAAGTTCCCAAAAATCGGTATACGAAATGGTTCGACTATGATAAAATGGAAGAACGCGCAGCCATCCGCTGCCGGGAGCAGGGAGACTACCTCACCATAGCCCGGGGAGCCGGGAGCATGGCGCACAAGTCCCTGAAGGATTACATGATCTCGGAAAAGATACCAAGGCAGCTCAGAGACCGGATTCCGGTGGTGGCCCTGGGAAACCATGTGCTGTGGCTGGTGGGCTGGCGGATCAGCGAGGCCTTCAAGGTAAGCGGGGATACGAGGCGCGTGCTGCAGGTGAGGCTGACAGGACAAAACGAGGAGAGCGGAACGGAGGAGAAAGATGTCGGAGCACATTAATGTACTTTTGCCGGAAGAGGAAGTGGACGCAAGGATCCAGGCCATGGGGGAACAGATCAGCAGGGACTACGCGGGGAAGCAGGTGCACCTGATTTGCGTGCTGAAGGGCGGGAGCTTCTTCCTGTGCGAGCTTGCAAAGAGGATCACGGTGCCGGTGTCCCTAGACTTCATGTCGGTGTCCAGCTACGGAGGAGGCACCGAGTCCAAGGGCGTGGTGAAGATAGTAAAGGATCTGGACGAATCGATCCGGGACAAGGACGTGCTGGTGGTGGAGGACATCGTGGACAGCGGAAGGACCTTGAGCTACCTGCTGGAGATGCTCAGGAGCAGAGGGCCTAAGTCCCTGCGCCTGTGCACGCTGCTGGACAAGCCGGACAGGCGGGTGGTGGACGTGGACGTGGACTATACAGGATTTCAGATTCCGGACAAGTTCGTGGTGGGCTATGGTCTGGACTATGACCAGAGATACCGCAACCTTCCTTACATCGGTATCGTGGAATTCGACGAGGCATAGGGATACGCGGATGAACAGGAGGCTTGCAAGTTGAGGCAGAATAGCAGAGGATTCAATTCATATTTCATATTCATCATCCTGCTCCTGATGGGAGTGGCGCTGCTGACATCCATGAACGGCTCGGAGGAGGCATATACGAAGGAGCAGTTCATCGCGGACATGGAGGCGGACAGGGTCTCTGAGGTGGTGGTCAGGCCCAACAGCGAGGTGCCCACGGGATACCTGGCCGTGGAGCTCAAAAGCGGCGCGGAGCGTAAGCTGTACGTGACGGACATTGGGGAGGCGGAGGCCCTGGTCAGGGATCACGGGTTCGACCCGGTGGTGAAGGACGTGCCCAGGGAGGGGTGGGTGCTGACCACTTTGGTGCCCATGCTGATCGTGCTGGCGGTGGGCATCTTCCTGTTCATGATGATCAATGCCCAGAATGCCGCCGGCGGCAACGGCAAGATGATGAACTTCGGCAAGAGCCGGGCCAGGCTGTCCATGGGGGACAAGAACATTACCTTTGAGCAGGTGGCCGGGCTGAAGGAAGAGAAGGAGGAGCTGGAGGAGATCGTGGATTTCCTGAAGGATCCCGGCAAATATATCAAGGTGGGGGCCAGGATCCCCAAGGGCGTGCTCTTAGAGGGCCCTCCCGGGACGGGCAAGACATTGCTGGCAAAGGCTGTGGCCGGGGAGGCCGGAGTGCCCTTCTTCAGCATATCCGGCTCCGATTTCGTGGAGATGTTCGTAGGTGTGGGCGCGTCCCGTGTCCGGGACCTGTTCGAGGAGGCCAAGAAGAACGCCCCCTGCATCGTGTTCATCGATGAGATCGACGCGGTGGCCAGGCGTCGGGGCACTGGCATGGGCGGCGGCCACGACGAGAGGGAGCAGACCCTGAACCAGCTTCTGGTGGAGATGGACGGCTTCGGCGTCAACGAGGGCATCATCGTCATGGCGGCCACCAACCGGGTGGACATCCTAGATCCCGCCATCCTGCGCCCCGGGCGCTTCGACCGGAAGGTGGCTGTGGGGACGCCGGACGTCAGCGGCAGGGAGGACATCCTGAAGGTACACTCCAAAAACAAGCCCCTGGCGGAGGATGTGGACTTGAAGCAATTGGCCCAGACCACGGCGGGCTTCACCGGGGCCGACCTGGAGAACCTGATGAACGAAGCGGCCATCAACGCGGCCAAGAAGGGCAAGGGCTTTGTGGCGGAGGAGGATGTGGAGAAGGCCTTTGTCAAGGTGGGCATCGGCGCGGAGAAGAAGAGCCGGGTGGTGTCCGACAAGGAGAAGCGCATCACGGCATACCACGAGGCAGGACATGCCATCCTGTTCCATGTGCTGCCGGACGTAGGGCCTGTGTATACGGTGTCCATCATCCCCACGGGCGCAGGCGCGGCGGGTTATACCATGCCTCTGCCGGACAAGGACGAGATGTTCCTGACCAAAGGGCAGATGCTCCAGGAAATCATGGTCTCCCTGGGAGGGCGCATCGCGGAGCAGATTATCTTCCAGGACATCACCACCGGGGCCTCCAGCGACATCAAGAAGGCCACCAAGGTGGCCAGGCGGATGGTGACCCGCTTCGGCATGTCGGACAATATCGGCGTCATCTGCTATGACGATGACGATGATGAAGTCTTCATAGGCCGGGACCTGGCCCATGCCAAGGCCCACAGCGAGGCCGTCTCCGGCGAGATTGACAGGGAAGTGAAAGCCATCATCGACGAGTGCTATGCCAAGGCGAAGGAGATTATCCTGGCCAGGGAGGACGTGCTCCATAGCTGCGCAAAGCTGCTGCTGGAAAAGGAGAGAATCGGCAGGGAGGAGTTCGAAGCGCTTTTCCCGGCGGAGGATGGGGCTCCGGAGGCATAGAGCCTATGCAAAATAGACAAAAAAAGAATGCATTCTTCGTCAAATTTGTTAGTTTTGGGAGTTGGCAAAACAGGGGTCAGATGGTATTATAATACTCGTAACCCCCAATACATTATATAGTTTTTTGCTATACCCCATAAGAAATACCTTCTCTAAAAAGGACAGTCACCCCATGGCTGTCCTTTTTACATGCCCGAATCCGTCTGCCTGTCCGGGATACTTGCCTGCCCGGCTTACAGATTCTCACTGCCTGTCCCGGCTTTCTCAAGCCGCTTCCGATATAGGATTCCCGTGATGTCCGCCAGAATCCAGCCGATGGGGATGGCGCTCCAGATGCCGTACACCCCAATCCAGGGGACAGGAGCCAGCACATAAGCCAACAACACCCTGGTCCCCAAAGAGATGACCGTAAGCACCAAAGACATCTCCGGCCTGTTGACGCCCCGATAGTAGCCGTACAGCAAGAACAATATGCCGATGCCGCAGTAGAAGGCTCCCTCGATCCGCAGATACCCTACGCCCACGGCGATGATTTCCGTCTCCCCGGGGCTGACGAACAGCATCATCAGATAAGGGGCGAACAGGAAGATCAGCAAGGACACCGTCAGACAGAATGCCATGGACACCCGCAGCGCGCTCTTCATCCCCTGCTTCACCCGGTCGTCCCGCCCCGCGCCGTGATTCTGGGAGATGAAGAGGGAGAAGGCGTTGCCGAATTCCTGGGCGGGCATATAGGCGAAGGAGTCGATCTTCACCGCCGCCGCGAAGGCTGCCATCACCACGGGGCCGAAGCTGTTCACAAGCCCCTGGATCATCAGGATGCCGAAGTTCATGACGGACTGCTGGACGGAGGAGGAGAAGGAGAAGCGCAGGATTTCTCCCATGGAGGCCTTTTCCCCGCCGGTTTCCCGCCTGTGGAAGCGCAGCTTCGGCTCCTTTATCCAGGTGTAGGCCATGAGCCCGATGCCGGAGACGGCCTGGGCAATCACTGTAGCGGCTGCGGCCCCGGCTATCCCCCAGCGGAAGACCATGACGAAGGTCAGGTCCAGCACGATGTTCAGAAGCGCCGTGCTGCCCAGGAAATACAGGGGTACCACGGAATTGCCCACCGCCCGCAGGAGGTAGGCAAAGTAATTATACAGGAAGACGAAAATAAGGCCCATGAAGATGATCCACACATAGCTGTGCATCATCTCCATCAGCTCGTCAGGCGTCTGCAGGAGCCGCAGAATAGGGTGGCAAAATGCCATCACCAGCACATTCAGCAGCACAGTCGCTCCGCCGATGAGCAGGAAGGAGAGCCGCATGCAACTCTTCATGCGGGCCTCTTCCTTCCTGCCGAAATAATAGGAGAACAGGGCCCCGCTGCCCATGCACATGCCGATGAGGATGGAAGTCAGGAACGTCATCAAGGTGTAGGCGCTCCCCACTGCGGCCAGGGCGTCCGGCCCCAGGAAACGGCCTACCACCAAAGTGTCTGCGATATTATAAAACTGCTGCAGGAGGTTGCCCAGTATCATGGGGCCTGCGAACAGCAGCATTTTTTTTGTCACGTTTCCCTGTGTCAGATCTTTTTCCATGTGTATCAGCCTTTTATTCTGTCCAGTTCAGCCAGGTTGATGTCCGATGCGGTCAGGATGACTTTAAGCTCCACATATCTCTCGTGCATTTCCCGATATGCGTCGGAATCTTTGTCGGACAATTTCATATAGCGCTGCAGCCTGGAAAATTCTTCTACGTTCCTTTGCAGCATTTCTTTTTCGCTCATATGGCTCCCCCTTGATTTCTTTTATACAAGTGCTTATTCTTTTATCTCATCGATATCTGTCAGGTTCACCCCCGCTACATTCAGGAGCGCTTTCAGCGATAGGTACTCTTTTTTCAACTCGGCGTATGTTTCGGCTGCGTTCTCTTTTCGGGCCAGAAGCATGTACCTCTGGATTTTCCTTAAATCATCAATGGCAGCTTTCGCGATTTCGAGACCGCTTGGCATATGATCACCTGCTTTCTGAAATGCCGTTTCATTGTTTCTGTGACACTTTTATCATAACAGATTTCCGGAGGGGTGTAAAGGCTTATTGCAAACGGCTGCCGGTGCGGTTATAATGAAGAAGGGCGGGCCCGGTTTGTAGCAAAAATGATGCAATGATGGGGTATGATGTACCGTATTCAGATAAGTGATTCGTTTTCCATGACAAAGGAACGGAGGAGCTGTCAATGGGGAAAAGGAGTATAGCGATTACGGTGATATGCTTTCTGGCCTGTATAGGGGGCATGGTCCATCCGGCGCGGGTACAGGCCCAGAGCGAGTCGGTGGCGCTCCTGGTGCAGCAGTACCAGGCCTACCAGAGCGCCTTCGAGGCTATCCAGTCCCTGGGGGACGTGGAGGAGGCCGGATATGACATCATTGAGGAGCAGCGATTCCCGGTGGTGCTGGAGACCTTCGGCGAGGCCCAGGTGGAGCTGGTGCCCCTCATGCACAGGGAGTACCACAGGCTGGCGATTCTGATTGTGGACAGCGCCGGGGACGTGCTGTACAAGACCAACCATCTGGAGACCAACTACAAATATCCGGGACAGCTGCAGCAGCCCACTAGGAGCCTGGAATCCGTGTCCTTCCAGGAGCTGGACCACGACGGGCTCACGGACATCGTGCTGATCACCATATGCGAGAACGACACCGGGGACTACGCGGGCAAAAGCTACAAAGTGGGGGACGTGCTGTTCCAGCGGGACGGGGACTTCTACCGGGACTGGCGGGTGTCGGACAAGATAAACCGCTTCAGCATGAACAAGAGCGCGGACTTCATCGCCGCCTATGTAGGGGAGGGGAAGTCCACGGAAATCCTCTATACCGCCACTACGTTAAAAGAACTTCAGGAGCATGGCTTCCAGCTGGTGCGGGAGCACAGCTACACCATAGAGTTCGAGAAGCAGGGCAGGCTCCTGGTGGCCCCGGGCTTCATCACCATCGCAGACTACGACGTCTTCATGATTTACCTGGTGAACGAGGCAGGGGACATCGTCTGGAGCTTCCAGCCCATGGAGGATTATGACAATCTCTATGCCCTGAAGGGTATGGTCTGCCTGGACATGGACGGTGACGGCATGAAGGACGTGGTGGTGCTGGCCAGGTACAGCTATTCCGGCCCGGAGGGGGAGCTTTTGATTGACACAAAATGCGACATCTATTACCAGCGCACGGACGGCTTTGAGGCGGAGAAAAATTTCGGCGCCATCTATCAGTGCACCGAGGACGATACCATGGAGGAGCTGGTGGGAATCATCAGAGAATATTGGGGGTGGCCAAAAGAGGAATGATCAAGATACTGATTGTAGACGATGAAAAGTCCATCTGCGACCTGATAGACATCAATCTGTCGGCGGCGGGATACCACTGCAAGACCGTGCAGGACGGACTGGAAGCAATCGATATGATTGAGGCGGAGGACTTCGACCTGATTCTATTAGACATCATGCTGCCCGGGGCGGACGGCTTCGACATCATGGAATATATCAGACCATTGCGGATTCCCGTCATATTTATTACGGCAAAACATGAGGTTAGAGACAGGGTGAAGGGCCTGAAGCTGGGGGCGGAGGACTACCTGGTGAAGCCCTTCGACGTGGTGGAGCTGGTGGCCAGGGTGGAGGTGGTGCTGCGGCGCTACAACAAGACCGAGACCACCCTGACGGCCGGGGACGTGGTGGTGGACACCGAGGCCAGGAAGGTGACGAAGGCCGGGAAGCCAGTGATTCTCACCAACAAGGAGTACGGCTTATTGATGCTGTTCATCAGCAACAAGAACATTGCCCTGTTCCGGGAGAACCTCTATGAGAAGGTGTGGGGGGACGAGTACCTGGCGGACAGCCGGACGCTGGATCTCCATGTCCAGAGGCTGCGCCGGAAGATGGGCTGGGAGGAGAACCTGGTGGCCGTGTATAAAGTGGGCTACCGGCTGGAAATCTGAGCATGAAGTTTGTATACAAGATTTTGCTGTGGACGATTATCATCATGGCCGTGGCCTTTGGACTCAGCGGGTATGTGTTCGTGAACTCCGTCTTCCAGAAATCCATGGAGCGGGAGGTGGCCCAGGCCCTGGACGGCAGCAATATATTGCGGTTCGCCTTTGAGACCGCGGCGCTGAACATCCCCACGAAATACAATGTGCTCCAGGACGTGGCTGTGGAGCAGATTGGGGGCAAGCTGGAGAGCAGCGGCCAGGGCACGGAGAGGTATCTGCGCCTGTCCAACGAGGAGAGGGAGGCGCTCTACCAGAGCATCGGCTTCACCCAGGACACCGGCCTGCTGCAGCAGATTGGGGAGGAGACGAAAATCTGGCAGGTGGTCCGGCAGGGGAACCGCTACTATGTCCACACGGGGAGCATGGTCAACGCACTGGACAGGAACCTGTACCTGGAGACCCTGGAGGACGTGACGGAGGTGTTTGAGGAGCGGGCCATGGGCTTTTCCGTCTACAGGCGGGTGACTCTGGCCATGTTGGTGTGCAGCTCCGCCGTGATGTTCCTGATCTGCACTTGGCTCACCAAGCCCATCCGCCTGCTCACCGGGGCTACCAGGCGCATGGCGGAAGGGGACTACAGCTATCGGGCGCGAAAGGTCAGCAGCGATGAGCTGGGGCAGCTTACCGTGGACTTCAACAGCATGGCCAATGTGCTGGAGGGGACCATCGGGGAGCTGCAGGAAGCAGTAAGGTCCAGGGAGGACTTCATCGCCGCTTTCGCCCATGAGTTGAAGACGCCGTTGACTTCCATCATCGGCTACGCGGATCTCCTGCGGTCCAGAAAGCTGGACGAGGAGAAGCATTTCCTGTCCTCCAACTACATCTATACAGAGGGGAAGCGCCTGGAGAACATGTCCTTCCGCCTGCTGGACATCATCGTCACCAGGCGGGAGACCATCGACCCGCAGCCCGTGGCGGCGAAGATGCTCTTCCAATACCTGAAGGACATGTTCGCCGGGAACAAGGAGCAGCGGATTCGGTTCGCCTTCGGCAGCGGGACAGTGTACGCGGAGGCCAACCTCCTGAAATCCGTCCTGCTGAACCTGGTGGACAACGCCTGCAAGGCTTCCAGCCAGGGGGGCCTGGTGGAGGTGCTTGGAAAAAGACTGGAAGACGGATATGTCTTTCAGGTGAAGGACTATGGCGTGGGCATCCCTCAGGAGGAGCTGCAGAAGGTCACGGAGGCCTTCTACATGGTGGACAAGTCCCGCTCCCGCAGCAGGAACGGGGCGGGACTGGGCCTTGCGCTGTGCGTGGAGATTCTGCGGCTCCATGACAGCGAGCTGGAGATAGAGAGCCAGGTGGGCCGGGGGACCTGCATCAGTTTCATGATTCCGGACAAAAAGGAGGAGGCCGAGCCGGGCGGGGCGCAGCGGAAGAAAGCGGAGGAGACGCTGCTGCAAAGCGAGATTGCCCACAAGGCCCTGGAGGAGGCGGGAAGCCAGAACGGGAGGAGCGCGCGGGGCGGCGCCCGGGAGGACGATGCAGAGCGGGAGGATGCCGGGCTGGATGAGACAGGCCGGGATGGCGGGGAACAGGACGATGCCGTACAGATGGCAGGGCAGAATGCGGGAGAAGACGATGCTGCAGGAAATGATCCGGCAGAGGATGAGGGGACTTGGGAAGAGGCAGAGAGGGATGCGGAGGATGAAGATGACGAGAAAGAAATGGGAAAAGCTTAGCCTGCTGCTAATCTCCCTGGCGGCGGTCATCGTGGGACTGGCGGTGTGGGGGCCGGAGGCGCTGGCCAAATACCGGGACAAGGGCCTCCTGAACCAGATTCAGGCCCAGGAGGCCAATGCCGGGACAGAAGGCTATCGCTATTCCCTGGGCAGCAATGAAAAGGTGTATATCCTGTCAAAATGCCTGAATAACCAGATTCTGCCGGAGAGCGACCAGAACGCCATGACGCGGAACGACCTGGACTATGAGAATCTGACGGGCATCTACGCCTTCGTGGCCAACAAAAAGGATGCCTCCGGCCAGGACGTGGAGGAGAGCGCGGGAATCGGGCTGGCCAACCAAGGCCTGCGGGAGCTGAAAGAAAGGGGGATTCTGCCGGAGGGCGTCCAGGAGCTGGCGGAGGGCTCCTACAGCGCCGTGCTGTATTCCGCCATCGATGTGCCAGACCCCCAGAACAATGTGCTGGTCTGGAAGATTAGCCTGGGCACCAGCCTCCAGAACGCCAACAAAGAGAACCGCCTGCTGGACGCCTATGTGGACGCGGATACGGGCAAGATATACGAGTTCTACGCCCGGACGGGAATCCCCTCCTGGGAGGCCGTGGACGCGGACGGCATGGTGGCGGCATGGGCCGCCTATATGGAGCTGGGAGAGCCCCAGGAGTATGAGAACACCAACCCCCTGTCGGAGAATACCCCCTACTTCAGGAAATATACCTTCTCGGGAATGGAGAAGGAGGATGTGGTGGCTACTGTAGGGTATTATGAGGGAATCAACGAGCTGTATCTGAAGATTTCCAAGTGAGCAAAGCCGCTCTTATGTTACATCTTTGATACAAAAAAGATAAAGGATAGATACAAAAAAGATGTCACTATGATGAAGCTGCCCGCTATACTGTATCTGACAGAGACAGGAAGAAGGGCGGGAGGCATGCGCATGCGTAGCGGCAGAAGACAGAACCTGAGAAAAAGAAAGCTGGCGGGGATGGTGTTGTTCGTGGCGGCTTTCTTTCTGTCTGCCGCCCTGCTGGGCAAGGGATGCTTTCTGCTGGCGGACAAATGTATCAGCGCCTTTGCCAAGAACGTCGGCGAGGGCGATTCGGGAGAGCCTGTGCAGGAGGTGAGTGCGGGGAATCCGGAGGGCCTCTTCCCGGTGAGCGATGAGGTAGGACCCTCGGGGCTGATTGCCATCGACCCCGGACATGGCGGGGAGGACGACGGCTGCTACCGGGACGGCGTGTCGGAGGCGAAGGTCAATCTGGAGCTGGCCAGGGGCCTCTCCGAGAAGCTGCGGGAACTGGGCTTCGAGACCGTGATGCTGCGGGAGGACGATGAGAGCCTGCCTTCCCTGGAGGAGCGGGTGAAAGGGGCGGAGGCCGCGGGAGCGGACATCTTCGTCAGCATCCATCAGAACGCCTATGACGGCAACGAGCCCGGGGTATCCGGCATTGAGACCTGGTACTGCGGGAACCTGGCGGACAGCGGGCGGCTGGCCGGGCTGATACATCAGGGGGCCGTGGAGAAGACAGGGGCTGTGGACAGGGGGATTCAGGAGACGGACGAACTGTACGTAATCCGCTATGCGTCCATGCCCTCCTGCCTGATAGAGACGGCCTTCCTCTCCGACAGCGCGGAGCGCCAGGCCATTACCTCCCAAACCTACCAGGACAAGCTGGTGGAGGGGATGGCCCAGGGGATTGCGGCCTACTTTGGCGCAAAATGAAGCGGTTTTTGAAATAATCCTTGCGATCTGTGTAAAACTATGCTACAATTTTCTTTGTTCAGGGCAATGGGCCCTGCATGGATGGGTTCCCGAGTGGCCAAAGGGGACAGACTGTAAATCTGCTGCAAATTGCTTCGGTGGTTCGAATCCACCCCCATCCATTTGTTTAAATAGGCAGGTATGGTGGAATAGGCAGATACAAGAGACTTAAAATCCAAAGCGCTAGTTTAATAATTTTTTTCTTAACCCTTGATTTTACAGGGTTTTTTGAAAACTTACAGGATTTTTCCTGAACATATCCCTCCAAACATCCCTCCAAAAGTTTTGGAAGCTTTTGGAACAGAGTGGACTGGGATGGAACTGCAAACAATCTGCTGGTATGGCGGAATAGGCAGACGCAACAGACTTAAAATCTGTCGAACATTTGTTCGTGCCGGTTCAAGTCCGGCTACCAGCATTGTAATGAATTGGAATCCACAAATTCAGTTGATTGCTGTTGTGGGTTCTTTTTCTTTGTCCAAAATACCTATAATCGCATTGGCTGAAGAAATTTTCTTGTTAAAATCCATGTGCGTATAGATGTTTGCAGTGGTAGAGATATTACTGTGTCCGAGCCATTCCTGAATCTCTTTCAGGCTTACCCCATGCGAGAAAAGCAGGGAAGCACAGCTGTGCCGGAAAAAATCCAAATGTTTGGATTTCTTCCGGCATACGGCGGCTACGAATATGCACCAACTGACAGGCGACTTCTACACAGTGGGCGAAGTCCTGGGACATACGCTTGCGGGTATCGGCGTATCGCTTGGGCTGTCTATGAACTTTGAAGCAGTCACAGCGCGTTATGTGGACGT
>CAJUFO010000016.1 GCA_910585615.1 uncultured Acetatifactor sp.
CCCTTGCCTTCGGCTATATCCTTCCCACTACCGGGCGGATTCGGGACTTGCACCCATTGGAAACGTGCGCCGCCGGGCGCACGCCCGTAAAAACTCCCGGGGCCAGACGGCTCCGGGAGTTTTCGCATCATTTTTTCGTATCAGTTGAACTTGAAGATCTTCTGGCAAATCTTGTACCCGCCCACGGAAATCTTCCGTCCTCCCCTGCCCGGCAGGTTCATGGCGTAACCCAGCAGGCCGTTGCGCATCCGTAGGAACAGCTTCCTGTCCTTTGATTTCAGGTACTTCCAGAGCTCCTTCTTCTTCTCCAGACCCTCTTCCGTGCCGGAGCGGATCAGCAGGACGGAAGACACTGTCGTGATGATCTCCAGATAGTTGAACATGTACTGGTAGAGGCGCTTGTTCTTCATAATCTCCTGCTTCCTGTCCACCAGATAGTCGATCATAATCTTGTTCACCTTAAGCTGCTGGTCTATCCGGGATATCATGACCTCCTCGTTCACCGACTGGTCTTCCCGGCCGATATAATAGCGGTACAGGTTCACGTCCAGATAGTACATGTGCTTCACGAAGGGCAGGGGCTCGAACACATAGAGGTTGTCCACATAGAAGGTATGCTCCGGCAGCTGCAGGCCGCATTCCTTCAGCAGCTTCGTCCGGAAGATCACGGAGTGCATCAGGATATAATGCCCCTTCATGAAACGGTGGCAGTCGTCCCAGCTCACCATCCGGCCCTCCGGCAGGATATGGCGGTAGTGCATGACCTTCTTGCGCTTCTCGCCCTCCTTCTCGTAGACGAAATTGCAGACCAGCATATCCAGGGAAGGGGCCCCCCCTGCCATCTCCCGCAGGGTGTCCAGCACCTGCAGGTAGGCCTCCTTCTTCACCCAGTCGTCGCTGTCCACCACCTTGAAGTAAAGGCCGGTGGCGTTTTGGATACCCGTGTTGACGGCAGCGCCATGGCCCCCGTTCTCCTGGTGGACAGCCTTAACGATGGTGGGGTATCTGCGCTGGTACTCGTCCGCAATCTCCGCGGTCCTGTCCTTCACGGAACCGTCGTCCACGATGACGATCTCCACGTCCTCTCCGCCCACCAGCAGAGAATCCACACATTTCCTCATGTAGTTTTCAGAATTATAGCATGGAATCGCTACAGATAATAGTTTCACAGTCCTTCTTCCTCCTATGAATGCTCTTTCTTCATTATGAATGTTCTTACTAATGTCTATTCTTGCCCAGTTTGATGCTCAAATATTTCGTATATGCACCAAAAGCTGAAGGAATCGGATATTTATCCTCTGTCTGCTGCGGTTCGATATAGATCCAGTCCCTGGCAGGGCCGGACTTCTGAACCGGCGTCCCCTCCACGCTGACCATGTACCCCTTCATATGCCACTCCCTGTGGGTAAAGATATGCTTCGCGTCCTCCAGGGGCTGTATGTCCAGGGCTTCCAGCCCGCTATCCGCCAGATAATCGGCCACCTCCTCTGCAGTGCGAAAGCCCTCCATGGAGGGGAACTCGTACATGCCTGCCAGCAGCCCTCTGCCCTGGCGCTTCCTGATGGCCGCCTTGTCGCCGTTTCGGACTATCAGGATAGTCTTGTCCTCCACTTGCCTGGCCTTTTTGGCCTGTCTCTTTGGATAGTCCTGCTGAGTGCCCGCCCTGCGGCTGTCGCACAGATCCGCCAGAGGGCATTCCCCGCACAGAGGAGCGCCGTTGGGGAGGCAAACGCAGGCACCTATCTCCATCATGGCCTGGTTGAAGTCCCCCGGGCGGTCTTCGGGCATGATCTCCTTCAGGGCCTGCTCCACCGATGTCTTCACCTTCGGATCGTCGATGCAGCGTCCGTCCTGTTCAAGCCTTGCCACCACCCGCAGGACGTTTCCGTCCACCGCCGGGACAGGGCGCTGGAACGCGATGGAGGCAATCGCCCCTGCCGTATAGCTGCCGATTCCGCTTAAGGTCAGCAGAGCCTCGTAGGTGTCCGGCATGCGGCCGCCGTAGGCCTTCTGTATCTGGACCGCGGCCTTCTGGAGGTTCCGGACTCTATTGTAATATCCCAGTCCCTCCCACAGCTTCAGAAGCGTCTCCTCCTCCGCCTCCGCAAGGGCGCCGATATCCGGCAGCGCTTTCATGAACCGCTCGAAATAGGGCTTCACGGCCTCCACCCTGGTCTGCTGCAGCATGATCTCCGACACCCATACGCGGTAAGGCGTGGGCAGTTCCCTCCAGGGCAGAATCCGTCTGCTCTTATCATACCATTTTAGAAGGGGGATGCATATAGCTCCAAGCTTATTCTTTCCTAAGTTTTTTCTAAATGTTTCATTAATGCAGGGCGCTTCGCCATCCGTCAGGGCGATTGGGACAGGACGGTTCAACGTCATGGAGTCCGGCCTCACCAGACAGTCAAAGGCCAGGATCTCCACCCCCGCCCGGGCCGCTTTGCACAGAGCGTCCGCAAATTCCGGATGGGTGGCCCTGTTGGGGGTGAAGTACCGCACATCCTCCATCTGGACGACAAACAGCACAAAAGCCCGGTAGCCCGCCCCCTTTGCGGCCACCAGCTCCTCCACATGCTTCACGGCCCTCTCCGAGGGGGCATCCGGGAAGCGCACTATGCCTCTGTCCTCCAGGGTGACGCCCTTGACCTCCATGAAGATCCGCTCCCCTCCCGCCTCTATATAGAAGTCGAAGCGGGAGCCTCCATATACTGCCTCCGGCTTCACCAAAGTCACATCCGGGCGGAAGCCGCCGCCCCGCAGCCATTCCTCCACTGCCCGGTTGGGGGCCTGGGAATCCATATTCACCAGGCGCTCCCCCTTTTCCACTGCCACAAGGTCGTAGGCTGTGGAGCGGGCGGGGTTGCCGCTTTTCTCCAGGTAGACGCATGCCCCCTTCTGCAGCAGCTCCCGACACCTGCCGGTATTCTTTACATGGACGGTCTCCACCTGCGGTTCCCCGTCCTGCCCGTCCTGAATCTCCACCCGGGCGATGAACCTGTTGGGACGCTCCAGGAAGCGTCCCCTTGTGATATCTCTATATTCCATCTGAAAATCTCAGCTCCTTGTCCGTACTTCACCTGTCAACCTGCACCATGGCTTTTGCCTGGCCGGATGGGCTGCCGTCTCGTCTAAGCCTTCTCCCGATGTCTGGCAGCTCCCTCTGCCCTGCCGTAGGGCACCCGGGCTGCCGGGACGGACTGGGCCGCGCTTGCGGTATGTATGGACTGGTCGTCGAAAAATATCTGCGCCCCGAAGGCCTTCAGGACGTCCCGCTTCTCCAGCCCTCCCAGGAAGAACGCCTCGTCCACCCGCACGTTCCACGACCGCATGGTACGCAGCACGCGCTCGTGGGCCGGGGCGCACCGGGAGGTCACCAGCGCCGTCCTGATGGGGGACTTTTCCGTCCCCAGCTCCCGCTGCAGGTCGGAGAGCTTCTTCAGGAATTTCGCGAAGGGCCCCTCCGCAAGGGGCTCCCTGGCGCGGCTGCGCTCGTTCTCCTCAAAGGCGCTTAAGCCCTTTTCCTTGAAAATCATCTCCGATTCGTCCGTGAACAGCACCGCGTCCCCGTCAAAGGCGATGCGGATTTCAGGATATGTCCTTGCCTGCATGGGTATCACCTGTGCCTTGCCTGCTGTCTCCGGGTGGCCCTCCGCCTCGCCATGGCCCGCTGTCCGGGGCTGCGCCGGGGTGCCCTGCGCCCTATGCTCCGTGCAGATGATTCCCGCCGCGATGCCGCTGTCTATGGCGCTGCGCACATCGTCCTCGTAGGCGGATAGGAACAGGTCTGTATGGAAGGCCGTGAGGTAGGGAGCCAGTGAGGCTCCGCTCACCAGCACCGAGCGGGTGATGTCCAGGCCATAGTGGGCGATGGAGTTGAAGACCCGAAGCGAGCTGTCCGGGCTGTTACGGGACATGATGATGACCTCCACCAGATCCTCCCCTTGCCCGTATTCGTTCAGCCTAAGCAATGCCTTGATCAGGCCGAAGCCAGGCCCGGGCTTTAGGATGTCCTGCTCATGCTCCACCTGGTAGCTGCAGTACGCCTCCAGCCCCTCCCTCTCGAAGATACCGTTCTCTATGGTCAGATCGAAGAGGGCCCTGGATGAGACCCCTATCACCATTTTCCTGTCCAGATGTACTGCCATATGCCTCTCCTTTCCTGATTCCATGCCACATGGTTCCACGCGCCATGCTGCCGCGCTTGAAACCGTCTGCGCTTATCGCTTCGCAGAGGAGAGGCCGGGGCTCACCGCAGCCGGTTGCACTCGTATCTCTCCAGGGTCTGCAGACAGGTCTTGAGCGCCTCATACCGCTCCTCGGTATCCCCGTCGTCGATTTCTATGTCACAGGCGATGGCCATGGTGGTAATCATTCCATCCGTGATCCTGTGATGAAGGCCGGCCAGGATGTTCAGCCGCTGCTCATAGCTGTCGGCATCCAGAAATTCCATCACGAAGGGATCTAACGCTTCTGCGGCAGACTCTGCGCCGGATGCTTCCTCGGCATCGGCCCATTCCTCCACTCCGGCCGCTGTCCCTGTACCGCCAGCCACGTACCCCGGCTCCGCCCCGATTCCGCCAGCCACGTGCTCCGGCTCCGCCCCGATTCCGCCAGCCACGTACCCCGGTTCCGCCCCGATTCCGCCAGCTACGTGCTCCGGCTCCGCCCCGATTCCGCCAGCCACGCAGTCCCCGGGTTCCGGTTCCGATTCGGCCCGCTGCCTCTCCGCCCCCGGCCCCTGGAGCTCAAAGCGGAATTCCTGCCCGACATCCGGATACTTCTCCCTGTCCACCCTGCTCACGAACATATCCAGCGGCCTGGCATAAATCCTGAAATCCCCGTAGAGCGCCTGATAGATCACAAGCTGCTCCTGCGTCTCGCTGTGGGTCGCGATAGCCGTCACCTGATACAGATTTCCTTTAAAATGCTTATAGATTTCCTGTGGTCTTGGAATAAATGACATTTCCGGAAGCTCCTTTCTGGTTCATATTGATTCATATCCATATGTTTCCAATAGAAAGTATACCCCTATTTCTTCCAAATGTCATGCGATTCCTGCGATTCTCCCCTAAAATTCCCTCCCAAAATCCGCGCCGGGCCGCTGCCGCCCGGCCTCACAGGCCCGCAAAAAGCTGCGGCAGAGGATTCGCCCTCTTCTGCCACAGCCATAGCCTTCAATCACCGCGCCTGTCCTTCTCCTCATAGCCCCATCTCCTTTTCAGAACATATGTTCTATCCATATGAACAGGATAAAGCATTTGTCCCCGTTTGTCAACAGCTTCGAACAGGCATATTATATGAAATTATAAGTACCATAGAACTCTCTCAATCCCTCTCCCGCAGGATATCCCCTTCGGCGGGCTCAATAATAATACATTCCGTGGCCGCCGCAGCATCCTCCGCCAAAGCAGCACATATTGCACATCATGAAGGTACAGACCCATCTGGCGCAGAGATTCCCCACCCCTGCGGTGGGATAGCCGTACTGGGCCTGCCTCTGCTCGTACCAGCTGCCTCCGTTCTCGAACTGCTGTACCAGGCTGCGGTAGTCCCCGTTGTCCGGCTCCATGGCCGAAGCCCGCTTCGCGTGCTCCAGGGCCGCCACATTGTTCCCCAGCCCGGAATGGGCGATGGCGCTGTAGTAATACCATCTGGCGTTCCTGTCCCTGGCATCCATGCCGTCCAGAGCCGTCCTGGCTTCTTTATAATAACCGTTGCGGATATAGTTTCCGGCGGAGCGGATATAGTTGTTCTCCTCATAGCCGGTGTCCATCCCCTGGCCGAAGCCGCCGAAGCCGAAACCCCCGAAAGGGCCGCCGAAGCCCCAGAAAGCCCCGCCTCCCTGGCCGCCCTGGGCCCCGCCGGAAGAGCTTCTGCCGTAACCGCCGGAGGAGCTTCTGCCATAGCCGCCTCCATACCCGGAACTGCCATAGCTGCCTCCGTAGCCAGAGGTGCGCTCCTTCATGATCTGCTGGTATGCCGCCTGGATCTCCTTGAATTTCTCCTCTGCCTGGGCTTTGTTCGGATTGTTCACATTGGCATCGGGATGATACCTGCGGCTCAGCGCCTTATATGCTTTTTTGATTTCTTCCTCGGAAGCATTCCTGCTCACGCCTAACACACCGTAAGGGTCGTACATATTTTCCTCGTTTCCCGGACAGATACCGCCGCCCAAAATTCTTGCAAAGCTTTACTCTATCACGCTTCGGAGCCCATGGACGTCACCCGCGCATGTTCCTTTTTCCGCTTCTCGCGGACAGCCTCATATCTGCCCCAGACACCGGAATACAGGATATTGCGGAGAATCTCCACGTTCTCCAGAATGGGAAGCTTCTCGAACTCCTTGCAGCACTCCGATATCATCATGGTCAGGATCGTCCTGCACTCCTCCTCGAAGTCAGGGCTTGCGTACCGGGGCTTCAGCGGATTCGGCGTCCCCTTCCTGATGTCCTCCTCCACGTCCTCATAGGCGTCGCACAGATAGATGAATTTCCCCAGGAAGAATCCCAGCCTCCGCAGGTTCCCGGCCCATTCGTCCTCCCGCACCGCCATGATCTCCGCCATGACCCTGCCGAACAGCCCCGCCAAGGCATCGATGTCCGTGTCCTTTTCCTTCTCCGCATCGGAGAAATCCTGCATCAGCAGGTTTATCTTCCGCACCTTGTCCGCGTAGATTGCCTTCAGCCTCCCGGCCTTTCCCTCCAGGAGCCTGCCGTAGGCCAGCTTCAGGATCTTCTTCTCATCCTCCCAGTCGTCCTGGCATTTATAATAGGCGAACAGCATGTTCATGTCCGCCGCGTACTCCGTGAATACGTTCCTCCTGGTCTCATGGCTCTCGAAGGGATGGACGATGCACTTGCAGCTCTCCCGGCAGGTCTGGGGCTCATACAGCCCGGTCAGCAGGATGGCCAGGAAGGTCATGTCATAGCTCAGGGAAAGCTGTCCGCAGACGCCGTACTTCTTCTTCAGATCCCGGCACATGCCACAATAGTAGGAATGGTATACATCAAATTCCTTGAACTTCATTTCTGCCTTGTTTACAATAATATACCCGAACATCGCAAACCTCCACGGACATCCCGGCATCCCGGAACCAGTCTTCAGCTCTTTTTGATGAATTCATTTCCGCATTTCCTGCAGCTTATGGCAATCCTGCCCTTTCCCTTCGGTACACGGATCTTCTGCTTACAGTTCGGACATTTATAGATATGGTAGTCCTTGTGCTGGGCCAGCTCCTTCTTCTTTTTCAGGAAAAAGCTCCTGACCTTCATCTCGCGCTTCAGATACCACTGGTTCTCCAGAGAGCGCTTGCTCACGTTCCTTGAGAACATCCTGAAATACGCATATACCATCACTGCCGTGGCCAGCAGATAGAACGCCCCTCCTCCAATAAAGGAGACCAGCAGACATACAATGGCGACAAACATCAGAAACTGGTTGAAACGATCCGTACCGTAGCGCCCCCACATAAACCGCTGCAGCTTTTCTCTCATGCTCATTCCTCCTCAAAGGCAAAACAATACTTTCCTCCACCCACTATGTAACATTTTAAACTTTTTTGTAGGAAATACAATAAAATAACTATAAAGAAAATTTAAAAAAAGCGCATGACTGCAATTACAGCCATACGCTTTTCCACACTTTTCTTCTGCTGCCATTCACAATCGGCGCAAGTCACTCCTCGCCCGCGATGGCCAGGTTCCGGATCAGCATCGAGGGGGAGCCGAATGTTCCCCGGACGAAATCCAGGTCTTTCCCCAGAACCTCCACACTTTTCAGCAAGTCGAAGAAGTTTCCGGATACGGTAAAATTCTTGACGGGAGCGGCTTTCGCGCCCTCCGCGATCAGGAATCCCCTGGCAGACAGGGAAAAGTCGCCGGTGACCGCGCTGGCACCCGCGTGCAGGCCTGTCAGCTCCGTCACATAGATGCCGTTGTCCGCCTTTCGCAGCAGGTCTTCCGGCACTTTCCCCGCTGTCTTCTCCCCGACCTCTCCATCGGGCCGGATGTAAAAGGTAAAGGGGCTGACGCCAATGACAGAGGCATAGGAAGGCCTGCCCGCGTTTCCAGTGGACTTCACCCCCGCATTGGCCGCTGTCTTCAGGTTGTGCAGCAGCGTGGTGAGGACGCCGTCCTCCACTACATTTTTGGCGTAGGTGGCAACGCCCTCTCCGTCAAAGCTCCTCTTCATTACGCTGTTGTGATATGACGGGTCGTCCACGATGGTGATGAAGTCCGCGGCGATTTTTTCCCCTTCTTTTCCGTTCAGCAAAGACATTCCCTTCTGGGCCGCCTCCGCGGAGAAGACGGAAGCATATGTCATCAACAGCGTGGCCATGGTCTTGTTGGAGAATACCACCGTGTACTTTCCGCTGGGCACGCTGCCCGCGCCTATGGCGGCCACCGCGTCCTCCACCGCGTCCGCCGCGATGGCTTTGATATCAAAATCCTTCATGTCGCCTAACTTCATCTCAAAGCCGTCGTACATTTCCCCGCTGTCGGCTACCAGAGGCATGGCATAGCACATAGCGCTCTTCACCCTATCCTCCAGATCCAGGCCGTTGGAATTGTATAGGGCATACTTTTCCGCCTCATAGGCCATATAGGCCTGGGTGCCGTCCGTCACTCGCTGATCCGCCCGGTACAGCTCCTTTTGCAGAGCCAGCGCGGCATCCGTCAGCTCGCCGCCTGTGGGCTGGGTCATGCTGCTCTCTTCCGGTGCCGCGTACCGGTCTCCCTTTTCATGGATGAAGGCCTTCTCCTCGCTCTCGATGGAGCCCGCATTGTCCAGGGCCCTGAGCACCAGGGACTTGGCTTCCTCCTCCGTGCAGTTTTCCGTGGAGGCATAGCCCGCCTTCCCGTCCAGGACGCAGCGGAAGCACACTCCGGAGCTGTTCTGTGTGCTGTAGCCCTTTACCTCCTCCTGATAAATCTCCACGGAAGCAGACTCGCTCTCCGTATAATACAGCTCATAATCCGCAATCCTGTTTTCCCGGGCGTATCTAATCACGGCTTCCTTGAATTCCTGATATGTCATCTTAACCTCTCATTCCGCCTGTCATCGGCACATATTCCTGCACAGTCAGTCCTGGAGCTCCCTAGCGTCCTCCCACTACAATGGAAGAGACTCTGATCAATGGCTGTCCTACATCTGTAGGAATGCTGCCGGAGGAAGCGCCGCACATGCCCTGGGCCCTGGCCACGTTCTTTCCCACCATATCGATATTCATCAGTATCTCAGAGCCTTTGCCGATAAGGCTGGCTCCCCGAACCGGTTCGCAGATCTCTCCGTTTCGGATGACATAGCCCTCGTCCACGGAAAAGTTGAACTGGCCTGTCACAGGGTTCACGGAGCCGCCGCCCATGCTCTTTGCATAGAGACCGTATCCGATGGAAGCGATGATGTCCCTGTCCTCGTCCTCTCCCGCTGCTATGTAGGTGTTGGTCATGCGGGATGTGGGCTCAAACTGGTAGCTCTGGCGTCTAGAGTTTCCGGTGGACGCCATGCCCATCCTGCGTCCGTTCAGCTTATCGATCATATAGTTTTTCAGGATGCCGTTTTCAATGAGCACATTCCTCCGGGCCGGAGTCCCCTCGTCGTCGATATTGAAGGAACCCCAGGCATTGGGAATGGTGCCGTCGTCGATGGCCGTCACCTTCGCATTGGCAATCTGCTCTCCCAGCTTCCCGGCAAACTGGGACTGGCCCAGGGCTACGGAGCTTGCCTCCAGAGAATGCCCGCAGGCCTCGTGGAAAATCACGCCTCCGAATCCGTTCTCAATGGCTACAGGCATGGTGCCCGCTTTGATATAACCCGCGTGCAGCATGGTGACTGCCTGGCGGGAAGCCTCCCTGCCAAGAGCCTTGGGGTCATATTCCTCCAATAATTCCATCCCTTTCCGTGCGCCGTGGTTTACGGCGCCGTCCTGGTTCTCCCCATTCCCGCTGGCGATGGAAGAAACGATGACCCTGGTGCGGATCTGTCTGTCCTGGGCGAAGAGTCCCTCGCTGGTGGCGATGAGAATCTTGTGGTCCACCTCCAGGAAGGTGCCGCTGACCTGGCTGATTTCATCGCTGTAGTCCTTTGCCGCCAGACAGGCCTGGCGCAGATAGTCGATTTTTTCCGCGTTGCACACATCCCCGGGCACCACCCTCACTGGGTGGATGTTCCCGAACAGGCGCTCCCTCAGGACGATGTCCCGGACAAGGGGCATTCCCGTAAGGGCATCGGCCACCTTGGAGGCACAGCCTAGAATCGCCTCCGGCGCCAGGGAAGAGGCCGAACCCGACACGCAGCGGGTTCCCTTGAATATGCGGATGCCCACGCCGGAAATCACGGTATCCCCGATTTTGTCCGTCTTGCCGGAGATGATGTTGATGTTTTTGTTCAGGCTGTGCTCCGCGAACACCTCCGCGTAGTCAGCGCCGGTTGCCAGGGCCCGCCGCAGCGCTTCTTTTACCAGTTCTCTTAATAGCATAAATAACCTCCTGTTCCAGTTCCGCATCCGTGGACTGTCTTTATACTGAATACTTACATATAATACAGGGAGACCGCTCTCACAGTCTCCCTTCCTTATACCATTTTCATCGGCTGTTATACTACGAATCTGTCAGTTTTTCTTCACCTGCTGCGCCACATCCTTCATGGAGAAGCTGATTCTGCCCATTTTGTCCTTGCCAAGGCAGACTACCGTGACCACATCCCCCAGGGTCAGCACATCCTCCACCCGGTTGATTCTCTCCCTTGCAATCTTGGAAATGTGCACCATCCCCTCCTTGCCGGGGGCGAACTCCAGGAACGCGCCGAACTCCTTGATGCTGACCACCTTACCCTGGAAAATCTGGCCTGCCTCGAAGTCCATGACGATGGTCTTGACCATGTCCACGGCCTTGTCCATCATTTCCTTGTCAGTGCCGCATACGGAGACATTGCCGTCATCGGTGATGTCGATCTTCACGCCTGTGCGGGCGATGATCTCATTGATGGTCTTTCCTCTCTGGCCCACCACATCCCCGATTTTCTCGGGATCGATCTGGATGGAGATAATCTTGGGCGCGTAAGGGCCTACCTCCGCCCTGGGCGCGGAGATGGCGGGCTTCATGCAGTTGTCCATGATGAAGAGCCTTGCCTCGCGGCATCTGGCGATAGCGCCCTCCACGATGGGCCTGGTCAGTCCGTGAATCTTGATGTCCATCTGGATGGCCGTGATGCCCTCGGTGGTGCCCGTGACCTTGAAGTCCATGTCCCCGAAGAAGTCCTCCAGGCCCTGGATGTCCGTCAACAGGACGAAGTCGTCGTCCGTGTCCCCAGTCACCAGGCCGCAGGAGATGCCTGCCACCATCTTCCTGATGGGCACGCCCGCAGCCATCAGGGACATGCAGGACGCACAGGTGGACGCCATGGAGGTGGATCCGTTGGACTCGAAGGTCTCGGACACCGTGCGGATGGCATAGGGGAACTCCTCCTCGCTGGGAAGCACGGGGATAAGCGCCCTCTCCGCCAATGCGCCATGGCCGATTTCACGCCGTCCAGGGCCTCTGGAAGGCTTGGTCTCGCCTACGGAGTAGGAGGGGAAGTTGTAATGGTGCATATATCTCTTGCTGACCTCGTTCTCGTCCAGGCCGTCAATCCTCTGGGCCTCGGACAGGGGAGCCAGGGTACATACGTTGCAAATCTGGGTCTGGCCTCTGGTGAACATGGCGGAGCCATGCACCCGGGGGATGATGTCCACTTCCGCGGCAAGAGGACGGATCTGCGTGATTTCACGTCCGTCAGGCCGTTTGTGGTCTTTCAGGATCATCTTGCGCACGGTCTTCTTCTCGTACTGATAGACCGCCTCGCCCAGGATGGCCAGCCACTCCTCGTTCTCCGCGAAAGCCTCCTCCAGCTTCTCGGTGATGGCCCTGATATTCCCCTCCCTGGTCTGCTTGTCGTCGGTGAACACCGCTACCTCCATCTCCTGGGGAGGCACAATCTTCTTGATTTCCTCGAACATCTCCTGGGGGATGGCGCAGCTGGTGTATTCATGCTTCGGTTTGCCGCACTCGGCCACAATCTTGTCGATGAACGCGATGATGGTCTGGTTGATCTCATGGGCCTTGTAGATGGCCTCAATCATCCGCTCCTCCGGCACCTCATTGGCTCCGGCCTCGATCATGATGACCTTCTCCCTGGTGGAGGCCACGGTCAGGTTCAAATCGCCCTTCTTCCACTCCTCCTGGGAAGGATTGACTACAAGTTCGCCATCCACCAGGCCCATCTGGGTCATGGCGCAGGGGCCGTCAAAGGGGATGTCCGAAATGCAGGTGGCGATGGCGGCTCCCAGCATGGCCACAATCTCGGGGCGGCATGCGGGATCCACGCTCATGACCATGTTGTTCAGGGTCACGTCATTGCGGTAATCCTTGGGGAACAGGGGACGCATGGGCCTGTCGATGACGCGGCTGGTGAGCACGGCGTTCTCGCTGGCCTTTCCCTCCCTCTTGTTGAAGCCGCCGGGAATCTTCCCCACGGCGTACATCTTCTCCTCGAACTCCACGCTTAAGGGGAAGAAATCGATTCCCTCCCTGGGCTTCTCGGACGCTGTGGCGGTGGACAATACCACCGTGTCCCCATAGTGCATGAACGCGCATCCGTTGGCCTGCTTGCCCACGCGGTCGATGTCCACCTTCAGCGTGCGGCCTCCTAATTCCATTTCATAGGTCTTGTACATATTTTTCCTCCATTCCACCGTTCCTACGGCTGTTTATGGCGACAGGAGAGAATCCCCCCTGCCGCATGATAAGGAACAGAAGACACCGAAACTACTGAAAAAAATATGCGGAACGCCCGAAGCCCATATCCTTTTCAGCGGTCTCGGAACTTTCTTCTGTTCCCTGTTGCTCTATAGCTTCATTCAAAAGCTTCCTTCAAAAGCTCCATCCAGAATCAGGAACAATCCAAGAATAAGCAGACCTGAGCCGTTTTTCCGCCTCAAGTCTGCTTTCTCTATGATTGCCTTATTTTCTTAAGCCGAGCCTCTCAATCAGAGCACGATATCTCTCGATATCCTTCTTCTTCAGGTACTCCAGCAGACCGCGCCTCTGGCCTACCATCTTCAGCATGCCGCGGCGGGAGTGGTGATCCTTGGGGTTCACTTTCAGATGCTCTGTGAGCTCCTGAATCCTTGCGGTCAGCACCGCCACCTGAACCTCGGGCGAACCTGTGTCGCCGGGCGTCCTTGCGTACTCATTCATGATTGCTGTCTTTTTTTCCTTAGAAATCATTTCTCTCTTTCCTCCTGGCATTATAATCGCCTGACACTAAGACCGGGTCGGAGCGTCCCGTATCCGAGCATCGGCTGTGACGGACAGTCTCTGTCTCGTCTTCCACATCCGTTATCATAGCATATCCCTAAAGGATTGTAAAGCGGTATTTCGAATTCTTACACACTTCCCGTCATGCCGCCTGCGGCATCAGTGCCATTCTTAACGGCACAAATAATCCGTGTGTAAAGCTTGAAATTACTTAGCGAGGTACTTTCGAGCTTAGTGATTTCCTTCACACATTAATCCTGAAGAACCCTGACGTATTTCACCGGGGTGCGGTAGTTGTAGTTGCTTATCTTTATGCCTGTCCGCTCTGTGCTGGCATGTATCACCTGGCCGCCTCCGATGTAGATTGCCACATGGTTGATGTAGCCGCCCTTCCCATAGAAAATCAGGTCGCCGGGCAGCAGCTGATCGGCGGAGATCGACGTCCCCACAGTGGCCTGAGCTGCTGCCACACGGGGCATGGAAATGCCGTACTTCGCGAATATGCTCAGCACGAAACCGGAGCAGTCAGCGCCGTTGGTCAGGCTGGTGCCTCCCCACACGTAGGGGTTCCCCAGGAACTGCTTGGCATACTCTGTCAAATCCACCCGCACGTCCGAAACGCCCGCGCCGTAGAGCAGCTCCGTCATGGTGATGGCGGTATCCAGCTTCGTCACCACGTCCACATACTCCGCGGACACATACACCTCATCGCTGTCCACGGCAACCTTCACCCAGCCGTCTATGGTCTCCAGGTAATCCAGCTCTTCGCCCTGCCTGATCTGCGTCACCACGGGGCTCTCCGTGTTCGGGCTCTCCCGGACGTTCAGGCCGTCCGTATTGGCCACAGCCACCGTGCGGACGAGGTCATTGGCCATGAGCTTGGCGTCCGGGCCGGTGAGCAGATAGTCCAGGCTCACATACCCTTCCACCTCGCCGGACTGGATATGGGCCCAGCCGTCCGCAGTGTCCAGCACCTCGCAGGCAGCGCCTCTCGGCATCTTCCCCACAAGCTTCCCGTCCAGGGAAGGCACCGCCCGTACATTAAGAAGCTCGTCCGATATGTTGGAGATGCCGATATTGGTATACCCGTATGAAGCACCCTGGGCCTGGGCCGCAAGCTCGATATATTCCTCCGTGGACAGATTCGTCTCCAGAACGGATGTCACACCGGCCGACTGCAACACATTCCCTGTATCCTCCACGGCAAACGCTGTCAGAGGCTGCAATGCCATACAGAGCATCAGGCCGGCGGAAGCTGCGTAAATCTTTCTGTTCTTCAAATATCTCATGTATATCACTCCTATATTTAAGTTTTATTAAATGTTTGACAAAATTATTACGAATTTGTTACATCTAATAAGAGATTATACATGCACATCATCCATCTGTCAACCGTTTCCCTGTATTTTTTCAAAATTCCTTCCCCCCGGGCGCTCTCCCTCGGTTCACGCATCCTCCACGTCCCGCTCCGCCGCGATGACGGCAAAGGCGATGTTGGTGGCGTGATCGGCCACCCTCTCAAGCCCCGAGGCGATGTCGGAGAACATCATCCCGGCCTCCGGCGTGCATTCTCCCCTGGTCAGGCGCTCCACATGTGCCTGCTGCATAGCCTTCTCCTTACGGTCCACGCTGTCCTCCAGGGCTATGACCTCCTGCATATGGCTCTCGTCGCTCCTGGCGAACATGTCGATGGAATACCGAATCAGCTTGATGACCATGTCCAGCAGCTCTCCCAGCTCCACCTGGGCCTCCCTGCTGATGGCGATACCCGTCTCCTTTCGATGTCTGGCCGCGTCCGCCACGTTCTCCGCATGATCCCCGATTCTCTCGATGTCGTTCACCACATGGAAGATGGCGCCCAGGCTCTTCAAATCCTCTATGGGCAGAGTGGTCTGGTTGATCTTCACCAGGTAGTCCGTGATGGCATGGTTCAGAAAGTTGATGTTCTTCTCTACCTCATAGACCTCTTTGATATCCTCCTCGTCCAGCGTGATCAGGGCGTTCATGGCCCGGGTCAGGTTCTCGCTGGCCAGGGATGCCATGCGGTCAAGCTCCTTGATGACCTCGACCACGGCTGTGGCAGGATTGAAGACGACCTTGTCTCCTATATATTTGAGCTGGTAGTTCTCCCTGTAATTGACCTTCCTGTCCTCGCCGGGCACGCACAGGCAAGACAGCTTTACGATCCATTTCGAGAACGGGAACAGGATGATGACTTGGAAAATCTTGATCAGTGTATGGGCGTTCGCCACGAAGCGCCCGTTGTCCGAGGATACAGCCCATATCAGCTTCATCACGGCCTCCTCGGCGGCGAACAGGATGACATAGAGAATCACCGTGCCGATCACATTGAACCAGAAATGAATCAGCGCGGCCCGCTTAGCGTCTTTTTTGCCCGAGAGGGATGCCAGCAGCGCGGTGGTGCAGGCCCCGATGTTGCATCCCAGGATGATGTAGAGCGCGATGGAGAGGGACAGGAGGTCCTGATTGGCCAAAAGCAGCACGATGCTGACAGTCACAGAGGAGCTCTGGATGACGGTGGTGAGGAGCAGCCCCACCAGCGTGGCCATGAGTGGATTGTGCAGCGACCCGATCATGTTCACTATCTGCGGCTCCTCCCTCATGCCCGCCATGGAGCTGGACATGGTGCTCAGCCCCAGGAACAGGATGCCGAAGCCTATGATGATGTCCGCAAACTTCTTCACCTTCTCATGCTTGCAGAACATGGCCACCAATACGCCCGCCAGCAGAAAGACGGGGGCATAGGCGGAAAGGTTGAAGGAAACCAGTTGGGACGTGACTGTGGTGCCGATGTTGGCACCGAAGATGACTCCAGCCGCCTGATAGAGATTCATCAGTCCGGCGTTGACGAAGCTGACCACCATGGCCGTACAGGCCGATGATGACTGGATGATGGCGGTGAACACCACGCCCACCACCATGCCCGAGAAGCGGTTGGTGGTAAAGATCTCAAGGATGCGCCTGAGCTTGGCGCCGGCCACCTTTTCTATGGAATCGCTCATCACGCGCATTCCGAACAGAAAAAGCCCCAGGCCGCCTGCCATTGACAAAATGATATTTGCGTTCATCTGATTTTCTCCCGAATCGTTTTTATCTGTCACACTATAACACACACTTCTTAATTTTACGGGAAAAAACAGGAAGTTACAATATATTTCTGCAATATTTTACAAATTATTTTGACAGGGTCTATTTTGAAAGCTCTTTTCGCAGCGTTCCCTGCCAGCGGCGATATCCTCCTGCAGCTGTGCCCGCAGGGCCTCCAGGCCCTGGAACCGCCGCTCCGGCCTGCGGAAGGCCTGAAGGTATACCTCCACCCGCTCTCCGTAGAGATTCCCGGTAAAATCGTACAGATAGGACTCCACGCCCATGACCCTCTCGTCCGTGACGGTGGGCTTGTATCCCACATTGCTGATGGCATGGTAGAGCTTCTCCCCACAGCGCACCTGTGAGAAATAGACGCCATTCGGCGGGAGCAGCTTGTCGGCACCCGGCAGCACGTTCACCGTAGGAAAACCGATGGTCCGCCCCACCTGCCTGCCCCTGACCACCTTCCCGGCGATCATATAGGGCATTCCAAGCATATGCCCCGCGGACTCCATGTCGCCCTCCTCCACCTTCGCCCGCACCAGCGTGGAGCTCACCTCCTCACCGTCCATGCGCACCTTATCTATGGTCTTCACCTCAAACCCAAGCTCCGGCCCCATCCTCTGCAAGAGCGCGGCATCCCCCTCTCCCCTGGCCCCAAAGGACAGATCCGTCCCCGCGGCAAGGAAGCGGGCCTGCAGCTGCCCCGCAAGGATGTCCCTGGCGAAGGCTTCGGGCGGCGTGGCGGCCGTCACCGCGTTCATGGGGAACTCCACCAGGATATCCACGCCCATTCTGCCGAACAAGAGGCGCTTTTCCTCTCTGGTGGTCAGCTCCCTGCCGTCAGAACAGCCAAAAAGAACCGCCGGAGGCGGATCGAATGTAAAGACACAGGCGGCAAGGCGGCCCTTCCGCGACAGGATTTCTTCCAGCAGCCGTCTGTGGCCGATGTGTACCCCGTCAAATTTTCCCAGGGCCACCGCCGTCTCCTGCCCAAGTTGTATATCTGTCGTACCGGCAATAATCTCCACTTTTCTTAAATCACTCTTTCTCCAAAAACATCTTCACGGGCCTGTACCATTTCCTGTCAGGCTCATAGGCATAAATGCCCGCGAAGCTCCCGTCAGGCCTGTACATCCTCACCCATATGTCTTTGGCGTATACTTCCCCCTCCGCGGTCTGCTGCGGCGCTATGGCATTGCCATTGTCCAGCAATAAGCAGCTCTCCTGCTTTACATGGAGCGCCGGACAGTCCGCGAACACGCTGTCCACGGGGCGCAAAGCCTGCCTCAGTTTTGCCTGGTCCAGGCCCGCATGTCCAAGCATATCCTCGTCCTTCCACCGCTGCAGCTCCCCCAGGGTACAGGCATCCTCCAGGGAGAACATTCCCACTCTGGTGCGCCTCAGGCTCTGCATGGTGCCGCCGCATGCAAGGCGCTCTCCCATATCCGAGCAGAGCGTCCTGATGTAAGTCCCCTTGGAGCAGACCACCCGCATGCGCACCACCGGGAGGCGGCACTCCAGGATCTCCAGTTCGTATATCTGTACGGGTCTTGCTTTGCGCTCCACTTCTTTTCCGGCCCGGGCCAAGTCGCATAGCTTCTTTCCGTTCACCTTCAACGCGGAATACATGGGCGGCACCTGCCGGTACTCTCCTACAAAGGAAGCGGCTACGCTCCTGACCTGGCTCTCCTGCACCTCCACAGGGCATCTCGCCAGGACCTGCCCGGTCACGTCCTGGGTGTCCGTCTCCACGCCCAGCAGCAGCTCTGCCACATATTCCTTGTCCCTGTCCGCCAGCATGTCGCACAGCTTCGTGGCGCTTCCCAGGCAGACGGGCAGCACCCCTGTGGCCATGGGGTCCAATGTCCCCGTGTGGCCGATCTTCCGCTGCCCGCAGATGCCCCGCATCTTCGCCACCACATCATGGGAGGTGAAGCCTGGTTCCTTGTCAATGACTATTATCCCGTTCATCATGCTCCGCTTCCCACTTCTTCAACGCTTTTTCTATATGTAGGGAGAGATTGTTCACACAGTCGTGGAAAGTGCCCGTCATGTTGCAGCCCGCGGCTTTGGTATGCCCTCCGCCGCCGAAGTACGCCGCCACCTCCGCCACGTCCACCTTCTCGCTGGAGCGCATGCTCACCTTGTACTCCATGGTGCCTGTCTCGTACATGAAGATGGCGCAGTCTATGCCCTCGATATTGCGCAGCTGGTTCACGATGCCGTCCAGGTCTTTCGGCCCTACATTGTAGAACTCCATGGTCTTCTTATCGATGGCGCTCACGATACAGCTCCCGCCCAGGAACCGGATGCTCTCCATCAGGGCCCTGCCCATGACCTGGGCCTGGATATAGGTCTTCTGGTAAAAGGTCTCCAGTATCAGGTTCGGGAAGTCAAATCCGAACGCGATCAGCTTCGCCCCCTTCTCCAGGGTCTCCGGCGAAGTGTTGGAATACTGGAACACTCCCGTGTCATGGATGATGCCCACATACAGGGCCATTGCCATATCCTTGTCCAGTTGTCCCTCATCCATCAAATCGAAAATCAGCTCACAGGTGGAGCCCATCTCGGGCCTGATTACATTGATCTGTCCACCGCCGGGGTTGCTGACATGGTGGTCTATATTGATCGTCTTCCCCGCGGCCCTGAAATATTTCTCCGCGCCTCCCAGCCTGTCCGTGGAGGTGTCAAGCACAAAAAACACGTCAAAGGCAGGTTCCTCAGGGAAATCGGAGTCGATTTCCCCAAAGCCCTTAATGTCCTTAAAAATATCCGCAGGCTTTTCCAGAAACACTTTGGTCTCCGCCGCAGGCAGGCATTTCACCAGATACTGCCACAGCCCCAGACACGCGCCCAGACAATCCCCGTCCGGCCTTACATGCCCGGCAATGCCGATTCGTTTCGCTTCCCTGCATTCTTCCAATAAATTCAGATTCATCTGCCCTCATTCCTTTTCATCCGGGCCTTCGCCTAAAGCTCCAGATCCTCCTCAGGCTCTTCCCCGTCCGCATCCTCCTCGCGGTCCTTCGCATTCTCATCATCCTGCGCGATGACCTCGTCGATTCTGCGCGACATATTGACCCCATACTCGATTGACTGATCCATGATAAAGGTAATCTCCGGCGTGTTGCGCAGATTGATTTCCCGGGCCAGCTTGTTCCGCATGAACCCCACCGCGCTCCGCAGTCCCTCCAGGGTAGACTTCCTTACCTCCTCACTCCCAAGCACGCTAATCCATGCCTTGCAGCTCTTTAAATCCGGAGCCACCTCCACGGACACCACGCTTGTCCACGGGCTGATTCGGGGATCCTTAATCTCTCCCCGGATTGTCTCCGCCAGCACGCGCTGTACCTCCCCGTTGATACGGGTATTCTTTACACTGTTCTTTCTCATTTACACAAACCCCTCTATATAAACGGCATTTAATTCTCGCCAGCCTCATAGCACAGCAAGTCATGCCGTTTATCCGGTTTTTGAGCAGGATTTTATTGCTACACATATAAACCGATACGGCTTCCCGGACAAATGTCCCGCCGAGGTCTTGTTCTGCTAAGGCAGGGTACTCTCCTGCCTTAGCAGAACTCCTCAGTGCGCTACCGTGGCACTTCCACCATGATATATGCCTCCACCATATCCAGCTCCTGAATCTGATCGAAGCCCTCGAACACAAGTCCGCACTCGAAGCCTTCCTTCACTTCCTTCACATCGTCCTTGAAGCGCTTCAGCGAAGCCAGCGCGCCCTCGTAAATCTGCTCTCCCTCTCTTCTGATGCGAATCTTGCAGCCTCTCTGGAAGATGCCGTCCATCACATAGGAACCGGCGATATTTCCCACCTGGGAAGCCTTGAAGATCTGCCTGATCTCCGCATGGCCAATCACCTTCTCCTCGAAGACAGGATCCAGCATGCCCTTCATAGCGGCCTCCACGTCCTCAATCGCCTTGTAGATGACTTTGTACAGCCTTACGTCCACGCCTTCGCGCTCCGCCGTATTCTTGGCGGTGCTGTCCGGCCTTACATTGAAGCCGATGATGATGGCGTTGGAAGCGCTGGCCAGGGTCACGTCGGACTCGTTGATCGCGCCTACGCCGCCATGGATGCATTTGACCACAACCTCGTCGTTGGACAGCTTCAGCAGGGACTGGCGCACAGCCTCCACGCTGCCCTGTACATCCGCCTTGACAATCAGGTTCAGCTCCTTCAGATTGCCCTCCTTAATCTGGGAGAACAGGTCGTCCAGGGACATCTTCGCCTTGGTCTCCTCCAGCTTCTTCTCCTTGTTCTGGGCCAGGTAGGTCTCCGCGTAGGACTTGGCCGTCTTGTCATTCTCATGGGCCAGGAAGACCTCTCCTGCGCTGGGCACATCGGAGAGTCCCAGAATCTCCACGGGCATGGACGGCGTAGCCACCTTCACTCTTCTGCCCTTGTCGTCAATCATGGCCCTGACCTTGCCGTAGCAGGCCCCTGCGGAGATGAAGTCTCCCACGTGGAGCGTGCCTTTCTGCACCAGCACCGTAGCCACGGGCCCTCTGCCCTTGTCCAGCTCTGCCTCGATGACCAGGCCTCTCGCCCGCCTGTCCGGGTTCGCCTTGAGCTCCATGATGTCTGCCGTCAGCAGGATGGTCTCCAGGAGATCCTGGATGCCTTCTCCTGTCTTGGCCGAAACAGGGACGAATTCCGTATTGCCGCCCCAGTCAGTTGCGACTAATTCATATTCCGTCAGCTCCTGCTTCACCCGCTCGATGTTGGCAGAGGGCTTATCAATCTTGTTCACAGCCACCAAGATCTCGATGCCTGCCGCCTTGGCATGGCTGATGGCCTCCACGGTCTGGGGCATCACGCCGTCATCCGCCGCCACCACCAAAATCGCGATGTCCGTAGCGTTGGCACCGCGCATACGCATGGCGGTGAACGCCTCATGTCCGGGCGTATCCAGGAACGTAATCTTGCGCCCGTCCACATCTACAGTATACGCGCCGATGTGCTGTGTGATACCTCCGGCTTCCTTGTCGATGACATGGGTCTTGCGGATGGTGTCCAAGAGCGATGTCTTGCCGTGGTCTACATGGCCCATGACGCAGATGACAGGCGGCCTCTCCTGCATGGAGGCCTCGTCCTCCTCTTCCTCCTTTAAGAGCTCCTCGATGACGTCTACCTTGACCTCCCGCTCGCAGAGGATGTCGTACTCCATGGCGATGTTCTCTGCGTCCTCGTAAGAAATCTCCTGGTTCACCGTAACGATTTTGCCCTCCAGGAACAACTTCTTCACAATCGCGGCGGGCTGTACCTTCATCTTCTCCGCAAATTCCTTGATGGTTATTCTCTCCGGCAGGGTAATCACCTTGATGACCTCCTCTGCCGCTTCTTCCTTCTTCTTCTCGGGCCGGATGAACCTGCCGGGCTTGTTCCTTACTGCCTCGTCCTCTTCGTAGATATGGTCCTTCTTGGAGCGCTTTCCCTTCTCCTGGCTGTTGGCGCGCCTCTTTTCTTCCTCGCGCTTCTTCTCCATATCCTTGCCCGGAGCTTCTCCTCCAAAGCTCTTAGGTTTATTATCTCTGAATCCAGCTCCCTGTCCCGGACCGCCTCTACCGTCACGCGGGCTACCGTTAAAGCCACGGTTACCCCCCGGACCAGCGCCCGGGCCGCGGCGATCGCCCATACCAGTGCCAGCACCCGGCCGGCCGCCTCTCTGAAAGCTGTTCTGCCTGTCTCCCTGTGGTCTGCCATTCTGGCCTCCTCTTGACTGGAACTGTCCGCGCTCTCCCTGGGGCCTGCCGCCCTGGCCGCCGCTTCTGGTTCCCTGTCCGTCCCGGTAGCCCCGGTTGTCGCGGCCGCGGTTGTCCTGGGACTGGCCGTCCTGGCCGCGGCTGCCCTGGAAACGGCCGTCCCTTGCAGGCCTATCCTGTCCGCTTCCGCCATTCTGGTATCTGCCGCCCTGGGCGCGCTCCCCCTGGAACCTGTCGCCCTGAGGCCTGCCTCCCTGACCACGTTCCTGTCGTCTCTCTCCCTGGGAACGTTCCCCCTGGGGCCTGTCGCCCTGGGGACGCTGGGTCTGAATCCGTTCTGCCTGGGGACGCTCCTCCTGGCGCCTCTCGGCCTGCTGAGGCCTTTCGCTCTGCACCCTGTCGCTCTGGGGACGCTCGTTCAGTACCGCTTCGCTCTGGGGACTCTCTTCTGTAGGTTTCTGTACCGGCGCCTTCTGCTCCGCCGCCTCCCGCACCGGCGCCGCCTGCGGTTTACGGTTCTCTGCCTGTTCAGGACGGGGCTTTGGCTGCATGGGCTTCGGGGGCACCATCTGTACGGAGGGCGTAGGCGACGGCGGCGTCAGCGGCTTAATCGGGCGCACCGGTGCCTGTGCCTTGGACCTGCGGTCGTTTCCGCGGCCGCCCTGGTTCCTCCCCTGACCGCCCTGACCGTTCTGGCCTCCCTGGCGCCTAGCGTTTCCGCCTCCCTGTCCCTGCTGGGCGGGGCGCTGGCTCTGCTGGGTGGGGCGCTGACCCTGCATCCTTGAATTCTGGGGGTTGTTCACGACGATAATCGTCTTCTTCTTTTTCGGTGCACCGTTTGCCTGTGCATCCGCCGCCTTTACAGGCTTCGCTTTCTCCTTTTCAGGGGACTTGGCTGTCTCTTCTTTTACCATTTCTGCCGTCTCTTTTTTCACCATTTCTTCCTTCGCTGTTTCCTTTTTTTTCGGCGCCTCTCCCGGCGCGTTCTTTACTCCCTTTCCGAACGCGCCGCGCACCAGCCGTATGGCATCTTCGTCAATAGAGCTCTGCGCGGCTTTCGCTTCGATTCCCTTTCCCTGCAAAAAACCTATTATGTCCTTGCTCTGCACCTCTAGCTCCTTTGCAAGTTCATGTACCTTTATTTTCGCCATGCTTCCCTCCGTTTCCGCCTCCATCGGCCGTCTGTCTTTCTTTCAGTTGTCTGCTTATCAAATCCGCTAATCCCGCATCGCACACGCCCAGCGACGACCGGAAGTCTTTCCCGATAGCCCTTCCCAGCTCTTCCTTCGTCCCGTAGAGCTCCACCGGGACGCCGTAATAAGAGCACTTATCGGTGAACAGCTTCCTGGTATTGCCCGACGCATCCTCCGCAACGATCACCAGCATAGCGGAGCCATTCCTGATTGCATCCAGTGTCTGAAATTCACCGCTGACTAGATTGCGTCCTTTCATGGCGATTCCCAAAAGCGATAATATCCTATTCTGCTTCAAGCTTTTCAAACTCCCCCTCTAAAGTATCATATACTTCCTTTGGAATACTCATCTTGAAGGAGCGCTCCAGGCCCTTGTTCTTCCTGGCCATAAGCAGGCATTCCCTGCTCTTACAAACATATGCGCCTCTTCCGTTCTTCTTGCCTGTTATGTCCAGACATATGTCATTTTCCGCTGTCTTCAGGACCCTCATCATGTCCCGCTTTCCCTTCATCTCACCGCAGCCGACACACTGTCTCAAAGGAACCTTTTTTGCCATATAGCCTCTTACTCCTCATATGTGGGGGCGTCCCCCTCTTCCTCATCCTCATCCTCTTCCGCGCCGTCTTCCGGCTCCTCATAGCCCTCCGGCTCCTCGTAGCTGCCTGCTTCCCCGGGCTCCTCCGGCTCTTCATAGCCGTCCTCTTCGTAGCCCTCCGCTTCGCTGTAGTCTCCGGGGTCTTCATACCCTGCCGTATCCGTCAGGCCCTCGTCCTCGCTGTATTCATATCCTTCGGCTTCGCCGTCCTCGTACTCGCCGTACTCCTCGTCATACTCGCCGTAGTCATCCTCCAGGTAATCCTCGTACCGGAAGCCCGGCGCATCCTTGGCCTGGGTCTCGGACTTGATGTCTATCTTGTAGCCGGTGAGCCTGGCGGCCAGCCTGGCGTTCTGGCCCTCCTTGCCGATTGCCAGGGACAACTGATAATCGGGCACCACCACCTTGGCCGTCTTCTCGTCGGGATCCGCGAACACCGCCACGATTTTCGCCGGGGACAGGGCGTTCTGAATCAGGTTGCCCGGGTTGTCGTCCCAGTTCACGATGTCTATCTTCTCCCCCCGCAGCTCGTCCACGATGGCGTTCACCCTGGCGCCGTTCATGCCCACACAGGCTCCCACCGGGTCCACGTTGGGGTTGTGGCTCCACACGGCGATTTTGGTACGGCTGCCGGCCTCCCTGGCGATGCTCTTGATTTCCACGGTGCCGTCCTTGATTTCCGTCACCTCGGACTCGAACAGGCGCTTCACCAGCTCCGGATGGGTGCGGCTTACATTGATGCGGGGGCCTTTGGGGGTGTTCTTCACCTCCAGGATGTATACCTTGATGCGCTCCGTGGGCCGGAAGAACTCCCCCTTCACCTGCTCGGATTCGCTGAGCATGGCGTCCGCTTTGCCCAGGTTGATGCTGATGTTCCTGCCCAGGTAGCGCTGTACCACGCCGGTGACCACGTCCTTCTCCTTCTCATAGTACTGATTATAGATAACGCTTCGTTCTTCCTCGCGAATCTTCTGCAGGATGACGTTCTTTGCGTTCTGGGTGGCGATACGGCCGAACTCCTTCGACTTAATCTCCACATGTATCATATCGCCCACCTGGGCCATGGAGGAAATCTCTCTTGCATCTTCCAGGGAAATCTGCAGAACCGGGTCCTCCACCTCCTCGGCGGTGGACATGACTTCCTTCTCCGCATATACCAGGAAATCACAGGTGTCCCTGTCTATTTCCACATGCACATTGTCAGCCTTGCCGAAGTGGTTCTTGCAGGCGGTCAGCAGCGAGTTCTCTATGGCCTCGAACAGAGTCTCCTTGCTGATTTCCTTCTCCCTCTCCAAAATGTCAAGCGCTTCCATCAATTCCTTGTTCATCATTTCCTCCATTCTGGCTATTTGCCAATCCCTTTATCTCCACAATCAATAGGAATAATCCTGTCATCCGTAAAGAGCGTCCTAAAAATCCACTGCCAGACGGATTACTGCGATGTCGCCTCGCTGGAATGTCCTGGCAGTCTCCCCCTCCAGGATGGTGACGCTGTCCGCGTCGAAGCCATCCAGCCTGCCCGAAAAATCCCTGCATTTATCGATGGGCTTGAAGAGCCTGACCTCCACCTCCTCGCCCATGGCGGCTTGGAGGTGCTTATCCTTCTTCAGGGCCCTTCCCAGGCCGGGGCTGCTGACCTCCAGCACATAGGCATCCGCGATGAAGTCCTCCCTGTCCAGGGCATCGGACAGGGCGCGGCTCACGTTTTCGCAGTCCTGGATGTTCACGCCCTCGGGCTTGTCGATGTAGGCGCACAGATGGTAGTCCGTGCCTTCCTTTACATATTCCACGTCATAGATGGATACGCCGTTTGCCCTAGCGATGGGCTCTAACAGCGCCTGTGTCCTGTTCTCGTAATCTTCTCTGCGCGACATTCCAAACCTCCGCCTGTCCTCTTCTCCTGCATAACTCTTCCAACATGCAAGTGAGAGTGGCTTGCAAGCCACTCTCACCTTAATCATCATTTATAAGTTCAGTTTAGCCCCATATACAGGAAATGTCAATAGTTTTCTAAAATTTTTATGAAAATTCTGCTTCTGATGCCTTTATTATATGTGATTCTCTGCGTTTGCGCAACAGTGAATCAGGAGTCCTCCTCCGATATGTGCTCATCGAAAGTCTCGCTGCCTACGCACTGCTCCTCTCCAACGTATACGATTTCCACGCTGCCGAAGTTCACGGAGCCCTCAATGTACACTACATCCTCGCCGTAGAGATTGCATTTCCCGTTTTCGTCCACGCTTCCGAACGCGGCGCCCACATCCACGATTGCCTTCCATACGGCGGGCACATAGATGACAATGCTGCCAAAGCTGTTCTCCACATCCACCTCCGCTCTGTGGTCCGCCAGCAGCGTCTCCGTGAGATAAATCTGAATGGAGCCGAAGTTGTTCATCACTTCTATGCGGCTCACTATCCCCGAGACATATTTGGTGGAATCTCCGAAGGTATTTTTATAGAAGATTCTGCCATTTTCACTGGTGTACTCCTCCGCCCTCTTATCATGGTCCTCTCCCTCTTTTTTCCTATGACCATGCTTCCTGCCGAAGCCCGGGAACAGGAACTTCAGGCCTATGCTCCCCAGCACGGCTGCTCCCAGCACGGGCCAGGGCGTGATGGCTTCCATCCCCAGCACCTTATCGTTGACTATGATCAGAAACGCCAGAGGGAGCAATAGGCCCTCGAAGCTCCTTTTTTCGATGCCCTCCTTGATGAGGATTGCCAGCAGGGCTATATTGAGGACCATGGGCCAGAAGCCGACTCCCCCAAGAATCCCCAGTTTGCTCAGCAATAGCGCCGCCGCTGCCGCCAGGAGCGCTATTCCCCAGAATACATTCCTTCTTCTCATTTACCGTTTACCTCTTTTCCGCGTTCTTTCTGTCGTTTTGCTATCATATCCCAAGCTTTCTGGCTTTCAGCCTGTCCGTCACCACCTTGAAATAGGCTCTGGACACCAGGGCCTTCTTTTTGCTCCCCGCAAATTCCATGACGCTGGAAGCGGTCAGGTTCCTGGTGATGGAATAGACGAAGTCCAGATTGGCGATGGTGGACTTGGATATCCGCATAAAGCTTCCCGGGAGCAGCTCCTCCAGCTCGTAGAGCTTGTAGCCGCAGGAGAAAATCCGGTCCGCCGTGTGGGCCATCAGCTGCCTGCCCTCCGTCTCAAAGAAGTAGAGCTCCTCTATGGGGACATAGAATTCCGTCTCGCCGTTCTTCAGGGACAGGCATCTCCTGCCTTTGTCCTGCTTCGATATGTAGTTTTGAAGAGCTATGACAGAGTCGCTCAGCCCGGGGCAGCGGATGATTACCTCCTCCTCCGCCAGCCCATCGTCAATCTCGATTTTCACCTTCATGTCTTTTCCTTTACTGCCGCCTGCCAGGAAGCCAGGCCTTGGTCGTTTCATCAGTCCATGGTCTTAAGTATACACGAAGCATGAAATCTGTAAATGGCTTTTGTGCAAGAGGTAAATTTTGGTGGGTGAGAGGTAGAAAAGCGTCAAATATCCTTCTTCATCCAGATATGGGGGCATCCCTCGTCATCGCCTATCTCGCCGAATTCCGTATAGCCCGCTTTCTGGTAGAATGGGCTCACCCTGCACTGGGCGTGGAGAAGGATACGGCTTCCGCCCTTTTTCCGGACATACCGCTCCGCCTCCTGCACCACCGCAGAGCCTATATCCTTTCCGCGGCATTCCCTGGCCACGGCCAGCCTCCCCAGTATGTAGGAGTCCATGGTATCATCCCAGAATACGCGGCAGGTGGCCACAGCCCTGTCGGCCTCGTCAAACAGAACGATATGTACGGCGATATTGTCGACCTCATCCAATTCATTTTGGAATCCCTGCTCCTCTATGAAGACGTCCTGTCTTATCTCCTTCGCGCACTGGGGCAGGTATTCATAGATTTCAGCTCTCATCGCAGCCATATGGCGCCTCCCTGTCTTTCATAGAATGCTGTAGCTCATCCACTCGTAGAGGAGTTTGGTGCCCTCCGTGATTTCTGGCGGCAGAAGCGCCCTGGCCACCAGTTTGAGCTCGTCGGAGTCAATGTCCGTGCGCTTTAGATTGGCGTAATCGCCTTCGATGGCTACTACTATGTATTCAAATCTGCCCATTTATCCAATCCTCCTCATATGCATGTTTTTTTGGTGTAGGGGACATCTAAGTTCTATTATATCCATCCTTGGATAAAAGGCAATCCCTATCTCGTTTCCTTGTTGGCTTGGGCCTCCGAAATGAAAAGTTTATTTCTATTTTGAACTGCTGCTTAAGAAACGCGAATTACAATTATCCCATTTATCTCTCGTATGAATCCCTCGCAAGGATACACTGGCATTTTTTTCACTTCTTCTGTTTTTAACAATTCCTCATATTCTTCATCATAAGATGTCAATATATTAACTCCTAATCTATAATGGAATATTCCTCCCCAACTCCAACTATTCAATGCTGACTCCCACCATGGCCCACCTACTCTGGCATACAGATTAGCCTTATTATATATTGGTGTAACATAAAACAATGGATTATTGCTAGGTGTTCCAATCAATGCGCATCTCTTTTCAGGACTATAGCATCCGCTTTCAATCAATGACTGAAAAATATTTTGGGCCATAGTTTCTGAAGCAACTGTCCCTTCACGCATGGCTTCCTGATCTATCAAGGTCTGATACGCTGTTCCATATAATAACACCACAGACAAGGCAGCAATAACCGCATTCGGAAATATTGTTTTTCTAAGAGATACATTCAGCAAAAGCACGACTGCCATTGAAACCATTAGTGCCATTGGAGCAGTCTGTTGTTCTAAAAATGCACTTTGTGGTGCAAGAACAAATGTAATATTTGCTGCCAACGGCAACAGCAGCCCCAAAAGTATCCATAGCAAACGATGCATTTTGGACTTGAACGAGGTACCCCCCCAAAGAATAATATAGTATATAAGAAATATTCCAAAAATAATTTTCTGAACCTCATTTGGAAAAGCATTCCAACTGTATGATTTACCAATCAAGTATTTATAAAATTCTGCATAAGTTCTTTTCACAGATGGCAGAAGGTTCGATAAGATTGCCTGTAATGAAATTTGGTCAGCTCCATTATACGCACTTATGCTTACTTTGAAAAACCACAAATTCAAATGAAGGATTATTTCATATAAGCATAATCCCGCAAGTCCTACAATAATTACCCTAAGCACAAATCTTGATATTTCCCCGAGTTCACAAGAGCCCTTGATCATGACAATCAGATAAATCGCAACAGTCAATACAATGCACCCCAAGTAGGACTGATATAATCCCATTACCAGCGCCAGACAAACGGATCCTACAAATAGAAGACACTTTCTCTTTGCGCTGTCAATAATGCATTTAACACATAACATTCCTATCAAAAACGCTAATCCATAAATAGCAGAAGTATATAGGTAAGATAGTGAGATACAAACAACCATATTGCATAAGAACAGCATCGAAATCAGATAATCTTTCCATGAACCAACTGCAATCCTAAAAATCCCTATCAAGATTTCTGTTCCCAAGACGAATAGCAGTAATGTCCCAATAGTCATAATTGGATTAACATGGATTCCGAAAAGGAAACAATCTAAATACCGTATAGCCCATCGCCCTATAGAAAGCACCCAATTTCCAGCAAACAAGTAAGGACCATTCCACATACCGTCTTGTCGGTTGACAAGATTACATACAATAATCAAGGAATATGTAATTAAACACATGGCTAATTTTATTCCTACTGATTTTGAATGCTTGTTTATTATTTCCTTTGTTCTACATAAAATCATAAAATTATACCTCCCTTTTGAAACTGTGGCCATGGGACTCAAAGCCTCATGACCACGGCACTTTTCGTTCTATAATTACATCCTTGGATTTGGATGTAATCTTTGTTTTTGCTATAGTTATTGCATTTCTATTACTTACATATTGTCTCCTCCGCCATCGCCATCCTATATATTTCTTAGCAGACGGAATCATAATGTCATAAGATACCCCATAAAGCCCTCTTTGTTTTCCAGCGCCGTAGCTGTCGGTCTTCCCAGATTTTCTCTTGCACCAATGGAGCACTTCACTTCAATCAAGCTCAGTCCTCTGCGGCTTTTCGCAGCTTCCAGCTCCCTGTCCAGATCCTCGAAATTATCCACGCATACCGCATCCGGGTACCCACACGCTTTCGCAATAGCGACCAGGTCTATCTTCCCGGCCACAGTCGGCATCCCGCCAACGGTTTCATGGGCTCCGTTGTTAATCACAACATGAATCAAGTTATGAGGCGCATTCGCCCCAATGACCGCCATGGAGCCCATGTGCATCAAGACCGCCCCATCCCCATCTATGCACCAGATTCTCTGCCCCGGCTTGTTGATTGCCACTCCAAGCGCAATGGAAGAGCTATGCCCCATTGACCCCACGGTCAGGAAATCATATTTGTGGCTCTGCCCATTTGCCGCCCTCGCCTCGAACAGCTCGCGGCTTGCCTTGCCGGTCGTGCTTACAATCGGGTCTTCCCCGCTGGCCCTGATGATGTGCTTAATAATCTCTTCACGGGACATAGTATTGCTGTTCTTATACGCGACCTTCGGCGCATCGGTCAGCGCGCCTTTACGGACCACGAAAGCGACGTCCTTTCCCGCCGCAAGGATATGGCGGAATCCCTCCATGGCCCCCTCGGCTTCCCCATCGGTTGTCCCCTTCCCGATTATGAACGGCTTGATGTCCATGTCCTCCAGCAGCTTCACAGTGACTTCTCCCTGATAGATATGCTGCGGCTCGTCATGGGTACCAGGCTCGCCGCGCCAGCCGACAATGAAAATGACAGGGACTGCACAGACCTTGTCGCTCAAAAGGCTGGCTACAGGATTGATAATGTTGCCTTCACCGCTGTTCTGCATATAGACCACGGGAAATTTGCCTGTCGCAAGATGGTATCCCGCTGCCAATGCCGCGCAGTTCCCTTCATTCGCTGCAATGATATGGTGCTTTGGGTCAATCCCATATGTAGCCATCAGATAATCGCACAAAGCCTTCAGTTGGCTGTCCGGAACCCCCGTGAAAAAGTCTGACCCTATTATTTCTACAAGTTTTTCTACCTTCATCGATAAATGCCCCCGCGCGGATGATTTGTAATTTCATCTATTTCATATCTGTATTCCGAATTATATCAATTCCAAGGAGCTCCTCAACGGTATCAATCTCCACAAGCTGCTCCCTGCCTATCTCGTGCACGACAAGATTGAGTTTGTCGAGGTTTCTATTCACGACATCGTCCCAGAACAAACATTCATAACCGTCCCCGGCATACGTGTCTTTGATCAGCTGCCCCAGGATCCGCGCATCCCTCTGGGCAAACCACGATACCCCTACCATATTGAAGCAGTCGTCCCCTGCCTTTCCGACCCTGGTGATCCTGCCGCTTCCATCTGTGTCGAACACCCAGTCATCAGAATGCCCTTTGACCATCTTGCCGAAATAACAGGAATGGGATAGTTCGGTTTCAAACAATGCGCCGTCTCTTACATACAGATCCGCTTCACAGATAAAGCAGTCGGATTCCGTGTCAATCAACTCATCGCATACCGCATGGACCGATGATATGTTGTTCATGGTCCTATAGTCCTTGTTCTCTACTATGCTGAGGTTTTCATACTTTTCAGCCAAATACCTAAATTGCTCTCCCAGGTGTCCAACCACAACGAAGACCCTGTCAATGCCGCGCCTCAGCAATCCCTCGATGACTGTTTCAATCATGGGCTTCCCATTGACCTTGATAAGAGGTTTTGGCGTCGTGTCCGTCAATGGCCTCATCCTTGTCCCGAGGCCTGCCGCCATCAGTATTGCCATCTCACCCATAATCAGGCCTCCTTGTACCAAACCGGTGTCTGGATGCCATACTCCTTAAGGGCCGCTTCAAACACTTTCCAGAACTCCTCTATGTCGGATTCGTCAATCGCCCCTAAAGCACAGAGCCTAAACGTCCCCTGCTGTTCAATCTTTCCCGGATAAATGGTAAACCCTCTTTCATAGCAATAGTTGTGGACCTTCTCAAAATCCCAATTCGGATCGTCGGGGTACTTAACGGCTGACACAAGGCCGGACTGGACGCTGCGGTCCAGGATTTCCTTAAGCCCGAGCTTTTCTTCGCCGTGGTGGATTGCCGCCATCACCCTCTGATGTCTTTCCCATTTCTTCCCCTCGCCTTCATTCCAGTATTCCATCAGGGCCTGTCTTGCCGAATAGATCGTCTGGACCGGGGGAGTGAAATGCATCTCTCCAGTACGCTCAAAGAAGTCATACTGCATATAGAGATTGCAGTAATATGACCTCTTTGGATATCTGCTGCTCTCCTCTATGATGTTCCTCCTCCCGATGACATAGGAAAGCCCTGCCATTCCCATGATCCCTTTCTGGGCGGACGCCATGCAGAAATCCACATTGTCGTCATAGACATTGATAGGGATCATCGCATAGGATGACGTTGTATCTGCGATAAAGAAAGCGCCGTATTCATGCGCCAATGCCCCGACCTCACGTATCGGATTCAATAACCCGCTCCCTGTTTCGTGATGTGCCATGTAGACATAGCCGATACCATCGTCCGCCTTCAGCGCTTCCTCAATCGCGCTCAAGTCCGGCACCGTGTAAATAGGCTGTTCAAGGTTAATGAAGGGCAGTCCGTAACAGTCGAGGACGTCGACGGCCCTCTGGCTATATGACCCATTGTTGATTACAAGGGCCTTCTTTCCTGCATCAAGGAGCGAATTCAATGTGGCGTCGATACAGATCGTGCCCGAGCCGCAGAACAATACGGCAGCATAGTCATCTCCGCCATGGACTATCTTCACCAGCTCCTCTCTCATCGGAGCCATGATAGATCGGAATTCCCTCTCTCTCGGGCAGATGTCAGGCACCACCTGCGCCATCTTCACTGTATCCGTCGTCGTTGACGGCCCTGGGTTTAAGAGTACGTTTCTTTTGATTTGCATTGCAATCCCCCCGCATCATATCTCGTCAATCAGTGTGATTATCTGCTTGATCGGCATCAGCCTATCGTCGACTTCCTTTGCCCTGTGATGTCTCAATATCTCCTCGGCAGTCTGCTGCATGGTCGGGACTGCCGCTCTGGTCAGCTGGTTCGCATAGATGACAATGTTCACGCCGTGCGCGGCAAGCTCATCTTCTGTGATTACATTATAGCTGGACGGCACCGCCACGATTGGGGTGGCTCTGTCTCCTTCCCGGAACCTGTCGCAGAATTCTATAATCTCCTCAGGGTCTTTTTTCCGGCTATGTATCATGATGCCGTCAGCCCCTGCCTTCACGAACGCCCGTGCCCTTTCCAGCGCGTCTTCCATGCCCTCCTCAAGGATAAGGGACTCTATACGGGCAATTATCATGAAGTCATCGGTCAGCTGCGCTTTCTTGCCGGCCGCGATTTTCGCGCTGAACTCCTCAATCGTAGCCTGGGTCTGCCCGACCTCTGTACCGAAGAGGCTGTTCTTCTTGAGCCCCTTCTTGTCCTCGATGATTACAGCAGAGACGCCTAGCCGCTCAAGCGACCTCACAGTATAGACGAAGTGTTCCGTCAACCCGCCGGTATCTCCGTCGAATATGATAGGTTTTGTCGTCACCTCAGTAATATCCTCTATCGTGCGGAACCGTGATGTCATGTCTACAAGCTCAATATCCGGTTTGCCTTTGGCGGTGCTATCGCATAAGGAGCTCACCCACATGGCATCAAATTGGTCCAGCCTGCCATTGTCCCCTTCGATAACAGTCTTCTCCACGATGAGGCCGGTCAATCCACTATGCGCTTCCATGGCCTTCACAATCGGGGTCATGGAAATAAGCTGCCTCAAACGTTTTCTCCTATATTCAGGCATAGAGAGTTTTTCCTTCAGCTGAAGGTCAGTCTTCTTGACATCTTCATTGCGAGTGTATGGCACATCTATGATTTCTCCATTGTATGCCGATAGAAGCTTCTGGACATGGGAACGGATGGCAGATTCCACCCCCTCTTTCCAGTTGTCTCCATGGATGACATAGTCAGGATGCAGATACCCTATCACATCGTCATAGAGCATGTCATCCTGAAGGATCACAGAATCGATACCTTTTATTTTTTTGTACATATCCATGCGCATATTTTCCTGTACTGTCGGGAAGCGGTTGTAGCGAATCGAAGCCTTATCGCTAAGGCACCCAACCACAACTCTGCCGTACTTCTGCGCCTCTCTTATAATGTTCAGATGTCCTTCATGGATTACGTCAGTGCTAAAGCATGTGTAAACTGTTTTCATTTTGTATGCTCCTCGTTTTTGTGACCATGTCGTATGTAAAATCCTAACTTCTAAGCGCCAGGGTTCTCTTCTTGGTAAACAAACTCTTTACAATTAGAATTTCAGTTGAATTGGTTTATGTGTCACCCTTTTATCTAAAGGAGGCAATTCCATATAATCATTCCCATATTGCTGCATTAAATAATCTTCAATCCCACCTGGAATATAATATGTTTTTCCTTCAAATTCACATTTCTTTAAGGGAAAATATATGCCTTTCTCCATCACTGCTGCAGTTGAACTTTCATCATATTGCGCAATATAGTTTGCATCTTTATAATCAATATCTGCAACCATTAATTTCTTTAAAATTTTTAGAATATCTTTATTAGGTAAAAGCCACCATGGAAAAGATAGGGCACAATCAAGGCAGAATTTAATCCCTCCCTCCTTCTGCCTATAAAGTTTAGGACATGCTTTAAGTTTTAAAACATGCTTTAAGTAATTAATTATTTTCCTTTTAAGCTTATAACTTACTCCTTCTGAATTTTTAACCAAATCCAATGGAAATATATCAATGTATATGCCATTATTTTTATACTTTTTCTCGGCAATACTTTCTACAAAAATTGTTCCCCTTTTTCTTACTTTGGCAAATGTAAGAAAATAGCTATCTTCTGTTTCTTCTGATTGAATGCTAAACTGAGCATCCGTTTGGCACTTCATAATTGATATAAATTTTTCATAATCATCTCGTGGCATCGCTATATCCATATCATCATCCCATGGAATAAATCCTTTATGCCGATATGCCCCCAGTGCAGATCCATATATCAGACAGTATTGTATATTATGCTTTTCGCACAAAGAGACAACGTAATCCAAAATTTCAATTAATGTAACATGTAACTTTTCAATATCGAAATTCATGGGAAGCCCTCTTTCTCCTTTTCAGAAATCTACGACTTTCTTTCCTAAAGGTTATCCAGTCATCAAATCACACTCCATTTCAAACATTTTTACTGCAAAACATCATTTTTTCTTTCGCCCATTTTTAAAAATAGTTCGCTACTAGCCTATATCTATGCACTGTCCTATATGCTGCTGAAATGACAATTGTCATTAATGTTACAACAAGGAATATGCGCAATCCTTTTACTATAATTCCCAAAAATATTAAACAGCTTCCACTGTATACATACATATGAAGAAAGAAACCATTAATAGTAACCAATGCTCCGATGTCGGTAAAGAAAGTGAAATTTCATGAAGCAATTGCTCTGTTTTAGATGCTATTAAAAACCCAGATGCAACAAAAAATGGTACAGCCAATGTTTTGCATCCCCCAGATATTCTGAGCATTCGAATTAGTACAATATTTAAAGGGATTGACATGTATAGCAATAACCACTATTGCCATAATAAATTTAAAGACCTCGATGGAATAATATCTCCCGTTTTCATTCGATCTTACCACAACGTAAATGCCCTCGCAAACCACCTGCTTCATGTCCTGCTAGGTACAGGAGCTAAGGTTGTTAGCGCTTTAAGCTCCCAACCCAATTTTAAACTAACACCTCACATATTTAGGTGTCGTAATAAATCCAAGATTTATTTCGTTTGAGAATTCTTTTAAGACTTTCTGCATACCTCCATTGATTGCGTCAAGCACTGTATTTCTAGTAAAAAAAACCATATTGTCCTTGCCGTAATTTTCACGGGCATCATGTGAATATCCATCTATTCCAGCCAGATAGATTTCACTCACGCCTTGCATCATCAAGAAGCGAATCGCCATCAAAGCCGCATTGTCCCGGACAGCCTCCTCGGCATTCAGCAGGTCGCGGTATTTGACTTGACAATATACGTTATCTGAAGCAATATTTGAAGTGACGATGCATCGTGCCCTGCTCTCTTCAGAAAGTTCCCGAAAGCGCCGTAGGTTCGAGGTAAAGATAAAATCGGCCTTAAGACAATCATAGTCATAATTGATTGTGAATACTACAACATCGTTTTTTGCTACAAAGTCCACAATCTTATCTTTCTCCTCAACGGAGCTCTTGCCCGGACCTATAACCAATACTTTTCTATCCTTCAGCCGCTCTTTCAGCTCTGTCACATGCTTTTCCTGTGTCTTCCCTTTTTCCATGTACTGGAGGTAGAGCCCTTCAATATAAGCCTTGTCATAAGAAACCTTCTTCTCTTCTTCCATCATATCGAAGATATCGTTCATGCCCTCGATGGTGAGCGTCTTCTTGTCATCAAGGTATCCCGCATAGTTTGGATGGGCATTGTGGATGGCAGATATGTAGTTAGGAAGGGAATATCCCCAGTAATTCCTCTGATAAAATTCATTCAGGATTTCATCAATGAGCGCCAACAACGGTCTCAGCTGATAATTCTTCCCTACATTTTCATTCAGGTAGTCCACGAACAGCTCTGTATTCAGATTACCGGCTCCGCGCCCCATGCCGAAAACTGAGGAGTCGATAATCAGATTACGGTTGGTCTGAATCGATGTCAGCTCCTGCGCGTTCGAATAAGCCAGCTGCATATTGTTGTGGCTGTGGAAACCAATCCAGATGTTCTCTTTCAGGTTGTGCTCAACCATGTAAAAGAACCTGGTGAGATCCTTGCCCTTCATCATTCCAAAGCTGTCGACAATGTAAAAAGCATAAGGCTCAAACATATTGACGCTATGTATCAAGTCCAAGAACTCCTGATCGGTATAGCTAAGGGATACCATCGCCTGTATAAAGACAAGATACCCTTTTTCCTGAACCTTCCTACACAGCTCAAGCGCATCTTTCAAATCCTTCTTATGGAACGCAATCCTGATGCCGTCAATAGATGACCCGTCATAAGGCGGGAGGTCATCAACGCTGTATTCGCCGTAATTCATCATGGCAACAAAGATTTTACCCTCCCGGTTGCCTGGAATCACCCTTGCCGCCTCTTCAATTGTAGTAAACTTGGTCACATTTGGATTGTATGAAGCCCTATCTGTAATGAATCCACATTCGATGATATCAATGCCGGCCTCCAAAAGACCGTATGTAATCTTTCTGGCATTTTCTAATCCGAACGTCCATTCATTGCAATATCCGCCATCCCTTAGGGTGCAGTCCAGTACATGAATCTTGTTCATGATGAATCCTCCGTAGAAATTATTGATTGCTAGTTTCACCTGCCGCAATCCTTGCAGCAACAATAGACCTCACCTTTTCAAGGTCATTTTGTGTATCGACGGCCACAGTCCCGGAATCGACCTCGATATACTGTACTTTATAGCCGTTCTCAATGAATCGGAGGATTTCGATATCCTCTATCGCTTCCGCTTTTGCCTTGCCATATTTCACTCCATAACCATAATAGAACTGCAGCGCTTCCGGCTTGAAGCCGTATACACAGACCTGTTTATAATAAGAATAGTCGATGCTCCCTTTCGGGTAGGGGGCAGTCGCGCGGGTCAGATAGATTCCTATGCCCTCCCTGTTCGTAATGACCTTCGGTACAGTGAAGTTCACTACGTCTACAGGGTCTTTGATCTTGGTCATGAGATTCGAAACCTGAAGATTCGGATCCGAATAAAAGGGCTCAATTGCTGCCCTGATTGTCGATGGTTCAAGGAGGGGCTCGTCCCCTTGGATATTGACAATAAGGTCTGCCGGAATCTTCTGGGCGACTTCCCCGATACGGTCAGTGCCTGTCTTATGATGCCCTGAAGTCATCAATGCCTTGATGCCAAGTTCAGCACAGACACCAAAAATCCTTTTATCGTCAGTAGCTACGTAGACTGCATTGAAATCTTCCACTTTTCTGCATTGCTGGTATACCCACCATATCATCGGCTTCCCGCAGATGTCCGCCAGGGGTTTCCCGGGGAAACGGGACGATTTGTAACGTGCAGGGATGACTCCTATGATTTTCATGCCGCTGCACCTCCTATCGAATCAACAGAATAAACGTCGATTTCAAAAGGGGTGCTATGCTGCATAGGTCTATCAATCTTTAAAGTACCCCCCCGAAGAATATGATTATAGATTGCGTCCGCAATCATGAAATCTTCTTCTTCGTCAATATCGATTGCCTCAATTTCACTGACTTCCACAATAAAAGGGGCTTCACCTATACGACGATTGTGTTTTTTCATTACATCGGATTTATAGATATAAAATCCGCTGGTCTCCTCATAGTAGGCAGGAAGATCTTGGGTCCGAGGTATATCGTCCAATTCATAGTTAAAAGGCATTCCGTCTTTCCATAAAAAATCCTGAAGCTTTTTCGCGGCAAAAGACGAGTCATGGTCTCCCGATACCACTGCTCTAAGGCCCTGTTCTATTGCTTTTTTGGAGATGAACGGAGCCGTCGCGTGAGACATTATGTATATGTCTGCCGGGACATCAGTTAAAAAGCGTTGGAGAACCTCATTCATTTTAGTCGTGTCCTGATCAAGGGATTCAGGCCTTTGCAGGTACTTAACACCCTTCGGCAGATACTCCTGAATGCAAGGGTTGCTGCAGTAGGCATACACAGCTTCTATTCCCTTAACTGTCAAAAGCGTCGATAATATGTAATGGCATAACGGCTTCCCGTTTGTGAATGATTTTGTATTCTTTTGCGGGAGTCTCTGATTGTTGAGTTTCATCGGTACAACAGCTATAGTTTTCATACTCTTCTTCTCCATATCAAATCAATTTTCATTACTTTGCTTCGTCTGCCAATATCACTTCCAAGTTCACACGTTCAAACACCTCTAAATGACCACCACGTGTTGCATTATAAATCCTGAAGCCATGCTCACGTGAATATTTTTCTGCATATTCGTAAGCAATTTCCATCTCCCAGATACCCGCAGGTAATGATTGGCTTGTATCCTTTAGATTTCCAAAGTATGATTCCGCATTCTTATCAACAGCCACTTTCCCATCTTTACTGACCATATTTCTATAATAATGATCAGCGCCAATTATATAGATTCTGTTGAAGCCCATATACCGGGCCAATTCAATCATTACATATGTGGTAGTCCCGATGGTATATATTCCTTTCGTCAGGTCCTCGGAAAACCGTGGATTCTCCAAGTATCTTCTACTATGCCAGCTATGGATGTAGCAGGACGGTCCACTGAATTTATGATATATGAACCTTCCCTGCTCCCGAAAGAACTTCATTTCAGCCGGAGTCGAGTCTGCTCCTTCCAACACACCCTCCAGCTTTGCGACACCTTCATCGAACAATGCATAGAAAGTGGGCCTCCACTCCGTTTCTGGGTACATCCCATACACTCGGTTACATGCAAATGAAATCTCACCTTTCAGCATATCCAAATCGCTTGCTTTCAAGCTAGGTCCATTGCAGACAATAAAGCACCTTCCCCCCTTATATTTGCCTTTATAGTTCTCCAATATCCTATTAGATTTTTTCTTTTCGCCCGAAATATGGGCAATATTAACAGAAAATATATAGCCTAATTTTTGTCTAATCCCTAACCCCATTTCGAAATTTCTCCTTTAGCATTCCTGCAATGTTCAGCGTCAGTTCATTCCCAATAAGACAGTTGACAAGCACATAAGTCATACATCCACCAATAAACGATAATATTGCTGCTATTAATAGCGGCAGTCCAAGGCATCTATCAATCAAATATACCGTACCACCCATTACTGTAGCAGAAAAAGCTCCTTGAATCACTGCCTTGAAATCGATAGTATATTTGAGCATTTTCTTCATTTTGATAAACTGATAGGCATTTACTATAAGTTCGCTGCAAATAGATGCAAGTGCCGCGCCTTTTCCTGCCAGTGACGGTATCAATATCGCGTTCAGCAATATATTGGCTAGCGCACCAGCAATGTAGGCCGGAAGCCTATGTCTCTCATTACCTGTACAGAGCACAAGCTGATAGCACAGAAGATTCCCAAACCCGCTTATCACGACCAGTGGCACAAAAAGCTGGACAATTTCTGCTGATTCTGCAAAAGCTGCTCCATAAAGAATAGAAACCGCATCATCAGCTAGAATGAACAGCCCAACACTTAGCGGGAATAAGATAAATGACAGAATCTGGATTCCACGGTTTATAAGTTCTCCAAATTCTTTCCGTCCGCTTCTATAGCAATAGCTTAACCTGGGCAGAAAGACAGCCGAAATCGCCGTCCCAACGCTTATAACAATATTTACCGCTTTATGTGCGTTGGAGTAAAATCCCACCTGATCATCATTTGTCATTACTCCAAGCATCGTCGTATCAACCTTGCTGTACACCCCACTCAAAAATATGCTTACTGCCAATATTGCTATTGATGCGAAATGCCTTTTTACTTTTAACTCTCTGAAATCAAAGGCGACATATTTTCGGGCATGTACAATGTTGAATATGTAGTTTCCCCCAGTGGCAAGGCTTGAAATCCATGCGTATAGTATGTAATCCTTTTGGGTTTTTACAAGAAGCAATAATGATATAAATGCCAGCACCTTGATTGCTATGCTCCTACAGGAAATGTAAACATATTCCTCCTCTCCCTGGTACAGCCAATCTACATTAATATAATTGAAGAAAACCGCTGTACCACACGCAATGTATAAACATATATCTGAAATACCGCTGTTTAAAGCAACCAGAAAAATATAGCCTACCACAGCGACTGTCGTCGATGCAGCATTGATTATCATTAATTCTGTAAATACTTTATTCAGCTTCTCCTGCTCCCCTCTCACCTTTGCAACTTCGCGTATACCATATGAAGGTATTCCCAATGCCGCAATCGTAACAAAGTATGAGGCTATATTCTGGGCATACGCAACCTTTCCTACTCCCGTCGGAAGCAGGATCCTGGAAACATATGCTGATGTCAGCAAAGGAAACAGTATATTGGCTACAGTATAAATCACGTTGAAGATCGAGTTCTTAACCAGCGACTTCTGCTTCATATAATCAATCTAACACCTCTTTGCCCTTCCAGCCCCTATAATCCGTTTCCGCTACTGTTATTGTTTAGAGTGAACTATAAATCTTACAGTATTCTTAATTCCATTCTTCTGTATCTTATTCGCCACCCTAAAAGGGAAGGAGGCTATACGTCTCAGCTTATATTGCACTGGCGTGTCTTGTGAATCGCACCGCTCAATATATAATATAATATCGTCTAGTTTTGAATGCCACGAAGCACAATAGTGATGTATCGTGACTGTATTCTCTGTAACATTCAGCCTTCCTGTCGTATAGTCCAGAGGGCAAAAGTATTCTGGTGGATATAGAGATACTCCTGCTATTTCTTCAATTTCACCTTTTCCTCTGAATCCATGCTTCATAAGAATATCTGTCGTATATTCAACAACTGTCTGTTCATTTAATACTCCATTCTTTGCCGCAAAATGAAGAATATCGTAGAAATCTAAAATTTCCTTATACAATCCGAGACCGGAATATGTCCCTAGTCCAAGGCCAGGAGCACATTTATCGACTGCCTCACATCCCATAAATGCACCTTTCGCAATGATGCCCCTCAAGTCCCGAACTATCTCTACATCCGTATCAAAATATAGCCCACCATAATTGTATAAAATCCAAAATCTGGCATAATCACTGACGAACGCCCATTTTTTTGCTTCATAGGCTTCCCTCGTATACGCACAGCAATTCACATCGAAGTTACTTTCATTCCATTCCCTGATTTCATAATCCGGCAAATACTCTTTCCAGGATGCAATGCACTTTTTTGATAATTCCGGTAAAGGATTTCCTCCAAACCAACAATAGTGTATTACCTTAGGTATCATAAACTGCTATTTTCATCCTTTCTCTTCTATGTGTCGCAGGCAGAGCTAAAATGTAAAGATAGGCAAAGTTATAATAAATTTCTACCATCTGGCTCTCACAAAATGCATAAAACGCCATCAAGAACGCTATCACTATGACTGCGTGTTCTCGTTCCACAATCGCTTTTCTAATTATCAGAATATATCCAAGCAGAAAAATCGCTGTAGGAATGATTCCCATAATCAGCAGCGACAGGGCATAAGTATTATCGCATGTAATAATCGCATTCCACTCATCCTGTATATTGTTATAAACACCTGCGCTTTCATGTAAACTCACATTTTGTCCGAACCATTTCAAGTCATACTTGTTGAACAAATAATAATTCAGAAATAACCTGTTCGTGACAATCAAATCCAGCGCCTTCAAAAAAGGCAGATTAGGCAGCATTTTTACCGCCCACCATGTAAACAGCAACACGGCAAATTGGCTGCTTTCCATTAAAAAATTGATAAATTTGATGCTTTTTCCTTTTTTATTTAAATTCCACTTACATACGCCAATCACCACTGGTGTCAATACCATGATAAGTGCTACTGTCTTGCTTCCTGTAAATAAAATAATTACGAGAGCCATTATCTCGAAAGCCGCGTAATCTTTACCTCTTACTTCTTCCTTCTCAGCCAGCCAGAGAAATAGAATAATCATTATAGTCTGTGCTGTAATATTGGGATGCCCATATCCAAATGCGGCCTTTCCTTTATTGCTTAAACCACTATCTGATATTCCTAATATCCATAATGCAACTGTAAACAAGAATGTACTCGACATCGCGTTTCTACATACTCTGGCTATTCGCTTAAAAGGCACATCCTTCGCGCCTAAAATCAATAAAAGCCCTCTAAAATATGCTGCCTGTTCACTCTTTATATATCCAATAAAAAGAAGAAGGCCCAATGCCGCAAAGAGCGCGACCTGTTTCCGGCTATACTTCTTTTCAATAATCAAGAAAAAAAGTCCTAAATATAATGGAATCTGTATAAAATTATTTAACATAGTCAGATTTCCCAGGGTTGATATTATATATGTTTTGGACAACTCTCCAAGCATAATGAGCAGAAACAGTAAAATATCAAATTGGTATATCTTCTCTTTTTTAGTAGACATTTTCTTGCAACCCCCAATATAGTTAGGAAGTAATATCTAAAAACACACATAAACAGGTCTCAGCAAAACAAATGCCACAGCTTTCACCCACTCTTTCGCGTTCAGCGCATTTTTTATCAAATATGTACCATTTATACCGGATGGATAAACCCGACTTTTTACTTTATATTCCCTGCATGTAGCCATGAAATATTTTGTCAGCGCTCCTTTATACATTTTCTTAAGTTTTTCATCGCACACAGTCTCATTTAGCCTTGCCCAATTTTCATAGATACTGAACAAATCATTTAAGTTCTTTGATGATTTTGTTCCACAAATAGATGTTTGACGAGTTATATAGATATAAAACTCATATTTCATATATTTTACAGCTTTTGCAGCTAAAAAAAGTCTTGGCAGATAGTCTATGTCTTCATGCAGGATTCCTTCCACAAAGAATAGATTGTTATCAAGAATAAATTGGCGTTTATACATGTTATAGCAGGCTGCGGCAAACCATTCTCCTACTTCAATTTCTTTCATGGCGCACTCAGCTCCTGTATAAATACGATTTTCTTCAAGGTTAGTATGAACTCTATGTATGATTTTTTTATCTTCATAAATAATTGCTTCTGCTACCACTAAATCAACATCATTGGCATATGCCAACAGTTTTTCACATGCATACTGATCAATACAGTCATCGGAGTCTACAAACATAAGATATTTTCCATGCGCTTTCCGAATTCCTTCATTTCTTGCAGAAGATAACCCTCCATTTTCTTTATGGATTACTATTATCCTTTCATCCTGTTCAGCCCAGCAATCACATATCCGCGGACATCCATCAGGCGATCCATCATCAATTAGGATTATCTCCAGATTCTCATAGCTCTGTTTTACGACGCTCTCAATACACCGATTCAGGTAATCTTCTACTTTATATACAGGAATAATGATTGATATTAATTCATTCATTTCCTATTCCTCTCTCTTTTATGATTCTGGCTGGAACGCCTGCAATCACAACATTTGATGGAAATTTTTTAGTAACTACCGAATTGGCTCCTACTACGCAGCCATCTCCAAGTTCAGCGCCATCCAAAAAAACTGCTCCCGCCCCAATCCAGCAGTTATTTCCAATCTTTATTCCTTCATGTGTTACGCCCTGCTCTCTTATTAGCCGATTCACATCACTATAGCTGTGGTTTTCGGAATGGAATCTTATATATTGCCCAGCGACAACATCGCACCCTATCTCGATGCCACCCGCGGCACCGAATGTACAATCATTTCCAAAGGTCGTCCTATCTCCAATTTTTATACCTTTTCCAATGCTTTGTAACCCACCTGTACATTCAATTCTTGTATTTCGTCCTATTACAACATGACTTCCGATTTGTATACCATTCTTAGAAAGCGCATCTATATAAACGCCATCTTGCAGCCTGCTCTTTTCTCCAATTGACAGATATCTTTTTTCTCGTGCCTTAACATCCTTTCCAACAAAGATTTTATGGGAAATGTGCTTTTGCCCAAACGAAAAAAATTTACCTCTTACCATCATCCAGGCATATTTCCAGCAAAGCCTCAATATGTAGGTCATGCCTATTGCCTGGTCCAGGTGGAAATCCTCTTTTCCTGCTATTCTAAGTAATATATCTGTCATTTTCACCATCCATAGCACTTTTTCTCAATTAATCTGGACATTTCTGACAGCCCCAGAATAGCCTGTTCATCCATAATGGCCTTATTCATCGCCTTTAGTTTTTGTGTATCCAGGCCTTGAAACGCTGCCAAAAGATTCTCCACACAGATATTTTCTATGACAATTCCTGCTCCCTCGGCCAGAATGTCTTTCGCCCCTACAGTACCGCTGATAATCACCGGAACGCCATAGCTCAAGGCTTCCAATACAACAAAGCCAAAGGTTTCACTCCATATACTGGGGACGGCCAAAATATCTGTTCTGTCAAATATCGATTCCAAATCTTCATAAGTATATCTCTCATGTGCTCTCATATATGGCGACATCTCTGTCGGAATAAAATGTACATCTAGGCAAAAATTATTCTGTTTACTCCATAATTCATCAAGTGCCGCCTTAAGAAGAAAAAACCTTTCCCCTCCCCTTGAGCCCCCAAATACCTAATATGAATTTTTTCATCAGAGAAGTTTTTTTCTCTTCGCTTGTCCGCAATATCTCCATGGGTGATGCCAATCACGTAATTATCGGGCAGTTCGAATGCTGATTCATATACTTCCTTTGTAACAGTGCTATTATAATGAATGACATCCATCCGTTTTAGTAAGGAATAATAATAATTTCTAAGTTTTTTATAGGCTTCAGCCATCTCAATCGCCTGCGATGGATTGCCTGTTGCCGAACCGCTCAAATATGTATCTCGATGTTGCTTCCTCAACTTTTTAATGATAGCGGTATCTTTTAGCAATCTATAAACCGGCGATTGTAGAATCCTTATTTTGTTCAGATTCAATGCTGTCACATTGCACGCTGCGCATTCTGTGCAGTCTTCCACATGACTGCACATTCTACCCTGTCTGAACATGGTCACTTTAGAGCATATAGGAAAAAAGTCATGCGCAGTGAAAACTAATTTAATTCCTTTGGCCTTTGCCATTTCTAATAGGTTTTTATGCAGCCCCATAAGCGTATGGAAATGAATTACATCCGGACTGATTTCTTCTAAAAAAGCCTCATATGCTTTCCTTCCCGCATTAATGGTAAAGGCTTCAAAAGCTGTTATTCCCTCATCAAAAGGCACTGGCAACGGGTTGACAATTTCAAAGCTCTGTAGTTTCTGGTCTTTCAGAACTGTATGACCCCGTTTTCTGACAAAAACCAATTTTTTGATATACCCCATCCGGCCAGGCCACAGCATGGCGACCTGATGTCCTTCTTTTGCCTGCTGTACCATTAAATCAATGCACATCTTTGTCAATCCACCGCTTCTATATGGCGGAAATCCCAGTGCATAATGCAATATTTTCATAGATTATTTCTCCACAAAAATGTCCTCATACATCCTACAAATCTTGTCCCATGTATACTCTTTGGCTACACGCTTTTTAGCCATTGCCCCCATCTCGACAATCAAATCTGTTCTCATTCCATCAGTCTTATCAATCAAATCAGCAAGGTTCCCTGGTTTATCATTCCAATATAGCGCGCATTCTCCTGCCACTTCCCTATTAAACCCAACATCGACCAGCAGATTCAAATCCGTGCTGCCCAAGGCCTCTATCAACGAAGGGTTCGTTCCACCAACCGTATGTCCATGTAGATACGCGTATGCGTTCTCTCGGATTTTCTTAAGCAGCTCCTGGTCATACACGGTACCGACAAATTTGATTCTCTTATCATTCTTGAAGTGCAACTTCTGCTCAAGCTCATCGAGAAACTTATCGTTTACATTTGTCACAAGAGCGAAATCATGTTCAGATTCTGATATCATGAACTCCCGAATCATAATCTCAAAGGAGTTCTCCGGCACGAACCGTCCGACTACCAGATAATAGTCTTTCTTCTTGAGCCCCTTCTCTCGATACCAGTCTACAAGTTTTGAATCCGTATCCTTCAGTCTGCTCGATGTAAGATCCGCGCCATAAGCAATAAATGTGGTCTTTAGGTTCCTTCCTTTCATCCCCTTTCCGCCATAGCGCTGACGGATATACTTCTCGATGTTCACGGAATCACAGATGACCAAATCGCTGTATCTCACCATCATTTGTTCCGACAGCTTCCAATATTCCCGAATCGGCCTATTCCACTTGGTCCTAAGCCATTCGTGCCCATCAGGGTTCAGGTACACCCTGCCCCCTAGCCGGTGAATCTTCCTGTAGAAATATCCTGCAAACGGCCCGATGCGGCATGCCATGATGTAGACAATCGGATGTTGAATCCTATATTCCTCTATGTATCTGCAACATTCCTTCAATGCAGCCATATCGTAGTATATTGCCTGTGCAGCGCCGATTTGGGGGACAGGGATTTTGAAGCAGTGCGCATTATGGAATTCAAATTCAGAACCCGATATGCTTGTCACGCCTTCCTGTGCCGTCTCATCCATGCAGCCGTCACCATTGGCCTTGCACGCCACATGATATTTAATTTTCCTATTATCCTGATGGTATTCCGTGAGCTTATACACAAACGTTTCATAACCGCCGTATGCCCCAAGGCTCTTTGCACCCACCAGGAAAACGTGCTGCGCTTCGTTTTCCTGCTGTATATCCATACCCTTTAATGTCCCTCTGTATTATCTGCTGTCTGCAGGCATCCATGGTTTCTGCTGACAGTTTAAGCTCGGCGCATAAATCCCCCACCCCTTACAATAAACCAACTCCCCAGTCCCCTTCCCCAAATACCGCACAGTACTGGGACACCGCTCCCGGCATGCCCTGTAGAAAGCCTCCGGCAGCTTCACATAGCCCTGCAGCTGCTCCAGCACATAGCCGCACTTCTGGTAAAGGAACCCCTTCCCATACCTCTCCAGACACCCCAGCAGCTTGTCCGCATCCAGCGGCGGTAGCCGCGTTATACACTCCGCTATCCTCTCCAGGCCAGCCACTCTCTCGCAATTGTGGATGCTGTCCACCACTGTCTGCTCCAGGCCAGTCACCAGGGCCCCGCCCATCTGCTCCACATCGGCCTCCCGCCGCTTCACCTGGCGGTAGAAGACCCCATTGTACCGGAAATCCGTGAAGCGGCTCTCTGTAGCCACATACACCTCATCGCAAATCTGTGGTGCATACCCCCACGCTTCAAACGCGCTGTAGAGAGCGACATAGGCGTCCGGGAAGAGCCTGCTGCCAATCTGGTACCGCGTCAGCACCGGCTGGCCTGTCTCAGCATCTATCACGGCATAGAGGTTCCGGTGTATCCGATCGATGTAGCCCTTCCGCTGGTAATCGTTCACCACATAGGTGATGGTGGACTGCTCCTCCACCATCTCAGCTACATCCTGCACGGTGAAGCAGCCCAATCTGCGCATTTCATCATAATACTTGACAATAGAAAGCTGCCTTTGCTTTCTATTGTACTCAGCTACAGGAAGCCGCTTTTGCCTCCCATGGCATTCCACATTGGTCATCCCTGGCATCTTCCACCTCTTAGCCTATAGCTCTTGCCTTAACGGAGATGCCATGCTCTACTCAGCCGGCAGCGGCTCCTGTATTGCCCTGTCATCCCTCTGGAAAGTTCGCCTTATAAGCATGTAAGGCGAACTTTTTGGGTTCTGAAAAATTCAAAAGCTTCTAATTTCAAAAGCAGGAAAGCCTCCCAAAACTATGCGGGAGACCCCCTTCAGACAGGAACATTCAGCAAAACACATAGGGAATCATGCGAAAATGAACTAAAAATGTCAGAATCACCAAATATTGAGAAAAATAAAATTAGGCTTGCATTATAACAGATTTTGTTTTAAGATGTAAAATATAATAAAAAAGTTCGCCTTACATGCTTATAAGGCGAACTTTTTTATACCTAATATGAAAGAGCCGGCTCTAGCCCCGCTCGTCCCCCGCTTGACCCGAGCCCCTCTTCTTCCTCAAAACCACGAGCAGCACCGCCGTAGCCCCCGCCACCAGAATCACCAGTCCTGCCGCCAGCGCCATCACACCATAGTCCGGCTTCGGCACAATGCGTCCTGCGCTTTCCTGCTTTGATTCCGTCGTCTCCGCACTTTCCTTCTCCTGCCCTACCGGTTCCGCCGTCTCCGCATCTGCGTTCTCTTCCGCCTGCTCCCCAATCTGCGGTGCACCGTCCGGATAAAGCTGCTCGAATTCAGCGCCAGGCGCATCGATGCAGATCCAGGTATCCCTGCGGCCGAAATAGTACCCGATGTGACCCCAGCGTTTCCCGTTGCCGTCCACATACACGCCGTTGTACTCCGGCAGATAATCCTCCGTATCATCCACGCTCAGGGCTTCGCATTCCTCCGAGCCCGGATATTTCCAGAACAGGATAGTTCCCTCCAAATCCTCCGCGCGCAGCTCTCCGCTCTGCTCCACGATTTCCTCACTGAACTCCTTCTGGAAGGAGATGCTGTCATAAATCAGCTCCATGTACTCCATGGGCATCCACCCCACCGTGCCCCTATAGTCATCGTACACACCCCAAAGGGTGCCCCGGCTGTCCTCATAGGTGAACATGATGGACGCCTTAAAGCCATTCTCCCATGTAGCCACCACCTCCGGCAGCTCCGGGCTCTTGTACAGGTACACCTTCCCGTCCGGCCCGTTGGCGGTAAACGCCCGCCCCACATGGGTGCACTCCGCGGCGTGATCCTCATAAAAGGTATCCATAGGCTCTACAAGCACATCCGCCCCCGCCGAAAAAGAACATGCCATCCAAAAGCATATCGCCGCCAGCCAATAAATCACCGTTTTCCTCATAATCTCCTCCTGAATGCCCTTCTTCATTATGAATGCATTTCTTCATTTCCATCCCCGCCCACCGGGAATCCATCCTTTTCGCCTAATCCGCGCTTTCCCGCCCAGGCAGCTGTCCCGCATCTGGCACTACCATACCTGGCTTAGCCGCAGCGCTATGGTCACCGCCAGGTCAATCCATCTCCCGCAGACGATTCCCATCGTCCAGGAGCATAGGTTCGCCGCCACCGCCAGCAGCAGGGGCCGCCCTGTCTGCCAGCCGGGCTTCTCCATGAAGCTGCAGTAGATCCAGGCCTCCACCGCCACTACCGCCGCTTCCACCGACAGCTGGACCGGAAGCGTCAGGAAAGGCGGCAGGTACATCCTGCTCAGCCAGCAAAGCAGTACGGCAGGCGGATTGGTCAGCAAATTCACCAGCACCACCAGGAGGGCCAGATGCCGCTTACTGCCCAGAATCGGCCCGGCTCGCCTCTCGGTCCCTGTCGTTCCTTCGCCTTTCACCCGGCTGCCGGAAGCCGATTCCGTCTTCCCCCTCTCCCCCAGGCACTTCATGCCAAGCCGCAGGATAAATGCCACCAGCATCTCCACCACAATGGTCAGCGCCAGAGAAATCCCGAACATCCTCACCAGATAAGCCTTCATTCTTTCCCCTCCATCCCCATCCTGCCAGAAGCAGAACCATCGACAATATACTGCCCCCAAAGCCCAGCAGCCCGCTTCCCGCTGCCGCCCCGAAATACCCAGGCAGGAAGCCAAGAAAAAGGGCGAATGTCAGGAAGCCAAAGGCAAAACCCGGCATCTGCGGCATGCTCCGCTCCATCCAGTACAGGGTGATCGGCATGGTCATGTTGAACAGGAACAGCGCTGCCAGCCCCGGGGCCATGGCATCGGAACAAAGATAGCAGATCCCGGCCAGTCCCAGCGAGATTGCCGTAGTCCTTCGGAGCCCATACCGGGCAGCCGCAAAGCCTCCCGCCACCTTACCGCCCACCACCATCAGGACCGCCAAAAGCCCTGCCGGGAATCCTGACTTCCAGGGAAACGCCACTGTCATCCCCACATAGGAGCGCAGTATGACCACAAACATGCAGCAGACAGCGGCAATCGCGATATTGCAGGCGCTCTGCCTCCCTGTTTCCGTTTCCTCCGCCAGTCCCCTGCTTTCACCTATCTGTCCGGAGGAGTTTTCTTCCTTTTTTCCGTTTCTTTTCAATCTGCGTATCGCTAACGCGCACAGCAGCGCCATCAGGACCCCTGTCCCGAAAGCCCCCGTCTGCCAGAAACCGCCCCTCCCCAGGAAGCCTCCCAGATAGAGCCCCAGGGCCCCCGGCGCCACGAATACGCCTAAGCCTCTGCCCCGCCATTTTTTCCCGTCATCCTCCCGGATGGTTCCCACGCCGCCTCCCACATGGAACAGGGCGTTCCCGATTCCCAGTACCGCAGGGTGCAGGAATGCTCCCCCTACCGTGCACAGGACTCCCGCCAGGGCGAACAGGAAGGGGAAATCCGTCTCCCGTCCCCTTCTTCCCCCGCACAGCGCATCCAGCGCCACGCCCAAAGGCATCTGCAGGGCGAACGCGCAGAAATTGTACAGCAGTATGGCGAGAGCCCTGTCCCCCCGTGGCAGGAGCCGGCCGAACATGGCCAGCGCGCACATGCCATCCACCAACAGATGCAGAGCCGCATAGATTCCTGTCATCGCGCCTCCCCCTTCCCGTTCCCGTTCTGCACTGTGCCGCATTCAACAGTCTTCGATTCCGTTACTCTAAGCTTAGCACAGCCCGTCCGGCTTTTCTATATCCTTCTGTAACAATCAGACGAAAAGTCTGTGCAAAAGTTTCATATCTATGGTAAAATATTGACTCAGAAGGAAGCCGGACCAAAAATTCAAACAGACAAGGAGAGACCCAAAATGATCATTCTGATTGCAGGCGCATCCCACACGGGAAAGACCGCCCTGGCCCAAAGGCTGCTGGAAAAATATCACTACCCCTACCTGTCCATCGACCATCTGAAGATGGGCCTCATCAGAAGCGGCTACACGGAGCTGACCCCGTCAGACGATGATGCGCTGACCCCCTATCTCTGGCCCGTGGTCAGGGAGATGGTGAAGACGGCCATCGAGAACGGCCAGAACCTTGTGGTGGAGGGCTGCTACATCCCCTTTGACTGGAGACAGGGCTTCGGGGAGGATTACCTGAGGGAAATCCGTTACCGCTGCCTCATCATGACGCCGGATTACATCCGGAACCATTTCGCCGACATCCGCCGATACGCCTGTGTCATCGAGCAGCGTCTGGACGATTCCTGGTACGATGCCGATACCTTCCTGGAGGAAAATGCCCGCAACTTGGAGATGTGCAGGAAATACGGCAACGATTACATCCTGATTGACGACGGATACCGGGTGGACATAGATTTATATATATAAACGGCATTTAATTCTTGCCAGTCCCATAGCACAGCCAGTCATGCCGTTTATCCGGTTTTTGGCAAGATTTAATCGCTACATATATAGATACCGGAAAGAGAGGCATCCCCATGGATTTTTATCAGAAAATGGCCCTTGTCTGCGGGCGCATCCCGGAGGGCCGGGTGGCCACCTACGGGCAGATCGCCCTTCTGTGCGGCAAGCCGAAGAATGCCCGCCAGGTGGGCTACGGCTTAAAGCGCGGCCTGGCCAGGACACCGGACGGCAAGCCTGCGGACATCCCCGCCCACCGCATCGTCAATGCCAAAGGCCTGCTGGCCGGGGCCGTCTATTTCGACACTCCCGACCTGCAGAAGCTCCTGCTGGAGGCAGAGGGCGTGGAGGTAAAGCGGACAGAGGAGGGCTGGAAGGTGGACCTGAAGCGTTTCGGCTGGGCCAATACCTTTGAGGACGCTGTCCTGTAGCAGACATTCTCTCCTCCGCCTCCCAGATTTCATGTCGGCCTTCTCAGGAAAAGCCGTCGAACAGCCGATAAAGAAAGTGAAAGAGGGAACGCATAGATTCCAGAAAGGCAGGTAATCCACATGAACGATATGACTCAGATGCTGCACACCATGGAGAACACCCTGCGTCTGCAGAACCGGGCCAGAGCCGAGAGAAGGGCCCGGAAGGCGGAGGAGGAGAAAAGGGAATTCCAGGAAAAGCTCATGCGCGCTGCCGCCAGCAAGATGGAGCTGGACGGCCTGGCATCCAAGGCCAAAGGATCGGAGGATGCGGTGCAGCGCGACCAGCTGATTGGCATGATGGGCACAGGCTCCCTCTTCTGAGAGCCGAAGGCCCCTTTCACAATGAACAGGAATGCTGTCGAATCTGTTGGCTCTGTGAGGCGGTCGCCTCATAGAATCAGCAGATCCTGTTCGTAAAGCGTCTTCAAATCCAGCCGCCTCTGGCGGCTGCCAAACTGTATGAGGACCTGGTTCTTCCCCTCCTCCACGACGACACCCTCCCCGAACTTCTTATGTCTCACAATCAGCCCCTGCCCGATAGCATCGCGGAATTTCCGGTATTTCATCTGGGCGAACAGTTCCGTGCGGAATGCCGACTTCCTGTTCAGGCCGAAGACCGACAGCATGTCCTTCGCCCGGGTGATGGCCACATAGAACAGGCGGCGCTCATCCTCATATGTCTGCCGTTCCTTCTCGTCCATATCCGCCTCTCGCTCCGGCACGGCCTCCGGAAAGATGCCGTCCGCCACGTCCATCAGATAGACCCTGTCATACTCCAGGCCCTTGCTGGCGTGGATGGTGGACAGGAGAAAGGGGCAGCCCGCGTCATATTTCTTCTCCTCGACGGTCCTGCGCAACACATCCAGCCGTTCCACCAGGCCCAGAGGGCTGTCCTCATAGTGGGCGATGGCCCTCAGGATGGCCAGCTTGCCGTCGCTGACCCCGGCCCGCCTCAGATAATCCCGATACCCCATCTCCTGGGCAATCCGGTCCAGCGCCGCCTCCGCCGAATCCGACAGCAGGCTCCTGAACTGCAGCCGCACCGCCCTGCAGCTTGATACCGTCTTCTCCTCCAGGCGGCCGAAGCGAATCGCGGCCTCCAGGACGTCCATGTCCTTTTTCTCACTGATTTCGCAGATGCGCTGCGCCGCCTGCCTGTTGATATAGGAAGACATCTTGTAGTATATCTGTAGGAACAGCTCCGTGTCCTTGGGATTCGACGCGAACAGGATAATGTTCCGGATGTCCTGTACCACCCGATGGGTGAAGAAAGCCATGTCCGCGTTGCGGATCCTGTAGGGGATGCCCCGCCGCTCCAGAAGGTCTATCAGGGGCAGGGCGCTCTCATTGTCCCGGTAGAGGACGGCGGTCTGTATCCTGCACTCTTCCGCCACTTTGGCCAGGTAGGTATACTGGGCGCCCCGGCTTTTCAGGGGGATCTCCCTGATGTCTGCCCCGGCGGGCCTGGATGCCCTCATGCGCTTGGCATGGCGCAGGACGTTCTTCTGGATGAAGCAGTCCGCGGCCTCCACGATCTGGGCGCAGGAGCGGAAATTCTCCTCCATCAGCAGCACCCGGGCCCCGGGATGCTCCTGCTCGAAGGAGAGCAGGGCCTGGGGGTAGGCCGCCCGGAAGCCGTAGATGCTCTGATCCTCGTCCCCCACCATGAACAGGTTGTCCCTGCCCCCGGCCAGCCTACGGATGATTGCATGCTGGATTCTGGAGGTGTCCTGGGCCTCGTCCACACAGATATAAGGAAACCTTCTCCGGAAATATTCCAGGGTCTCCGGGCTCCTCGCCAGGATATTGCCCGCGTAGAGCATCTGGTCGTCATAGTCCATCAGGCCCCGGGCCCGCAGCTCCTCCCGATAGAGCCTGTAAATCTCCGAGATGCGCCAGTCACTGTCCTGCTCCAGCTTTTTGATTTCCGTCTCGTCCAGCATGCTGTTCTTGATATAGGCAATCAATGTCCGGATTCCCTTTAGGTCCCCCTCTGTGGCATAGCCGCCCTCCACCCTCTGATAGATGGCGGAAAGCATCCCTGCGATGCGCTTTTCGTCCGTCACAAGGGAGAAGGGGCTCTTTCCTACGGATTGACTGTAATAGTCGATAATCTTGGCGCAGACGCCGTTAATGGTGCGGAACTCCATGTGCCTGCCCGGCTCCTCCCCGAAGCGCTCCGCGAACCGGGCCGCCATGTCCCTGGTGGCGGCCACGGTATAGGTCAGGGTCAGGATGTTCTCCGGCGGTATCCCCGCGCAGTGCATCATGTATCCCAGCCTGGCCACCAGGACGGTGGTCTTGCCGCTGCCGGGCACCGCCAGCAGCAGGATAGGGCCCTCCACCGCGCGGACAGCCTCGGTCTGCTGGTCGGTGAGGCGGATATGGAATTTGTCACGGAATTCTTCGTATGTCATCACAGCCTGTCGCTCCGTACTCCTAAAGTCATTATAACTCTAATGTAACATTTTTTCTCTCAATGTCAATATCCGAATCATTTTCCACCCCCATTATCCGCGCATCCGGATTTTATGCTTCCCCAAACCGCTGTTTTATGCTATACTAATCCAGATATCGATACACTCAGACAGTACAGCAAAGGCGGCCCGCGGGCCGATACGGGACGATCAGATGATACAGAAAGAAAAACTGTCGCAGTTCTATTTTTCCCAGTACAAGGACTGCGCCAAAGCTCTGAAAAAGAAGAACAATGAGGGAAAAAAGACATATATGGAGCGCCTGGACCGGCTGCTCGCGGAGCTGAAGCGTTCAAAGGAAGGGAAGGTGAGCCAGGCCCACCTGGAGGAATACCACAGGCAGCTGCGCAACCTGGCCTATTTCGCCTTTCGGGAGAACAACCAAATCGCCGTCATGAAGATCCGCGACCTCATCGTAGGCGAGCTGGTGCGCCTGGACGTGGCGAACCTCAAACCCGAGGAACAGGAGCTGGTGACCGCCAGGCTCCTGGAATTCCTGCGCGGGGAGCAGAACTTCGACATCTGCCAGAAGAGCCTGCGCTCCACCCTGGGCCGCTATGTGAACGTGGAGCTGCGGGGCCAGATCATCGACCTGGTGCCCACCAGGCCGGAGACGGAGTTCCCGAAGGCCCTGGAGATGTCCAGGCGGTTCGTCCTCCACATAGGCCCCACCAACTGCGGAAAGACCTATCAGGCCCTGGAAAGGCTGAAGGAGGCGGAGAACGGCGTCTACCTGGGCCCCTTAAGGCTGCTGGCCCTGGAGGTCTATGAGAAGATGAAGGATACAGGGATTCCCTGCACCATGCTCACGGGGGAGGAGCGTATCTACGAGGAGAACAGCCGTATCATTTCCTCCACGGTGGAGATGCTGGACCTGGACCAAAGATACGACGTGGCCGTCATTGACGAGGCGCAGATGATCGCGGATTCCGACAGGGGCCACTCCTGGACCAGGGCCATCCTGGGCGTGCAGGCGGCAGAAGTCCATGTGTGCTTAAGCCCCTCGGCGGAGGAGGTCGTCACCCATTTGATCGCGCTGTGCGGCGATTCCTTCGAAGTCCACAGGTATGAGCGCAAGACCCGGCTGCTCTGCGAGGATGTCCCCTTCTCCTTCCCGGACGATGTGCAGGAGGGGGATGCCCTGATCGTCTTTACCAAGCGGATGGTGCTGGACATCGCAGGGCGGCTGGAGCGCAGCGGCATCCAGGTCAGCGTCATCTACGGAAGCCTTCCCCCTGAAATCCGGCGCAGGCAGATCCAGATTTTCGCGGAGGGCAAGACCCGCATCGTCGTATCCACGGATGCCATCGGCATGGGGCTGAACCTTCCGGTGCGGCGAATCGTCTTCATACAGACCAGCAAGTTCGACGGCAAGCAGAACCGCCCTCTGATGACTTCGGAAATCCGCCAGATTGCGGGACGGGCAGGGCGTTTCGGACTATATGACACCGGGTATGTGAACGCGGTGGGGGAAGAGGGCCTGACGTTTATCCGAGAGCGTTTTTACGAAGACGAGCCCAAGGTGGAGCATGTCAGCCTGGGCTTCCCCCAGGTGCTCCTGGACATGGACGAGCCCCTGGACGCGGTGATGAAGATTTGGAAATCCGTGGAGATAGAGCCACCCTTTGAGAAAATCAGCATCGAGGAAGTGCTTTTCCTGTATGAGCGGGCCTACAAGGACAGAAAGGAAATCGACGGGTTCGAGGACAAGCACATGCTCTACCGCATGCTGACCTGCTCCATCGACACCAGGAACCGGGACGTAGTGGCACTGTGGCTGTATTACTGCAAGACCTATACGGCGGATGTGTCCCTGCACTTCCCGGCGCTGATTATGTGCTCCGATACGGGGCTGATGCGCTATGAGACCTTCTATAAGCTGCTGGATCTGTACTACCAGTTCTCGGTGCGGATGGGAAAGGATGTGGATCTGGCCCGTCTGGACAGGGAGCGGTCAAAGACGGAAGACACCATCATGCGGTATCTGACCAAGGACAAGAAGATGTACATCCGCAAGTGCCAGGTCTGCGGAGCCCCTCTGTCCTTAGAGACATCCTTCGGCGTCTGTGACAGTTGCTTCGCCCTGGCAAGGCAGGAGGGCAAGTCCATCGCGGCGCTGTCCGCCAGGAAACGGGGCGATGGCAGGTCCCGTGAAGGCGCCCCGGGCCGTGCCCGGAAAGACGCGCCCCGCCGCAGGCGCTACCACAGGCGGCAGAACATGTAGCGCTCTCAATGCCAGGCTCCGGCTTTCACCGGAGCCAGAACTTTCTTTCCGTCCGAACCTCTCACAGTCTCAGTCCCCGCATGCGCCGTTGGGGACGATGCCCACTGTAAATATCTCAAAGGGCTTCACTGTCATGTGATAGCTTCCGTCCCCTCCCGGGGCTGCCGCCTGGAGCCTTTCTTCAATTACATTGCTGTGATACATTTCTTCGAACCATGCCTGCCTGTCTATAGTCAGCTCCACCGCTTCCCTGGTCTCGTTCACGAAGCGGACGATGATATCCCTGTCCCCGTCCTTTTTCTTGAATCCCGTCAGGTTCAGCCCTTTTCCGCTCCATTTGAAGAAGCCGGCCTTCGGCGGCAATGTCTTTCCGCCCATGTCCTCCATGCATCCTGCCCCGTCCTTCAGATAGCCGCGCTTTGACGCCAGGCTCACCGCCGACAGCTTCGTCTGGAAGAGATGCCCCTCCGTAAAGGCCGCCGCAACGTCCTCCTTTTTGTAAGGGACGATCTCGTATGCCACGGTATGCGTCCCGGGAAGCTGTGCCGCAGGCGTGGGGAAATCGCCCCAGTCGCCCATCTCTCCGGTACAGCGCAGCAGGGTCACCGCGATGGCATTGTCCCTGTCCGGCAGCACCTCATACTCGTACAGGCCGAAATTCGCCACCAATATGCCGTCCTTGTCATCATCCATGGCCACGAAGTTCTGCTGGTGCTCGCAGCCGCTGGGGTTCTGCCACGCTTTGCCGTGGCGGTTGGGACGCTCCACCACCTCAAGGGTAGAGTCCGCGAAATGCGTTTCCGTCTGCAGGCCGGTGGGTATCATCACCCGGATCCTGTGATCCTTCGCCGTATTGTGGATGGTGGTCTCCACCTTGAGCCCCTTCGCGCTGCGCTCCAGACGCAACAGCGTGGTGAGGGCAAGCTCTACCAGCTCCCTGCTCCGCCCGGCTTTCCGCTCGTACAGCCCCACGCACTGGCGGCGCTCCCGCTCCAGCAGCTCCTCCGCGCCGGCGGGCACCATAAGCCTGTGTTCAATCCGGTAGGTACAGCGGTACGGCTCATCCTCAATCAGCTCAATCCGCGCCTCTGTCCCCTGTGTCGTAATCTCCTCCTTGCCGGAATCCTGTATGAATATATACTCATTTCCGATATCCCCGCACTCCTCATAGTAGCCCACATGGGGGTAGCGCTTCCCGCTCTCCTTTTCCGTCACGGAATAGCTGCCGTCCCCGTGGATTTCCACCCGGAGGAACCTGTTTTCCATCACCCTGTCCGCAGGCGTCAGGGAATGTCCTCCTACAGCGCTTTCCGATTCGCAGACCGCTGCCATAGCCATCTCTTCCACAGCCCCCGCTTCCCCGACGGCATCCGCCTCCTCCAGGTAGCAGGTGCAATATCCGAATGCGGGCACGTCCTCCGCCTCAAAGGTCACCTTCACCTGTCTGGCCATATATGGCTGGCGGAACCTGTCATCGGGAAGCTCATAGCCGAACCGCACGCCCATATCCTGGATGCCGGCAGGAACCCTGTTCCCCGCCGCGTCCTTCAGCACCAGTTCGGGAAGCTGCAGCCGCTCCATTTCCCCATGCTGCCTGGTGAGCCATCCGCCGTAGCTCCTCTCAAAATCCACCACGGCCTCCACCATGCCGCTTCGGTTCCAGCCGGTTGTATTGAACACCACAATGGGATATATCTTCTTTTCCGCCCCCAGCGCTTTGGTGTCGATGCGGTCAGCCATCCAGGAGCAGCTGTCCGCGAACAGAGCTTCCGCCACCTGGCGGCTCTTGTCGAAGCGGGTCTTGATCTCCGCGTTCACGGAATCCACGCTGCAGCCGCAAATGCTGTCATGGGGATGGTTCTGCATCAGCATCTTCCAGCTATAGCGCAGGAGCTCCTCCGGATAGTCCTTTCCCCACAGGGAGGCCAGCGCCGCCATGGGCTCCGCCTCTTTTTCCAGGGCGTTCTCGCAGACGCGGTTCATCTGTTTCAGCGGAATGTGGGAGGACGTGGTATTGACCAAAGTAAAACGGCCGTCCGTCTCCTGGCTGGTCAGCTCCCCCCGCACCGTGGAGATATGCTCCAGCTCCCGGCTCACCGCATCCACGTATGTGTCAAAGTCCGAGTGGACGAACTCTATGTCCGGATAGAGCCTCCTCGCCGTCTCCAGCGCGGCTCCCAGGTCTTTCTGCACCGGCTGATGGTCGCAGCCGTTCATGAACAGCAGATGTCTGGTTCCCGCAAACTGCCGCGCGCTGGCCAGTTTTTCCTCCCAGTACGCCCTGGCCGCTTCCTCCTCCACCGGAATCTCTATCCCGTTGCTGTACCAGTTGGCGAAAAGGATGCCGGGAAGGGCGCTGCCGTCCGGGGATTCCCACATCATCTCCGAGTACATGGATTCGTAATCGCCGCCCTGTACCTCGTTGTTGAAACCCACCGGCTTCACGCCGCGCCCGAACACGATTGCCTTCATCCCCGCCTGCTTTAAAAGCTGGGGCATCTGTCCCGCATTGCCGAAGGCGTCGGGGAAATAGCCCACAGGGCAGAGGCCTCCGTATTCCAGCGCCTCCTGCCTTCCCACCAGGAGGTTGCGCACGTTGGCCTCTCCGCTGGTCAGGAACTCGTCCTGCAGGATATACCAGGGGCCTGCCGAAAACCGCCCTTCCCTGACATGCTTTTTCAGCCTTTCCCTGTTCTGGGGCTTGATCTCCAGATAGTCGTCCATCACGATGGTCTGCCCGTCCAGATGGAAGCTCCTGAAAGCTGCGTCTTTTTCAAACAGCTCCATGGACTGGTCGATCAGGTCCACCAGCTTTATCCGATGCTGCTCAAACGCCATGTACCATTCTCTGTCCCAGTGAGAATGGGAAATGATATGTACTACTGTCTTCATACGCTCTCTCCTTCTGATAAGCCAAGGGCTTTGCCAACGGCTTTCTTTGTACCTCATATGCTACCATTTTTCCTTCATCCTATCAAGCCCGAAAATGTCCTGTGGGCCGTTCCGGAAAAACATCTTTACGCCTTGACAATCAATACCTGGCTCCCCGCAAAGCCATACTTCCTAAACTCCCATGCAGCCAGCCGCACCACCATACCTGAAAGTCTGAGAGTTTAGGTGATGCACACAAAATGAGCAAGAGAAGCTCATTTTGGCGCACAGCTGTCTCCGTTTTTGCGCATAGGAAGCGCAAAAACACTCGCGGTGCCAGAATGGCATAGGGACTTTTATAGTAATCATTACACTATTTTTTCAGTCAAACAAAATCTCCTCCACCGTCACGAAGGTATACCCCTCCTCCAGCAGCTCGTCGATAGCCTGCAGAGCCGCCGTCACGGAGGTATCGTAATAATCATGCATCAGAATGATGTCGTTCTCCCTGGTCTTGCTGACGATCTTCTCCGTAATCCGCCCCACGTTCCGGGAGCTCCAGTCCAGGGGATCCACGGTCCAGAGCACCGGGAACATGTTCAGCTCCTTCTCGAAGCTTTTGTCCCAGGAGCCGTAGGGAGGACGCACATACTGTACTTCCTCCCCGGTGATTTCCTTTAATATCTCATTTGTCTTAATCAGCTCATCCTTGAATTTGTCCCTGTTGCCCTTCGTCAGCTGGATATGGCTGTATGTATGGTTTCCGATTAAATGTCCTTCATTGAACATTCTTTCGATAATATCCGGATGCAGTTCCGCATGCTCCCCAGTGACGAAAAAGGTGGCATGGATGCCGCGCTCCTTCAGCCCGTCCAGGAGCTGGGCCGTGTAACTGGGGTGGGGGCCATCGTCAAAGGTTATGGCAATCTTCTTCACGTCCGCCTCCTCCAGCCGCTCTTCCCCCTCCATCCGGACGATGCTGCTGTCCGTCACCACCGCTCTGCTGCGCATTCCGTAAAAGCCCAAAAACAGCAACCCCGCCATCAAATCAAACAATAGGATTGCCGTCATCATCTTCCTCATATCAGACCTCTGCCCTTCTCATCCTCTCAGAGCATTATATGCTTCCCAAAATGCTTCCATTCATCCCAGAACCGCCCATATCCCTGCTCAATGCCTCTGATGGGCAGCCGCAAAAAGGGACTGCCTCACAGCCGAACCTCAGCCATTCCACAGCCCCTCTTCCTTTTATTCGTTTCTCTTTATCCCTTCACCCGGAAATCATTTCTTCTTCAGCACCAGATGCTGGGGCAGGCCGTTGACCATGAACGGCTGGTAGTCCCCATGAATCAGGGGCTCGATGTAATTGATGAATTCCTGGGTCACATAGTTGCCCTCCCTGTTCATCCAGTTGCGGGGAACCAGCTTCTCGTGGTTGGCAATCCTGTGCACATCGTAGATGCCGGCTGCGCTCTGGTAAGGATCGTCGGAGACACGGTCGATGACCACCATCTTGCCGGTGTCGCCCTCATCGGCAGCTTTCACGGCCGCGCCGCCTACCATGAACGCCTCGTCCACGTCCACACGGGAAGCCATGTGGGAAGCGCTCCTCTGCAGGGTGGAGAACTCGATGCTGCGGGTCTTGCAGCCGATTTCCGCGGCCAGGAAGTTGGCCAGATAGGCCGCTGTGCCCTGAAGCTGCTTATGGCCGAAAGCGTCCACATAGTCGTTGCCGCCGCCCAGCTCGCACACATATCTGCCGTCCGCCACCTTGATGCCCTCGGACACGGCGATGACTACGGAATTCTTCTTCTTCAGAAGCTCCTGGGTATTCTTAAGGAACTTGTCGATATCGAACACTGCCTCGGGCAGATAGATGGCATCCGGTCCCTCGCACTCCTCTGTCTTGGCAAGGGCGGTGGCACCTGTCAGCCACCCTGCGTTACGTCCCATGACCTCGATGATGGTGATGGACTCTTTCTTATAGTTCAGACCCAGGGCATCGCGGATAATCTCCTTGGTGGAAGCGGCGATGTACTTGGCGGCGCTTCCGAAGCCGGGGGTGTGGTCGGTGAGGGCCAGGTCGTTGTCAATGGTCTTGGGTACGCCCAGGAACTTCTGCTCATGTCCCTTCAGAATCGCGTAGTCGGACAGCTTCTTGATGGTGTCCATGGAATCGTTTCCGCCGATGTAGATGAATGCCTCAATCTGCAGCTTGTCCATGATTTCGAACAGCTTCTCATAAATCTCCGGATTCTCATGAATCTCGGGCAGCTTATACCGGCAGGAGCCCAAGAAAGCCGACGGCGTCCTCTTTAAGAGCTCGATGTCGATATCGGAATGAATCTGGGTGGACAAATCCACATACTGCTCGTCCAGAAAGCCCTGGACGCCGTGGAGCATTCCGTATACCTTGTGGAAGCCTCTCTCTCTGGCAGTCTTGTAGACGCCCGCCAGGCTGGAATTGATCACAGCGGTAGGGCCGCCGGACTGACCAACGATAATGTTACGTTTTTTCGCCATTTCTTAATCCTCCAAATAGAATTTTTGCAAATCGGATTCCCCGACATACAGTTACATTATTTTCATCTGTTAAATCATACCAAAAATACGCGTAAATTACAACACCAAATTAAATAAACTGGTTCCTTTCCGCGTCATAATGATAGCCTATATTCCCAAGCCTGTCCAGAATGTCCTGCCTGTCCGCATCCAAATCCTCGCACAGAGCGTCAAAGCTGCCATAAAAGTCCCGCAGCTTTGTATTCACGAAGCTGAGCAGCATCACCGGATCCTTCGGAAGCATGTCCCTCACCTTCTTTCCTCTTCATTCTACCAGACATCTCCCTCTATGGCAAGGAAAAAGGAGCGCTATGGCCCCTTTGTTTCACTCGGTGAGATACGGCGAAGTGTCCGCCTCCACCTGTCTCCCATACTCCTTTACGTTCTCCGTGACCGTATAGTCATCGTCGCCGAAGAAGAATTTGTGCAGCCATACCACATTGTCTTCCAGGCTCTTAGGGATGACGCAGCTGCCCTTGGCGCCGATATTGCCCACGGTGCGCAGGCTCTCCTGAGGGAATCCGTTCTCCTCGACGATGCTGTATTTCCCCACATCCGCCAGGAGATCCAAGATATCCGCGGAGTCGAGGCTGGTGTAGATGTCCCCGATACAGTCGTTGAACACCTTGGTCAGAGTCACGAGGTCGGTCTTTTTCGCCTGCTCCTCCAGCGCCTTCAGCACTTCCCTCTGTCTGGCGGTACGCCTGTAGTCGTCCCCGCCGCCGTAGCGGATCCTGCAGTAGGCCGTGGCCTGCATGCCGTTGAGCAGCTGATATCCCGGCTCCGTCACAGGGGTATAATCGCACTGCAGCACATTGGAGATGCCTATCTGATAGCTGTTGAGATGATGCACAATCTCGTCATTTTCCACATCGATATAGACGCCGCCCAGCCCGTCGATGACGTTCCGCAGCCCTTTATATCCCACAGCCACGAAATCCGTGATGTCCATGTCCAGGTTCATGTTCAGCATCTTCACCGCCTGCTCCGCGCCGCCGGAGAAATAGGCCTGCGTGGCCTTCCAGTAATCATCGTTGCCCAGGTTCAGATATGTATCCCGGTATACGCTGACCAGCCTGATGTCCCCCGTATCCATGTTCACGCTAGCGATCATGATGCTGTCGCTGTGGCTGCCCTTGTACATCTGGGCCTCGTTCTCCGCGTCCAGCCCGAACAGCGCGATGTTCCGGTAGCCCTGCATGGTGCCGCCCTCTTCCTTGAGATGCTTTACCTCCTCGTGGATTTCCAGCACCTGGGGATCCAGCTCCGCCATCTTGGGTCCCTCGCTGGATTTGTGCATCACCAGATATAACACCAACAGCATTATCAGAATAATGACAATCTCAATGCCAAAAAGAATCAGCTTCGTCCTGCTTCTGGCCACTCCTCTTTTCCTGCCTGCTCCTGCCGCCATATAAGAATCCTCCTGTCGTTTGAAATTCTATTGTCTTATTATAAAGGAGATAATTTAGGATTTTATGAAGCGAATTCTTAATATTTCTTAAGATACTTTGGAAAAGGGCTTCCGCAGCACTTCTGCCGCAGATAGCCCTTTCAGATGTCCGCCGCAAGGGCTGTTATACTGCATAACGCTGAATACTGTCTAATGCAATTATGCGATTGAACCAGTCAGCGTTATGCAGTCTGGTTTCACGGCAAGTGAAATCGTTAAGCAGTATATTTTACGGAAGCCTTCAATCTTCCGTCCTCCACCGATATCACCACCGTGTCGTCGCTTCCCACGCCGTCCGACAAAATCAATCTGGCCGTCAGGGTCTCCACATGCTTCTGGATATACCGCTTCAGGGGCCTTGCGCCGTACACCGGGTCATAGGCATTGTCCACGATGAACCGCTCCGCTTCCTCCGTCAGCTCCAGGCTCAGATCCCTGTCCGCCAGCCGTCTGTTCAGGTCGGCGACGATCAATTCCACGATGCCGCCGATGTTCTCGCGGGTCAGCGGCTTGAACAGGATGGTCTCGTCCAGGCGGTTCAGGAACTCCGGCCTGAAATGGCTGCGCAGGTCGTTCATCACCAGCTCCTCGGCCTTCTCGTCTATCTGTCCGTCGGGCCGGATGCCCTCCAGGAGGTAATTCGCGCCGATGTTGGAGGTCATGATGAGGATAGTGTTCTTGAAGTCCACCGTCCGGCCCTGGGAGTCCGTGATGCGGCCGTCGTCCAGGACCTGGAGCAGCACGTTGAACACGTCCGGATGGGCCTTCTCGATTTCGTCAAAGAGCACCACACTGTAGGGCTTCCTCCTGACCGCCTCGGTCAACTGGCCGCCCTCCTCGTATCCCACATATCCGGGAGGCGCTCCGATCAGCCTGGACACGGAGTATTTCTCCATGTATTCGCTCATATCGATGCGCACCATGTTGTTCTCGTCGTCAAAGAGGCTGGCTGCCAGGGACTTGGCCAGCTCCGTCTTGCCCACGCCGGTAGGCCCCAGGAACAGGAAGGAGCCGATGGGCTTGGAGGGGTCTTTGATGCCCGCCTTGGAGCGGATGATGGCCTCCGTCACCTTGGTGACGCCCTCGTCCTGGCCGATGACCCGCCTGTGGAGCTCTTCGTCCAAGTGCAGCGTCTTGTTCCGCTCGCTCTCGGTCAGCTTGGTGACGGGAATCCCCGTCCAGCGGGATATGATTCTGGCAATCTCGTCCTCGGATACCTTCTCCCGAACCAGAGAACGCTCCGCGGCCCCGGTCTGCTCCTCCTGCTCCAGCTGCTTCTTTAAAGCAGGCAGCTTTCCGTAGCTCAGCTCCGCCGCCTTCTCCAGGTTGCCCTCCATCTGGGCGATTTGAATCTCGCTGTTCACGGCGTCTATCTCTTCACGCAATTTCGACAGCTTCTCCACGGAGGTCTTCTCATTGTCCCACTGGGCTTTCCTGGAGGCGAAGCTCTCCTTCTCCTCCGCCAGCTCCTTCTGGAGATCCGCCAGGCGCTCTTTACTCAGGCGGTCGTCCTCCTTCTTCAGAGCCGCCTCCTCAATCTCCATCTGCATGATCTTGCGCTGCAGCTCGTCCAGCTCCGTGGGCATGCTGTCCAGCTCCGTCTTAATCAGGGCGCAGGCCTCGTCCACCAGGTCGATGGCCTTGTCGGGCAGGAACCTGTCGGAGATGTAGCGGTTGGAGAGCACGGCGGCGCTGACCAGGGCGTTGTCCATGATCTTCACGCCGTGGTAGACCTCGTAGCGCTCCTTGATGCCCCGGAGGATGGAGATGGTGTCCTCCACCGTGGGCTCCTCCACCATGACGGGCTGGAACCGCCGCTCCAGAGCCGCGTCCTTCTCGATATACTGCCTGTATTCGTCCAGTGTAGTCGCGCCGATGCAGTGCAGCTCTCCCCTGGCCAGCATGGGCTTCAGCATGTTCCCGGCATCCAGGGCCCCGTCGGTCTTGCCCGCGCCCACGATGGTGTGCAGCTCGTCGATGAAGAGGATAATCTGGCCGTCGCTGTTCTTCACGTCCTCCAGCACGGCCTTCAGGCGCTCCTCGAACTCGCCCCGGTATTTGGCCCCTGCCACCAGCGCGCCCATGTCCAGGGCGAATATCTTCTTGTCCTTCAGGCCCTGGGGCACGTCCCCCCTGACGATACGCTGGGCCAGGCCCTCCACAACGGCGGTCTTGCCCACGCCGGGCTCGCCGATCAGCACAGGGTTGTTCTTGGTCTTCCGGGACAGGATGCGGATGACATTGCGGATCTCCGTGTCCCTGCCGATGACAGGGTCAAGCTTCTGGTTCCTGGCCTTCTCCACCAGCTCCTGGCCGTATTTCTCCAGGGTGTCATAGGTGGCCTCAGGATTGTCGCTGGTGACCCGCTGGTTCCCCCGGACGGTGGACAGGGCCTGGAGGAAGCGTTCCCTGGTGATGCCGTACTCCTTCCATATCTGGGCGATCTCCCGGTTGGGATTCTTAATCATGGCCAGGAACAGGTGCTCCACGGACACGTACTCGTCCCCCAGCTGCTTCGCCTCATCCTCGGCGTTTACCAGCACCTTGTTCAGGTCGGCTCCCACATATACCTTGCCGCCCTGGACCTTGGTGCGTTTCGAGATGGCCTTCTCCACCCGGTCCACGAAGTGCTCCTTCTGGATTTCCATCTTCTCTATCAGCTTCAGGATCAGGCTGTCCTCCACCTTCAGCAGACTGTAGAGCAGATGCTCCTGCTCGATTTCCTGGTTTCCGTATTCGTAAGCTAACTTTTCGCAGCCCTCCACGGCCTGCATGGATTTCTGGGTAAATTTCTGTATGTTCATGTCTGCCTCCCTCTCTTCCTTATCTGTTCTATATCTAATATAACACCATCACTGCCAAAATCAATAAACAAACCATAAATTTCTATAAAAAATACACAAACTATATGTATAGCGATTAAATCTTTCCCAAAACCGGATAAACGGCATGACTTGCTGTATTATGCGGCTGGCAGGAATTAAATGCCGTTTATATAACGTGAAAAACAGCCCGGAGACCACCCCCGGGCCGTGCTATATGCCTGTAAGAAACGCCTATTGTCTCAGCACTTCCTCAATCTTCTCGATCATCTCGTCCTCCTTCAGCCGGAATTTAATCTCCACCCGCCTGGAGGCCGCCATGTCCACCTGGTCCGTGAGGTTCCCCTGGTCGTCCGCAGCGTAAATCGGCTGGCTGAAGGAACGGCCGTTGACTGTAAGGACACTCTTGAGCTGCTCTATCTTGTCCTCTGTGAGGCCGTTCCTCGGATCCATGCAGAATCTCGCCACAGAGTAGGCCCTGTTGTAGGACAACTCCATATTGGACTCATAAGTGCCGTCCGTATCGGTATGGCCCTCGATGATAATCTCCGCGATATACTCCCGGAACTGGTCCTGCATCAGTACGTCCAGGTACATGGGGATGATTTCCTTCAGGGTGCTGCGGCTGTCATCGGACAGCGCGGCGCTGTTGTATTTGAACAGCACATCCGAGGAAAAGGTGATGGAGCCGGTCTGGGCATCCACGCTCATGGCCGAATTGTTAAAGGCAGACTGCAGGGCCCCGATGATGTCCGTCCGGATGCCCACGATATCCTGCAGCTCCTTCTGGGTGGCCGTCAGCTCGTTCCTGGCGTTCTCAATCTCCAGATAGGCCTTGTTCAGCTCGTCCTGGGTCAGCGCGGCATCGGCATAGGCCTGCTGGAGCTCCGCCAGGGAATTTGCAAGCTCCTGATTGGACTTCTCGATGGCAGCCCTGTACTCCTCTAAGTCTGCCCTTGCATCCTCCAAATCCTTCTTCGCGTCCTCCAGCTCCTGCCTGGCTATCCCTAAGCTATTCTGGGACTGCTCCAGGTCTACGGTCTTCTGGCGGTAGATGGCCAGGGTGATGGCGATGATCAGCACGAATATCAGAAGCAATGCCGCCATCATGTCCGAGTAGGACTGCCAATAGCTGTGCTCCTCGAAGGCCTCTCTTCTCTTTCTCCTATTTTTCGTCATCATGCAAAGCCCTCATCTGCCCAAAGGTGTACAACTGATTGCTCACGTCCCGGCTGATTTCCTCGCAGGCCGTCTCCAGTCTGCGCTTCTGCTGCTCCAGGTCGTCCGCCAGCCGTTCCTGGCGCTTGAGCATCTGCGCCATGTTTTCCTGCATGTCCCGGTTGGACCGGGCCAGAGCGTCCACCGTCTCCAGGAGCGCCTTGCCGCTCTCCGCGCCGGAGGCCTGAGCCTGGGACGTAAGCTGCAGCGCGGCGCCCAGCTCCCGAAACTCCGCGCCCATCAGGGACTGGAGCTTCTCCATGAAGCTCTGGGCCATCTGCTCCAATTGCTTCGCCTGCTCTCTGGCCTGGCCCCGCTCCAGCTCCAGGAGCTCCTTCATATAGTTGGCCTGGTTGGCCTGGTACACCAGCATGGCGGCAGTGTTCTCGTCGCCGGAGCTAATGGGCGGCGCGGCGTACTGCCTGTAGGCGCTCAGAAAGTAGTTCAGCTTGCCGTAGGCATCCGCCATGATGCTGCGATAGACGAAGTTGAATATCAGGGAAAAGATGATGCCGTACACCGAGGTGTGGAAGGCCACCTTCATCCCGGACAGCAGCGGCCCCACGTTGTCGGAGATGGTATAGATGTCATCGCCGCTGAATGACCCAAGCCCCAGGGACAGCCCAATGAAGGTGCCCAGGATGCCCAGGCCGGTCATGGTTCCGGAGATAGCGGAATTGTAATGGCTGCCGCCCACCCTGTCCAGAAGCTCTTCGTTGATATAGTCCTCGATGTCGCAGCTGCCCGCGTACCTTTTCCCGATGCGGCTGTTGTTCATCTGCTGTATGAATCTGGCGAAGGCCTTCTTCAGGTTCTCCTCCTCGAAGAATTCCTTGTCCTTCTCCAGCTCGCTCCACACATTCTGGTTCCCGGCCTTTTTATAGGCTTCCTTTAAGTCCCCAGCGGCATCCACCAGTTCGTCCGTCAGGCTGTTCAGCCGTATGAAGCTCACCGCTGAGATCACGAACAGAATGCCGATTATCCCTAGGAAGACCCCGTTGATGACCAGGTTGCTGACGGATTCCACCTCGCCGGTGAAGACCCCGTTGATGGCCAGCACAAAGGCCACCATGGCGGCGTATACGATGAACAATCCGTAAAATAATCTACTTTTCATTGGTTCCTTTCACCTCTTTCCACCTCTGCCGGCAGCCCCTATGGGTTCCGGCAGAGGTTCTGCATAAAACGGGAGCGCCTGACTATCAAATCATCGTCACGCGATTCCCTTTACCTCATAACCTGCCTGGGTCACCGCCCCGGTCAGCGCCTCGTCCGAGACCTCTGCACCCAGCTCCACCGTGGCCGTCTTGGCCTCCAGGCTCATGGCGACGGCGCTCACGCCCTCTATGGCCTCCAGGGCCTTCTGCACCCTGCCCGTGCAGTGTCCGCACATCATTCCCTCGATTGTCATTACCTTTGTCATACTTTCCTTCCTTTCCGCGCTGCTTTCCGCTGCGCTGTCCACATTTTTGTCCGCTGTCTTTTCCTCTGCCTCCCGGCCCTCCCCCGGCTGCCTGTCGTCCTCCGGCTGCCCAGGGCCGCCTGCCCTCCGGGCGGGAGCGAACCCGCTCTTAAAGCCCCGCAGCCGCAGGGCGTTGCCCACCACGAAGA
>CAJUFO010000017.1 GCA_910585615.1 uncultured Acetatifactor sp.
TGATGAAGTCGAAATGCGCATGGAGGAGCTCCGCCAGGTTCTTCTCAGAGTAGTAGCCATTATCATCGGTTGATGTCCTCCAGGTACCATCCCCCCACCAACATATTCCGCATAAACACATTGAGCCAAGCAGATAATTATGGTATCATTGTAATAAATCATCACCGGCAGCAGCGAAACATGGCAAGGATCGTTGGCATAGGCAAGCTGGATTTTGAGGATGGCATTACAAAGGATATCTTTTATATAGCTCTCTGCTGGCGAAAGGCCTCCCGGCGGAACGGATTCGGAAGTACGGCTTTGCGTTCTGGGAGAAGGAAGTGCTGATTGGATGACGGATTGGAGGTAATGGCATGACTGAAGAAAGGCTGATATCCTTACTTGAAATTGGGGAAAATACGGCTGTGGAGTTCAAACGCTGCGGTAATGGTATAGAATCTGATACCTATGAGACGGTCTGCTCCTTCCTGAATCGGTTTGGCGGAGATATCTTTTTGGGTGTTCGCGATGATGGTACTGTGGAGGGTATTCCTGAGCAGGCTGTACGCGACAACATGAAAAATTTCGTAAAGATGGTAAACAATCCCGACATCATAAGCCCTACGATATACCTTGTCCCGGAAAAGATTATATTTGAAGGTAAATCCATTATCTATATCCATATACCGCCCAGTTCGGAGGTGCATCGCTATAAAAAGGTAATCTACGACCGTGTGGATGATGCCGATGTGCGCGTCACCTCCACCAGCCAGATTGCTGCTATGTATATCCGTAAACAGAATATCTTTACGGAAAAGAAAATCTATCCATATGTGAAAGAAGAGCACTTGCGCCTGGACCTCCTGCCGCTTTGCAGGAGACGTGCTGTCAATAAACGCCAGGACCACCCATGGAAGGATATGACAGATGAAGCGCTGTTGAAAAGCGCAGGCCTTTTCAGCGAGGATTTTTCTACCGGGGAAAAGGGCTTTAACCTGGCGGCCGTGATGCTTTTAGGAAAGGATGATGTGATTCAGTCTATCTGTCCTGCGTACAGGACGGATGCCATCCTGCGGAAAGTCAATAAGGATCGCTATGATGACAGAGAAATCGTAAAGACGAATCTAATTGAAAGCTATGAAGCCCTCATGGCATTTGCCAAAAAACATTTATGGGATAAATTCTATCTGGAAGACAGCCTGAACGTAAGCCTCAGAGATAATATTGCGCGTGAAATGCTCACGAACATGCTGATTCATCGAGAATTTACCAGCCCGTTCATCGCTAAATTCATCATAGAAGAAAATCAGATGTATGTGGAGAATGCCTGTCGGGCTTTGAGGATTGGAGAAATCACACCGGAGAACCTGTCGCCTGTCCCTAAAAATCCGCTGATAGCCGCTTTTTTCAATCAAATAGGAAATGCGGACGAACTCGGTTCCGGCACCAGAAACCTGTATAAGTATAGCAAACGGTATTCTGGAAAGAATCCCAGCATCATAGAGGGCGATATCTTTGAAATTATTGTTCCGTTGGACGACGCCTATTCCTTTGATGCTGAATATATGCCAAATGATAAGGTCGGAGATAGGGTCGGAGATAAGGTCGGAGATAAGGTCGGAGAACCTGATTTTTATCAGTTGACTGAAAACCAGCGCCGTATCCTCAGTAGCCTGGAGCAGAATCCCAGAGTGTCCGCCGCGCACCTAGCGGAAGAAATCGGTATTTCTTCCAGGAAGGTGGAAAATAACCTAAAAAAGTTGAAAGAAATCGGCCTCTTGCAGCGCCATGGATCACCCAGGAAAGGGTATTGGAGCATAAACCAGGGCTGGCGATGATGAGGCAAGCGCGGAAAGGTATTCTGGATTTTTATCCTGATGAATACATGCTTTTGGAATTTCTGGCTATAGGGCTACCCAGGATTTTATCGACCTGGTGCCGTCTCCGATGATAAATCACATACTTAAGAACTATGGGCTTCCAGTGGCCGTTAGAAGGCAAAAATATATATGATGTCGCTGATGATATGGTAACAACAAGCAGAGCATGGTAAGACAGAAATTCCCCACAGCATAGCTGTGGGGAATTAGGCCCCGAAGTAGTTATAGGTAAGACGCTGTCCCAGAATATAGCAATGTTGTCCGGCTTTACTGTATAGATTGCCGTCTGGATATTCCCGCTTGCACACTCATAATGCCAGGTAGTACATATAAAACCATCCTTGACTATAAGGCTACAATAGTTTGTTCAACATCTGTATTTCACTCCATGCAGCATTTTGAACATTAAATGATTTAGATGTGGTGATACCTTCTTGCTGCATTTCTGATAACTTATCAGGTGTATCTAGCACGTCGCATATTCGTTCACATACTACAGCAACATTGCCTGTATCTACAATTATTGCATTTTCTTTATCACGTGCAAATTTGCCGACACCACCTTCTTTGGGCAAGACTGGCAGACATCCCAAACACATGCTTTCCAAACCGGTTCTCCCAAATGCTTGGTATGTAGACATATCTAAAAATATATCTGACGCTGCCAAAAGTTTTGCTACTTCCCACCTTTTTAATACTCCATAATTTTGGTATTCAAAATCAAAAATACCCAGTTGTTGTATTTCTTCATCACTACAACCAAATAATGCGATGCGTATGCCAGCATCATACTTTTTCTTCAGATACTGCAACACCTCCATTGTTCCTTTAGGATTTCTCCGAATCGTTTTAGGCCGTACCATAGCACATATAGTCGGACGAGCCTTCTTTTTTTTATGCTTTATGACGAAAGGATTATAAAGTCGTGTATCCAGACTTGGCTCAACGAGGTTTACTTTAACATCATGGTATTTTTGTACAGTATCAGCAATCCACTCTGTCTTCGCAAATAAACACATGCCTGGAATCCGAGTATAAGATAGCTTCGCCTCCTGAAAATATTCTTCTGTTTTGTCGAAGAAATAAGGCTCGTAATCCTGGATATAATACCCGACTTGAATTTGAGGACATTTTTCCTTAATGCCCTGAATCAACTTAACAGTAGTGAATATAGTAGCAATCACTACATCGTACTTATCCGCGATATTGATGAAGCTATCATAGGATCTCTTGTCAAAATATCTGACATATTTAGCTATTTCAGGATAGTTTTGGGTGAATCCAGTCTTATAGTTAATTGAATTAATAATATCGACTTCAATTCCTAAGTTCCGCATACCGGCAACCTCCTGGCATACCGAATTAGCTCCACCACTACCACCTTTAGCAGTCAGGACAAATGCTACTTTTTTCCCAATCAATTTTTCGAATTTTTTATAATATTCATCAATAGCCTCTTTGATTTCTTCACGTATTACCCGTAACTCAGCACATGTTTCCATGCTTTTTCCTACACCAGAATAAACATCGGCACCATGTTTTTCTTTTAAGATAGGCTTTGAGGCTGCCCCCAGTTCCTTCCTCACTGTATGGGTAAAGCTCTTAGATTTCTCATGGAAGATATATGTGTCATCCACGATTCTAAGCTCAAATCCCGCCTTCGAAGCGCGGATACAATAATCCACTTCTTCCCCATACCCTTTAGGAAAATTAACTTCATCCAAATAGCCAATGGCATTTATTACATCCCGACTAATCATAAAGCAGAATCCATTCAAAGAAGCCACTGCCGAATACCTGGACTTAGAAACTTTTTCAACAATTAAGCCCATCATATCAATGGTCATGCCATTTCTTAAAGTATTGATTTTCCAGTCTCCAGTCATCGAATCTCTGATTTCCGGCACGCTTTGGTAGCTGGCGGCATTTGACAAAGGGCTGACAATGCCTGCGGCTTTATGCCGTTCAAAACAATTCAACATTTTTTCGGCCCAAGAATCAGTTACAATCGTATCACTGTTCAGCAGAATGACATAATCGCTCTTGGACATTCTTAGGCCAATATTAGCCGACTTTGTATAGCCCAAAGCCTCCTCGTTACGATGCAGCTTACAACCTGTTAGTTCTACATATTTCTCCACATATTGCCTCGTGTCATTATCGCTGCCGTCATCGACCAGTATAATTTCATACGGAAAAGTCCTTTTCTCCCAGACAGAATTTAGACATTCTATTACATCATTTAAAGCATTGTGGATACAGATAACCAGGGAAATGGTGTTGGTTTCAACATCAGCATCATAAATGCTTTGCTTTTCGTATTCCGACAAATCTGGATATAGGTTATTTATATTCTCTTTTTTTGGTTCTTCAACATCATTTTTTATTTTAACATCTTTTGAAAAAAACTTAGTTCTAATGCTGTTTACGCCCTTTCTTGTGATAAATGATAAAATCTTTTGGGGCGAATGATAAGCCTTCGACAAAGCAATAGTCATCTTAAATAATCTAGATTCATAAAGATGCTGCAATTCTTTTTGAAGATCGCGACATTGTTTTCTGCTTTTTCGCCCTTCTTCTCGCAATTTCACATTGTTCCCTTCTAAAATATCGCACTTTTCTGACAACTCTCTTTGGATGTCGCTACACTGCTTTTTGAAATTTTCCACTTCTTCCTGTATTTTTTCTTTTTCTTCTTGTAATAGCTGGTTGCTTCTTTCTGTTATAGCGCATTTTTCCAATAGTTCTTTTTGCATGAGTTCATATTTGAGTTCATGTTGTCTCTCTGCTTTTTTTGCTTCTTCTTGTAATATCCGATTATTCTCTTCGTACATTGAACAGGATTCAGATAAATCCTTCATTTTCTCAAATAAGAAATCCTTCTCTTTAAGATATATGCCTTCTGCTTTTTTCAGAGATTCCATTGCTTCTTGATACTTATTTTTATAGATATAGCGCCCTTGAAAAAATTCAATTCGGTTTTCTTCTGTTTGCCTTATTAATAATTTTAAGGTATCGATATTATTTATATAATCAGAAACCTTTTTATAGGTTTTTTTCTTTTTTATGATACCCAATCCATTGCAGCATTCTATATTAATAAACTCATATTCTGGATTTTCATTCACGAAATCCTCTATTGCGGTTAGGACACCATTTCTGGGCGTGCCATATGCAATAGCGTTGCACAGATTTCCGTTTATCCCATCATCCTGAAGCTCATTATAGCCGTATTTTATCCCTTTTTTATCATAGCGATTTCTGTATTCTGCAGGTATGGTCTCTGGATTGTAATATAAATCCCTTCTGGCATAGGGCCAGCCAATATCATGAAGCAGAATCAATATCTCTTTATCTCCACAGGCAATGGCCGCATATCTTAATTCATTATATACAGTATACCAATTGTGGTCACCATCTATTAAATAGACATCAAACGCTGGTAATTCAGGAAGCACCTCCAGCGATAGACCGATGTGCATCTTAAATGCAAAATTGCTATCCTTTTCCCAGGATTTGTAATCAAAGTTAGGAAATGGATCTATGGACTGCACTTTTCCTTCTACCGCACCCACATATTCAATAACCCTTTTTGTTGTATAGCCATTTTGCGCCCCGATTTCCAAGACGCTTCTTGCGTCAATCATCTCCAATACAGGCTTGATAATTGTTTCCCAAAATCTGTACATCCCAACCTCCCGATTTAAGCAATAAATCTCAACTTGTATATTTTTTCTTTACCAGCATCAAAACGTATTGTACACAGCACAAAAAGCAGATTCCCACACCGATTTTTAGCCCAGCTACTACATCAAATGGAGCAAATTCAGCATAATACATCCCTCTTATATCAATTACCCTCGTGCTGCTATATTTGAAAAAAGATATATCCACATCACATTTTCCAAAGTCGTTCATGCCATTACACAGGACGATGTCCCTGCTGTCAACCAGCGTCTTCTGGTCATCGTAGAAGCTGACCGAAACGGTCTCCTGCCTTTCTGGAAGGTTACCGACCTTGAGCAGAATATGCTGGCCTTTCGGTATTTCGCTGACGACCTTATTTTCTTCCACTGAATAAGGGGCTTCATAGATGCTTGTCCCATTTCTGTTCTGCCCAAAAGACCGCAATCCATTTATGCCGACTATGGCATAAACTATCGAGAGCAGCAATAATGCCAAAACCCACTTAATATGCTTTCCGAGTTCCTTTCTTAGAAATATCCTCATTATACAGCTTCAATCCTTCCTCGACATCACCATCGTATGCAATTTTCCCGTCTCTGATATAGATTATCCTGTTACAAAACTGCCGGATCAAAACGTCAGAATGCGACGAAAAAAGTACTGCTTTTCCAGCCTTGAATAATTCCATAATCTTAGCGCGGGACTTGTTCTGGAATGATTTGTCCCCCACAGCGAGCACCTCATCAACAATTAAGATATCCGGATTACAGTACACAGCCAGCGCGAACCCCAGCCGTGCAGACATTCCGGAAGAGTACATTCTCACAGGTCTGTCAAAATACTCGCCTAGTTCCACAAATTCTTCAATATCGCCAATGATGCTATCGATTTCACTTTTGCCCATTCCCATGATGGTTCCCTTATAGTATATGTTTTTCCGCCCGGTATAATCAGGATTGAATCCGGCAGACAGGTTGATGAGGGAGCCTACCTTTCCGTTTACCTGAATATGCCCGGCAGTGGGGAAAGTGATGCCCGCGATGATTTTCATCAAGGTAGACTTTCCGGCGCCGTTGATGCCAATCAAACCTACCACTTCACTGTCTTTTACAGTGAAGGAGATGTGATTCAGGACTTCACGTCTGCTCTGATATCCTTTGTGCGTAAATACCCATTGCAATATCTTCCAATCCTTGTCAAACAGGACATAGGTCTTGCAGACATCTTTTACTACAATCATATCATCCATATGCTCCGTCCCCTTTTATATGAAATCCGCATAGTGCTTCCGCAGCTTGTACTGGGCATAGCATCCCAAGGCAAAGACCGCGGTTATGCTTATCCAAAAATAAGCACTGTATCCGATGTTCTGTGTCATACCCTGCACGAAGACATTTCGGAACCCTCGGATAACATAGACCATGGGATTGATTCGGAGCAGTATATGAATTAAAGTGCTGTCTACCTTATCATAGCTCCACATAATAGGCAGGGAGTATATGATCACACGCACGATTGCCAGGTAGAGCTGATGGAAGTCTTCCGACACTGCTACAAAGGCCGAAAGCAAAAGGTTCATACTGACCATCAGATAGACCAAGGCGATGAAGTAATAGAAAAACAAAACAACACTGAAACATTTCAGGTATCCGAACAAAGTGAGCGCAATCAGCAGGATGAAAAAAGTAAAGAACCTGCGAAACACGATACTCAGCACTTCGATCGTAGGAAGTATCGTTATTGGAAACCGAATGCTTTGCACAATCCCTTTATTGGATAGGATCGCGCGGCTTCCCTGGTTCAGCATATCGCTGATGAAAAACCAGGGAATCAGTCCGGTCAGCAGGTACACGATGCTGTTCATACCATCTATCTTTCCGAATCCGGATATCAACAGGCGGAACATGATGAATACCAGGATATATACAATGTCATGAAAGTATGTCCATAAGATGCCAAGACTGCTGCGAACGGTCTGCTTTTCTGTATTGATCAGAGCCATTTTGATAATCTGGCGGTAATTCTCCCTATGCTCTTTTAGGATAAATCCGATTGCCTTAAACATCTTGATCCTCCGTTAACAGCAGGTCATACAGATTCATGTAGTCTTTTCCCATATCAGCTACCGTCCGTATTGGCTGCCCCAATGCTTCATCGCATAATTTGCTGTAGGCAGCCCGGTCTTCACTTATCTTGCAAATCGTGTGATATGCGGCAATGGGATTTTTCAGGTCAGCCAGTATGCATCCGCCTTTTATTCCCCGTTCCCGCAGAGTACCTATATCGCTTACTACGCAAGGGAGGCCGCAGCTGAAGGCTTCCGTGATAATGTGGCAGTAGGTTTCGGGCCAGATGGAGAATACGCCGACATAAGAAGGCCTTATCCTGGCAGCGTAATTCCTGAAATCGTCCCTGATATATCTGCCGTAATATTTCACTTTCTGCTTCAGGCTTTCCGGCAGGCTTCCGATACAATGGAATTCTAGCCGACCTTCTTTGTCGGCATCTATCAATTCGGAAATATACCCGGCTCCCTTATTGTAGCTGATATTTCCTGCCAGTAATATCTTAATCTTTCCGCCACCATCAGGTATGCTGCCATAATACTCTCTCGGATAGAGAAAGTCCCTCCCATGCTCATATATCCTGATCTGCCCCTTTAGGCTGGGGAATATCTTTTCATACACATCACGACTGTATGCCGAAGTCGTGACATAGGCATTTATTTTTCCCAGAATATCAGCCACAGGGCCACGCCAGTTAGCCGCGACCCATTTAGGCACGTTTTTTGAAATCTTAATCTGCGATACATCCATCTGACACCGCCCGGAGGAAGAATCACAGTCCGCTCCGCAGTATTCCCCTTTCCCATTGACCAGATTGATTGTAGGGCAGATATAATAGAAATCATGGAAGGAGAGCACGCAAGGGACATTCATCCAATTGGCTGCATCTATTATGTCAAATGTATGCATATACAAATGACGGATATGGACAATATCAATATGGCAATGATGCAGCACATTATAGTAAATATTCCGCCATTCCGGGACATACAGGCTATTTATGTCCCACTTATATGCCAAATCCCATTTTTGCAATTGATGAAGAGCCCCGTCGGTAAGCTGATATAAGCGCAATGTACTGCAATTGCTGTTCAGCAGAAATACGTTCCACCCCTGTGAACATACATACCCCATCAAATCTTCGTTGGTCTTTACACTGCCTCCCTTTTCCTGATGAATGACATACAGGATATTCCTCTTTCCGGAAATTCCATGAAGCTGTTCTGCTGTCTCCCGCTTTATCTTCTGCCGAATCGATTCCAGCCGTTCTGAATTCAGCATATTTTTCACAAGATACTCATACTGCGGATATCTGGATAAAAGAATCTCATAGTTTTTGCGCAACAGCTTCTGTTTCTTATGACCGAAGGAAGCCGTATGGTGGTGAAAAATATAGGTATCGTCACTTATGATATTCTCATATCCCTTTGATATGACTCGCATGCAAAAGTCATTTTCTTCGCAATATCCCTTGCCAAAGGTATCTTCGTCAAAGAGGCCCACATGTTCGAAGGCGTCTCTCTTGATATACATGCAAAATCCATTCCCTGTAGGAACCCGTTCATATGTGTGGACAGATTGATTTTCCACCAGCTTAGCCATGTCTTCCAGCGTCCATCCGTCAGGCAGATTGTTATCTGCGTTAATTTCCGGAACGCTGAATGCCCCTGCCGCGTTGGACAGAGGCGTAACTGTCATAATCCTTTCATCTGAATACGCGGCAATCATCAATTTTTCAAGCCACTTTTTGGTCACTACAGTGTCGCTATTGAGAAGCACCACATCTGTATTGCAGGATTGTATCCCTATATTGATGGATTTAACATATCCCAGGTTCCGGGGATTTGTCACTACCATGACATTTCGCTGGGACTTATACGATGATAACAGCTCTTCTATTCTGGCGTCTGTGCTGCAATCATTTATCAGTATAATCTGAAATGGCGCTGTTGTGTTCCTTAGAATGGAATCAACGCAACATTTTAACTCATCATAGGCGTTGAACACAGGAATAATGATTGCAACGCCTGTCTGCCGGACTTTGCCAGAAGCATATTCTATCTGCAGAAAGTCCAAGTCAATCATCCCTTTTGCCGGGGTATCGCTTTTGGGGATGCTGGATTCGATGTCTTTCGCATCTGTTTGCTGCCGCTTGTATCGCTTGACCAGGCGGAACAGCGCCGCAGGCAATCTGTAACAACGGAGAGGATGCCTCAATGCATCCACTAACAGACACCCCAATTGATACTGGAAGGTGTTGGCATACCATGTACATAGATTTTGGTAGCTTTCTTTTTCGTGCTGCCACCTCTGCCGCTCCTGCTCATATGCCTGTTCCGTAGCTTTGAGTTGTTCTGCAAGTTTTTCTTCCATAATAAATATCTCTTCTCAGAATCTAATCCCTCATATATAAATCCCGTGTATAAACCTTATCTTTCACATCCGCTAAGTCTGCGGCATATCGATTTGAAACTATGACATCCGACATTTCTTTAAACTCTTTTAAATCCTGTATTATCCTACTGCCGAAAAAGAGTTTGCCCGAATATGTCGGTTCATATTCATTAAAGAAAGCGACACGAAGGGCTAAGTAAGTATTAGCAAATAACTTTATTGCTTCGGCTTCTGTTAAATCCGTAAGCAATATGGGCACATCTTTCTTGATGGCACCTTCCTTCAAGAGTTCTGAAAATTGTCGTGCCTTTTCGTAAAGGGATTCGTCTCCTCTGGGAGCGGCTACGATTATCCTCGAGGGGTATAAATTATCATATAATGCCCTTCCTTCCCTTAAGAATTCCGGTGAAAACAAAATATTGCTACACCGCAGCTTCTCGCGGACAGAAACAGTATAGCCCACAGGCACTGTGGATTTGATGACTATGACAGCATTCGGATTGTGCTCAACCACCTGCCGGATTACTGCTTCCACAGAAGTAGTGTCAAAATGATTCTTTTCTGGGTCGTAATTGGTGGGAGTGGATATGATGACATAGTCTGCATCAGAATAAGCTGAACCAGCATCCATCGTAGCCGTCAGATCTAAATCCTTTGTCAAAAGATAGTCCTCAATCTCCTTGTCTGCAATCGGCGATTTATGCTGATTGATTAGATTGATTTTTTCCTGGATGACATCAACAAGTGTTACCTGATTATGCTGTGCCAATAAAACAGCATTTGACAAACCTACATATCCAGCTCCGGCTATAGTAATTTTCATCTTATGATCCTCTTGTGAAATGGGCAGCCACAATGTTTTGCTCTGATAATCCGCTATTATCCGCGATTGATGAACAGCCCTGAATGCAAATTAGTGCTATTTAATGGAAAAGTATTAAAAAAAGGAAATACTACTTGAAAATATCACCCATGTATTGTATGATTTGGTATAATGGTTGTTCGAAAGATGGGGTGAATGGACAGATTTCGCAGCCAGAAGAGTGAAAATTATTTGATTTACGGGATATACTTGGTATATAGCCGTTAGTGGACACATGATAATAGCGGATTATCAGTTGGTAGCATTCACAACAGGAATCCCGAGACATTAAGGCTGGATAATGGCGCGTTATCAGGGGTTTATATCCTATGATAGTGTATGGGGTGGCTTTTATGAAAGACATACTGGTATCTATAATCATCAGGACATGTGGTCGCCCCCAAGTCCTCGCGGAGGCATTGGAAAGCGTCCGTGTGCAGACCTATCCCAACATAGAGGTCGTGGTGGTCGAAGATGGGGAGAATCTTTCTGAAGGATTCCTAACCGCAGACTTCCCGGATTTGTGCGTTCGCTATCAGTGCACTGGAGAGCGGCGCGGCAGATGCAAAGCAGGCAACCTGGGGCTGGAGGCCGCCAAGGGCAAATACGTCAACTTTTTGGACGACGATGACCTCCTCCTACCCAGCCATGTGGAGACGCTGGTTACCCGGATGGAAGAGGCCGGGCACATGGCAGCCTATTCCATTGCCGAAGAGCATCAGGTGCGCAAGTGCAAGCAGAACCAAGTAAAAGGTGTAGTCAAGAGGAAGCTAATCCGGTACCGGCAGCCGTACAGTCGACTGCTGCTGTGCTACCTGAATTATATACCGATACAGAGCATCATGTTCCGCAGGTCTCTATATGAGGAGCTAGGCGGCTTTGATGAAGGGCTGGAGGTACTGGAGGACTGGGACTTGTGGGTGCGCTATTCGACGCGGTATGACTTCCTGTATATACCGACAGTCACCTCAATCTATCATACGCCTTACAAGGGAAGGCAGAAGCACCAGCGGGAAGGGTATATGCAAAAAGTCTCTCAGGAAGTGCTGGAGAAACACAAGCAGTACAATATGTCGATGACTGCTTGGCAGGTCAATCATGAGATGGACTATATTTTAAATGTATTCAATAAGAAGAGGTTTCTGTTTTATATGCAGAAAATAAGGAATTTCCTTTTGTACCGCGATATTTAGTCCTATTAGCGGCAAAAGCGATATGGGTATGTAAATGATGGAAGCGAAGGCTAAAAAAATAGTGAATGCCGTGGCGTTTGTCTGGCAGTTTGCTTTAGATGATTTTAAGAGAAAATATGCGGGGTCCGCGTTAGGTAGTCTATGGGCGTTCCTCCAACCGATTGTTACAATTGTTCTTTATTGGTTTGTATTTCAGCTGGGATTCAAGTCCAGACCAGTGAAGGATTTCCCGTTCATATTATGGCTTATAGCCGGACTGGTACCATGGTTCTTTATTAGTGAGGCAATTATGAATTCTACTGCTAGTTTGCTTGACTATAGTTATCTGGTCAAAAAGGTAGTGTTTGATATCAATATATTGCCCCTTGCCAAGATATTGTCGACTTTGCTGGTTCAGCTTGTACTGATAGGCTTTATGTGTATATGCTTTTGCATTGGGGGGTATTGGCCCAATATATACTATTTTCAAGTGGTGGTTTTTCTATTATATATGTGCATCCTCGTTACAGGATTTTCTTATTTCACTGCCACTTTATATGTTTTTTTCAAGGACACTGTACAGGTCGTATCTATATTGATACAGGCAGTCTTTTGGCTGACACCTATTGTATGGGACTTCAGCGCTATGCCAGAGGCGGCTCAAAAAGTACTGGTATATAACCCCATATATTACTGCATCAGCGGCTTCCGCAGTGCATTTATCTATCGGGAATGGTACTGCCCAGGGATAGGCATGACCATATATTATTGGACGATATGTATCCTGATTTTGGCTGGAGGGGCCGGCCTGTTCCGTAGGTGCAGGGAACACTTTGCGGACGTGTTATGAGGTAGTCATGGACAATATCAATAGCATCCATACAGAGGATATAAAAAAGAAATACAATCTATATGCAAGACCTCAGGATCGTTTCCGTGAGGCGGTGGGTATAAGCAGGAAATCATTGCATACAGATTTCTATGCACTTAATGGAATTAGCTTTGAGGTGGCAAAGGGCGAGACGGTGGGCATTATCGGTACTAACGGCTCCGGTAAGTCCACATTGCTGAAGATTCTCACGGGTGTGCTTAAGCCTACTACAGGAGTGGCACATGTGGAAGGTCGTGTTTCAGCCTTGCTGGAGCTGGGAGCCGGATTCAATCAGGAATATACCGGCATAGAGAACATCTACCTAAATGGAAGGATGATGGGATATACGCGAAAAGAAATGGAAAAGCGTGTGTCTTCCATTATTGAATTTGCAGAGATTGGAGACTTCATACATCAGCCGGTCAAGACATATTCCAGCGGTATGTTCGCTAGGCTGGCTTTTGCGGTGGCCATCAATGTGGAGCCTGATATCTTGATAGTTGACGAGGCTCTCAGCGTAGGGGATATATTTTTTCAAAATAAATGCTTTCGTAAATTCAAGGAACTTAAAGACAAGGGGGTAACTATTCTATTTGTTTCACATGATATTTCCAGTGTGAGGCAAATGTGCTCTAGGGTGCTGTGGATTGATAAAGGCATCCAAAAGATTTTTGCCCAGAGCGATTTGGTGTGCGATATGTACATGGATACAAAACGCCAAGATATGAATCAGGGAAATATGGGCATCAGTCATAAAGAAAGCCAATATCTAACGGGTACTGTTATCGAACAGCAGGTGGCATTCCCAAAGATACAATGGAAGAATTCCTCTATCGTATCGGACAAAGTACGGATAGAGTCCATGTTCCTCACAGACAGTGCAGGTGGCATCGTAGAGTCTATGCACATAGAAGAAAGATATGCTTTCCATGTCGTTGTTAGGCTTATGGAGGACATGGATGAACTGATTATGGGGATTGTCGTAGAAAACAACAAGGGTATTCCATTATATGACTTCAATAATTATATCAACTCTGGAAAGGTTATCGAGGGAAAAAAGGGACAGATTATAGAGGTCATATTCTCTTTCTGGCTACCACGTATTATGAAAGGAGTTTACTTGGTCGCAGCAGCGGTGGCACAGGGAACCCAGAATGAGCATGTGATGCTGTCTTGGCTGCACGGGGTGCAGCAGATTGAGATTATCAACCCGGGTTATAATTCTTCTTACATTGAGATACAGGCCGATGTTAAACATAACGTTTATGAAGCAGGTAATGTTGAGATTGTATAGATGAGGTGTATGCCAAATATGAGATATAGTGGAGAACGTTTTTTGCCGGAACAATGTAAGGGAGAGATGGCTATCGAGCATTTTCAACGTTATCAGATGGCCAGTCAGCTTGCAGATGGCAAACTTGTATTAGATGCAGCGTGTGGAGAGGGATATGGGAGCAGCTTAATTGCACGATGTGCTAAAAAAACGGTAGGATTGGACATAGATGAAAATACTGTTAAGGAGGCTTCAGAAAAATATGGTGGTCCAACGCTATCTTTCGTTTGTGGGGATATAACAGCGCTTCCTTTTGAAGATAAGGCTTTCGATATGGTTGTGTCATTTGAGACAATCGAGCATGTCGATGAAAACTCCCAGCATCTCTTCCTGAAAGAAATTAAACGAGTACTGAAGTCAGGCGGTATTCTCGTCATGTCGACACCTAATAAGGCAATTTACACAGACAGGGTCTCTGGACATAATCAATTTCATCTGAAGGAATTTTATGTAGAAGAGTTTGTTGGGTTTCTTTATGTTTTTTTTCCCAAGGTAGAAATACTTTGCCAGTTCCCTGATGTAGGCTATTTTATTTCCAGAAGTAGGGAAACAATTACCATACCATATGGTGTGGGCCGTACTGAGGAGAGCAGGTACATTATTGCGATATGCTCTGAAGAAGAAATCTATCAAGGCTTTGATTTTTGCGGACTAGTCCGCTTTGATAACAGCATGTATTATTTTTTGAATACCTATGTGCATAGTTTAGAAGAGAAGCTTTTGAAAACTAAGGAGGAGGCAGATGCCTTCCAAGCTAGATTAGAGAAATCTATAGCTGAACAAAAAGACTATATAAATCATTTAGAGTCAGATATTAACGTGCAGAAAGAATATACAATCAATTTGGAAGGAGACATATCTAAACAAAAGGAATATATTGTACATTTAGAAACTGATATTGATGAGTACAAAAAGGCAATTAACAGCCTTAATGATGATAGAGATTCTAAAGCCAAATATATTTTGCACTTAGAAAAGGAAATAGAGGAGCACAAAAAATTTGCGTTGCATCAGGAACATGACTTAAAGGGGCAGACTGAGTACATTAGGCATTTGGAGAGAGATATCAAGACTCTTAATGAATATATAGACAAGATGGGGGAATAGGACGATGTTTGATATCGTATATGTGACCTATAATTCAGAAAAATGGATAGAAAACTGCTTTAACTCTTGGCTGCAGGCAGATTTCGATTTAAAGGAAATATGTATATATGTAGTTGATAATGCTTCTATTGATAAAACAATAAAAAGACTGGAAGAATTCAAGGAAAAGGAGGGAGACCGTTTTGGAAACTTTTCTATTATTAAGGAATCGCGTAACTGGGGATTCGGTAAAGCGAACAACATCGGATTCTCCAAAGGAAACTCAGATGTCGTATGTTTCTTGAATATCGATACAGAAATCTTTCCAGATACGTTCAAGGAACTAACAAGTGAGATTTCTGCTTCCGATGCAAAAACAGTAGTATGGGAGTTTAGGCAGTTTCCGTTTGAACACCCCAAGCTATATGATATCCTGACGAGCGAAGCCGCATGGTGTAGTGGGGCCGCTTTTGCCATTCGTCGTCAGACTTATGCCGAAGTAGATGGATTTGACGAAAAAATATTCATGTATGCAGAGGATGTGGATCTTAGTTGGCGGATAAGGACGGTAGGCTATATTATTAAGTATGCGCCCAAGGTAAAGATAACGCATCATTCATATGCTTCGGAGGGAGAGATTAAGCCAAATCAGCATGTATATAGTGTAATTAACAACCTACTTCTAAGGTATCGTTTTGGTGGAAAGAAAAAAATACTGGCAGGCCATTTGTTGTTTTGGAACCTTATGCACAGACCAGCGGCATTTCCAGGTTCTAAGAAACGGTTGCTAAAGCTATATTGGCATCATTTCCGGCTGATACCGCATTTCTGGGCAAAGGGCAAATATAAGAAGAATAAGACTTCTGTAGGGTACTTTAGTGGATGGGACTATTGGCTTATAAAAGATGGAGGCTTCTATCAAAATTTCTTGCCGATTGAGAAGCCTTTGGTTTCTATTATAGTCAGAACCTGCGACAGACCAGATGTATTACGGGAGACTCTTGTTTCGTTACGGCGGCAAACCTATGACAACATAGAGATAGTCATTGTAGAAGATGGAGAGCCTGCGGCAGAACAGATGATTAGGGAGGAATTTTCAGACCTGGAGGTGCTATATCGCGCAACAGGGCAGAAGGTGGGGCGCTGTAAAGCTGGAAATCTAGCTATGAGTTTAGCACATGGAAGGTATCTGAATTTTTTAGATGATGATGATTTATTCTATGCAGACCACGTTGAGGTGCTGGTAGCCAACCTAATCAGGAGCCAAAAGCAAGCTGCCTATGCTACCAGCTTTGAGACACCCATCGTGGTCACATCGAAGGTGCCGTATATATATGAAGTGCGTAACTATTTAGGGGTACATAAGCAGCCATTCAGTAGAATAGTCCTATGCCATCATAACTACATACCAATACAGAGCATCATGTTCGAAAAAAAGCTGTTTGAGGAGTATGGAGGACTGGATGAATCTGTGGATGCCTTAGAGGACTGGGATATGTGGGTTCGCTATTCATTGCATACAGATTTCGAGTTTGTAATGAAGACTACATCTATTTATAGGGTTCCGGCAGTACGAGAAATAAATGAGAAACGTCAGAAAGAGCTGGATAATGCACTGCTTTATATGCGGGAGAAGCATAAGGGTTATATGCAGCAAATTAGTGTTTATGATGTGGCCAGGATGTATGAAAGCATGTAGCAATGTATGTTGAGTACCCTTCTTGGGCCAGTGGAGGGAATGTTTTATGAAAAGGAGTAGGCTTGCTTTGCAGCTTTTTCCATATTTCTTGTTAGGTGTGCTGATTTTCGCAACAGGGCTTGTACTATATTCTGAATGCATCTTTGGTGACAAGATTTTAGCATATGGCGATTGGGGATATGATACAAAGCACTCTTATCTGCCTGCGTATGAAGCACTGGTTAGAGGGTTAAAAAATCACAATATAGAATTTTATGATTTTTCCTATGGGCCAGGGACAACTTGGGCGGCAAGAATGATGTTACTGTTAGACCCATTTATTTTGGCTGCGGCAATCGTGTGTGCGATTTTCGATAAGCTGTCCATAGGGGGACTGCTCGTATATGTTCAATTATTTAAATCAATCGTAGGGGGTGAATTGTGCTTTGGCTTCTTAAGGCAATATAAGTGCTCTAAAAAGTCTGCAATATTTGCCTCATATGTTTTTTCGTATTGCGGTTATATGATAGCAACGGGCCAACATTATATGTATTCAACATTGCCGATTTTAGCAGTGCTAAGCTTATTGGGGGTCAATCAATATCTTATAAAGAGGAAGAAAGGACTATTGATTTTTGGAAGCGCAGTTGTTGCGATGCTGGGGCCTTATGTTGCATTTCCGACATATCTGATGATAGCTGTTTATGTTTGTGTTCGAGTAGGATTGCAAGATAAAAAATCAATAGCTTCTAAAACAAAAGAAGTATTAAAGACAGGTATTTTAATGGTAATAGGTCTATTTGCTTCTGCAAGTCCGTTTGGGCTTCAGGCATATGACATATTAAAGGTTTCCTCTAGGATATCTGATACGTCATGGATACAAAAAATTACAAGTGGCTTTTTTGGGGTACCATTTGAATATATCAAAACAGGTTTTTTGCGTTTTTTTTCAAATAATTTGGAAGGTACGGTTAATCACTGGAATGGTGTAGGACTTCATTTCTCGGCATTACCACATTTTTTTTCAGTATTATTTGTTTTATGTGTAGCTCAGTTTTTATATAGGCTATTTACACGGGACATTGTTCGGAAAAAAAAGATATTATTTCTTAGTTTATTTACAATATTTTTGTTTTCGATATGCAATGCTTTTATTCCAATGATGTTTAATATGTTTGCAAGACTGGAGTATCGATATGTGTTTATATGGCTTCCCTTTTTTGCATTATTAATGGCATTTACATTGGACCAAATATTCGTTTTTGACATCTTTTCACGTTTTGTAAATTTATTGGCAACTATATTATGCCTTTTGCTGGTGACTTTCATGACAAATGATACAGAACATTATGTGTTGCAGGCAAAATTTGTGGCGTTATTCTCATTGGGAATATGCACAATTATGTTGGATTTAAGTAAAGCAGATGCGGCAAGATGGCTAAAAGCAAAGAAGAAAGTGATATTTGGTGTTTTATTTATTGTGGTTTCAATTGAACTGCTTATAGATAATAGGATTGTTTTGTATGGCGACCGTTCTTTGCTGACAAAAGAAGAATATCATGGTTCCTATTGGGACCCTGATATGAGGGAATTGGTTGATTATATTAATGAAACTGAAGAAGATAATTTTATCAGAGTAGAAAGGACTTATTTGGGATATGGCACACCAGATGTGATGCTGTCTGCATTGCTTCCATACAGGTCTGTCAGTGTTTACAACAGCACCTTGAATTCCAATATATTTGAATATACACAAAGGTTTTTCCCTGAGGGGGCCGGAGGAATCACGCAAATTGCATATAATATTGGGAGCTATGGTATCCCTTTTGATACTATAACCACGGCAAATTTAGGGATAAAATATTTAATAACGGATTACGAATATAAGATAGAAGGCTGGGACTTATTAAAGTCCTGTAATAATCGTTTATTGTATAAAAATAAATTTATTGATTCCGCAGGTTTGGTTTATAAAAATGCAGTAAGCCAAACAGATTTTTATGAAATGTCTTTGATGAACCAGAAAACATTAATGTCCCAAGCAATTGTTTTAGAAGATGAGAATATAAATACAGATTGGGATGAAGAAGGGCTTTATTATGAGAAAGTGGAAGACGCTATTGTCCAGATAGTAAATCAGGATGGAGAGATAATAATGCTTGACAACAGGGATGGCATTGATTTAAAGGAACCAAATTCAGTAATCGTAATTACACTTGATAATTCAAAATTAAACAGAGATAATCGCCAGGCGTTCTTTCGCGTTACAGTCACGTCAAGCGATGCGGGAAAACTGTCGGTAATCCAGAATAATGGTGTAGTTGATACATGGGTGAATAGTGGGACAGCTTATTTGGATATACCTCCTAACAATCAAATGCAAGAACTTGTTTTACCATTAATGGCTGACACAATTGCAATCCGAGTCAATTGCGTTGGTTCCAATATGAGACTAGAAAATCTAGAGGTAATGTTTAATAATCCGATAATGTACTCTAATGATGCCGTGACCTTTGAAAATAGGAAAATGGGAAGTATTGTTGAAGGGCAAGTAGAACTCAGCGAAAGTGCATTTTTGCTGATGCCTATAGTTTATGAGGACGGATGGCATGTCTATGTGGACGGGGAAAAAGAGGATATATTAAAAGCTAATTTTGGGCTATCAGCTGTTATATTAGAGGAGGGGAAACATGACATTGTTTTTGAGTATAAAAACCCTGTTTTTAAAGCCACTTTGGTCGTAGCATGTATAGGATGGGGATGCGTTATTGGTATGTTATTAGCTCATTTCTATAAAAAATATGCAGAGTATATTTTGAATGTAAAAGGAGACAATGTTAGATAAAAAGACAATAAATATCACTATTCCTATAATCTTTTGTACGATTATGACACTGCTTATATCTTTTGTGCATAAAGAGAAAATATTGGTATTTGACATGGCAGACTATTGGAGACGTGGTAAAAGCCTGTTTCAAGGAGGCTTTTCATTATACAATATTCCAGACACTTTTAGAGGATATCTTTTCTCATTATATTTGGTGATTGCAGGAAAGCTGGGGGGATAAACAGATATAAAGTTATGGTGTTAGTCAACATTTGTGTTGGTGCAATTTGAAAGTGCTTTGAATACGATGTTCCCATGTAGTCAAAACACCACTACCAACACAGTTATTGACTAACACCAAAGTTATTTATTAATTCTATTATCGTTGGTTTGCTTTTGGATATATTTTTCCTAAGCTATTCAAATCGGCGGATGAAAGCCACAGGGGAACCAAAACAATAATTTGCTACCTATTGTTCCTGATGTTCCATAGGGGAGTGATAATATACCCATTATCGGATTTTTTGTTGCTGCTTTATGCGCTTGTTCCATTGTTGCCGTAGGGATATATATTCCGACATTTTATAAATATTCTTTTGCCATGCTGGCCCAATCAATATGTGCAGGATATGAATAGCAATAAACTATTTTTGGTGATTGTTTCATTGGTTATTACTTTTTTGTTTTTGATAGTCGTTTTGGGAAAGATGTCACGCAGCAGTTCAGTATATAAAGACTTTATGCCACTTTTGATACCAGCAATATTTATCTTGCCAGGAGCAGTGGAAGTGCGTTTCTTCATAATGGTATATATGTTGCTTATCTATACGCTTGTTTTTAACACAGAGTGGAAGAAACTATTTTCATGTTTAAGGCCATATTGGGGCAGAATGGCAATCTTATTTACTCTCTACAGTGGTATCATCTGCTCGATATGGAGCACACTTTTGGTATCAGAGGTATCGTATAAGATTTTTATGTATTAGAAGGGAGACGGTTATATGTCAAAACATATTGGAGCACAGATGCTGGAATTTCAACAAAGTGGTGATGAAAGGGGACATTTGGTGATAGTCGAGGGAATGGACGATATTCCTTTTGACATAGCGCGCATTTTTTATATATATGGTTCTGGAAATGATGTTGTGCGTGGGCAACATGCAAACCGAAAGACCCAATTTGTCCTGATTAACGTGGCTGGATCCTGCAAGGTAAATGTCAAGGATGGGAAAGGCAATGAAGCGGTCTTTGTGCTGAACAGACCACATACAGGAATTTATCTACCAGCCATGCTTTGGAAGGATATGTACGATTTTAGCGCGGATTCTGTATTATTATGCCTGGCGAGCGAACATTACGATGCGGCAGAGTATATCAGGGACTATGAGGAATATGTCAAGATTGTAGATGAGGAAACACCATGAAAATATCGATAGTGATACCTGTATATTTTAATGAAGATAACCTGAAGCTCCTTTATGCAGACCTCTGCAAAAAGCTGTTTATACATACCGATTACGAATGGGAGCTGGTCATGGTGGATGACGGTTCCCAGGACAAAAGCTACTCCGTGCTGGAAGAACTTGCCGCACAGGACAAGCGTATCCATATATATGGCCTCTCGCGCAATTTTGGATCCCATGCAGCTATCTTATGCGGACTTTCCAAATGTACAGGAGACTGTGCCGTGGTAAAGGCAGCGGATCTTCAGGAGCCGACGGAACTGGTGCTGGATATGGTGGACAGTTGGCTGCAAGGAAATAATGTGGTCCTTGCTGTGCGGAAGGACAGGCAGGAGGGCAAAGGGCAGACAATGTTTGCCAACCTTTATTACTGGCTGGTGCGCAAAGCCGCTCTCCCTCAGATGCCCAAGGGTGGTTTTGATGTGTACCTTCTGGACAGGAAAGTCATCAATGTGTTGATGCAGCTGGACGAAAAGAACAGTGCTCTTACTGGTCAGATTCTGTGGAGCGGTTTTCGTACAGACAAGGTCTATTACACCAGGCTACAGCGTGAAATTGGCACCAGCCGCTGGACATTCAAGAAAAAAATACGTCTGGTTGCAGATACATTATTTAGCTTTTCCACATTGCCTATAACTATTGTCTCAATAATAGGTACATTTTCCTGCATTGGCGCTGCCATATGGGCAATTATTGTTTTTATCTGCAAGCTATCCGGATTAATAGAGGTAAGCGGATGGACAGCTCTCTTTATGTTTAACCTGTTCAGCTTTGGAATTACCATGTTGACGCTTGGGATTCTTGGCAGCTATCTGTGGCGGACTTTCGATGCCTCGAGAAACAGGGTGTCATTTATCATTGAAAAGTCAAATGAGGTGAATCAAATATGAATCTTGGAGAAAAGGCATCATTTTCTAAAACTATTTCCGAATCAGATGTGTATCTGTTTGCTGGTATAACTGGGGACTTTAACCCAATCCATATTGACAACATAGCTGCAGGGAGTAGCTTCGCACATTCCAGAATCGCCCATGGCGCATTGATTTCTGGAATGGTTTCTACTGTAATCGGAATGAAACTGCCTGGGGCAGGGGCTGTTTATATGGAACAGGATTCCAAATTTCTGAAGCCTGTGTATATAGGAGACACTGTGACCGCCACTGTTGAAGTCGTAGAGATAATAAATAGTTCCAAAGGTATTGTTAAACTATGGACCTACGTAAACAATCAGCACAATGAACGAGTACTAGATGGTTTTGCAATCATTAAAGCCCCTATCGAAGAAGGAGAGAGAATATGATAAGCCCAAAAGCACAGATTGCGGATACTGCAATCATTCATGAAAACGTTACAGTTGAGGATAATGTTATCATTCATGATTACGTGGTCATCTACCCTAATACGGTAATCAAGTCCGGATGTGAGATATATGATCACTGCGTCATAGGAAAACTCCCCACCTCACCTGGCATTACCTCGCGCAGTTTAAAGACTGTATATCCAGTCCTTACTGTAGGGAACAACTGTGTCTTATGTCCGTCTGTGGTTTTATATGCCGGGAGTGAAATTGGTGACCACAATTTGTTCGGAGACTATTGTTCTATTCGGGAAGAATGCATCATTGGCAGCCACTGTATCATCAGCAGGAATGTAAGCGTCAATTATAACACTCGAATCGGAAGTTATACCAAAATAATGGACAATTCCCATATCACCGGGAATATGGTCATTGGAAGCCATGTATTTATCAGTGTGCTCGTTGCAACTACAAATGATAACACAATGGGCCGCGAGGACTATAACGAAGATCATGTTAGGGGAGCTTCTATAGGAGATTATGTCACAGTCGGTGCCGCTGCAAATATCCTTCCCGGTGTTAAAATCGGCAAGAATGCCATTGTAGGGGCAAGCGCACTGGTAACCAAAGATGTTCCTGAGAACAAAGTTGTTATGGGAATACCTGCACGTATCATCAAAGATGTGGGATAGGAGGAGAGGCGCAATGAAAATAATGCCAAACAGGCTTGACCGCGGTTTTCAACTATATCAGGAAGAGTTTGAAAAGAAAGCCCTTGAAATCCTTCGTTCGGGATGGTATGTCCTTGGCAGAGAGGTCTCTTCCTTTGAGGAGGAGTTTGCAGCCTACACAGGCGGGAAGCACTGCATAGGCCTGGCCAGCGGCCTGGATGCCCTTTGGATTGCCTTCCGCGTACTGGGAATCGGCAAAGGCGATGAAGTAATCGTGCAGGGCAACACCTACATCGCCAGTGTCATGGGAATCACAATCAACGGGGCCACACCGGTCTTCGTGGAACCGGACGAATACTTTAACATAGATGCCTCCCAGATTGAGGAAAAGATTACAGGGAAGACCAAAGCAATCCTGGTAGTCCACCTGTATGGACAGGCCTCCAACATGGATATCATCATGGAAATCGCCCGGAAGCACAATCTGCGCGTCGTGGAGGACTGTGCCCAGTCCCATGGCGCCCGGTTCCGCGGAAAAATGACCGGCACCTTTGGCGACATCGGCTGCTTCTCCTTTTATCCATCCAAGAACCTGGGAGCTTTTGGGGATGGCGGAGCCATTGTGACAGATGACAGCAGCATTGCCGATGATGTACGGATATTCCGTAATTATGGCAGCGAAAAAAGGTATTACAATAAAGTAGTGGGTACCAACTCCCGCCTGGATGAACTTCAGGCTGGATTGCTGCGCGTCAGGCTCTCCCACATGCAGGAACTGGAAGAGGAGAAACGGAAAATCTGCAGCCGCTATTTAGCGGAACTATGCCATCCTGACATTATTCTCCCCGATACTAGGGAAGGGGCTACCCATATCTGGCACCAGTTCGTAATCCGCACGGAACAGCGTCAGGAATTGATTGATTACCTGAACCGCAAAGAGATAGGGACCATTATCCATTACCCCATCCCGCCCCATTTATCAGAAGCTTACCAATACCTGAATGTCTGCCGGGGCAGCCTGCCTGTTACAGAGCACTATGCGGAGACTGTTCTGTCCATCCCTCTCTATAATGGCATGACGGATGAAGAGCAGAACTTCGTAATAGATGCGATAAATGCCTTTTGACCTAGGCATTCATAACAAAATGAGCGGCCATAACCGAAAGGCAGGGGTGCATTTACCATGGAAGAAAAAACGAAACAGAAGATTCAGAAATTCCTTGCCCTGTTCTCTATCTCTGTATCCGATACAGCGGCAGAAAATATACTGCAGTTTATTAAATTCGGCATTGTAGGGGCGACCAACACAGCCATCAGCTACCTGCTCAATATAGCCGTTCTGTTCCTTATGAGGCCGCTGAATGCGGCCTGGGACTTTGTGGCAGGCAATGTGGTATCCTTTCTGTTGAGCGTACTATGGTCCTTTTACTGGAACAACCGCTTTGTATTTACAGCAAAAGAGGGCGAGGAAAGATTTCTTTTAAGCGCTTTGCTAAAGGCCTATATTTCTTACGGTTTTACCGGAATCATATTAAATAACATTTTGTCATGGTTCTGGATCCATGTATTGTACATTTCCAAATTCACTGCACCTCTGATCAACTTGATCATCAGCGTGCCGCTGAATTTTGTGATAAACAAGTTTTGGACCTTCAAAAGCAAGTAGGCGAATTATTCCCCTGACTTCTCACTCTTCCAGCATCTTATTGATATTAAATGCCGATAGTACAGCACATTCCATTCCCAGTTGTGCAGTCATTAATGAAGCTTGCTTTTGAGATAGGCAGTTTCAGCTTTCTCTCCATCTCTTTGCCACTTCGTCCCAATATGTTACAACCGAATTTTTGGGGAGATTAAGATATACGCTTCCTCACCCAGCCTGGTGCTCCCCAACCAACCTCCCCGCCTGGAAGCTCAATATAAAAAGCTCCAGCATCTGCGCGTCATAGTTCCTGAACTTCAGATAATAATACAATGTGTCAAAATAGTTCAGGACGCTCTTGCGCTTTTTCTCGGGAATATCACTTCCCAACTGAGCTCCCATCAGGAATTTCGCCAGCCTGGAAAACACGAATTTCTCATTGACGAATACCACCTTTTCGTCATTATCGGGATTGTCGATAATCTGCAGCGGATGTCTGCGGAGAAGCCAATAGCTCTGATATGCGTATACTTTTATGTCATTGACTTCCCTGATCCCATGGAGTTTTTTGAGACGGGATATATCCGTGAAATAGTCCAGGATTCCATGAGTCAGAGCCACCTCGTCCACCTTGACATGCTTCGCCAGCTCATAGTCCCCCAGAAACTGCTGCATCTCCTTGTAAAGATTTTCGTACCCTGACCTCACCTTTTCCTCGGTAAACTCCTGCACTATAGGATTGTAGTCAAGATAGATATTCTCAATATTGTTCATATCTTGCTACCCGTAAGGTTCATCAGGTCATAGCAGAACCTTGTCCTTATGAATTCTCCGTATTCCATCATCTCCCTGTGCTCCACATCGCCGTCCCGCTCAAGGTTGGAATTCCCCATGATATGCAAACGGATGTCCCCTTCCTTTATCAGCTGCATCACCTTTTCCCCGGAATCCACAATCGCCTGACTCATCCCTGTCTTAACCATACCCTGGCTCCTCCTATTCCCTGACCACACTGTCTATTGCATCCTGAAATGTACGGACATTACCGACACTTGCCAAACTGCCATGATTCGAAAAATGAAGCTGCCCCGTCTGCGGTTTCGACACCGCAGCCCTCTTTCCCCGAAAGCTCGCCTCCGGCACAGCCTGCAGCCTGTGGTAATAAGACCCCATTTCATCTCCCATTCCTGACAGCCTGTTCAGCAGTTCGGAAAATTCCAAAAGCATAGGATTATCTTTCTGGCAGGGATACAGGATGTCATGGTCTATCTCGCCCCAGCCTTCCTCGAACAGCGTCCTTATCTGTATTTCGATATAAGTCCCACGGTAGTTCACTATATAATGAATGGAGCGGTAATGCTTTCTATCCAGTATATGCTCCAAAGGAATCCAGTCTGCATATATCTCATGGAAATCCCCTGCACGGATATGCACTTTCGGCGGCTCTGCCATAAATACGCTTCCATCGCTCACATAATCATGTACGCTGTCTCCCTTTATATATCTCTCCGGCGCATTCTCAATCCTGCCGGTAATATAGATATGGAATTTTACCCAGTCCTCCCTGTACAGCAGGAGCCCTCTGATTCCTATTAAATCGGTCAGGAACATCCAGTAATTGTATTTGCTGAGATTCTTGTATTTCACATAATTCTCGATTCTTTTTCTGACGATTTTCTCCACCACATGCTCTGCCGCCTTGCATCTGCTGCGGTAAGACTGGAGGCCCATCTCTTCCTCCCTGTCCAGAAAATATTCCCTGATAAACTCGTTTCGGATTCTATCCAACTCCGGCTGCCGTCTTTCATAGTCTTCCGCAATTTCCCGCAATTCATCCCAGGATAGCTGCGAATCGGCGAATTGTCCGGGAGAAATCCGATATTTCTTCATGAATTCCTCTCTTGCGATATCCATGGATTCCCCCACTTCTATATATGTACTCTGAGTATCTCTGCAATGAAATACTTTCAGTATACCACAGCATGTCCCAAAATGGAACAAGTTCATTGATTATTTCGTTTTTAATTCGTTTCTCATCTACAGTCTGGGCCGCTATGCCAATCGCCTCATTCCCTGCCTTTCCTCACAATCACCAAATCACAAACCACCGCAACCCCCCGCACCTGCCTCCAATCCCTGGCAGCCGCCCGCAACACCCGCCAAATCCTCCCGGACTGCAGCGCCTCATACCGCCCTTCCATGGCCTGGGTCTTCTCCCGCAGGATCCGCTTCCCCGCCTCCGTCCGCAGGACCCGGCGCTCCTCGAACTCTCCCAGCATCCGCAGATACTTCTCTATCTCCCAGAGCTTCCGCTCCTTCTGCAGCAGCTTCCCCACCCGGTGCTCCTCCGCCGCCGTATTATCTTCATGTCTTCTATGGCGTGCCAACTCTTCGTCCATATGGAAAAAAGCCCCCTCCTCCGCCGCCATGGCGCAAAGGAAGATGTCGTGGGGCACCTTGAACTCTGATCCCCCATTCCCGCAAGGCCCACTCCCGTCCTCTCCGTGATGCCCTGCATCCTCATGGCTCCGGCTCCTGTCCTCCCGGCTCTGCCCCGTTTCCGCATGGCTCCGGTTCCCGTCCTTCCGGCTCTGCCCCGTTTCCTCATGGCTCCGGCTCCTGTCCTCCCGGCTCTGCCCCGTTTCCGCATGGCTCTGGTTCCCGTCCTTCCGGCTCTGCCCCATTTCCTCATGGCACTCCTCTGCCTCCCCGGCCGTCCGCGCTCCCTTCTGCCCAGGACTCTCCTGCCCGCAGATTCCCATCCCCCGCTCCCTATACCACCCGTTCCGATACGCCAGCACCATCCCGGGCCACTGATATTTACGGAAAATCTCCCGAAGCCCCACCTGCCGCAGCTTCCTCGTCCCCAGACTGCGGGAAGGCGCCATCACGGCATGGATTCTCTCGCCCTCCCCGTCCATCAGCCCGAACTTGCACGCCAGTACATCCGCCTCCGAATGCGCCTCCAGCACCGCACACATCCGCTCCAGCTTCGTCTCCGCCCAGATATCGTCCTGATCCGCCAGGAACACCACATCCCCGGCACACAGGCTCATTGCATAATAGAAATTCCCCGGATACCCCCTGTTTTCCTTGTTACAGCACAGCCTCCAGCTTTCCCCCAGCCCATGCTTCTCTATGAACAGCCGGACAATCTCCACCGTCCTGTCTGTGGAACAGTCATCGCAGAGGATGACCTCCTCCGCCCTTCTCGTCTGTCTCAAGATAGAATCCAGCTGCTCTTCAATATACTTTTCTCCATTATAGATTCCCATACACACAGATACTGTCATGCCAACCTCCGGCCCTTCCCCTGTATACGCCTTGCATCATGTTCCCGACAGGCATTCCCGCCAGCCTCTGCCAGGATTCCTCCATAGCTCCTGGAAAAAGAGGCCTAACACCCCCCGAACACCCTCAGATACTCCCCCACTACATGCCGCAGCCCATACTCCGCAAACGCCTCCCGCCCATCCGGCAGCGCCAGCGCCGCGTCAATCTTCTCCGCCCACTCCTCCGCGTCATAAGGCCTCTCCACGTACACAGCCTTCCCTTGGGTCACTTCCTCCAGGCAGCTCTCCTTGGTCATCACCACCCGCTTCCCCCTGCGCATGGCCTCGATAGGCGGCATGCCGAACCCCTCGAACACGCTGGGGAACAAGAAAAGCCTACAGTTCTCATAGAGGCAGTCCCGCTCCTCATCAGAGACGAAACCCGTATCGATGACCAAATCCGCAATCCCCCATTTCGCCACCGCCTGGCGAAAAGCAGTCTTATCCCCGCCCACGCCGCTTATGACCAAGGTCCTCTCTTCCCCCTTGCGCCTTCGCAGTGCCATCACTTCCAGCAGCGTTCCCAGATTCTTGTGGGGCAGCATGGAGCTGACGCAATAAAAATAATTCCCGTCCCGGATTCCGTACTTTTCCGTCAGTGCCTCCACCGGCATATCCGATACCTTCGTCTCCACCGGATTATAGACGACAGAACACTTTCCCGCAACAGCCGGATAATGGCTCTCTAAATCCCTCCTGCAATACTCCGATATGGTGACCACATGGGCCGAGGCCCTGCATGCATGCCTCCACATATATTTCAGGAACATCCGTCTGCCCGCCGAAAAATACGCCGGATAGTGGAGCGCCTGCAGATCATGTATCACACTGACATAGGGAATGCCGCTGCCATAGGTCAAAGGCATGCTGTACACCGGAATGAACATCACGTCGATTCCCAGCCGCCTGGCAACCCTGTCCAGATGCAGGTTCTCCCACAGAATCCGCTTCGGCTGGCTGGCGGACTCCACCGGCAGCGCCAGCCGCTCCATATTGGCATACCGGTCGTAGGACGCGAAGCTGTCCCCGTTATCCCCTGACACCAGCAATACATACGTATTAGCCTTATCATACTGCCCAAAGCCCTCCATCAGGTTCCTGATATAGGACTCCGTCCCCCCGCAAATCCCCGGCCGGACCCACAGCAGATCAATCCCTATCTTCATCTTATCCCCCTGGCCGCGTCCGGCGGCACATGCAGCAGAAAATTTCCGTCCGCGCAGCCAAGAGGTTCCACGCCCCTCCTGGCCGCTTAGAAAATCTGTGCGCACTCACCCAAAGACCATCTTCACGCACTCAATGGCAATACACTCCACCAAATACCACCTGCTATACCCATTCGCCCGATAGCACCACACATACCTGTCCCGAATCCGCCCCAGCGCCTCCCGCAGGCTCTTCCGGTTGCTGACCCCTCCCATGCGGAAGTTGGCCAGAACCTTTCCCAGCGTCCTGACCCTGTACCCCTCCCGCACCATCTGCAGATAGCACCCGTAATCATCATGAATCCCCCGGTTCCGGAAGGGATGCCCCTTATACACACCCGCCTCCACGAACATAGTAGGATGGTTCCAGTCCCTGGAGGTCTGGAACCTGCGCAGCCTGGCCTTTTTCACGAAGCAGCTCCCGTCCGCCCTGTGCAGCCTGATATCCGAGAACAGCAGGTCGCACCCGCCCTTCCCGAACACCGTCAGCACCGTCTCCACCGCATCCGGCTCATACCAGTCGTCGCTGTTCAGGATCCCGATCACATCCCCGGTAGCCATCCGGATCCCCTTGTTCATGGCATCATAAATGCCCCTGTCCTTCTCTGAGACGATCCGCAGGCGGATTCCCTTCCGCTCCATCCGCTCCCTGTAGCTCTCCGCCACGGCCACCGTGCCGTCCGTGGAAGCCCCGTCGACAATCAGATACTCGATCTCCGTACAGGTCTGGTCCAGCACAGATTCCATGGTGGCCCCAAGGGTCTCCTCGCTGTTGTAGGTCACAGTCACAATGCTCACTGTCTTATGCATCCCGGCTCTCCGTCAGATGCACGGATTCCCGGAACCCATACACCCTGTATTCTTCCCTGTAGTCGCTCATTTCCTTCTCATAGACCATGTTTCCAAAGGCCTTGTCCGCCAGGCCCCCCAGCTTCCCCCCTATTTTGCCCAGCAGCCACAGGGCCGGATGGAAGATTCCTGTCAGCCGGATCCGCTTCCCATGCTCCGCCGCGATTGCCGCCACCATGTCTGCGGTGCGCACGTACTCTTCATTCTGGGGATAGAAAATCCCCCTCTCCCCGTTCTCCACCATCAGTTCCACGAACCTGCACAGGTTCCCGATGTAGAGCATGCTCCGCTGGTTCTCCTCCTTTGGAAAAAAGAGGAGCTTCACCGCCAGCTTTGCCAGAAGCGGATAATTCCCCTTTGAACCCTTCCCGTATATCATGGGCGGCCTCAGGATGACTACGCGAAACCCGTCGTCCTCCAGCTCCCTTAAGCCCTTCTCCGCCCGGACCTTGCTGTCCCCATAGAAGTTAGCCGGGGCTAACGGAGTGTCCCGGCCAATCACCTTCCGCTTCCCGATTCCCGCGCTGTCCCCGTACACGATGATGCTGCTCATGAAGATGAACTGCGCCACCCCTTCCGCCTTTGCCTTCCCGGCGCACTCCACGGCCAGGTCGCAGTTCACCCTATAGTACAGCTCCTTCGTCTCCTCCGACACCTTCCCCACATCCGCATGGGCCAGCCCCGCCACATGGAAGACGCTGTCGTATCCATGAAAATCATGCCCCCGCCAGGCCCCGTCCCGCATGCCCAGCGTCTCTGTGACGATAGAATCGGAACGTTCGGCTATCCAGCTCTCAAAGGCAGTGCCGATATAGCTCCCCGCCCCGGTGATCAAGACTCTCTTCATCCCGGCTCCTCCTTCCGCGCGCTGCATTCCCCCCCTATCCTGTGCAAGCCCAGGCTTCGGCCGCCTCAGCTCTCCTCCGCTGTACGGGCGTGCACAGCAGCTGCCCCGCGCCGCATGGCTTCCCTTCCAATCCTCTTCGCCGCTTCCGGCCACGGTGCAGCGCCTTCCGTTCTGTCCGTCCCCGGATTCCCGCGTCCTGCACAGCCACTGATTCCCCGTGAATCAAAACGCGGCGCCCCGGCACGGCGCCCCGCGTACAGCCTGTCCCGGCCGATTCGTCAGTCCTGCGCCATCGGCCTGTCCTTCAGCCCTCGTCGCCCTCCGCGCGATATGTGCCCACAATCTCCCGAATCTCCCGCCGGATATCCGAGGACTCCTTCTTCGCGGCGGCTATCAGCTTCTCCAGCTGCCTCTCGAAAATCTCCTCATTGAAATAAGTCGGTTTTTCGACAAAAATCATCTTGTTCGCCGTCTTCTCCAGGTTCTCCTGCTGTATCAAAAGCTCCTCATACATCTTCTCCCCAGGCCGCAGGCCGGTGAACCTAATCTCAATGTCCTCCCCGGGCCGATACCCCGAAAGCTTGATCAGGTTCACCGCCAGATCCAGGATTTTCATGGGCTCCCCCATGTCCAGGACGAATATCTCCCCGCCCCTGGCATAGGCCCCCGCCTGCAGCACCAAAGACACGGCCTCCGGGATGGTCATGAAATAGCGGATGATCTCCGGATCCGTCACCGTCACCGGGCCGCCCTCCGCAATCTGCTGCTTGAACAGCGGGATTACGCTTCCATTGCTCCCCAGCACGTTCCCGAACCGCACCGCCACGAAATTCGTCCCGGATTTCCGGTTCATCATCTGGACGATCATCTCGCAGATGCGCTTGGAGGCCCCCATCACATTGGCAGGGTTCACCGCCTTGTCCGTGGATATCAGCACGAACCTGTCCACGCCGTACCTGTCCGCAGCCGTGGCGATTTTGTAGGTCCCCATCACATTGTTCTTGATGGCCTCATTGGGGCTATCCTCCATCAGGGGCACATGCTTGTGGGCCGCCGCGTGGTACACGATCTCAGGCCGATATGTCTCAAAAATCGAATTCACTCGATTGGTATTGCGCACAGACCCAATCAGCACCACCAGGTTCAGCTCCGGATATCTGCGAATCAGCTCCTGCTGTATCTCATAGGCATTGTTCTCATAGATGTCCAGGATGATCAGCTGCCTGGGACTGTGGGCCGCGATCTGCCTGCACAGCTCCCCGCCGATGGAGCCGCCCCCGCCCGTGACCAGCACCACCCGATCCCTGACATAGCCCAGGACTTCCTCCGAATTGATCTCTATGGGCTCCCGCCCCAGGAGGTCCTCTATCTCCACTTCCTTTAAAGCGGACACGGACACGTCCCCGTTGATCAGCTGGTAGGTGCCGGGCACTGTCCGCAGCTTGCACCCGGATTCCTTGCAGATGTCCAGGATTTCCTTCTTGGTCTGGGTATTGGCCGAGGGAATGGCGAAGATGATCTCATCGATTCCGTACTGCTCCACCGCGTCCAGGATGCAGTCCCTGCCCCCTACGATGGGGATGCCCCGCATGAGCTTTCCGTGGCAGCCGGGCTGGTCGTCGATGATGCACCTGGCGCACAGGTTCAGGTACTGGCTGCTCTCCAGCTCCTTCAGAATCATGTTGCAGGCCGCCCCGGCCCCGATAATCATGGTGCTGACCTTCTGCTTGCGCTCCACCATACTGGCCCGCTTATTATTGATGATGCGCAGGATCCGGTAGCCGAACCGGATACAGCAGGTGGCCGTGGTCAGCAGGAAGCAGTACAGCACATAGTAGCTTCTGGGCATTCTGTTTCCCGTAACGGTGCAAAAAATCAACTGTGCCATAGAAGTGCAGGCGGCAGCCATGATGATATTGATAAGTTCATTGGCACTGGCATAGCGCCACACGCTTTTATAAAGCTTCCAAAGGGCAAAAAAAGATAATGTCATCAGAATATTAGGCACCATAATATTCTCATAGCTCTGCAGAAAAACAGGGTCAATGCTCTTAAAGCTGAATTCGTATCGAATATACAGCGCCCCAAAGGATGTCACCACAATGCACATGATATCCATCAGTACCAGCGCGATAATTCGATTCAGCGGAATCTTTGAAAACTTCCAGATTTCCATTGCGCACCCCTCTCCTGTATATCATCTGTGTCACTGTTTCTTCTCTTGCAATGTGCCTGTTCCGCCCTCCACCACGCCGTCCTGCTTCACTACGGAAGTCACTGTCCTGATAAGGCAACTTAAATCCATGACAATCCCCATCTTTTCCACATATTCCCCGTCCAGCTTCGCCTTCACAGGAATAGGCAGCTCGTCCCGACCATTGACTTGGGCCCAGCCGGTGAGACCGGGAAGCACATCGTTGGCTCCATATTTATCCCGTTCGGCAATCAGGTCTGACTGGTTCCACAGCGCAGGTCTGGGCCCTACGATAGCCATGTCCCCCTTCAGGATATTGACAATCTGGGGCAACTCGTCCAGACTGCTCTTGCGCAGGAATCTGCCCACCTTAGTAATATACTGCTCAGGATTTTCCAGAAGATGTGTTGGCATGTCCTTCGGCGTGTCTACCCGCATGGTGCGGAATTTGAGGATGAAGAAATGCGTCTTGTGGATGCCCACCCGCTTCTGTCTGAAAAGCACAGGCCCTTTGGAATCCAGCTTAATAGCTGCCACCAGTATCAAAAAAACCGGTGACAGCACAATCATGCCAAGTAATGCCAGGATTCTGTCTATAATTTTTTTCACGGCGATGTACATCTCTTCCACCTCTCGACAAAACTTACATCAAATCCGGGGACCAGTCAATATCCGTATCTCCGCCTGTAGGCTCTGGCGTTGGCTCAGGGGTCGGCTCAGGAGTCGGTTCTGGCGTAGGCTCAGGCGTACTGGGCGGTGCCGGAGGATTCGGTTCCGGCTCTGGTTCTGGCTCAGGCGTGGGCTCAGCGGTAGGAGCCTGTGTAGGCGGTGCCGTCTGCACAGGCGGCTTCTGGGTGGTTGTCACAGGCTTCTGGGTGGGAACAGGCGTAGCGCTGGGCAGGGGCTCCCCGTTCTCGTCAAAGGTGGTCGTGGTCGTCTTGTACTCGAAATTCTCCCGGTTCGTCCACATGTCAAAGGCCTCTCCCGCTCCCCCGGTATATTCGGACTTACTGTATTCGCCCACGATGATTCCCGCGGCATAAGTCCCCTGCTCATGCACGATGAGGCCGGATTCTCCGTCGAACTGCCATATCTCAAAGCCGCCCTCGTATTTCCCGTTGGCCACGCCGGTCTGCAGCAGCCATGTGACCTTTCCTGCCTGCTTGAGCACCAGCACGCTGCCATCCCCTCCCGGATAGAATACATTGGCGTAAGGCTTTCCCTCTATGTCATATCCGATCTGCAAGGTAAGCAGGACATCCGTCCCTTTCTGCAGGGAATAGCTTCTGCTGCCCTCATAGATTCCCTGGCTCATGGTTTCCAGCCATCCTTCCGCGCTTATTGTATGGATGCCTTCACCTATATACTCCGGAAGCTCCAGATTCTGGAGCAGGGTCTTCATAATCTCCAGCACGGAGTTTTCCTCCTCCGGGGTCAGCGCGCCAGCATGATACAGCACCGCTGTCTCCGGCTCCGGAGTCTCCTCCGGCTCCGGCGAAGGCGATTCCGTAATCTCCGTCACATCCACCGGCTCCACTTCATCGATGATGCTCTGGCCGGATACCCCGCCGATGCCCATGCCGGTTCCGTCTCCGCAGCCCACCAGCAGGGCCAAAGGCAGTATGCCTGCTGCTATTGTATATCTCCATTTTTTCATCATAATATCCTCCCATTCGATGCCATCTTAAACCAACTGCTCAATTCCCTTCCGCCGACGTCTTCAGCGCATCCGCATCGCTGACCAGCTTCTCCAGAAATACATAGGCCCCCGACCCCTGCTCATACGAGCCGTTTCCCAGCAGCACCTTTGCCAAATCGTAGATGCTCCTGGCCTTCGCGGGACCGTATAGGGTTATCTGCACGCCGTTCTTCTCCAGCACGGCATAGCCGCGGAAAGCGAATTCCGTCTTGTACTGCTCCACGGGAATCCCCACCAGCACGGAAGTGAACCGATAGCGTCCGTCCACTATCTCGAACACCACGTCCTGCATGTTTCCGTTGCTGTCCTTGCCGTAGGAGATGCCTCCCGCCACTTTCTCCCCACCCTTTATCATGGGATACTGGCTCATATTGGCATTGTTCATGACCAGTGTGCCGTATTCCTTGAGCTTGTAGCCGTTTACGCCGGCATTTGTCAGCTTCGACCGCAGCTCCGTGGAGATGCCCGTCTTGAATCGTATCCCTGTCTTGCCCGCGACCCGGATGGAGAAGCCGTGATAGGTCAGCAGATCCTGCAGCCCCGGTTCCGGTGTGGCCGTATATACGGTTCCGTTATGGGCCAGGCTCCAGACATACATGCCCACGGGTACATCGTTCTTATCGTACTTATAGACCACTGCCGTCTTCGCCTTCGTATCGGACGCGGTAGCAATCAGGCTTCCATCGCGAAGCTCTCCCTTATACGCCACGCCGTCCAGCCACATGACAGAATCCCCATAGCCCTCCGGCAGCGCCACCACTACCTCCATGGAGACGGCCGGCTCCCCGCAGGGCTGGGCGGGCATGCTCTCGAAAACCGGAACCTTGAACACGAAACTATTGTCCAGCGCGCCTGCCGTTTCGTAAAGTTTTTTGATTTTCTTCCCCTCCGAAGTAGGGGCCAGGATATTCTGCATGTATTGATGGCTGTAAACGGGATATCCGCCATTCGGATTCACATTGAACTTCTGCAGATATAACGTATCCTGCCCCATCTTGATATAGTTGGCAGAAATGACGTCTGCCCCGCCCCGGATTGATTTCTCTGCATTGTCCCATCCATGGTTCTTCGCGTATGTCAGGCCGTTTCCATATACCAGTTCATTTGTATTGCCCGAGGCACCTATGTTAAAATAATTGTAATACCCCTCATATCCCGGGTAGGTTCCCGAAATCAAGGGCGAGGTTCCATTCCCCTGTTCCTGATACACCCTGGCCGCCAGGTGGAAAGGGCTGACCTCGCGCCCCTTCTCGCTGCCCACTTCCCAAAACAGCCTTGCGTAGGTCTTGTCCGTTCCCGGCGCGAGCTTCCCTCCCTCATCCGTCATGAAGGTGGTCTTCAGGAAACTCCTCACCGCTTCCTCCGTATGGTACGTCTCATTGTAGGTCAGCTGTTCAAACTGGAAAATACCGTCCTCCGTCAGGCCGTTCCTGGGATCCATATACATCTCCACCGCCGCTCTGGACGCATAGCACCAGTTATTATCGAACTTTCCGTTCTTTGTCCAGTCGGGAAAGACTTTTTCTATCAGGCTCCGCGCATCCTGTAGCTCAGCATCAATGGTTTTCCGCCAGTCCAGCTTCGTGTTCATCACGACAAACGTCCAGTTCGGATGCTTCTCTTTCAGCGCCAGCAGCGCCGGGCGGTAGCTCTCGGGAAACTGCTCGATGTCCTTATTCGCCGCCTTTTCCCCGTCAATGGCATAGGCAGCCGCGTTCATGCCGAACATCTCTTCCCATCCCAGGAACCGCTCGTCCGAACAGGCCAGATAAGTCCTGGGCACATAGCCGCATACCTGCCGCCCCTCATAATCCAGCCTCACATAATGCCAGACCTCCATATTCTCGTCCACGGCCATGTCCAGGATGTTCACTGTCTGGCCGCTGAGCACGGTGATCGCCGCCTCGCTTTCATAGGAGGGCGACACCCGCACGGGATACTCATCGCTTAAATACACCAGGGCCATGATGTCCCTCTCCGCAGCGATTCCCGCCAGCTCCTCCCCGGCCAGCCGAATCCATTCGGCAGTCTCCTCGTCCATGTCTCCGGCGGCGCGGGATTTGCCGTCCTCCGACGGGTCTTCCTCCCCGGCCTGGTTTCCGGTCTGCTCCGCGTCCGGGGCCTGGTCGTCCTCCGGGGCCTGGTCGTCCTCCGGAGCCTGGTCGTCCTCCGGAGCCTGGGTGCCTTCGCCTGCCGCATCGTCATCCGAGACCTGTCCCTCTTCCGTGATATCCTCCGCGCCCTCTTCCGCATCGGGCATCTGCACCTCGCCGGATGCCTGTCCTTCCTGTTCCGGAATCTCCTGACCGGTATCCTCCTGGGCATGGGCCACAGGCCAGCTTATATCCGCCGCCAGCAGAACCGCTGCCGTCACTACCCCACATATGTATCTCACATATTTTTTCATCTACACTCCTATCTGACCGCAATAGCGGACACGAAACGAATTGGAAGTCCCTCGCCGTCATCCGGCCTTAACCTAAGTAAGCATAGCACAATATCCAGAAAAATGCCCTGGTAATTCCTTCTAGGACAAACCGCCCCCCGCCGCCCGGTAACCAATCCCCCGCCGCCATGCCGCATGCAGCCTTCTAAGCCTCTTCGGGGCTATGGCGAACAACGTGTGGTAGGCCTTGTTCTTCTCCGTCAGGATTCTGCTCCCCATGGCCCTCGCCCAGTTCCTGCGCAGATATGCCACAATCCCGCGATAGGTTCCATTGTCTCTGGTCATCTGGGAAATCGGGATATGCAGCAGATATTCCAGCCTCTGGAAAACCCCGAACCGAAATGCCGTATCCTCCAGCTCCGGATAATCCCTCTTCACGATTTCCGCCACCATATCCGCATTTTCCACGCAGTCGGCATAGACCCGGGAAAAGGTCTCCTTATCCGCCTTGCGGGAATTGCTGCCTATCCTGTAGAATACATGGTATGCCTGGTCCGGCAGGGACGCCACCTTTCCCATCCCCGGCAGCATGCGCACCAGCAGATGGAAATCCTCGTTGAGCTTCCCCACCGGAAAGGCTTCCGCCGGAAACAGGTCCCTGCGTATCAGCTTGGTGCAGAAGGAGCAGTCCCCCCTGTGCATCAGCAGCTCTTCCATGAATTCCCTGTCATCCAGCACAGTGGCCTCCTTGGGCGGGACACAGATGTCCGGCAGCGGATTCCCCTTCTCATCGATCTCGTCCCGGGCCACCTGGGCCGCGGATACCCCAAATTCCCGAATCCCCCTCATCAGCAGCTCATACATGTCCGGCGCGATATAGTCGTCGCTGTCCACAAAGCCCACATACTCCCCCGCAGCCTGGGCCAGCGCCAGGTTCCTGGCGGAGGAGGAGCCTCCGTTCTCCTTATGCAGGACCCTGATCCGCCCGTCCTCCTCTGCCAGCCTGTGGCAGAGCTGCCCCGTGCCGTCCGTGGAGCCGTCGTCCACCAGGATGATCTCCAGGCGGCTGTAGGTCTGAGCCGTGATGGAGCGGACGCATCTGGGCAGATAGTCCTTTATATTATAAACCGGTACAATGACTGTTATCAAGGGAGTTTCCATTATATTAAGCTCCATTTGTTTTTACGTATTTTATATACCAAAAAACCATTCTCCGGGAACCTATACTGCGCATCGGTCAACTTTACAGTGCAACCCGACTGCGGACCGCCAGCCAGGCACTTTCCCATGGACACCACTGTAAATCCTGGCGGGCTGCAGTATATGCTGACAATCGCCAAAATCTGCCAAGCAGCCCGACTCACGAGCGAAAGCCAAGGGGACATTGCGGCAAAGTTCATCGCTCGCGAGCATATCTCCCCGGCTCTGTCCGGCGGAACCGCTCCCGCAGCACCGGGGCAGGCCCGCAGGGCGCATATCCGGTAAGGCTCTGCCCCCCTGTCCCGGCCCCCCTGGCCCAGTCCAGCCCGGTGACCGCCCCGATCAGCTCCAGCAGCCGCCCGGCGGCGCTCTCCGCGTTCCATACCTCCGCGATCGTCCGGTAGGCCGCCTCTCCCAGCTTCCTGCACAGCGCCCTGTCCCGCACCAGGCGCTCCGCGGCCCCGAACAGCTGCTCCTTCCTGCCGTCCCCATAGATCAGCCCGTTCTCCCCATGCCTGACCAGGTAGGGCACCGCTCCGATCATATGGTCGGCCACCAGGGCGCAGCCGCTGTTCATGGCCTCATTTGCCACTGCTCCCCAGCCCTCCTGCCTGTCGCTGGTGAAGAGGAAAATGTCCGCCTGCTCCATATATCGGCGCACCTCCTCCGGAGACTGATACCCCGGAAAGGAGACACAGCCTTCCAGCCCGTATTCCCCGGCCAGCCTCTCCGCCATGGGCCGCAGCTCTCCGTCCCCGATGATGTCCATGTGGAAGCGCAGCCCTCTCTCCCGCAGCGTCCTGGCCGTCTCCACCGCCAGCTCCGGATGCTTCCAGTCGATCATCCGGGCCGCCCAGAGCAGATAGGGAATCTTCTCTTCCCCGTATCCTTTTCCACCAAATAGCGTCTCCAAGTCATACCGCCTGGTCTCCGGAAAATACCCCCAGCAGTACATCTTCCCAGGATAGGCCCGGATGATGCGGAAATCGGAAGCCACATAGGCCCCGGCGCACAATAGCCACACCGGGGATTTCCTGTACCTGGTATGGTCATGGTACTTTTTCAGCAGCCCTCTGGGGGACACGGCCTTCCACTGCCCTGTCTTGTACAGGCGCTCGCTGACGCGCATCACCGGCTTCCCGGCCCGGAGCCTTTCTTCTATATAGCTTTCGTCATCCGTCCCCCCGAACAGCGCCACATCGCAGTCCAGGACCAGCCTCCTGCAGGCCTCCGGCTCCTCGTACCAGCAGCGCACATAGTCCGGCCTCCGGGAGGCGTGCCATCCCATCTGCACCCGCTCCTGCTCCATCCTCTCCGTCTGCACGAAGGTGAACGCCCCCTCCAGGAGACGGTACATGCTGTCGCAGAAGGGAATCTGATGGTGGTTGATGTAATTTGATACAAATGCTATTTTACAGGATTTCTTCATATATTTCCACCAGTTTTTGATAATTTCGATCCCTGTCGTGGGTTTTCAGCGCATGCTTCCTGGCATTGCGACAGTATTCGTCCCTTTTCCGGGGATCGCGCCACATTTCAAGCACCGCCTCCGCCAGCCGCCCGGACACCGCCCCCAGCTCTCCGGCCCCTTCCGTCCCCGGGCCCCCGGATGCGCCGCCGTGATCAGACCCCCTGTACAGGATGCCGTCCACCCCTCCCGTAAATATGCTGGAGATGCCGCCCACGTCCGCGCTGACGCAGGGCACCCCCAAAAGCATGGCCTCCCCCAGGGAATTGGGGGAATTCTCCACAGCGGAGCAGCAGACGAACAGGCCGCACTTTAAGTATCTGTCCCGCATCTGCCCCGCGTCCAGCTTCCCCAGGAAGCACACCCGCCCCTCCAGCCCCAGGCCTGTCAGCATTTCGCGCAGGAATCTCCCGTAGCCCGATATCTTCAGCTTCTCCTTCCATGTGCCGTATGCCACCAGGCTGTTTCCCGCCACATACAGCTTCGCCTCCGGGTATACCGCCAATATGATCCGCAATGCCCGCAGCATATAGTGCAGCCCCTTCAGAGGATAGTCCCCCTGGCTCAGGAAGATGGAATGGGGCTCGCAGGCCTCCGGATTCCACACCGGCCCGTAGAATTCCGGCCGCAGGCTCTCGTTCATCTCAAAATACCGGGCCCTCGGATTCCATTCCCTGGCATACATCCTGTCCCACCGGGTGCGCCCGGTGATGTTCCCCGCCAGGCCCACGGCTTCCCGCTCCATGACACCCCGCAGGACGAACTTCTCCCGCTGCCGCCTTAGGCTGTCCCTTTTCAGCCTGTCCCGCAGGGTCGCCCGCCGGACCGTCCGCTCCGGCAGATCCGCGTAGTAATGCTCCGCAATCGGCGTACAGAGCCCCTGCAGGCCCAGCAGCAGCCTGTCCTTCCTGGGGAAGGCCCTGCACATGGCCAGGGTGTGGGGAAATTCCGTGCCGAAGCAGTGCACGATATCCGGCTCTGCTATAGAGACGATTTTTTCCAGCACATGTTCCAGTCTCCCGTCATATTTTTCCGCATGCCCCACGTCCTCCGGGAAGCCGTAATAGGAAAAGGAGGCCCGCTCCCCGCCCCCGCCGGTTTCCGCGTCCACCGTCCCGGCACGGAATTCCTGTCCCGGCACGATCATATGCCCGGGCAGCGGGAACGCCACGGACAGCCGGATGCCGCTCTCATGGCAGCCCGCCAGCACAGCCCCGGCCATCCCGCTGACCCAGCCCTCTTTATTGGATGCCTCCATGCCCATCTGACGGGCAGCCGCGGGCAACGCCTGGTTGCACAGCCACAAGACCTTCATAGACATTTCCCTCTCCTTCCGATCACCTCCGGCCCCTCACAGCGCGCTGCCGGGGCCTGTATCATTGAAAATCCAGTTCAGGTACGGAAGCAACCTTACATCGATTGCGTACATCCCCCTCAACAGCAGCAGAAAATAGCATCCGAAAGCCCCAATCACGCCCGCAAGGCACAGCCTCCGCAGCCGTACCCATGGCATCCGCGCCAGAAGCCGCGGCAGCAGGAATATCTGGGATACAATCATATAGTAGCCTACCCTGGACACCTCCGGAATAAAAGAGCCGCAGCAGTAAACCGTCAGGCCGAATACATTCAGGAAAAAATAAAAACGGTTCGCCACATCCTCCCGCAGGCTCTGTCTGTAGCATATCAGGCAGAGAATCAGCACGCAGCCGCATTTCAGAATGTTGGCATAGGAGAGCTCCCCATTGTCGAATGCGGAATCCCGATAAAACGGGTAGAAGAAAAAGATAATTTCCCGATACAGCCTCTGTCCGAATACCAGGCTGCACAGAAGCGCCGTCCCCGCCGCATAATGCCATTTCTTCAGGGGCGCCGATGCCAGGACGCGCGCCGCGAGGTACACTGGAATCACCAATAGGATGGACTTATGGAACATGGCCCCCGCCAGTATGGTCAAGACAAATTTCCCGTATTCGCCCCGGAGCACATATTTCATGGAAAACAGGGCCAGGGCCAGGGCCAGATAGTATCTGACGGAATTCAGGCTGTTGAAATAATATCCCCCCGTCATCAGCAGATACAGGGAAAAGGCAAAACTGCTCCCCTGGTCATGGAGGGCTTTCACGAAGAACCAGACCGTCAGCATGGAAAAGAAGGCGAACACCGGGATATACTTGTCTTCGCCGCACAGCTCCTGTATCCATTTCACGATCATGTTAAAGCCGAACTCCGAGGCCACATGGCGGTCCTGGGCGATTAGGTTGAAATTGTCCCTGTACACCCAGTAATCGTTGCCCACCGCGATCCTGCAGGCCGACACCCCAGTCAGGAGGCAGTAGATCGCGGCCATGGCAATCCTGTTCCTGGCCTCCCGCCTTTCCCACAGCCCGTTCCCCGCGGCCCTGCCGGGCCTGCGGCCTCCTCTGATATAGTCGGGCACATATTCCCCATTGTCCACGCACAGCCCCAGAGCCACCGTGACGGCGGTCAGCAGAATATAAACCAGCGCGCTCCGTTCCATCTTCCATCCCTTCCTCTGCTATGTTTCCTTTTGGCACATCCATCTGTATGCCTGTCCCAGCGGCACCTCCGCGCAGAGCCTGTGCCGATGGGCCAGCAGGAACCGGAGGGCCATGGCCCGGGCCAGCCTGCCGTACAGATACCGGTAGAGCACCCCCTTGTCCCGGAAAAACTTCTCGTCATAGCCCGAAAACCATGTGGATTCCCCGGCCTCCTCCCGTCCAATGGTAACAGGAGCCATATATACCGCATAGCCCTTATCCATGAACTCCTTTAGGAACAGGCTGTCCTCGCCGCTTCCATACCTGGCGCCGCCGCCGAACAGCAGGGAAAAAGTCACACCGGAGGAAAGCAGGCTCTCCCGGCGGATTGCAAAGCTCACCGCCCCGTATCTGCCGCAGTTGTACCAGCGGACCCGCCCGCGCCTTGTGATGTGATAGGTTCTGCGGCTCTCCTCCACCGTAATGTTGAATAGTATCATATCCGCATGGGGATTCCGTTCAAACTCTGCCGATATCTTCTCCGCATATCCCGGCTCATACACGATATCCGCGTCCGAGAAAAGGCAGATGTCCCCCTCCGCCCTGAGGATAGCCTCGTTGCGGCTCCTGCCCACGCCCCTGTCCGGGAAGGAAAAGAACTGCACCTGATGCCCCTTATATGTTATGTTTTCCAGCCCCAGCCGATGGCACTGGTTGATGATGACCGCGTCCGATTCCAGTCTCATCCGTTCCAGCAGTGCCGCGGGCTCCTCATTCATGACAGATGCCAGTACCTGAACCCTCATGTATTTCCTCTCTTCATCTCTTTGATTTCCGCTCCCTGCCGCCCGTCCGGACAAAGTCATACCTGCAAAGCAGCTTCTCGTCCGCGTCCCATAAAATAGCTGCCGTCACAGGACAGTCCTGCTGCCCGAGATACTCCAGCACCCGCTCGAGCGCTCTGCCCGCATGGCTCCCTGCCCTGACCGCAAGCAGGATGCCCCGGGCTTCCCGCAGCCGCCTTGCCACCGCCGGATCCCCTATGGGAGACGGAACCGCAAACCACTCGTCGCCCACGCTGTCAGGACATCTCTCTCTCAGGCGCTTCAGCACCGCCTCCACATCCAGCCCTTCCTGCACCGCGCAGACGGCCACGGCTCTGTCCGGGCCATCTAAAGCCTGTCCCTCCCGGCGGAAAAAGTATCCCATATTTTCTGCCAGTTCCCTGCTCTCTATGGTCCCCGCCACTTTTATACCGTAGCGTCTCCAGATAGAGGCCGGCAGCCAGATGCAGTCGTCCCCTGTCTCTTTCAAAAGCAGAATCGCTAAAACGGAAAGGAAGGACAGAATCGCGCCAAACATGGACACCCTCCTCATCCTGAGGACCGGACGCACCTCTGCGGCCGTATCTCCCGAATCGATGACGGTCATATAGTCAATCTCGCTCATCTGCGCCGCCAGCTCCTGCGTCATGGCCGCTTCCACAGCCTGGGCGATTCTTACGCTCTTCTCCGGGTCATCGGTGGTCACCGTGGTGGAAGGCAGCCGGATATCCGACAGCACCTGAGCATAAACCGCCCCCGCCAGCTCCTCCCGGCTTATTTCCTCCCCGCCGGACCGCGCCAGATGGCCACTTACCGCGTCCAGGAACATCCCGGACTGCATATAGGTGTTCCAGCTCATCTCGTTGACATACACGTTCATCATGTCTTCCACATTATCCACCGCGTATTCCACCCGATAGGAGGATACGGCCTCATATGTCCTCTCCCCCTGCAGCGCGTTTTTCGCATAATATCCGCCCCCAATCAACAGCGTGCCCAGAATCGTGACCACCCCTATGAGCGGCAGCCGGTAGGCCATGCGCAGCACCGCCAGCCGCAGATCAAAAGGCTCTTTTCCATAATACCCCTTCCACATGTCCATATCATTCCTCTTCCCTGCTGTCTGGCTTCTGCTGGCGCCGCCTGTGCTCCTCCCGCAGGGCCGTGATCTGCTCCGTCTCCACTCCCTCGGTGCTGTCCGGCCAGAACAGAATCTTCAAGGTCAGCAGCATGAGCTTGATGTCCAGCATGATAGAATAGTTCTCGATATAAGTCAGGTCCAGCTTCAGCTTGTCATAAGGGGATGTGTTGTACTTTCCGTACACCTGGGCGAAGCCGGCCAGCCCGGCCTTCACCTTCATCCGATAGGCGAACTCCGGCATGACCTCCAGGTATTGGGCGATGATCTCCGGCCTCTCCGGCCTGGGCCCGATAAAGGACATGTCCCCCTTTAGGATGTTCACCAGCTGGGGCAGCTCGTCGATCCTGCATTTCCGGATGATTTTCCCCACGGGGGTGATGCGGTCGTCGTTCTTCTGGGCAAGCCTGGCCACGCCGTCCTTTTCCGCGTCCGTGCGCATGCTGCGGAATTTCATGATATAGAATTCCCTCTGGTCCAGGGTGCAGCGCACCTGCTTGTACAATATGGGGCCGCCGTCATAGAGCTTGATGGCGATGGCGGTGATCAGCATAAAGGGGGAGGCGAGAATCAGCAGCACCAGCGCACCCGACACATCGATGCATCTCTTTACTATCCTCTGCTCCACGGTAAGGCAGTATTCTCTGGTCACCATCATGGGGCTGTCGAACACATGGAGCTCCTCCGCGCCCATCAGTATCACATCCGTTATCTTCGGCAGCAGATAGAACCGGATGGAATGCGCGTAGCAGAATTTGATCAGAGGAGTCCTGTCCACCACGGAGATGTCCCCCAGCACCACGGCATTGCACTCTCCGCTTTCATAGGACTCCAGGATTGCCCCGCTGACCGCATCGAAGCCCTCCCCTACATGGATGGTCCTGGTGATGATATATTTGTCCCGGCGGCTCTCGAATTTGCCGCAGATGTTTTCTATGGGCCTGTCCCCATGGATCAGCAGGAGCCTGCGGGGCGGGAAAATGGCCCGATAGATGCGGTTGGCCACATTGATATATATGACCACCACCATGGTCTGCTCTATCGTCATGAGGATGAATACATCCAGAACGAAGGGCTGGGCCGCCATCACGGAAAGCTCCGCGTATATGAAGATATTGGCCATCAATGTGGCGAATACCTGGGAGAAGATCAGCTCCACGTTCTTCAGATATCCCAGGCGCATGCCGCCGTACATAGAGGAAAGCAGAATCAGCACAAAGGCATAGATGGTCACTTCCACCACATGCCCTTTGCCCCAGAAATTCCGAAGCTGCTCCACCACGCTCCAGCGGAACTGCATCTGCCACCAATAGGCGAACAGCGCCACCTCCAGCCCCAGACACACTGCCGTCAGCCCCAGGTTGATCAGTCTCTTGAATGTCTCCAATTGTCTCAGTTTCTTGTCATTGGTATTCACATTCACGGTACAATCCTCCTCCACCTACAGTCTTCTCTTCACGGCCCTCACCGCCCAGAAGCAGAAATGCCACGCGCTGCGGGGCAGGCTTAAGTTCTCTGAACGCCGATAGAGATTCCAGATGCGCCGCAACGCCTCCAGCTTGTTGGAGGAAAGGGTGCTGCCGCAGCGCCTGTAGAGCACCAGGTTCTCGTCCAATCCATATGCGGTACAGCCGCTGCGCAGCACCCGGAACCAGAGGGCGGTATCCTCGCTTTTGATTTCGGGCATCTGAAGCTGCTCCCTGGGTATCCTCTCCGTATCGAACATGACCGTAGTCGTAAATATCGTGGTATTGCTCAGGGCCTGGCGGTAGTTCAGCGTCTCCGGCACGCGCACCACCTTGCCTGTGCCCCTGCCCCGCTCGTCCGCGAACTCATAGCCTGTAAAAACAAAAGCAGCCTCCTTTTCCCGCAGGAACCGCAGTTCCTTCTCCAGCTTCTCCGGCACCCAGAGATCGTCTGCGTCCAGGTAGGCGATATATCTTCCCCGGGCCTCCTCCAGCCCCCTGTTCCTGGCCCTGGCGGCCCCCATATTGGAGGGCTGGCGGATCAGGCGTATCCGGGAATCCCCCCTGTCCCTGATGCACTGCTCAATCACCTCAGGCGTCCCGTCGCCGCTTCCATCCTCCACCAACAGGAGCTCCCAGGCCCTGTAGGTCTGCGCCTCCACGCAGGCAATGGTCTCCCGAATGTACTTCGCCGCATTATAGACTGGCACGATGATGCTGATCAGCTCATCCATAGCTTTCCTCTTTTCCTGTATGAATCATTCCCTAAAACAGCACAAAGGCGATGTAGTCCCCAAAGGCCTGCGCCTTCGCGCCCAGTGCCGCCTCCATGCGCTCTTTCATCTCCACAGGCACTCCTGCGGGAAACAGGATGCAGTTGACGCCCATGTCCACCGCGTCCCGGGCCCGTTCCTCCAGGGTGGCCAGCATCTCCTCCCTGTCGTCCTCCGGCATCCAGACTCCAGCGGCCTGCTCCACCCATTCCATCCACTGACACAAATCGGTCTCCCTCTCGCCATAGGTGTCATAGGCATAGGCGTTCAGGGACGGATCCCATATATTTCTGCCATAGACCAGCCTAAGCCGCCCGTCCGCCTCCCTGGCGTATTCCAGAATCTTCCGCGGCGCAAGGAGGCAGATGTCCTCCCCCGGCCAGGCCTCACCAATCATCTGAACCACAGTCTCGCTCTCCGCTTTCTCGGCGTTTTTTTGTGCCCTTTCCTCCCCGTTCCCGCCAAGGTTCCCGCAGAGCAGGACAGCCAGGAGGAGCAGCAATGTCACCGGCAGGGCCTTGCGCCACCCTCCTCCGTCAGCGTCCCTCCACTGCTGATCCAAAAACAGCGTCGCGCCGTAGGCCGTCACTGCGGTCAATGGCACGATGCTCCAAATCCACTGATAATCGTAGAATTTTGTCTGGTACAGCATCAGCAAAACCGCGGTTGCAGGCAGGATACAGCACACTGCCGCCACAGTGGTATACAGCACAAGCGCCTTCTGTTTCCTCCACTTTCCGGCAAACCACAGATACATCAGAGCAGCCAGCAGTAAAATCGCCAGTTTTCCGCTGCCCTTATAATCAGCCCATCCAAGGCTCGCATTCCGAAGGAGCTCCGTCATTTCGCTTCCTCCCCTTTTCCCACAGCTTTTTGCCTGCCACAGAGCAGCTCCGCCACCGCCATCCCCGCCGTTACAGCCAGGCAGATGCCGCATCCATAAAACGTCCAGACGATGGAACCTTCGGCCAGGACGCACAGAAAAGCCCCAAACCATTTATGCCGCAGGCACAACGACAATGTCCAGGGCAGGAGCACGCCTGAGCGGATAGCCACGCCCTGCCAGCCGCAGCAGAGCAGGTTGAACCCATCCATCCCATAGCCATAAGCCCCTACCCACAGCAGGAGCGATGTCAGGAGCAGAAAACAGGCACGTTTTTGTCTATCCTCCGGAAACAGCGTCCTGCCCAGCACCGAAAAAGATACATAGCAGTTCAGCAGCACGGCCATGGGAACCAGGGTCCGAATCACCAGCGCAGGCCTCAGCCCCGTCCATCTGCACAGGCTTCCGTACAGCGTGGGCAGGCACAGTATCTTCAGCCGCAGCGGCATCCCCTCCGCATAGGGCATTCCTGTCATGGGATTGACCTGGTAGATGCCATCGGAGACCAGAAAGCTTTCCACTGTCTCCACCATCATGTCGCCGCTCCTGTAGGTAGCATTCCCAATCCCGATAAAAATAAGCTGGGAGACTGCCATCAGGACAAACGCCGCATAGAAAAGCTGCCCGAGGACGCCCGCGGACGTTTTCCTTCCATCTTTCGCGAAAATCCGCTTTCTCCTCGCAATCAGGAAGCCTGTCCCAAGGACGAACAGGATGCTCAGGGACACGGCAATCAGTCGGGCGCAGTCCGTAAATGCCAGATTCAAAAAAACGGCGGCCAGATGCCAGGCTTCCGCCACGCCGATGACGGCAATCCCTCCTGCAATCAGGCAATCTCCGAAGGTATTCTTTCTCACTTTTTAAAACTCCCATTCAGCTTATTTACAGAATAAGGACATCCGCCATGTCCTTATTTTCAACATTCTACCATAATTATCCCACAAAGTCCACAAAAGCAGCCGGATTTTCACCCGGCTGCTTTCCATTCCCGCAGTAAGAAGCATATCCATCTTCGGTTGTTTCTTCCGTATGTGCCTACATGGCCTTGATATCCAGCCGAACTTTATCCGCAATACGGGCAATGTATTCACTGTTTGTAGGTCTGGTCCTGCCTGATGATGCGGAATATCCAAACATTTTTTCAAAAGTCTCTGTATTTCCTCTGTTCCATGAAACCTCAATGGCATTGCGAATCGCACGTTCAACTTTCTGGTCGGTTGTCCTGAATCTCCTGGCAATCGCCGGATACAGCAGTTTGGTCACACTGGTTACTACTTCCATGTCTCTCCCGGACAGCATTATGGCGCTTCTGAGATAATGGTATCCTTTCAGATGAGCTGGAACACCGACATCCAACATGATTTCCGTAATATATTTTTCAAGTTCGCAATCCTTAACCGCAGTAATCTCCATATGAACTCCCCTTTCTTATGTTGACTGCCACTTTCTTACCACGAAGAATATGATAAATTTTACCATAAAAGCGTCAACGTGAAAAGGGATATAGCCGCTAAGAATTCGTTAAGACTTTTTATTAACTTTCAAAAACTTTCCCGAATCAGGTAGATGGGACGCCGCTTCACCTCCATATAGGTTTTGGCCAGGTATTGGCCCACTATCCCCGTGCAGAAGAACTGTACTCCGCTGGTCATAAGGATGATGCACACCAGGGAAGGCCAGCCGGATACCGGATCGCCGAATATCATCTTACGCACAATGATGAAGACAATCATCAGAAACGCGACGACACAGAAGAACACCCCCATGACCGACGCCAGCATCAGGGGCGCTGTAGAAAACGCGCAGATACCGTCCAGGGAATACAAAAACAGCTTCCAGAAGCTCCACTTGGTCTCTCCCCTGGCCCTCTCCACATTTTCATATTCTATCCACTTGGTCTTAAAGCCCACCCAGCCGAAGATTCCTTTCGTAAAGCGGTTGTATTCCGGCATGGACAGGATGGCATCCGCCATCTGCCTGGTCATCAGCCGGTAATCCCTGGCCCCGTCCATGATTTCCGTCTTGGAGATTTTTTTCATCAGCCGATAGAACATCCTGGCAAAAAAACTCCTGATGGGCGGCTCGCCCTTTCTGGAGACCCTTCTGGTAGCCACGGAGTCATATCCCTCCTGGATATAGGAAAACATCTCCGGCAGCAGGGACGGGGGATCCTGGAGATCCACGTCCATCATGACCACATAATCCCCTCTGGAGTTCTCCAGTCCCGCATAGATCGCAGCTTCCTTTCCGAAATTCCTGGAAAAGGAGACCAGATGCACCCTCGGGTCCCGCTCCCGCAGCTTCTTTATCTCCGGGACAGTCTTGTCCGTGGAGCCATCGTCCACATAGAGCAGCTCCAGCTCCATCCCCTTTTCCGCCAGAAAAGGCTCGTTCTTCATAAGCTCTTCGTAAAAAAGGGGCACGTTCTCCTCTTCATTATAGCAGGGCACGATTACGGTCAACAGGCTCATGGTCTTTCCGGTTCCTTCCATCACGATATTTTGCTTTTAGTATACCCTTTTCCCCGGCAATCCGCAAGACAAAATCGGCGATATCACCGGGTTATTTCTTAAATTTATTAATTTTTCGGTCGATTAGATGACTGCTGTCATCTTTTGTGTTATAATGTCCTTATTCAATGCAGAAAGCCGCGTTGATATAACAGGAGACCATATCATGAAGAAACTGAAAAACAGCATTCTCTTTTTAGCTTTGCTTATCTTGCTTACGGCCTGCGGACAGGAGGATGAACCGGTAGACCCCGTCGTCCCTGAATCCAGCCAGCAGCCTGAAGGCGATATCGATTCGGTGCCTCAGCCGCCCGACAGCCCCCAGTCCACCTCGCCTGAAATCGTCACCGAGGACGACTCGCTTCCGCCAAGGGAAGGAATGGTGCGCAGCCGCCTGACCAACGAATGGGTCGAGCCCGATGTAGCGAACACACGTCCCATAGCAGTGATGATTCCCAACGAAGTCAACGCCATCCCCCACTACAATCTGTCAAAAGCCTCCGTGGTCTACGAGGCCAACGTGGAGGCCCGCATGTCCAGAATGATGGCCATTTTTGAGGATTGGCAGGATTTGGAGAAAATCGGCAATGTCCGCAGCCTTCGCGCCTATTATGTCTATTGGGCTTTTGAATGGGATGCTTTTATCGTGCACATCGGCGGCCCGTATTTTATCAACGAGCTGATAGCTGAGCCGAATACCCAGAACATCGACGGCAATCTGGACTCGGATGCCGGCGCGTTCTTCCGTTCCTCGGATCGTGCCGCTCCCCACAACAGCTACGCTACAGGTTCCGGTCTGGCCAATGTCATCAGCCAGAAGGGTTATTCCATGGGATACAGGGATTTGATAGACGCCGGCCACTTCCGATTCGCCAGCAAATTGAATCCGAACACGCTGACCCAATACGATGCCGAGGCCAAGAACGCCACCTATATCGATATGTCGGGCTGCTATCCCCTGACCAGATGCTATTTTGAATTTAATGAGGAGGACGGCCTGTATTACCGCTTCCAGCATCTGTCCGGCAGCACGGACGGCCCCCATGTGGATTCTGGCGGCACCCAGCTGACCTTCAAGAACATCCTGGTACAGTATGTCAAATATGAAGAGCTGGGAGAGGGCTATCTGGCTTTCCAGTGCCATGACACCACCAGGGACGGCTGGTACTTCACCAACGGAAAGGGCATCCATGTGAACTGGGAGAAGACCACCGATTACGGTGCTACCAGATATTATGATGACTACGGCAATGAAGTCGTGATGAATACCGGAAAGACCATGATATGCATCGTAGAGGAGGATGACAATTTCACCTTCAGATAGAAAAAGCGCCGCTTCCCGCGGCGCTTTTTTATTCCCCTAATCCATTTTCCACAGCACGCACCAATGATTTCAGCGCTTCCTGCTCATCCTCCCCCTCACAAAAGAATTCAATCTCGTCCCCGCTCTTCACGCAGGCCCCCAGCACGCTCAGTACGCTCTTGGCATTGGCGGTGCTCTCCCGGAACCGGAATGTAATCAATGACTTGAATTGCATCGCCTCCTTACATAAAATCCCTGCTGGTCTCAGATGCAAGCCAGTAGGATTCTTGATTACTACTTTCTGACTTACCATTTTATCCTTCCTCCAATCTGCTTTATCCGACCTCTTATGTCCGGGATGACATGCTCCCGTCAGAACATGACATCCTGTATCAGCGTTGCCAGCTTAGCCGCCTCTTCCCGGATGACCTGCTTATCCTTGCCCTCTATCATGACGCGCACCAGCGGTTCCGTTCCAGACGGCCTGATCAGTACCCTGCCCTCTCCGGCAAAGTTCTTCTCCAGCCTGCGGATTGCCTCGGCAATCTCCGGATATTCCATGTACTTCTCCTTCTTATGGTTGGCCACCTTGGCATTCACCAGGGCCTGGGGCAGCACTTCCATGATGCCCGCCAGCTCGGACAGGCTCTTCCCCGTATCCACCATGACCTGAAGCAGATGCAGCGCGCTGAGCAGCCCGTCTCCTGTGGTGTTCTCATCCAGGAAAATGATATGTCCCGACTGCTCTCCACCCAGGCTGGCACCAATCTCCCTCATACGCTCCAGCACATACCGATCGCCCACCTTGGTCTGTTCTATAGTCAGCCCGTTTCTTTCCCCCATCAGGAAGAATCCCAGATTGCTCATCACCGTAGCCACGATGGTGTCCTTTTTCAGCTTCCCATTGTCCCGCATGTAGCTTCCCACGATTGCCATAATCTGGTCGCCGTCCACAATCTCGCCGTTCTCGTCCACCGCCAGCAGCCTGTCGGCATCTCCGTCGAAAGCAAGGCCGATATTGGCCTTTTCATATACGACCCTGGCCTGCAGCTCTGCCATATGGGTGGATCCACAGTTTGCGTTGATATTGGTGCCATCGGGATTGTTGTGAATCGCCACCACGCTGGCCCCCAGCTCTTTCAGGGCTTCCACGGAGGTATAATAGGACGCGCCCTCCGCGCAGTCCACCACAATCTTCATCCCCCCCAATGCCACAGGCACGGACCGAATCGAATGGTTGATGTACTCCTCCCTGGCATCGGTGCGGTATTTTATCTTCCCTACCGCTGTGCCTGTGGGGAATTTCACCCCGGGCATATTGTCCTTCATCAGCTGTTCAATCTCATCCTCCAGCTCATCTGGCAGTTTGTAGCCGTCTCCATCGAAGAACTTGATGCCGTTGAACTCCACAGGATTGTGGGAGGCGGAGATAACGACCCCTGCGTCCACCTTGTACTTTTGCGTCAGATATGCCACCGCAGGAGTAGGCATGATGCCCACGTACACACAGTTCGCCCCTACCGAGCATGCCCCGGCCATCAGGGCATTCGCCAGCATATCGCCGGATATACGGGTATCGCACCCTACCATGATAGTAGGTTTATGCTCCTTCTCCTTGGTCAGGACATAGGCTCCCGCCTGTCCCAGCTGCATAGCCATCAGAGGGGTCAGCTCTTCATTGGCAATCCCCCTTACGCCATCTGTCCCAAATAATCTGCCCATTTCTTATTCTTCCTCCGCTTTGACAAGAATGACTTTCACAGATATCGTATTCTCAGCGCTGACATTGTCAGGCAATGTGAGCGCCGCCTGAATCTCATGCGTGCCGGTTGTCAGGTCCCGCATGTTCCCCGCGGCTATCCACGCGCCGATGTCAATGGTGCCGCGGATCTCGCTCTGGTTCACGGCAGACACGGCTTCCTCCAGACCGGATATCCTCAGCCTGTAGGTCTCCTGCTCCTCCGCGAATCCCGCATCATATCCCTCCGGCAGGTTGACCAGTTCGATGCTGCTCTGCGTGAGCACCAGCGTCCTCTCCACCACCGGCTCGATATAGACCGTAGCAGTCACCCTTCCGTTGAAGTCGTTGCCTACCAGGGCAGCATTGTCCAGGTACTTCCTGATATCGATGACCCTCTCCACATTGCCGCTCTCCTCCGTGATGTCCAGCTCCCTCTCCGGGATGGAAATCTTGCTGATCTCCGCCAGCGCGGAGGCCGTACCGGCAATCATCACGCTGGAAGGCTCGCACGTCACCACGCCGGTGACCAGATATCCTTCCGCCGGCACACCGGTAAAGGCGGCCTCCACAGGCACCTCCTTGGTGGCCAGCACCGGTACCTCCACATGCATGCTGCTGGTGTTCTTCGCGATGTCGGAGTCGTCCACCAGCTCTCCCTCCGCGTCATAGAAGTGGATGTCCGCGTTGCCCGACACATTGCTGGTAGCACCGGTCACATCGATTTCGATGCCCGCGCTCTTGATGCTATCCACCACCGACTGGGGACCGGTAATCTCTATCCTGTTCTGCTCCAGCTTCGCATTGCCGATGATATAGCCCTCCGCCACATCTCCCCTGGTATCGCAGACCACACTGACCCAATTGCTGGCCTTCTGCTCTACATTGAGCTGCACGGCATCCCGGCTGCCGGAGATGTCCAGTATCTCCACCTCGTCGTTGAGCACCCGGAAGCTGATGGGCACGGTATTCACCTCCGTCAGCCTGCTCACGTCGGCCTCCGCCACGATGTCGGAGGCGCTCAGCTCCTGTATGACATTCCTGGGCGCCTCCACGGTGACCCGAATCCTGTCCGAGCCCTCCAGCACCTCATAGAATTTATTGCCCTTTTCCAGCAGCTCCGTGTTGATCAGATTCACCTGTATATTCGAAAAAGACACGGAGTCCTTGGGGTTGTCGGCCATGACCACCAGGAACCAGAACACGATGGCCAGCACCACAGACAAGAGCTTCAGCCCCAGGTTATTCAGTATCTTTCTTTTCACTCTTCGCCCTGTTTTTTCCTCTCCGTTTGTGTGCGCCTTTTGCATCCTCTTCTCCATTCAAATCCATAATCTGCCGCATTCTCTCACGCAGCTCCTCCGCGCTCAGGTGCCTCCTCAGCTCGCCCTCATAGGCCATGCTGATGCCTCCCGTCTCCTCCGACACAATCAGCGTCATGGAGTCCGTGGTCTCCGACACCCCCACGCCCGCCCGGTGCCTGGTGCCCAGCTCCTTGCTCAAATCCAGGTTGTCTGACAGAGGCAGATAGCAGGTGGCGAAGGTCACCCGGTTCCCCCGCACGATTACCGCTCCGTCATGGAGGGGCGTATTGTGCTCGAATATATTAATCAGAAGCTGGCTGGTCACCAGTCCGTCCACCTCTATGCCGGTGCGCTCGTAGTCCTTCAGGGACTCTTTCCTCTCCACCACAATCAGGGCACCGGTCTTCACCTTGCCCATCTCCACACAGGCCTTCACAATCTCCCCCACCGTCTTCTCGGAAAAGGTATCCTCCATCTTCCGGGAGGAATTGGAGAAGGAGGGCAGGAAGTTCTTCTCTCCCAGCTGCTCCAGGGCCTGGCGCAGCTCCGGCTGCATGGCCACGATGATCGCCGTCACCGCAAAGCCCAGGACGTTGCGGGTCATCCAGATGATGGTGGTCATCTGCATCAAGTCCACCACCAGCAGAAACAGGACGATTACTACCAGGCCCCGCAGCACCCTCCAGGATCTGGTGGTCTTCATCCATGCCAGAATGGAATACAGCAGAAACGCGATAATCAGGATTTCCGCCACATCGTACAGGTCTATGGTATTCGCGTATGTCTTGATATTTTTCAGGTATTCACTTGCTGTCTCAATCCACTGCATCTCAACCCAACCTTACTTTTCAGCCATTTTACGGCCACTCTTCATAATCCTCCACGTCAATATCCAGCTCTTCCTGACTTTCGACGTTTCCCACTGCCACCCGTCCGCTTCGCGCGCCGCCGTTCCGGTATTGGGCACCTGTCCTGGCATCGCCCCTGCGGGAAGCCATCCGCTCCACATCCCGCTTCGGCTGTCTTGGGTTCCTGCTCCTCGGCTCGCTTTCTGCTATCCTGTCCCTTTGGGAATTGATCCTCTTCACCGTCTTGGTAGGCACAGATACCGTCATTTTGGGAACGGCCTTTACATAATAGTAATACTCATCGTCCTCGAACTGCACCTTCTCCGTACGGCTGTAGTCCACGCAGAAGCGAAAGAACTCTATCACTTTCGCCACCACCAGCGCCAGAAGGGAGCCCAGGAGCACGCTTCCCATAGAAAGGTTGACGTCATACAACAAATCCCCTATCAGGAGCAGAACCACATTAATCATGGCCCCTGTCACCATGGCAATGGTCCAGGAGTAATCCACCGACATCCTGCGAATCAGATAGACCACCAGCACCGTGACCACAAAAGCCGCGATCATCACCAGCATGGCCTTGTTCCCCAGGATGCCCTCCACCATGAACCGCACCTTCTCAAGAATCTCGCCCTCTTCCATGATCCGGATATTGGGCGCGCTGTCTATCACCATCCGCAGCAGATAGAACACCGCTATGCCACAGCCCACAGATACAATGGAAGCGGGTCCGCATAACAGCCCCACGGCTATGGGGACCACATAGGGAATCTTCATGGAAAACAGAAGGGGCGTCAGTACCACCACCAGGGAATCCTTTGGACTGAACCGGAAGAACAGCAGATACATAATCAGATACATGCACAATCCCACCAAAGCCACTTCCATGGAAAGCGCATACATGTGCATCAGGCTGAATACCGCCGCCATCAGGACCATCAACCCCACAGGCAGAAACGAGCAGGTCAGGGCCGCTATCAGCATGATCCTCATATCATCAATCCGCGTCATATAGCCCATTCTGCTATTCAATGTGCTGAAAGTGATAAAGGCTAGCAAAAACTTGAGCACAGGCACGATAAAGGCCTCGTATTTGCTGTAAATCAGCTTTATCCTTTCTTTCATTTCCAGTAAAACCGTCATTGTGACCTCCAGCTGTAGATTCCCTACTGCCCGTCATGGTAGAGGGAATTCAGCTTTTTTAAATTATGATAATAACATTTCAGGCTCTTCTTCGCCGTCGCGTACCGCCATGTTGAGACGATATATATCAATGCCGTATAACCGCCCACTATGGCGACAAGGTACGTCAGGACATCCTTGGCAAATGCCAGCAAGTCCATCTTGTACAGGTTCTCCAGAAAGTCCTCGAAGTTGCACAGCATATAGAGCCCGAACAAAATCCCGAAGGATATGATTGAGCAGACTATCGCTTTCAGAACATGCAGCGCGATATAGTCGCTGCGGAAATAATTGCCGATTTTTACATTTTCCCTGCCCTCTCCCTGTTCATAGGAAGCCATGCGGGTCATCAGGATAATGCGTTCTTCACTGAGCATACTGTGCCTCCTACTTCAAAAACCTCATCTTTGCGCTCTCTCCCTGATTCCTCTCAGGCTTTCTCTCCGCGGGCTTATTGCCTTTGAGCACGCTCTGCAGGTCCCTGGTCATGTTCCCTTTGCACTTGTCACAGAACCTGCCGCTGCGAATCGGCTGTCCGCAGGACTCGCAGTTCAGATAAAGCGCGGAGTCCGTGGCCAGCTCCAGGCGCTCCTCCCGAAGCCATTGACGAATCTGGCCCACGTCCACCTCACAGGCATCCGCCACCTCCTGGATGCCCACGCCTTTGTTCTCCCGGATATACTCCTTCACCTCCTGGAACTTCTTTTCCAGCTTGTCACGGCAGGCAGGGCAAATCACCTGACCGGCCACATAATTGAAAATACATCCGCAGCTTCTGCAATTCCTTACATTCATAGTTATACCCCCTGCGCGCTCTGGCGCGCTGACTTCCCTCAGAGACCTGCGCCGCAGGCCAGGGCAATGAAGCAGATTTCCTCCACCCCTGCCTCTCTCAGGGTAACTGCCGCCTCGTCCATCGTGCTGCCAGTCGTATAGATGTCATCGATTAGTATCACTCTCTTTAATTTTACATCATTTCTCGCTATATTAAAAGCCTTTTTCAAATTATTTTGCCGTTCTTTCGGATTTTCGTATTTCAGAGGCACCGTATTCTTCACTCTGACCAGGAAATCCGTACATACGGGCATCCCCATGCGCCGTCCTACAGCCTGGGCCAGCAGTCCGGCCTGGTTGTATCCTCTGGCCGCCAGGCGCTTTTTGTGCAAAGGGATGGGGACAAGCGCGTCCGGCTGGACGCTGCGGATGAAATTCCCCAGATATTCCGCTATCTGCTCCCCGAAGAACTCCGCATACTCCCTCCTGCCGCCGTACTTGAACCGGTAGATGGAGACGGCTGCGCTCTCGTAGGCGTAAAGCGCCCGGCCTCTTGTGAACAGATGCTCCCTTCTCTGGCAGTCCGCGCAGAACTCCCCCTCCCGGGCCAGCTTCTTCCCGCATTTCATGCACCAGGGCGGCGTCAGGAGCCGCAGCCTGCCCAGGCATTCCAGGCAGATTCTCTCTCCCGCCGGCGTCGCGATTCTGTCGCACACCGGACACCGGAGGGGAAAGAGGAGCTGCAGCACGCCCTCATACACCTTCTCGGCCGCCCCGGGCCGGGGCCTCATCCTCATGCCTCTTTGCTTTTGTGCCCTCTGTTCCGCTGTCTTTCGTGCCGCTCCTTCCGCGTTCCTTCTCATGGTTCCACCACTCCTTTTCCCGGCCCCACCTGCCCTGTGGCAGTGCCGTTCTCCGGAACCTTCTCCGACTTCATTTATAGAGAGGCGCTGTGGGCCTGCGGGCAGTCCTTCCCGTACTGCTCGCATATCCTGGCCGCCAGGGCCGTGAATCTACGGTTCTCGCTGACATTGTCTATCATGCCCCGGACGGTGGCGCTGCTGCCCAGGATTGTGACGCAGCTTTTGGCCCTTGTGATGGCCGTGTACAGGAGATTGCGGTTGAAGAGCATCCGGGGCCCGCCCAGAAGCGGCATGATTACCGCCGGATACTCGCTTCCCTGGGATTTGTGTATGGTGACGGCATAGGACAGCTCCAGCTCCTCCAGCAGGGAGAAGGGATAGGTGACCCGCTTCTGCTCGTCATACTCCACCACCAGGCAGGAGGCCGCCTCCTGAATCTCCAGGATCTGGCCCATGTCGCCGTTGAAGACGCCCGCCCCGCGCTCCACCGGGATGCCGTACCTGCTGACAATCTCCCACTCCAGCTGATAATTATTCTTGATCTGCATCACCTTGTCTCCCTCGCGGTAGATGCGGTCGCCGCTCATATGCTCCCTCTTGCGCCCGTCGGCGGGATTCAGGTATCTCTGCAGGATGCCGTTTAAGGTCTCGCAGCCCAGGGGGCCCTTGCGCATGGGGGTGAGCACCTGGATATCGAAGGCCGTGGCCTTCACATACCGGGGCAGCTTCTCCTGTATCAATTGTATCATATGCTTATATATGACATTTATGTCATTTCTCTCCAGAAGGAAGAAGTCCCTGGACTTGTTGTCCAGAGCGATCTGCTCCCCGTTGTTGATCCGGTGGGCGTTGACGATGATGTCGCTCTCCTCCGCCTGCCGGAAGATCCTCTTCAGCTCCACCATGGGAAAGCACCTGCTGCGGATAAGGTCGCGCAGCACCTGGCCCGGGCCCACACTGGGCAGCTGATCCACGTCCCCCACCAGCACCAGCCTGGTCCCCGGGGCCACGGCCTTCAGCAGCGCCTGGAACAGCTGGATGTCCACCATGGACATTTCGTCTATGATGACCACGTCCGCCTCCAGAGGGTTCTCCTCGTTGCGCTCGAACCTTACCTTCTTCGTGTCCTCGTCCGACAGCGCGCTGTTCAGCTCCAGCATCCGATGGATGGTCCTGGCCTCAAAGCCCGTGGCCTCGGTCATGCGCTTGGCCGCACGGCCTGTGGGCGCGGCCAGGAGGATGTCCAGCCCCTCCGCCTCGAAATAGCGTATCACCATGTTGATCGTGGTGGTCTTGCCCGTTCCGGGGCCGCCGGACAGCAGGAACAGGCCGTTGCGGATGGATTCCGCCACAGCCCGGAACTGAAGCCGGTCCAGCTCCATATGCAGGCTCTCCGCCAGCGCCCCCAGCTTTCCCATGGCCTCCGCACCCAGGCCGAAGTCCCCGCCGCTCCCGAAGTCAGCATTGTCGGCAAACCTCCCGCCCTCCTCCCGGGAATCCCCGCTGCTCTCCTCCTGCCCGGGCATCATGGAAATATTCAGCTCCTGCAGCATCCGGGCGCAGTTCAGCTCCGCATAGTAATAGGAGGTGGCGAAGACCTGATCCCCCTTTATCACCAGCTTTTTGTCCATCATCAGATTGTCCATCTGGGGGCGGATGTATTCCCTTGCCACGCCCAGCAGACGCTCCGCCCGCTCCAGCAGGGCCTCCATGGGAAAATAGCAGTGCCCCTCCCCCACGGTCTGCATCAGGGTGTAGAAGATGCCGCTCCTGATCCGGTAGTCGGAGTCGGTGTGGATGCCGATTTTGGCGGCCAGCTCGTCCGCCAGCTTGAAGCCGATCCCGTGGATGTCCTCCGCCAGACGATAGGGGTTCTCCTTCATGACGCCGTAGAGGCCGCCACCGTAGGTCTCGTATATCTTCACGGCCAGCGTGTTGGAGATGCCGTACTGCTGGAGGAACACCAGCGCGTCGCGCAGATCCCTCTTCTCCTCCATCTGCACGGCAATGTCCCTGGCCTTGCGCTGGCTCACACCCTTCACCTCCGCCAGCCGCTCCGGCTCCTCCTCGATGATCCGGAAGGTATCGTCCCCGAACTGCCGCACGATCCTGGCGGCCAGGGAGGGCCCTACGCCCTTTATGGCCCCGGAGCCCAGATACCGCTCCATGCCCAGGCTGTCCTTCGGCACCACCACCTGGAAGCTGGCCATCTTGAGCTGGGTCCCATAGACAGGGTGCTCCACATACTCCCCCTGCACCTGGATGTTCTCCCCCTGGGTCAGGCCTTTGCCCATCCCCACGCAGACCACCTCGCTGCCCTCTGTCATCAGATTCATGACAGTATAGCCGTTCTCATTATTCTGAAAGATGATATGCTCTACATATCCGCTGACCGTCTCCATCCGGATTCCCCGCAATCTCATATATCAGAACAAGGCTGCCTCTCCACGCAAGCAGCCTTGTCTCGAATGTATGTTCTGTCCCATTTATCCTGATTACAGATTCACCCCTGCGGTGGTCATGCCTTCTGCGGCGGACCCATCCGCGGTCTGGGGAATCTCTGTGGTAGTGAAATTACGCTTCATCTGGTCGTACAACATCTGCGCCAGGCCGAAGCCGCCGTTCTGGTTCGTGGTCTCCTCCGCCACGGCCTGCACCATCTGATCCTTGTAGTAGTCCATCATGGTAGCCGTGTAGTTGGAGTTATTCTCATTGGTGGGGATGGTCTTCATCATGCCCTTGTACATCTGCTCGATGAAGTAGGCCTCGAACTGCTTGCAGGCATCCATCAGCTCCGCGTCCGTCGCCTTCGCGTAGTCCGCGCCCTTGAGCTTATCCTGCAGCCCCGCCGCCCGCTGGTTGGCAGCGTTGGCGTAGGTGTCGGCGTACATGCCGGTTATATTGCTGAAATCCATTATTCAGTTACCTCCTACCTGCGTAAGTTGTTGGCCTGCTGCAGCATCTCGTCGGAAGTGGTGATAGCCTTGGAGTTCAGCTCATAGGCCCGCTGCGCCACGATCATGTTCACCATCTCGTCCACTACCTGCACGTTGGATCCCTCCAGATAATTCTGGATGACCTTGCTCTTCTCCACCGCCGTGCTGGTGGCCTCATTGATCGGCTGGCCGCTGGCCGCGGACTGCTCATACAGGGTGTTGGCCAGCTTGTTCAGGCCGTTGGGATTGTTGAACTGGAACAGCCCGATGCGGATCCCCATGGGCTGGGGATTGTTCTTTGCGTCCGGATAGCACAGCTCCCCGTCGGAGTTCACCGTAATGTTGGTGACTATGTAGTTCTGGTTCAGGATGATGGGCCGTCCGTTGGTATCCATCACCGGAAGCCCGTCCTCATTGGCCAGCATGTTGCCGTTGGTGGCCAAGGTGAACTGGAAATTGCCGTTGCGGGTGTAGTAAGTATTGCCGTCCGCCCCCCGCACCGCGAAGAAGCCCTTGCCGTCTATCATGAATGCGGTATCGCTGTCCGAAGCCATTGCGTTTCCCTGCCTGAATATGGTCGTGATGGCGGAATTGCGCACGCCCAGTCCCACCTGCGCGCTGGTGGGCTTCTGCTCCCCGTTGGCCGTGGTGGTCCTGGTCTGCAGGTTCTGATACAACAATGTCTTGAACTCGTTCACATGGGTCTTATAGCCCTGTGTGTTCACGTTGGCCAGGTTGTTGGCGATGGTGTCGAGATTCGTCTGCTGGGCAATCATGCCGGTTGCCGCTGTCCATAAGCTACGTACCATAGTGCTGTTTCCTTCCTTTCAAATCCCCGGCCGATGCAATCGGCCTTATCCTTCCCGTTCTCTCCCACCGGCTTCCATCCGGCGGAATGCTCGCGGATTTCCTTGTTCATATCCCTGACCTCTTCCAGTGTCCGGCATTTGTCTGTCGCGGTGGTTATAAGCCAGGCAATAAACTGCAGCTGTCTATCTGTCATAGCTGTCCTCCTTATCCCTTTCCGAGCGTGACGACAGCACACCTTCCTATATTAGACCCTTCCCAACTGGGTGGCTGCGATTTCCAGGGAACCGTCATAGGTCTGGATGATCTTCTGGCTGCTCTCATAGTTCCGGGTGATGGCGATCAGGTTCACCATCTCGGACACCACCTGCACATTGGACATCTCCAGGTAGCCTGAGTTGATCACCGCGTTGGCCTGGGTGGTCCTGGCCCCCTCTATGGGCCTGTAATAGGTCTCGCCGTATTTCTCCAGATAATCGTAATCCTCGAAATCGGTAATGCCGATCCTGGCCACCGCCGTATCGTTCTGGTATATGGTCCCGTCCTCGTCTATTTTAGAATCCAGCAGGGTGTTCAACCGTATCCGGCGGCTCTGATTGTCCAGCACATAATCGCCGTCCTCGTTCACCAGATACCCTTCCTTGTTCAGGGTGAATTGGCCGGCCCGGGTGTACATGGTGGATGTCTCTCCCGCCTTGTTGGTGAACTCGATGGCGAAGAAGCCGTCCCCGTCTATGGCCAGGTCATAGGTATTGCCCGTGACGCGGTAGGAACCCTGGGTGTAGTCCGTATAGTTCTCCCCGATCTTCACGCCGGGATTGTTCCTGCCGATGTGCTCGGCGTAGGCGCTATGGCCGTCCGAACGGTCTTTGATCTTCACCGTGAGCACATCCGAAAAGCACTGGCTGGTGGCGCCCTCCTTCTTGAATCCCACCGTGGACGCGTTGGCCAGGTTGTTGGTCATGGTGTCCATCCTGTGCTGTTCGTTGACCATGGCGGTATAAGCCGTGTATAAACCTTTTAGCATATGATTTGCTGCCTCCTGATGCCTTTTATCCTGAATCTGTTCCTATCTGTCATTGTAGCCTGAGAGGAATTCCACATATTTCCCGGTCCCCACTGCCACCGCCGTCATGGGATCCTCTGCGGTGATGGTGTTGATGCCCGTCTTGGAGGAAATCAGCTCCTCCAGTCCCCGCAGAAGGCTTCCGCCGCCTGTGAGCACGATGCCCCTGTCCGCGATGTCCGCCGCCAGCTCGGGCGGCGTCTTCTCCAGCACGCTGTGGATGGTCTCCACAACCTGGGAAGTGGTCTCCCGGAGGGCTTCCTCAGTCTCCTCGGAGGATACCTTCACCGTCTTGGGCAGGCCTGTGACCAGGTTCCGGCCCCTGACGTCCATGTAGTCCACCTCCGGCCGCTTGTAGGCGGAGCCGATCTTGATCTTCAAATCCTCCGCTGTCCGCTCGCCGATCAGCAGATTATGTTTCTTGCGCATATAGCGGACGATTGCTTCGTCGAAATCATCCCCGGCCACCTTGATGGAGGCGCTGACCACCGTGCCGCCCAGAGAAATGACAGCAATGTCGGAAGTGCCGCCGCCGATGTCCACGATCATGTTCCCGCAGGGCTTGGCGATGTCTATCCCCGCGCCGATGGCGGCAGCGATAGGCTCCTCAATGATGTCCACGTCCCGGGCCCCTGCCTGGTAAGTGGCGTCTTCCACAGCCTTCTTCTCCACCTCCGTGACGCCGCTGGGGACGCACACGGCGATGCGGGGCTTCCGGAAGGATCTCCTGCCCAGCGCTTTCTGGATGAAATACTTCATCATCTTCTCGGTGACGGTATAGTCCGAGATGACCCCCTGGCGCAGGGGCCTGACGGCCACGATGTTCCCGGGCGTCCTGCCCAGCATGAGCCTGGCGTCCTCTCCGATGGCCTTGATCTTCTGGGTGTCCCTATCAAAGGCCACCACCGAGGGCTCCTTCAATACGACGCCCTTTCCTCTGATGTATACTAAAATGCTGGCTGTACCCAAATCGATTCCAATATCCGTACACTGCATACTGCTGCCCCTTTCTATCTTCCAACGGATTCCCGGCTCCAAATAAATAACATATTTCCAATCGTTTTATATTATAACCGAAAAAATTCCATTTTCATAGGGGTTTATGAAAATTTTAAAAAATGTGTACAGACATAAACCGCCGCCCCCGGGGGCAGTCAGAGGAACTGTCAGGTTATATAACAATTTCGGCAGAATCCTTTCTCTTCTTTAGCCTTTTTTCCTTTTTTCTTTTTCCAATGCTTTCCTGCCCTTACTTTTATCCAGCATCTTCTTAATATAGATGCCCGTGTAGGACCGCTTCTCCTCCGCCACCT
>CAJUFO010000018.1:0-9560 GCA_910585615.1 uncultured Acetatifactor sp.
AATATGCTAGACTTTGTACAAAGCATTATTTCAAATCCGGTATGGCCGTTAGGGCTGCATACTTGTCAAGTAATAAGTTTTTCATTCTATCAGGGAAATTCATGCTTTTATTTTATCCATCCAAATTCAATAAGGGCAGGAGTTTCCGCATGCAATACTCAGGCCGCGGCCCTCCTGTAACCAAAAAGGAGGCGCTCTATGGCGGGAAACAGGGAGTACAAAAGCGATGTGTTCTGCATGCTGATGGAGGAGCCGGGGTATGCTCTGGAGGTGTATAACGCGCTGAACCATTCGGATTACAGGAATCCGGGGCTTGTGGAGGTGTGTAACCTGGAGCGGGGGATTTCCCTGTCGGTGCGCAATGACGCGGCGTTCATTCTGGATATGAACTTAAGTATATATGAGCATGAATCCACCGTCTGCCCCAATATGCCCCTGCGGGCGCTGATCTACGTGACAAACATCCTGGAGCAGTGGGTCAAGAAGCAGAACCTATACGGGAGGAAGCTGGTGAAGATTCCGACACCTCGGTTCGCGGTGTTCTACAATGGGGTGGAGGAACAGCCGGAGCAGTATCAGCTGAAGCTGTCGGACGCGTATGCAAACCCGATGGAAGGGCCGGAGCTTGAACTGACCTGCATGGTATATAACATCAATTCGGGAAAGAATCGGGAGCTGCTGTCGGAATGCCCAGTATTGGATCAATACGTGACATTTGTGGGCTATGTGCGGGAGTACTTGGGGAAGTATCCAGAGAAGGATTTGAGAAAGGCGATAGACAAAGCCATAGACTGCTGCATTCAAGAGGGTGTGTTACGGGAATTTCTGATGAGGCGACGCGAGGAGGTGACAAAGGTGACGCAACTGGACTACACATTTGACAGGCGTTTAGAGCTTGAAAGGGAAGATGCACGGGAAGAAGCCCTTGCGGAGGAGCGCGTCAATACGGAACGCGAAAGGAAGGCGAAGGAAGAGGAACGGCTGGCAAAGGAAAAAGAACGGCTGGCAAAGGAAAGAGAACGGCTGGCAAAGGAAAGAGAACGGCAACGAGCAGAACTGGCAGAGATAGAAGTACAGAAGCTCCGCGCAGAGCTGGAGCAATATAAACGGCGGTTTCCGGAGACATAAAAATCCATTCTTCATCCCCGTTTTTCCGGAAACATCTCCTCACAGGAATTCCCGCAACAGGGAAAATGCCGGCAGCCTATGACGGCTGCCGGTAATATCTATCAGATTGCCGCGAACCCCAGCAGCACTTTGAACAAATCTCCATCGATAGTAATCTCCATCCGTCCCCCCTGGAGCTCCACCAGGCTCTTCGCGATGGACAGCCCCAGGCCGTTCCCCTCCATATGCCGGGACTTGTCGCCCCGCACGAACCTCTCCTCCAGCTCCTCCACGGAGATGTCCAGCGGATACTTGGACATGTTCCGGAAGATGATCAGCACATCCCTCTCCCGCTGCTCCACGCTCAGGTAGACCCTGGAATTCTCCTGCGCGTATTTACATATATTGTTCAACAGATTGTCGAATACCCGCCACAGATGTCTGCCGTCCGCCATGATGGGCGCTATCTCCTCCGGCTGGCGCGTGATCAAATCCAACTGCTTCTCCTCCATCCTCTGCTGGTACTCCCCCACCGCCTGGGAGAGGAGCACCCCCACTTCGCAGGGCTCCAGGTTCACCTCCAGGTTCCCCGTGGTGGCCTTGGAGGCCTCCAGCAAGTCCTCCAGCAGCTTCTTCAGCCGCCTGGACTGGCGCAGCAGCACCTGGGCATACTCTGCGATTTTGGATATATCCGGGCAGCAGACTCTCGTGTCTGCTGTCTCCCCAGTACCCTCTCCCGCTGTCCTGGCATTGCTTTCCACAGAAGTCTCCTCGCAGATTAAATCCGCATAATTGATGATAGAAGTCAACGGCGTCTTCAAATCGTGAGACACATTGGTAATCAGTTCCGTCTTCAGACGCTCGCTGCGCATCCGCTCCGCCACTGCCTTGGAGATTCCCTGGCCCAGGCTGTTGAGATTCTCCCCATGCTCCTTAAAACTCCAGACCAGCCGGGAGGTGTCCACCTTGTAGTCCGCCTCTCCCTCCGCCAGCGCGCTCCCCGCAATCAGAAGCTTCCTGCAGGCCAGCGCGATGTATGCCACCACCGCGAACAGGACCACCTTTTCCATACACCAAAGCAAGATGCTCAACTCCTCTGCCCTGCTGAGGAACAACAGGATACCGAGGAACTCCATGATGCACAGCCCCAGATAGGCAGCGACCACTGTCATCACCATCGGGAGATCCCGCAGCATCGCCGCAGTCCCTCTCCCCAGGAAACGGCACATCCTCCATAACCTCCGCAGCACCATATAAATCAGGCTGTAGCGGAAGCAGTTTCCCCGCTTCAGGCGCACGGCGAACTCCATACAGTACAGCGTCCCCCAGACTGCCAGCACCGCTCCCACGCAGGTCAACAGCACGATTACCGCCACCGTGCCCATGCTCCTCACTATCTCCAGCCCCAGAGCGCACACCACAACCGCCACACAGCCGAACAGGAAAGTCAGCACGTCAAAGGGAATCGTTGCCAGCACCCCCGGCGCGATGCCCTTCCGTCCGTTACGATGCCCCGCACCGCACATCAGGAAGATGAACATAAGGATGCTAAGGAGGATGCCCACAGCAGCTATCCCAATCAGAGCAAATCTGATACCATAGACCATCTCCACGGTCTCCGCCAGCCTGCGGAAATTGTCCTCTATGGGGAAATCCGGATTCACATAGGCCCGGAACAGATATTCCTCACCCGCAGCCAGATAGACTCCGTCCACAAGAACATCCACATCCTCCTGGAACTCGAGCACCGTAAATATCTCCGTTATATATTTCGTCTCATAGCCGTCCCAGGTACTCCAGAGGACCCTTTCCTCGCCTCTCCTCTCTCCTCTATTCTCACAAAGCTCCAAATCCACATTCCGCTCCCTGCAATAGGCCTCCGCCTCTCTGATGTCCCCGGATTCGATATGTCCGATTGCCTCATAAATAGCGGAGATGCTGGGGCTGCGAAGCTGCCTTGCCAGCACCTCCTCCAGACTCCCCTCATAAAACCCTTCCATGCCGACGAAAATACACCCCAATAATCCCAGACCCCCTGCGATTACAGATGCGAACAGAAGGATAAAAGCCACAATCTTAGCCCAGAGAGCCCCTGTCAACCGGTACTTGTCCTGCCCCCGCTCCATCCCTATTTGTTCTGTCTCTACCTGCCTTGTCGCCATCTCCTCCGCTACACCATCCCGAAAATCCCGCTCCTCCATAACGAACCTCCTCCATCCAATTTTCTCCGCACCACCGGTGCAAGTCCGGAAGAATGCCCAAGCGAACTTGTTCGCAAGTCGAGCCTAGAACTTCTTCTCGCATTTGTAGCCTTGCCCCCACACCACCTTTAAGTACCGCGGCTCCGCCGGATTGATTTCCAGCTTCTCCCGAATATGCCGGATATGCACCGCCACCGTGTTCTCGCTGCCGTAGGGCAGGTCGTTCCATATCTTCTGATAGATTTCCTTGGGCGAGAACACCTTCCCCGGATGCTGCATCAGGAGCTTCAGGATTTCGTACTCCGTGGGCGTCAGCGCCACCTCTTCCCCGTCCAGCAGCACCTTCTTCTCCGTGTCGTCCAGCTCGATGCCCCCGCAGCGCAGCACCTCCTGACGCACATTCCCGGCGCCAAGCTGCATGTACCTGCGAAGTTGTGACCGCACCCTGGCGGACACCTCCACCGGGTTGAAGGGCTTCGTAATGTAGTCGTCCGCCCCCACCGTCAGCCCCAGAATCTTGTCCGCGTCCTCGGACTTGGCCGTCAGCAGGATGACGGGTACATTGCTCCTCTCCCGAATCTTCACCATGGCCTCGATGCCGTCCATCTGCGGCATCATGATGTCCATCAGCACCAGGTGGATATCCTGCTCCTCCACGATTTTCAGCGCCTCCCTGCCGTCGAAGGCCTCGAACAGCGCATAGTTGGCGTCATTCAGATAAATCTTCAGTGCATTCACGATATCCCGCTCATCGTCACAGATCAAAATGTTGTACATAGCCGCATGCCCTTCCCTCAATAGATACTTCACGCCAGTAAAACTTGCCGCGAGTCCCGACTGCAGACCGTCGACAAGATACTTTTGTTCATTTTCCCACAGTATATTTCGGCGGTCTGCAGTATGAAAATCATAATCCTCATGAACCCCATTCTAGCAAAACAGCGATTAACAAAAAACAGGGGAATTGTTTAAGATTTCTTTAAGATATCTCCATTTTTCCTGTTGTACCAGCTGACCCGCCAGCACCCGATCGAGAATCTTCTGCCTCATTTTTGTTAATAGTGAAAAGAGAAAGCCAGATACAGAAACAGTTAAATCCAGTTTCTATCCGGCTTTTTTAATATCCCATATAAACGTCATTTAATTCCTGCCAGCCATAATACACAGCAAGTCATGCCGTTTATCCGGTTTGTGCGCAAGATTTAATCACCGAACATATACATTACCCGTCAGACCGGACAAACACGAAAGGACGACTTCCGCTACCCACGACATCCAAAAACATAGCCACCAACAAACCATGGCCGTAATCTCCGCCTGTCTAAACACAGTTCAGCCCCCCGCCGACAATGTGGATTCCCGCCGCAGTCAGTTCCTTCACTGCCTCATACAACGCACCCACCGTCGCCATATCCTTCCGTACCACCAGCAGCACTCCGTCCGCCAGTTTCCCCATCTGCAGCATATCCGGATAAAGCCGTATGGCAGGCGTGTCAATCAGGACGACTCCATACTCATCCGCCAGCTCCCGAATGGCCGCGGCCAGCTCTCCTTCCCCGCGAAGTATTTTCTGTCTCGCAAAGCCGACGACAGTGTGCATCCCGCTGTCCAGCCGTTCCACATATTTCCTCAGACTGCCGTCCCTCGGCTCCCTTTTGTCCCCATCGTACTCCTTATGCTCTTTCACATATTGATAGAGCGAGCCATGCCGTAAGTCGCAGTCCAGGAGAAGGACCCTGCAGCCCGTTTCCTGCATGGAAAGCGCCAGATTGTATGCCACAGTGGTCTTTCCCTCTCCCGAATCGGCTGACGCCACCGCTATTATCTTCTTCGGGTCATGTTCCAGTTCATGGCGCAGCACGGCTGCAAGGCGGACATATGAACCGCGGTTCTTTTCTGCGTCGCTGCATTCCCTGCTGCCCTTGCCCTGCTCCCTGCCTTCCTCTCCTGCCGGGCTTTCCATGGGAAAAACAGCGTCAAGGTATGCGGCATTCTCGCCCTTATCCTTCGTCTTCAGCCTCGGAATCCTGCCCAGGAGCTCCACGCCGCAGTCCTTCAGGCTTCTCTCATCCCTTACTCTGGGATGCTGAATGCTGTATATGACACTTATGGCACAGATGATGGCAAAGCCCCCGGCCATTCCAATCAACGGATAAAGAGCCTGCCCTCCCCGGCCGCTGTCCCTTTTAGCCTGCCCCGCCTCGTCCACAACATCGACTGCCCCAATGTCCAACAGTTCCAGCATCACGCCGGGAAGCACCTGCATGAGAGAATCCAAAAGCTCCTGCGCCTGATGCGCATCCTTCCAGGAAAGAGAGATTACCAGGGCCGTGGTCCCGTCAACCTGCGAAGCCTTGATGCCTGCCTGCAGGGCAGCAACCATGCTTTCGGCTTCTTCGCCGGAAGCTCCCCTCTCTTCCGCCACCTGGTTCAGCACCAAATCCGTAGTCGCCAGGAACTGCACATAGGCGGAGAGATTCCGGGCTATCGCGAAATCCGCTGTCCCCGGCGTGGAGTTTTCGTCCTGATACAGGCCGGAAGGCGTCTTCGCCGTCACAATCATGGACGCCGTTGTGGTATAAGAAACCGGCCGGGCGGCCGAAAACATAAATCCAAGGATGCCGCCAATCGCCGCAAGCAATATGGCCGGGACGCGCAGCTCCCAAATCGTCTGAAAGATATCCGGGAGGGATATCCTGATTTCATCTGTATCGTATGCAGGCAATCTCTATTCTCCCCACCGCGTTTTTTCGATTCTCTCTTTGCCGTCCGATCGTCTGCCTGTCGGCTTATGGAATCAGACAAATGGAACGAATCATCTGAGCGGTTTTTTATCTGTAGTCTTCCTGCTCTTATGATATCAGGTACATCATTTTACATAAATACCCGTTCCGTCGACAAATATCGACAATACGGCACTCCTCTCCGGGGCTGCTTTATGATTTCGCTGTCTCAGCTCCGGACGCGGCTCCCCCGGGATTTCCAAGCCATCCCGGAGAAGCCGGTAAACCAGCGGCAGGTCCCATGCATCAAAACGCCATTCAGTCTTCCTTCCCGAAAGTCCGCCTCTTCAGCTCCTCTAAAGCCTCCCTGAACTTCACGGATGTCATCCCGGGATTGGAGCGGATGAGATCCCTCTGGAAGAAATCCTTTAGCCTTCCCAGGCGCTTCCTGTCCTCCAGCTTGATGGCGTATTTCGTCCGCAGATTCAGGATTTCCTCGCCCATATCCTCCTTCTGCTCCGCGCCCCATGTGGGCATCAGGGCCTTTAGCTGCTCCAGCTTCCGCTCGATGCCGGCTCGGATGTCCTCTATGTGCATGGCCATGCTCTCGGCCCATTCCTCCCTGGCGGTGCTGGCGCTCTCGGCCAGTGCCGCCCTGTAGTTGCCCATTTCCTGGCCGGTCAGCGCGATGACCACATCCAGGCGCTTCTGGATATGGACCATCTCCTCCTTGACCTTCTCCATCTTCACCAGCACATCCCGCAGGTCGATGGCCGCCTTGAAGGACAGCGCGAAGTCCGCCGCGATATAGACGGTGAGGACGCCTGTCGCCGCCTTCAACGTCATGTCCGGTATGGAGAGTGTCATGCGCTCCACGGGCACATGCACCACCTCTGTCATGAGAATCGTCAGGAACCCCCATGACAGGGATGTGCCCAGGCAGATATGCCCCTGGAAGTTGAACTTATTCTTGGTATAGTCCCAGTACCGCACCTTGAACAGCGCCTCCATGATGACGCCGGTGACATATTCCAGCACCGTAGCGCCGACGCAGCCCGCCGCGTAGACCATGAGGATATTGTCCTGGAAGGGCATGGACACCACCAGCATCATGATGGCCCCGCTCCCGTACAGGGGCAGGAAAGGCCCTCTCATAAAGCCCCGGTTGGTCAGCTTCCTGGTCCTCACGGATACGTAGGCGGATTCGATGCACCACCCCACGAAGCAGTAAAAATAGAAAAAGAACAGCCATTGCACAATCGTATAAGAATACATATACACTCCTCGGTTCCTCACATGCTAGCGGTACAGAGACACCTCCACAGCCAGCTTCCCCTTCTTCGTCTCCCTGGGTTCCCCCGCCAGCATGAACTTTCCGTAGCCCCTGGCGTTCACGGTCTCCCCGCATTTGAGCTGGCGTGCGTTGTTCCCGCACAGGCGGCCGTCTACGTATACCTTTCCCGCCCGGAACAGCTCCAGGCTCTTCTCCCGGGACATGTTATAGACCTTCGCCAGCACCGCGTCCACCCGGAAGGACTGCACCTGGATGCTGACGGATAGGGGCTCCTCCTGCGGAATGTCCGCCGGGCCTTCCGTCAGGCTGCACTTTACATGGGTGTGCCGCACCTGGCTTAAGTTCTCGCAGATGAATCCCGCGATGGAGTCCAGGCAGAACAGATAGGCCTCCCTCTCCCCCACCTTGATGTCGCCGATGGTGCTGCGCTCTATGCCTAAGTTCATCAGGGCCCCCAGGAAATCCCTGTGGGACAGGTCGTCCGCGAACTTCTGCGCGAGAGGCCGTATATGGACGCAGACGATGGGGAACGGCACCTCGTACCCCAGCTCCTCCGGGCTCCCGAAGCGCACCACCACCCTGTCCGCCGCCTGACAGCCGCCCTCCAGCCTGTATCCGGCATGGGACAGCTTTCCCGCCTCCTGCCAGAAGACATCCTGCTCGCTCAGGCCCAGGAAGCCCGTGAAGGTATAGATGCCCTGCCGAAAGGACTTTTCTGCCAGATCCCGGAACCGGTTCCTCAATTGATGAATTTCCTTCTCGTCCGAATGCTTTCTTTCCATCTCCGAAAATCCTCTCCTTCGGGGATATTTCTATCGGGCATGTCCCTGTCCCCAGAGCTGCCCTGCTCTCTATGTCCTCAGGAGAAGCTGATGATCGCCTCCCTGGGAGCCTTCGTCTTCTCCACTGCAACCGCGTGCAGCATGGGGCCCTCCCCCTTGTAGTCCTCCCAGTACTCCTTCGCCACCGTGGCCGTCACCTTCACCCACTCCTTCTGCTTCAAGGCCGCCGCCCCCTCGAACTTGCAGGCATAGCCCAGAAAGGACATGTCGTCCGCGCAGCAGGTCATGGCCAGGCGGCCGGGCACGAAATACCCCTCGGGGAACTCCTCCGGCTTCAGCACCATGGCCACGAACTGAATCTTCTTGCCCACATACCGCTCCAGATGGTCCATAGAATCCAGATACCAGATGCCATAGCCCTGGTTGTCCAGCACGATGGTCTCCTGACTCAGGTCGTAGGGCAGATCTTCCTCGAAAATCTCGTCTATCTCCCCCTGGGCATCCTCGAAGATCACGTCCGCGGAGGGATTCACCGCCTTGATGTTCCTCTTATAGGAATTCAGTTGGTCGCGCACGGTGTCACAGCGGTTGAAGACAATCATCTCCGACTTCCGGATCATCTCTGCCAGAAGGGAACGCATGTTCGTGTAATACATGGGGAATGTGGAGCCGTCGATCATGGTAATCTGCTGCTCAGTCTTCCAGTACCAGGGAAGCTTCACGTTCTTGAAATTCCACATGCCGTTGAACTCGATGACGATGCGCTCTGGTTTGTGGAGCTTCTCCAGGTCCGTCAGATGGGCCGGGTTGAAATCCTCCTCGTTTTCAATCAGCTCCACCTCCGTGCGGCTCTTCTTCAAAAGGGCCGGGTCGTATTCGTTCTCCCCCTCCTCGCAGAGGATCAGCAGGGTCTTCCCCTTGATCTGGAAATAATTCTGCGCCAGCGTGAAGGAGATGAACTCCGTCTTGCCGCTCTCCAAAAATCCGTTGATCATATATACAGGCTTCATCTTCGCTCCCATCTGCCCGGCCTGGCGGGCTCATGCAGACACAGGCCCCGTCCCCGGCTCCCGGCAAGGACGCCCTCCGCGGGCAATGTTTCCGCAGGGCATCCTCCCAGCCGCTTCCGCAGCCTGTGCGACTCAAACTATCCGTTTTCCCAGGGTCAAGCCCGGAACAGCTCCTCCAGCCTGTCCTCTCTGAGCTGTGCGCCGATCACGCAGTATTTACCGGTGACATCCGGCTTTCCCGTCCTGACGCCATGCTCCCCGGGCACATAGTCGAAGTAGATCCAGGTGCCGTCCTCGGCGGGGACCATGCCCTTTGCCCGCAGGATGGCGCCGTATTCGCCGCTGTCCAAGGCGGTCAGTATGCTCTCGATGCGGGCTGCGGTGAACTTCGCGGGAGACTCCTTGCCCCAACTGGTGAACACTTCATCGGCATGGTGGTGGCC
>CAJUFO010000018.1:9660-61793 GCA_910585615.1 uncultured Acetatifactor sp.
ATGGTGCCCATGACCGCAGCACTCCTCCCCGTCATGGTCATGGTGATGTTTGTGCCCACAGCACTCGCCCTCTTCATGATGGTGATGCTCATGCTCCTCATTGGCATGCTCCAGCATCTCCTTCATCATATCCGCCAGGGTATCCGCCCCCTCTATGGTCTCCAGCACGGCCCTGCCCTCCAACTGCGCCAGAGGCGTGGTGATGATCGTAGCCTTGTCATTGTGCTCCCTAATCAGCCTCACGCACTCCTGCACCTTGGCAGCATCCGCCTTGTCCGTCCTGCTCAAGATAATCGTCCCCGCGTACTCGATCTGATTGATGAAGAACTCGCCGAAGTTCTTGATATACATCTTCGCCTTGGAGGCGTCCACCACCGCCACGGCGCTGTTCACCTGCACGTCCAGATCCGCCGCCACGTCCTCCACGGCCCGGAGCACATCCGATAGCTTCCCCACCCCGGAGGGCTCGATCAGGATGCGCTCCGGCCCGTAGGTCTCGATGACTTCCTTTAAGGAAGCTCCGAAATCCCCCACCAAAGAGCAGCAGATACAGCCGGAGTTCATCTCCTTGATCTCGATTCCGGCCTCCTTCAGGAATCCCCCGTCGATGCCAATCTCCCCGAACTCGTTCTCAATCAGCACGGTCTTGCTGCCGTCCAGTGCCTCCTGTAAAAGCTTCTTGATCAGGGTCGTCTTCCCCGCCCCCAAAAATCCTGAAACCACATCTATCTTTGTCATCCTAACCAATCCTTTCTCCGGGTTCTTTCTATGACAGACCTGCGCCCGACATGCACCCCGAACCCATTTCTCTTTATTTTCCTCCAAAAGAGAACGATTGTCAATAAGCTGGGAGGATTTTCTTGTGTAGGATGCCTATTGACAGATTCCGCCATAAAGCTTATTGTATGATTAGAACCATACAACAGAAAGGCAGCGGACATGAACAATACGCAAAGCGACACCATTCAGTCGGACATAAAAGGCGGAATCAACGGCAGCACCGTCAAAATCATCGCTGTACTCGCCATGCTGATCGATCATATGGCAGCCACCCTGCTCATCAGATACCTGGCATCCGGCATGCAGGCTGCCCAGGCCGCCGGGACGGCTCTGGCCTGGCAGCAGGAGCACGCGATTCTGTACAGCGCCTACTATTTCATGCGGGACATCGGACGGCTGGGATTCCCGATTTTCTGCTTCCTGCTGGCAGAAGGCTTCCAACATACCAGAAATGTCAAAAAATATGCCTTGCGGCTGGGGATATTCGCTCTGATATCCGAGTTCCCTTTCAATTTAGCTATATGTGGTCAAACATTCAATATCAATTATCAAAACGTATATTTCACCCTGTTGCTGGGCCTGCTCGCCCTCTGCGGTTTCCGATTTTTTGAAAATACCGAAAAGCCGAAAGAGGCGGGGAAAAAGGGTTTGCCGGCGTTCTTGCGGATGACTTTCCTTATCACAGGCATTGTCTTCCCCATCCTGTATCTGTCAGGAAGCGAGCTGATGGATTCCCTCGAAACAAATATCCGCATCCTTTTCTGTGCCATCGCTTTCGGAGGGACTGTCACGGGCTTTCTCCTATATGGAATGCAGAGGGGCCTGCGCCGGATCCAGACTGTCGGCGCGGACATGACGGTGCTGGTGCTGTGCATGGCCGGGGCGGACATACTGCACACAGATTATTCCGGGATGGGCGTGCTGGCCATCGCCGTGATGTATCTGCTGCGCGGGCACAGGGTATCGGCCATGCTGGCCGGCTGCGTGGCGCTGGTCTTCCTGTCCCTCACGGAGCTCCCGGCCTTCTTCGCCGTCATCCCCATCGCCCTGTACAATGGCAGGCGGGGGCTGAAGATGAAATATTTCTTTTACGCTTTCTATCCGGTGCACCTGACATTGTTGTACCTGTGTGCCGTGCTCATGGGACTGGGCGGCATAAGGCTGCTGTAGGCGGCATGGCGGGAAGCATGCCCAAGACAAGATACCTGGAAAAGCGGAGGACATGAATCATGCTGGAAGTCATACATCTATCCAAAAAATACGGAAAGACCCTGGCCGCGGACGACATCGGCTTCACCGTGCCGGACGGGAGGATCGGGATACTGCTGGGCCCCAACGGGGCGGGGAAGTCCACTGTCATCAAAAGCATCGCAGGGCTTTTGCGGTTCAAGGGCACAATCCGCATCCAGGGGCAGGATTCCCATACCATGGAGGCAAAGAGATCCTTCGCCTACGTGCCGGAGCTCCCCTATATGTACGAGGCCCTCACCGTGCGGGAGCATTTGGAATTCATCAGCAGGGCCTACGGAATCCCCCTTTCGGAGGAAGAGGCCGCTTCCCTCTTACGGCGGTTAGAGCTTGACGACAAGCAGGATAAGCTGGGCAGCGAGCTCTCCAAGGGGATGATGCAGAAGGTCAGCATCTGCTGCGCCCTGCTCGTCCGGCCGAAGGTAATCCTGTTGGACGAGCCCATGGTGGGCCTGGATCCGGCGGCCATCAAGGAGCTGAAGGCACAGATCCTGGAGCTGAAGAACCAGGGCGCAACGGTGCTGATCAGCACTCATATGCTGGAGATGGTGAAGGAACTGTGGGACGTGACCTTCGTGATGGACAAGGGGCATATCCTGGGAACCTACGCCAGGGAGGCTCTGGCCAATGAGGACCTGGAGGATCTTTACTTCTCCGTCACAGGCCAGGACCGTACCCGGGAAGACGGGAGGCAGACATGGGAGCAATAGGATATCTCTATAAAAGGACATTGATCAACCGGACGAAAATGGCCCTGAAAAAGCCTGTGACCTATCTGTATCTGGCCCTGCTGCTGTTCTACTTCCTGGCGGTCCCCGCCTCCCTGAAGGTGATCATGCAGGGGACGGGCCTGGACTCCGCCCGGGACATGGCAGGCGTCCTGACCGTGCTGAGCTTCTGGCTCATCCCGGCCAATCTGATTGCCTACGCAAAGCGCAGGGGGCTGGTGTACCGCCACAGCGACGTGCACTTCCTCTTTCCCGCCCCGGTCGGCCCGAAGCGGGTGCTGATATACGCCCATCTGAGGACCCTGCTGGTGCAGGTCCTGCTGAACCTCTTCGCCGTGGTCTGCGGCGGCGTCCTGTTCCATGTGGAGGGCTGGCGCCTGGCGGTGTATTTCGTATTTTCCGTTTTCATCGAAAATCTCCTGGAGGCCGGCATCATGCTCCTCCTCTACGGCTCGGAGAAGTTCCGGGAAAGGCAGCGCGGCATGATGATCAAGGCGGCCTACGGTCTTGTAATCATTCTTCTTGGAATGGCAGTATATATGTACCTTCAGGAGGGCCTCAGCATGGATACCGTGTCCCGTTTCCTGCACAGCGACATGATCCAGATGGTGCCGTTCATTGGCTGGTATATCGCGGCAGTGCATCTCCTGTTCACGGGGGCCACAGCGGTGAACGTGGCCGGGACGGCCTGCTATGGGCTGCTGTTAGCCGCCGTAGTGGCGGCGGCATGGCGGATGGACTGCAAGGGGGGATTCTACGAGGATGCCACGAAGTTCGCGGAGGACTACGAGGAAGTCCTGGAGAGCCGCAGGCAGGGCAATGTCAAGAGGCTGGGCAAAAAGGAAAAGTTCGGCAAGGCCCGGATCCGATGGCGGGGCCATGGAGCCAGCGCCCTGTTCTACAGACAACTGCTGGAGTACAAGAAGAGCAGATATTTCATCTTCGACATCAACACCATCGTCGCCGTCCTGGCAGGCGCGGCGCTGGCATACCTGTATGAAAAAGAGGGCAGCTTCGGCGGGCTGGAGCCCTACCGGGTCTTCGTGCTGCCTGTGGTGGCTGCGTATATGATCTTCATCTTCACGGGCTTCGGCGGGAAATGGGCAAAGGAGCTGAAATCCCCCTATACCTACCTGCTGCCGGACAACCCCTTCCGGAAGCTGATGGCCGCTACCCTGATGCAGCATGTACAGGCCCTGATAAACGGCTGCATCATGACAGCGCCCTGCGCCCTGGTCATGGGCCTTGCCCTGCCCGAGGCCCTGCTCTGCATCCTTTTCTATATCCTGATGTCAGCGGGGAAGCTGTACTCCCTTGCGGTGGCCCAGATCGTCACAGGCAGCGCCCTGGGCACCACGGCCAGACAACTGGTACAGATGCTCCTCCTGAGCATGGCCGCAGGCGCAGGCGTGATGGGTGCCATCATGGGCATGGCCGTGGGAGGCGGGCTGATGGCCCTGGGGATTATGGATCTGTTCCTTGGGCTGTTCACGATGATCTACATGGTAATCGCCACGCTGAATTTCTATCACATTGAGGTCTGATTCATGTTGAAGTCTGATTGCGGGAGGCTTTCCCCGCGTGCAGATGCTTCATGTATTTCACGAAATCCACGATGGTGGCCTGGGTGCCCGCGTCCAGGGACAGGACGGTATTGACAATGTCCTGCGCGGTGTAGTCCAGGGCCACATAGCTGTTCAGAATCTCAGGCGGACAGCGGTATTCCGTGCGCCCCAGCAGGTAGTCAGTGGTCACATCGAAAAATTCCGCCAGTCTGCACAGGGTATTCAGATCCGGGGCATGGACGCTGTTCTCATAATTAGAGATGGTCCCCACGGACAGATTCAGGCGAGTGGCCATTTCCTTTTGGCCCAAGCCTTTTTCCTTTCGCAGATTCGCCAATATGTCACCGATTTCCCTCATGGATTGCTCTCTTCCTCTCTTTGCCCCATGATTTTGCAAGTTCAGACATTATTCTAAAAGATTCTATGAATTATAAAATATGATTTTACAAATCCAATATTTTTATCCATATATTTTATGGTTCATGAATCCAAAGTGTGCCCAAATAGCCGCAAAATGAGCCTACGCATTGACTTTGGACATCCAAGATGATAAGATGTGTGTAGAAAAGCGGACAGAAACGCGCAGAAAAGAGGTAATATATGATAAACAAGCTGATTGCAAAAATACGGAAGACAAACGCACCTATCGTGGTGGGCTTGGATCCCATGATGAAATTCGTGCCGGAACATATCCGGAAAGCGGCCTTCGCCGAGCACGGCCAGACCCTGGAGGGGGCGGCGGAAGCCATCTGGCAGTACAATAAGGGCATCGTGGATGCCATCTACGACCTGGTGCCTGCGGTGAAACCCCAGATTGCCATGTATGAGCAATTCGGCATCCCAGGCCTGACCGCCTTCAAGAAGACTGTGGACTATTGTAAGGAAAAGGGCCTGGTGGTCATCGGCGACATCAAGCGGGGCGATATCGGCTCCACTTCGGAGGCCTATGCCGTGGGGCATCTGGGAAAGGTGCAGATTGGAGACAGCCGGCACTACGGCTTTGACGAGGATTTCGCCACTGTGAACCCCTATCTGGGATCCGACGGCGTGAAGCCTTTCCTGAAGATATGCGATGAGGATAAGAAGGGGGTCTTCATCCTGGTGAAGACCTCCAATCCCAGCAGCGGCGAACTGCAGGACCGCCTGGTGAAGGACGGGGCGGATGGCGAGAGGCCCCTCTATGAAATCGTGGGCGGCATGGTGGCGGCATGGGCCCGGGAGCACATGCCCGAGGAGGGCGATTACAGCTATGTAGGCGCGGTAGTGGGGGCCACCTACCCGGAGCAGGGGCGCATCCTGCGGGAAATCATGCCCAGCTCCTTCATCCTGGTGCCCGGTTATGGCGCGCAGGGGGGCAAAGGCGCGGATCTGGTACATTTCTTTGACCGGGAGGGCTTAGGCGCCATCGTCAATTCCTCCAGGGGCATCATAGCGGCTTACCAGCAGGAGCAGTATGCCCGTTTCGGCGGCCAGTGCTATGCGGATGCCTCCAGAGCGGCAGTGCTGGCCATGCGGGAGGACATCGGGGCAGCGCTGGGCAGACTGTAATGACGGCCGTCCTGCTGTTCGCGCTGCTCCTCTGCCTGACGGGCTGCGGCAGCGCCGGGCAGCCGGAAACGGATGAGGCGCCTGCCTACCTGGTGGCCGTCACCGCGGGCGAAACCAGCGGAAGCGGCATCCTGTACCAACAGGATGATGCGTATCTGTATGTGCTGACGGCTGCACATGTGGTATCCTGCATGAATCCCGGTACAGAGGCGGTCCTGCGGTTCTTCGACGGACAGGAACTCTCCTGTGGCGACATCCGGATCTCGGAAGTCTCGGATTTGGCGCTGATACGGATTCCCGCAGACCGGATATCGGAAAGACAGCGAAATGCCTGTCTGTGCGTCCCTTCCGATAAGGAGAGCTTTGACAGACTGCAGACAGGGGACGGCTGCACTGCCATAGGGCTTCACGCGGAGAGCGGCGCCCTGCGGCATGAAGGGCACATCCTGGAGCCCTGGATCTACATGGAGGACTACGGGCAGTACATGATTTGGGCAGATGCGGAGGTGCGGCCGGGAATGTCCGGCGGCGGGCTGCTGGATCAGGAGGGGCGGCTCATCGGAATCCTCTCCGGCGGCAGCCAGGACGGAGAGCTGGCCGCGGTCCCGTTGAGCCTGATACTGCAGTTCATGGAGGACATGGACTGCGCTTCCCGGTAGCCTCTTCATGACAGGCCCTGGCAGGGACAGCGCCAGGAAATCAGAAAGGGAGAACATGATTTATGCGCCGGACACAAGCATCATCCAGGCACGGATATTTCCTTTGCCTGCTCCTCATCTTTGCGGCCGCCCTGTTCCTGCGGGCCTGGCGTATCACGGAAGTCCCCGACATCGTGCACATCGATGAGGCGGGGCTGGGCCGCAACGCATGGTGTCTGGCGAACTACGGGATAGACAGGTATTTCAACGAACTGCCCATCTATCCCGAGAACTTCGGCGGCGGTCAGAGCCCTCTGTATACTTATCTTGTCGTCATCCTGATCAGGACTGTGGGCAGGGGCTCCCTGGGCCTGACGCTCCTGCGGCTCCCGGGGCTCCTCTCCAGCATGGTGGTGGTGGTCTTCGGCACCGCGCTCTTGGAAGTGGTGTACGAAAGCAGAAAGGCCGCCCTCACGGGCGCCCTCCTCCTGACATTCTGTCCCTATTTCATCATGCACGGCCGCTATGCCCTGGACTGCAACCTCATGCTGGGCTGCTCCACGGTGGCGCTCTATCTGCTGGCCAGGTACGTAAAGAGCGGCAGGCTGTCCTGGCTCATTGCGTACAGCGCGGCTTTCGGCGCGGTGATGTATTCCTACGCGCTGAGCTATTTCGTAGTGCCCATCTTCCTGTGCCTGATCACCCTGTACATGCTGTGGTGCCGCAAGATCACGTTCCGGCGGTCCCTGCTGTCTGCCGCTTTGGTATGCGCCGCCGCGTTTCCCGTGCTGCTCTTCATCGGGACAATGGTGTTCGGCCTGCCCTCCATGAAGTTCCTGGGGTTCACCCTCTCTCCTACTGCCTCCTCCCGGCTGGCGGACATCTCCATCGCGAATTTCAGGAACAATATCATCGATATCCTGAAATATACCCTGACCCATGACGGCCGTCCCCTGGACGCGGTGGACGGGTTCTATACCCTGTACCCCGTCTCCATCCCCTTCGTGGCAATCGGCTTCGCAGCATCCTGCCGCCAAAGCCTCTCCTCCTTCCGGAAGCGGACATACCGCCACGGCTTCCTGTTCCTGTCCTTCTACGCGGCGGGGCTTGTGGCCATCGGCTTCTCCCGGGGCTATCTCTACCGCGCCAATTATCTGTTCATCGCCTACCTGTATTTCCTTGTCTCCGGCATCCTGGCCGCGTACCGCTTCGCGAAATCCTTGGGGAAGTACCTCTGTGCCGCGCTGGGCATAGCCTACCTGCTCAGCGCGGCCATGTTCATCGGCTACTATTTCACGTCCTATTCCCCGGCAGAGGCCATCCCCCAGTTCGTGCCCGCCAACGACGCCATAGAATACGCCAAGTCCCTGCCGGATATCAGGGAAATCTACATGGACTACTCTGACGTAGACGAATTCTATACCCTCTTCTTCCCGGAGTCCCCCTACACGATTGCGGAGACCGCCCACCAGGAGGGCTATGGAAGGCTGCATTTCCGGATTACCGAGGACACTGCCTTCGCCCCCGGAAACGCTTACATCATCCTGAAGAACCACACGGCCCTGCGCTCCCGCATCGAGGGTGCGGGATACCCCTGGCAGATCGTGGAATACCCCTATCACTGCCTCTACTATGCAGAGCCGGAGTGACCGCCGTCAGCCTACCTTGTACCCGTTGCCCCAGACCACCTTCAGATACCTGGGCTCCTTGGGGTTCTTCTCGATTTTTTCCCTGATATGGCGGATATGTACCGCTATGGTATTGTCCGCTCCGATTGCCTGCATATGCCAGATATTCTCGTAAATCTGGCTGTTGGAGAACACCTTTCCCCTCTGCTGCACCAGGAAGCGCAGAATCTTGTATTCGATGGGGGTCAGGCGCACGCTCCTCCCCTCCACGGTGACCTTCCTCTGGGTATCGTCTATCACCAGATCGTCCACCCGGTAGATCCTGTCGATATTGGCGCACATGTTCACCAGCTGGGTATACCTGCGCAGCTGGGATTTGATCCTGGCCAGGAGCTCCAACGGATTGCAGTCCGCCGTCACATAGTCGTCCGCCCCTGCCTCCAGCGCCATGATCTTCGCCGTCTCCGCGGACTGGGCGGATACCACAATCAGAGGGATTGCGCTCTTCGCCCGCAGGCCCGCGATCATCTCTATCCCACGATCCCAGCCCTTGTCGTTCAGCTCTACGTCCACCAGCATCAGATGTATGTCCAATCTCTCCAATATGGTATACAGGTGGTCCAGATCCGCCGCCACCAGTACGGAAAGCCCTTCCCCTATGAGCAGAGGTGCCATTTTCTCTGCGATTCCTGTCCTGTTGTTATATACCAGAATATTTTTCTCCATCGTATCCTCCATCCTCTCCCAGTCCCAGATGACTGTACTCTTGAAAACCTGTCACTGCTATATGCCTTACTCTCCGTAAAACACTGTCAAATCAAGTCCTTTCAAGACCCGCTCTATTTCATCCTCCTCAAAGCCTCCGAAGCTGACTGTCAGATCCCAGCCGTTTACGGAGATCACCGCATGGACGGACTCCCGATTTCCCGTCTCGTCCACAGTATCGAACACCACATAATTCAAACCCTGGCTGTTGGTAAAGCTCCTCTCGTTACAGCTCTGTCCCGAATAGGCGGTGGCTGAGCTGTAGCTCTCATATTTCCGATTGTCCATCTGATGAAGGGAGAAATAGGAGTCCTCGTCCATGAAGTCCATATGGATATCCTCCTCACCGATGACGCACACCCGTTCTCTGGTAAAATCCCTGCCAAGCAGGTTCTTATCCGGAACCAGGACCGTCATGTCCTCTGCCGCCAGGAACGCGTCCACAGAATCGTACTCCGCAATCTCCGGTTCAAAATACTCCGTCGTATCCACTTCAGGGACAGCGTCCGCTATGGAAAATACCCCCCCTACCTTCAGAAAAGAGGCTATGTCCAGAAGCCCGCCGAACTGTCCTTCCGAGAGGTTCGGCTCCTCCTGAGAGCTGGTGATGACGAAGCCGTTCTCCCTGACAGTGATCATACTGTCCCTGTAGTTCTTGGCCGCCACCGTGCCCACGCCGCACAACAGGAATACCGCGGCCGCGGCACAGCCCTTCGCCATGAGGATCTTCCTGCTCTGCCGCTGCATCCTGCGATGGTGCAGCTCGTCCCGGATCTCCTCGGCGCTGATCGATATCTGCGGCAGTTCCTTTGAAGCTTCTCGATATGCATCCCGAAATTTATCCAAAGTCATATTCCTCCTTCAACGACTTCCGCAGCAGCTCCCTTCCCCTGGTCAGCTGGGAAGTGACCGTGGATGTCCCCCGGCCTGTCACTCGGGCAATCTCTTTCACAGAAAGCTCCTCATAATAGAAAAGATGGATTACGTCCCGGTATTTCTCCGGCAGCCCCAGCACGGCCTCCAGTACACGGCGGTCCGCCTCCTGCCGGAAGAAACGCTCCTCCGGCTGAAGGTCGCGGCCATCCGTATCCGCTTCCCTATCGGCCACGTCCAGCGGACTGCTGTCCGCCTCCTGTCCGTCGGACGGCCATGGACTCTGATGCCGCTTCCATGCGCTGCGCCAGACCTTCCGACAGCCGTTCAGGGTGACCTTCAGGAACCAGGCTTTCTCGTGCTCCGGGCTCTGGAAGACCTGAGGCTTCTTCAGGTATTGATAGAAGACCTCCTGAACCACGTCCTCCGCATCCTGGACGTTGCGCAGGCGCAAGAAGCTAAGCTTAAAGAGCATATCGCTGTAGGCGTCAATCTTTAGTTGTAGCTCCCTGTCGTCTATGCTTTCTTTTGCCATGCCCATCCGTTCTTCTCTATTATTAATATCCCATAGCATATCGATTTACTGCATTTATTGTAAAATAGTTTTGTATCAAAGTTGCATAAATCTTTTAAAAATTTATGTGCAATAAAAAACACTAGAGAGTGCGTTTCCGCACTCCCTATCTATATAGACTGTCTATACCCGAAAAAAGTTTCACGTTTCGGTCTTTTTTATTCTTTTTCCTGATTCTCCGATTGCCTTTCCTCCTCCAGCCTCCTGGCAGTCTCCTGATTTCGCCTGTTCATCTCCTCCACCTCGCCCATGTCGCCCTTCTCCAGCCGCCGGAAACGATTGATGCCCGCCGTCAGAATCAATATGCTGTTTTTCGTAGTGTCGAAGGCTCCCTCCTCGTACAGGGAATACACCAATAGCCCCAATGGCACCGCCAGGATCATGCCCAGGACGCCTCCCAGCTTGTACCCGATATAGAGCAGGAACAGCGTAGGCAGCGGCGGCACTCCGATGGAGTCCCCCACGATTTTGGGCTGAATCAGCTGTCTCGCCAGCTGGCCCACGCCCCAGATGATCAGCAGGCCGATGGCCGTCCTGTACTGGGCCGTCAGTATCCGGATGATTGCCCAGGGTATCAGCACCGTGCCCGTACCCAGAAAGGGCAGGAAATCCAGGAACGCTATCCCCAGGGCAATCAGCCCGAAATAGTTCACCCGCAGGATGCCCAGCCCGATCAGGAGCAGGAAATACATCCACACCTCGATCTTCAGCTGGGCCTTGAAATATCCTCCCACGGACTTCCCCAGGCTGCGGCGTATGATGTGGTAGCGCATCTGCACCGACGCCGGCATGACCTTCTGAAACCAGTCGCCCAGCTGATGCCTCTCCGCCACGAAGAAGTACGCGGACAGCAGAGCCATGATCACGCCGATGAAGATGCCGGGCAGGAGCTTGGCCAGGTTTCCGGCGGCCTCAATGGTGGGCGAGCCGAAATGCTCCAGCAGGTCGCCCAGATAGTCGTCCAGCTGCAGCTTCCCGCCGTCAAAGTTCAGCTGTATGTTGCCGGGCAGCCTGGCCAGCAGGGCGTTCAGGCTCTTCCCTATGCTGGCGAAATCCTCCTCCACGCCCTCCAACATCTCCGGCAGGTTCCTCACCAGCCCCATCCCCTGTTGGAACAGCTGGGCGCAGACCACATAAATCACCAGCACCACCAGCGCGATAATGACGATAATGACAAAGGCGCTGCCCGCCTTGCGCTTCAGCTTTATCTTCTCCTCAAAAAAGCGGACCAACGGCCCCGCTATCAGCGCTATGATCCAGCCCGCCACAAAGGGCATGAAGAACAGGAACACTCTGGGCAGGAGGAACAGGATGCCTGCCAGTATCGCTGCCGCCACTGTGATGTTCACCAGAGCCTTACAATACTTTTTCACTTCTTCTCCTCCAGTATGCCGTCCAATATTTCGTATATTTCCTCACGGCCTTGTTTGGTCTGGGCAGAGAAAGGGATGATTACCGTCCCCTCTGCCGCGTCCAGGGTGTCCAGAATCAGATCCAGCTGCCCCTGAACCTGGCTTTTCTTTATCTTGTCCAGCTTGGTAGCTATGATGATTGGTTCGTAACCATTATGCAGAATCCAGTCGTACATCACGCGGTCGTTCTCCGAGGGCTTATGCCGGATATCGATTAAGTGGAACACACACTTGAGCTGCCTCGATTTATGCAGATAGTTCTCCACCATCCTGCCCCACTGCTCCTTCACCTTCACGCTGGCCTTGGCGTAGCCGTATCCCGGCAGATCCACCAGATACAGGGCATTGTTGATATTGTAGAAATTGATGGTCTGGGTCTTGCCCGGCTGGGAGCTGGTTCGGGCAAGGGATTTGCGGTTCATCAGCCCATTGATCAGGGAGGACTTCCCCACATTGCTCTTCCCCGCAAAGGCCACCTCCGGCAGTTTATTGTCCGGAATCTTGCTGGTAATGCCGCACACCGTCTCCAGACTGACATTCTTAATCACCATACTCGTCACATCCTTTTCCTTGTCTGTAAATAGCTCTCCCCCGCCCGCGCGGCCCGTACATGAAAAACGCCGTCACAGGGACGGCGTTTATTGGAATTCTTCTCTTCCATTACATTGCCTTATCCAGGCTTCTGCGGTCATTCTTGTGGAACATCAGGGGCTCGTTCCCCTCCTCCACTGTCTCCTTGGTGATGACGCATTCCTCGATGGTCTCATCGGAGGGAATCTGGTACATAGTATCCATCAGGATGCTCTCCATGATGGAACGCAGCCCCCTGGCCCCTGTCTTGCGCTCAAAGGCCTTGGAGGCAATAGCCTTTATGGCCTCCTCATCAAAATTCAGCTCCACCTCGTCCATGTCGAAGAGCTTCTGGTACTGCTTAATCAGGGCATTCTTCGGCTCCTTCAGGATGCGCACCAGCGCCTCCTTGTCCAGACCTTTCAGCGCCACCGTGATAGGCACACGGCCCACGAACTCCGGGATGAGCCCGAACTTCACCAGATCCTGGGGCGTCACCTCCTGCAGCAGGTCGTCCAAATCCTTGGTGCTCTTCTGGCTGACCTCCGTGTTGAAGCCGATGGCCTTGCGGTCCAACCTGGCCTCCACAATCTTCTCCAGCCCGTCAAATGCGCCGCCGCAGATGAACAGGATATTGGAGGTATCGATGGAGATCAGCTCCTGGTGGGGATGCTTCCTGCCGCCCTGAGGCGGTACATTGGCCACGGTACCCTCCACAATCTTAAGGAGCGCCTGCTGGACGCCCTCGCCCGAAACATCCCGGGTGATGGACACGTTCTCGCCCTTCTTGGTAATCTTGTCGATCTCATCGATGTAGATGATGCCGTACTGGGCCCGCTCCACATCGTAGTCCGCCGCCAGAATCAGCTTCAGCAGGATGTTCTCCACATCCTCGCCCACATATCCGGCCTCAGTCAGCGTGGTGGCGTCCGCGATAGCAAAGGGAACATTGATGATCTTCGCCAGGGTCTGGGCCAGATAGGTCTTGCCGGAACCCGTAGGTCCCACCATGATGATATTGCTCTTCTGCAGCTCCACATCGTCCAGATCCCTGGGCGCCATCACCCTTTTGTAATGATTGTACACGGCCACGGAGAGCACCTTCTTGGCTTCCTCCTGGCCCACCACATATTCATCTAAAAACCTATTGATTTCCACAGGCTTCAGAAGATTGATGTCGGGACGAACCGATTCCTCCTCTTCCTCTTCCTGCAGCTCCTCCTCCAAAATATCCGCACAGATGTCCACACAGTCATCGCAGATATAGACCCCCGAGGGCCCGGCAATGAGCTTGCGGACCTGGTTCTGGGTCTTGTTACAGAAAGAGCATCTGATATCGCTTCCAATCATTTTACCCGCCATTCTCTTCTCCTACTTCTTTTCGTCCTGCACCGCATGGGAGCTGATGACCATGTCCACGATGCCGTACTCCTTGGCTTCCTCGGCGCTCATCCAGTTATCGCGCTCGGTGTCGGAGCATATGGTCTCGTAGTCCCTGCCGGTATTCTCCGCAAGGATATGGTTCAGCTTCTCCCTGGTCTTCAGGATATGCTTCGCGGCAATGTCAATCTCCGTAGCCTGTCCCTGGGTTCCCCCGGCCGGCTGGTGAATCATGATCTCCGCGTTCGGCAGGGCGTACCGCTTTCCCTTTGCGCCGCCAGCGAGCAGGAAGGAGCCCATGCTGGCTGCCATGCCCATGCACACTGTAGACACATCGCACTTGATATAATGCATGGTATCATAGATAGCCATTCCCGCCGTAATGACGCCCCCGGGGCTGTTGATATACAGGTGGATGTCCTTCTCGGGATCCTCCGCCTCCAGGAACAGCAGCTGCGCCACCACGATGCTGGCAGAGGCATCGTTCACCTCTTCCCCCAGCATGATGATCCTGTCCTTCAACAGTCTGGAATAGATATCATAAGACCGCTCGCCTCTGCTGGTCTGCTCAATGACATAAGGCACTAAACTCATTCTCAAAAACCTCCTGACTTTCAGCTTCCAATCTATATCGATTACTCTTCCACCGCGTTCTCCACAACGAAATCGGCAGCCTTTCTGACACGGATGTCGCCTTTCACCTGCTCCCTGCCGTTCTCGCCCAGAAGCTCTTCCACCTTCTCAGGCTCCATCTGGTAGGCTTCGCCCATGGTCTTCAGTTCCTCCTCAATCTCCTCCTCGGTGACCTGGATGCCCTCGGCAGCCGCTACCGCCTCCAGCACCAGCCTGGACTGAATCTTCTTCATGACCTGGGGCTTCACCTGCTCCAGCAGCATCTCGCCCGTCATGCCGGTGAACTGCATGTACTGCTCCATGGAGATGCCCTGGGACTGCATCCTCTGGGCATAATCCTGCACCATCTGCCTCTGCTGGGTCTCGATCATGGCTTCCGGGATGTCCATCTTCGCGTCGGCGATGATAGCGTCGACGACGGCATCCTCCTTGACAGCCTTGGCCTCGTCCGTCTTGCGCTTCTCAAGCTTCTTCCTGATTTCTTCCCTGTATTCCTCTACGGTATCGCTCTCCTCGGAGACCTCGCCCACGAAATCCTCGTCAAGCTCCGGCAGCTGCTTCTCCTGCAGCCTCTTCACCGTACATTTGAACACCGCAGGCTTTCCTGCCAGTTCCTCGGCCTGATAGTCCTCGGGAAATGTGACGTTCACCTCTGTCTCAACGCCAATCTGTGCGCCAATCAGCTCCTCCTCGAAGCCCGGGATGAACGCGTGGGAACCGATGGTCAGGGGATAATCGCTTCCCTTGCCGCCCTCAAAGGCCACGCCGTCCATGAAACCCTCGAAATCGATGGTGGCGATGTCGCCGTCCTTTACAGCCCTGTCGGTGACGTCCACTGTGCGGGAGTTCTTGTCCCTCTCCTTATCGATTTCCGCGGTGACTTCTTCTTCTGTCACCTCCAAATCGGCCTTATCCACCTTCACGCCCTTGTACTGGCCAAGGGTCACTTCGGGCTTCAGGGCCACCTCCGCCGTAAAGATGAAAGGCTTTCCGGCCTCCAACTGCACCACATCTATCTGAGGGCTGGAGACAATCTCCTCCTCGCACTCGTCATAGGCTTTCTCATAGGCATCGGGAATCAGGGCATTGGCCGCATCTTCGTAGAAGACTTCCCTGCCGTATATCTGTTCGATCATCTTCCGGGGCGCTTTTCCCTTGCGGAATCCGGGGATGCTGATTCTGCCCCTGTTCTTCCGATAGGCGCCTTCGATGGCTTTCTCCAGTTCCTCCGCAGGCACTTCAATAGTAAGCTTCGCCATATTGTTCTCTAATTTCTCTACCTGTAAACTCATTTCTACCGTTTCCTCCTTCAATCGCCTGCGTCCTTCTCTCCCGCCTACACAGCAGACGCACTCACAGTCATTAACAGATTATAACATAATGTAAACGGAAATACAAATGTTTTTCTGATTTCTTTGGGTCTTATTTCTTAAATTTTATTAAAATTCTGAAAATGATGGGCTATGATCACCGTGCGGCCCGCCTGCCTCTCCCGGATATACTGCATTGCCCCGGCACAGGCGTCCCTGTCCATCCCGGTGAAGGGTTCGTCCAGGAGCACATAGCGGGACTCCGCCTCCATGGCCCGGACCAGAGCCACCCTGCGCCGCATGCCGCCGCTGAGCTGCCTGCAGGGCTTGTGCAGGGCCTCCTGGGGAAGCAGTAGGCCCAGCGCCTCCTCCGCCCCCGCCCTGTCTCCGGTTGCCAGCTCCACATTCGTTACAGCGCTGTAGTCCTCGCAGAGCCTGTCCTCCTGAAAGACCACGCCGCACCGGGACGGGGCCGTCATCTGCCCGCTGTCCGGCTCGGTCAGCCGGGCCAGGATGCGCAGCAGAGTGGTCTTGCCGCTGCCGGATGGGCCGGTCAGATAGTAGGTCTGTCCGGGTTCATAGACCGCGCTCAGTCGGTCTATGACAGTCTGTCCGCCGTAGGCCTTCGTCACCTCCGTAAGCCTGATGGCCCCCTCCTGTACCGGGGGCTTAGGGCATCCTGCACCGTGCATGCGCTCTTTCGCATGTTTTTGCTCTGCATAGCGCTTTCCCCCGCATCCCGGATTCCACGCGAAGAAACGATCCACGAGGTGCAGCACCGCCTTCTCGAAAAAGACGCTGAGCAGTATGACCGCCGCCGTCCACCCAAGGACTCCGGCCGTGTCCAGATATACTTTGGACAGATACAGGCCCTCTCCTATGGAGCCGCCGGGAACACCGATGACCTCCGCCGCGATTCCTGATTTCCAGCACATCCCCAGCGAAATCTTCATACCGCTGTACAGAAACGGCTTCAGGGCAGGACGATAGATATAGAAGAATCGGCTCCGCGCAGGAAGCCGGAAGACCCGGGCCATCTCCAGCATTTTGGAATCCGTGCTTTTCAGCCCTTCCAGTATATTGATGTAGATGTTAGGCAGGACTACCAGAAAGCAGATCACCGCGGACAGGGCTTCCGCTCCCCACCAGATAAGCAGCACCACCACAAAGGAAGCCACTGGCACGGCCTTCGCCAGGGCCATCAGGGGAGAAAGGAATTCTTCTATCAGGGAAAAGCGCCTGCTGCCGGAGGCCAGGAGCAGCGCCGCTGCCATGCCGGCAAAAAATCCCATGGCAATCCGCAGGAGGCTCCTGCCCACAGCCGCATAAAAGCTTCCCCCGCCAAACAGGGTCAGCATCCGCCAGGCTGTCTGTGCCGGTGTGGCCAGCAGAATCGGATTGTCCGCCGCCAGGGCGAGGATGTGCCATATCGTCAGCCACGCCGCGATGATGATGCATTTCCTCAGTTTCCCGATGACAGGCCTCTCAACAGCCGAATCCTTTTTGATGCCAGTTTCTTTCTTAATAATAGAAATCCTCCTCCGGCAGCGCCCCTCCGATTAGCCCCGCATCGAACCCGGCCAGCACCTCCAGGTAGGCGGACAGGGCAGCCTTCATCTCCTCTCCGGTGACGCAGACCAGATTGCACCGGGGAATGGCCTCTGCGGCGATTGCCTCCTTTGCCACGATGCCCGCCCGGACGGCCATCGCCGCCCCCTTCTCCGGGTCGCCGTTGACTGCGTCCACGCTGCTCCCATGCTCCTCCAGGAAATCCTTGACTACATCCTCATGTTCCTCCAGGAATTCCCTGCGCACCACGGTGACCCCCGTCACCATGCCGCCTCCTTCCCCTCCCTGCAGCTGCTCCCACCGGGCATTCATGTCCATGGCGATCCGCAGATCCCCGTTCTGCATGAGGGCAGCCGTGGCAAAGGGCTGGGGGAGCAGCCCTACCCTGGAGGGATCCTCCGCCAGAAGCGCTGCCACCTCCGTGGGCTCCGATCTGTACTCCAGGACATAGTCCCCCTCCCCCAGGCCGCTCCTGTCAAGGACATAGCGCAGGGAGGCCTCCGGGGTGGCCCCTTTTCCCGTAAGGCAGATCGTCCTGCCCTTTAAATCCGCCGGGCCCGCCACCGCCTCGTCCCCCGTGACCAGGTACAGGACGCCCAGGGTATTGATATCGACCACGCAGACGCCGCCCTCTGTCTTGTGATAGAGCACCGCCGCCACATTGGCCGGAATCAGGGCCATGTCCAGCTCCCCCTTGGCCATCAGGGGCAGCAGCTCGTCCGCGCCTACAGCCATCCGGAACTCATAGGGATGCTTCGTCTCCCCTTTTTCCGCCCTGTCCATCAAATCAAGGATGCCCAGGGAGGTAGGCCCTTTCAGGGATCCGATCCGGACGCTCTCCGGCCCTGCCTCCCTTCCGCAGCCGCTCAAAGGCAGCACAGAGAACAGCATTACGGCAATCAGGGCATATAGCGGAAGGCCTCTCTCTCTTGCATGTTTTTTTGTGTATTTGCACTTGTATTTGCGCATATTTTGTCGTCTTTCCCCCTGTCGGCCTTCCCGCTACAGCTCCTTCAGCAAAATGTCATGGTTGATCGTCTCATAGAACAGCCTGCGGAACCGCTCAGGCTCCTTTGTCTGCCCCAGCGCCCACATGACCTTGGTCACCGTGGCCTCCAGGGTCATGTCATAGGTCTCCATCAGATGGAACTCCTCCTTGATGGCCTTCCCCACCTGATACACCTCCATGTCACTGCCCTCGTGGGTCACCTGGGTGGCCATCATCACCAGCTTCCCCGCGTCGATCCACCGCCTGATCTCCGGGTAGAAGGGCATCCGCCCGTACTCCGGCAGGCCGCCCACCCCAAAGGCCTCTATGATTACGCAGTCATAGTACGGAAAGAGGCGGTTCAGCACCATCCCGTCCATGCCCGGCATCAGCTTCAGCAGCAGAATCCCCTCGTTCAGCTCATGGTAGAATGTCACGGAGCCGGACAGCCTGTCCTTGTCCTCGATGTAGAACACCACCCTGCCGTCCCGTATCATAGCTATGCTGGGATAGTTGATGCTGGAGAAGGCATTGTAGCTCTTGGAGCGCTCCTTCTTGGCCCGGGTCCCGGCTATCACATTGCCGCCGAAGACGATGTTCACGCCGTGGGCCCTGTCCTCGGAGGCGAAGCGCAGGCTGTCCAGCAGATTGGTCCTGGCATCCGTTATGGGCAGGTCGATCGGCTTCTGGGCCCCTGTGACCACCACTGGCTTGGGGCTGTTCTGCACCAGGTAGGACAGGGCGGCCGCCGTGAAGGCCATGGTGTCCGTGCCGTGGCAGATAACGAATCCATCGTAGTCATCATAGCGCCTCTCGATCAGCGCGGTCAGCTCCAGCCAGTGCTTTCCGCAGACATTGGTGCTGTCCAGACTGAAGGGCGACGCTACCTCCACCTGACAGAATTCCCGGTATCCCTCCACGTACTGCAGCAACTCCTCCGCCGCTATCTTGGGCGCCAGTCCCTCCTCCGTGTATCCCGAGGCGATGGTACCTCCCGTGGCTATCAGCAATATCTTCTTCATCCAGCTTCCTCCCTGCCCCTGCGGGCATCCTTTCTCAGGGCACTCTCACGCACCCCGCAGGGACAGCGCCACCACTGCCTCTATGGCATCCGTGTACGGGAACATGTCCACTGCCACGCATCTGTCCACCTTGTATCCTTTTTTCACCAGAACCCGCAGATCCGCCGCCAATGTCTCCGGATTGCAGGAGATGTACACGATGCGCCCGGGCCTGATTCTGGCCGCTGCGTTGAGGAAGGCCTCGCTGCTGCCGCTTCTGGGCGGATCCATGAGCAGCACGTCCAGCCTCCCGCCCGCGTCCGCCATCTCCAGCAGGAACTCCCCCGCATCCCTCCGGTAAAAGCGGATATTGGAGATTTTGTTGCGCCTGGCGTTGCTGATGGCGTCCCGCACTGCGTCCCTGTTCAGCTCCACCCCCAGGACATTGTCCGCCTGCCTGCTGGCGATCAGGCCGATGGTCCCCGTGCCGCAGTAGGCGTCCATCACGGTCTCCTTTCCTGTGAGCCCCGCGTACTCCATAGCCTTGGCGTACAGCTTCTCTGTCTGCACAGGGTTCACCTGGTAGAAGGACTTGGGCGAGATGCGGAAGGTCATGCCGGCCAGTTCGTCCTCGATATAGCCTTTCCCGTATATCACCTGCTCCCTGTCCCCCAGGACCATGCTGGTGTCCTTGTCGTTGATGTTGAGGACCATGGTGGTGATCTCCGGGTGGAGCTTCAGCAGGGCTTTCACGAAATTATTCTTGGAGGGCATGATGGGATAGCCCAGCACCAGCACCACCATGATCTGCCCCGTGGCATGTCCCACCCGTACCAGCACATGGCGCAGCAGCCCCCGGCCCGTGTCCTCGTCGTAAGGCCGTATCTTGAAGGATTTCAGAAGCCCCCGGATGGACACGATGATTTCATCCGCCTTCTGATTCTCTATCAGACAACTGTCTATGGGGACGATGCGGTGGCTCTTCTCCTCATAGGTGCCGGAAACGGCCCTGTGCCGCGCGTCCTCCCCGAAGGCCGCGTGGACCTTGTTGCGGTAATGGTTGGGGTCGTCCATGGGGATGATGTGCTCCGGCCTGCAGTAGGGCTCCATGAGCCTGCGGAATTTCGTGGACTTGGCCTCAAGCTGCTCTCCGTAGCCTTTGTTGATCCACTGGCAGCTCCCGCATTTGGAGGCTACGGGGCACAGCTTCTGGGACTCGTTCTTTCCGGATGTTTTCCTGTCTTGGATGTCCCGCCCTGCCTTTTGAGGGTCCTGCCCTCTCCTTCCGGGAGCCTTCCTGTCTCCTCTCCCTGATATCTGGCGTTCCGCTGCCTCTCGCTTTGGGGCTCTCTTTTCCGGGGCACCCCGCCGGAAGCCCTCACGCCGTTTGGCTTCCCGTCCCATACCCGCCTCCGCATTCTTTTGTCCGCCTCTTTTTGCCTCCGGCATTCGAGCCTTTCCGGAATCGTTTTCTTCCATATTAAGCGCTCTTCTATCTGTCGCTTCTCTTCCTGTCGCTTCTCTTTTGGGCCCACCCTTCATCGACATATCTTTCCTCCCTGCCTCCTCATTTAAATCGATTTTTCCTTTCCTCCGCTCACATGTGTATCAGAATGTAACCGTCCTGCTCCGTGACGGATCCTTCCCTGGGCCATTTCGGCATAGTCTCTCCTATCTCCTGGGCCTCTTCGATGACCTCCGGATCCGTGACCGTCCGTAAAGCATGCCCATGCATTTCCAGGAAACGTATCATTTCCCGATTGGTCCCGTCAAAAGCGCCCACCCCCCAGGCGATGAAAGAGCTCAGGGCTTCTCCTACAAAGCTATATCCCTCCGGCGCAAAATATTTCTCTTTCAGATGCACATCCACCAAATCCGTCATTCCCGCAATGGCGCGATACTGCCAGGAAGAATAGCTCACATAAAAATCCTTTCTGAATTCAAAGGGAGTGTCGTAGTATCCCGTAAAAATTACAGGCATGTCCGTACCGTACCGGCTTTCTACCTGCCAGGCCACCTGATTCAGGATTTCCCTGGTATTCTCATACTTCTGGTAATCCGCATAAAAGCTCCTGTTCATACGGTCCGCCTGGTTATATACAAGCGCCGTTGCCAGAAAAATCGCCCCGTAACGCCAGACCCGGACGAATTTCCGCTTTTCAAAGAGCATATATAGAACCAGCATTCCCACAGCCGTAAAAAACGGCAGAAACTGGCAGGTACGGTAATTCGTCACCTTGGCCTCCGCAATCGTCATCAGGAAAGGAACGATCTCCATCCCCCCAAACAGGACCAGGTAAAGGAAATTCCGCTTTTTCACTGCCATATACAGAGCCAGGATCCCCGTCAAGAGCAGCGCCAGCACATACCCCGTCACCGGCAGGTACACAAAAGCATTCACATGATAGATCAGCCAGAAACGCTTTGCCAGCATCAGCAGGTTGTCCAGTCCCTCCCGGCTCCCGAACAGCACCAGCATCTCCGACAGGCTCCGCATAGCCTGTACGCCTACCACATCCTGCAGACCGAAAAGCGCGATGACCGTGGGAATCATCACTGTGCGCAGAATCACGCAGCCCGCTGAAAGCAGCGCGCCGACCCCCAGGCAGAAAGCCCCGTGGGACAGGCTCAGCACCTCCTGGCCTGTGGCTCCCCGCAGGAACAGCAATATCAGGATTCCCAGAATGTACACAATCAAAAAAGATTCATAGCAGCCCACCGCAGCCCATATCCACAGCAGACTCCCCCCGAACCAGGCCCAGCGCTTCCTCCCCGCCCCTTCCAGGCCATTCAGGAAAAACAGCAGCGCCAGCGCGCACAGCACATACCCCAAATCCACTCCGTTATGGAAATAGTAGATGCATACCTCGCTGATGATGGGATTGGACAGAAACACGCAGGCGAAAATCGTGTAGCCCGCGATACCTCCCCTTCCCCCGAAGACCCGCCTCATGAAGACGCCGAACAGCGTCACCCCCAGCATCAAAAGCACGACACCTATGAGCTCCAGCATGAACGGCGAGAATCCGGCCATATGGAAGATCCTGTTCAGCAGAAAAACCGTCCATCTCCCCATGGCCACCTCCAGGCCGTCCTCCAGGTAAAGCATCATGGCCGTATCATCGATGCCGATGCTGTGGTGGGTGACCGCAAATCCATAGCTGCATGCAGCGGTGAGGGCCAGGGCAGTCACATACACCTTCTGATGCAGGAACCAATTGGCCTCCTGAATAATCTTCTTCATATTCCATCCCCCCTGAATCGCTTTTCTGCTGGATCAATCATATCATTCCCCATACAAGATTTCAATCGGTTTCTCGCGAAAGCGTTTCTTCCCCAGCGTCGTATCCTTATAAACAAAGAAGATGCCCTCTCTCTGAAAACAAAGAGTTGGCATCTTCCCATGTATCGGAGTGGCGGGATTCGAACTCGCGACCTCCGCCTCCCTAAGACGGCGCTCTAACCAAGCTGAGCCACACCCCGTAACCATTTAATATTATAATCCGTACTGAAAAAAATTGCAACCATTTTTTTGCAAATTTTGCAAATTAGTAGGAATAGACAAGCTGCTCTATTATTTCTTGCGTTTTGTGCACATATCTTCCAAAAAATGCGGAGCCCCAATCCCTCAAAGCTCCGCATCCCACCTCCTAAGGCATCTCCTACGGCCTGTCCTTCTCCTCCAGCAGCCTGACCAGGAACTCCCACACCCGGCCCGTGGAAGAGATGCTCAGGGTCTCCTCCGTGGTATGGATGTCCTTCATGTCAGGGCCCATGGACACGCAGTCCAAATCCGCTATCTTGCTGCCCAGGATGCCGCATTCCAGCCCCGCGTGGATGGCCTCCACTTTAGGCGCTTTTCCGTACATTTTTTCATAGAGCGCCGTCATCTTCTCCCGCAGGGGCGAATCCTTGCGGTACTTCCAGCCCGGATAGTCGCCGCTGACCGAGAAGCTCCCCCCTGCCAGGCCGATGACTGCGCAGAGCCTGTCGATCAGGGCCTGCTTTGCGCTCTCCACGCTGCTGCGCACGGAGAAATCCGCCAGGAGGCTGCCGTCCTCATAGCTCAGGATGCCCAGGTTCAGGGAGGTCTCCACCAGCCCGTGCATGTCCGCGCTCATGGCCTGCACGCCGTTCGGCAGGGCGATCAGCCAGGCCGCCGCTTTTGCCGTATCCTCCGCCGTGGTGCACAGCCAGCTTCCGGGCCTGCCCTCTCCCGCTGCCAGGAATGCCCCGGGATCCTTGGAGGAAAGCTCCGCCCGAATCTCTCCCTCCACTGTCTTCACCACGTCCAGGATCGCCTCTTTGTCCCGCTCCTCCACCACCAGTACGGCTTTCGTCTCCCTGGGGATGGCATTGTCCGCCAGGCCGCCCTGCAGCCGTGAGATACCGATATCGAACGTTTCCGCCAGCCGATACAGGAGGCGCCCCATAAGGCAGTTGGAATTGCCCCTCTCCTTGTGTATCTCCCCGCCGGAATGGCCTCCCAGGAGGCCTCCTACGGTCACCTCCACGGCCACGCCCTGGCGCTGGGCCTCCGAAAGCGGCAGCTTCCCCTTGACCCTGGCTCCTCCTGCGCAGCTGGTCAGGAAGATTCCCTCGTCCTCCGAGTCCAGGTTCACCATGCGGTTCCCGGTGAGCATAGACAGGTCGATGCCCCTGGCCCCGTCCATGCCAACCTCCTCGTCCACGGTGACGATGACCTCCAGGCGGGGGTGCTTTATGGCATCGGAATCCAGCAGCGCCAGCGCATAGGCCACCGCGATGCCGTCGTCCCCGCCCAGGCTGGTGCCCTGGGCGTAGATTTCATCCCCCCGGACGGCAATCCGCAGGCCTTCCTTTGCCATGTCGATGTCGCAGTCCGGCTTCTTTACGGCCACCATGTCCATATGGCCCTGGAGGATAACGGTAGGTTCGTCTTCATATCCAGGCACGGCTTCCTTGACGATGATGATGTTCTTCAGCTCGTCCTGGATGCAGCAAAGCCCTCTGTCCCTGGCAAACTTCACCAGATAGTCGCTGATCTGTCCTACGTTGCCCGACCCGTGGGGGATTTTCGTGATCTCCTCGAAAAAGTGAAATACGTTCTGTGGCTCCAGATTTGATAAGACTCCCATAATTGACCTCCTGTTCCAATCTCCGCAGACGCACTGTCCTTCCTGCGGAAATCCTTCCTTTCCCCAAAATTCTCCTCTATGTCCGTTCCGGATATCTCAGGTAATAATAGTCATCACCTTCCATGGCCTGCGTCCTCACAAAGCCATGTCTTTCATAAAAGGCCGCTGCTTGGCGGTTGTCCCTATGGCAGCCAAGGGCAATCGGGCGGATGCCGAATTCCTGATAGCATTCCCTGATTACCTTTTCCAGCACATAAGAGCCTATCCCCCCATTCCGGTAGCGCCTGTCGATTACAAAGCCCATGAGCCGGTAGAAGGGGGTTCCTTTCATTTCAGCGGGATCCGTCTCCCATTCCAACGCCTCCCCTAATAAGATAAGCCCGATGTAGGACTCTTTATACTTTATCGCATAAGTATGTCCGATGCAGTGATGGTCGATTCCGTATTGTGTGATTTCCGCAATGGTTTCCACCGAGTCCACAAAGGCTTCACTGACATCTTCCCGGTGGATTCTTTTCAGTTCTTCCGTGTTCGCTTCGTTCAGCAATTCGATATGGATATCCCGCCAATCCGCGTTCTCCATCTTCCACAAACTCCCTGCTTAGTTTATCAGAGCAGCCCTCCGTAAAGGCAGCCTCGTTCCATCTCCTACTATACACCATGGGCACTGTTCTTTTCAACATCAAATTGTAACGATTTCAAATCAAAGCCCCCGCTACAGAGCAGCGGGGGCTTTGACCCTCACGGCAGTCGCCAAATGTCTGCAAGCAGCCACTTGGCTCGTTGCTCGCGGGAATAAAGGCATACCTGACAATAGAGCCGCCTCTCGACTCATTCCTGTACGTGGCCGGCTTCATCCAGATGTCCGATTTTGAAAGCGGATACTTCATAAGCAGTGCGCCTTTCTATCAATCCATTACTGGTGACTTTAGAATAGTCTCGGCTTTGAATACGCCCCTCTAGCCATATGTAATCGCCTACTGATAAATCAGATGCGTATATTGCATATTTACCCCAACTTATACACGGAAGGTAATCACTGCCTCCGGTGGGGCGATTCACAGCAACCAATATATCGGTAATTTTCAATCCTCTCAACGTAGTCCGATATACGGTGTCTTTACAGACATGTCCCTTCAGATAAATTCGATTTCCTACTAGCTCATGGACTCTTTCAGTCATAAAATGCACTTCCTGTGCAAATATTGACAGCATCACCCGCCGTCTGTTCTGCCTATATTGGTTATGCGATTGAAATTGCCCCTTAATGCAGGCATACCCCTCTCCTGCACGTAAGAGCGAATTACGTTGCCCTGAAGAAACCAATACCGGGATACAGTCCATGAAACCACTTTTTCTTTCCGATGCAAAAATAGCCTTATAAAAAATTTCTGATACACCTTTCTTGAAAACTTAAGACGTCCTACAATGAAATGATATCATGTTTATCAAGACATCGCAATCAAAAAATCGCTTTTAGCGATTAATAGCTCGCATATAGCGTTTCTTTTTTATGTACCCTATAGAGAGATACATAATTCCAGAAAGAGGATTGGCCATGGAAATACTTGGAATCGGTGATAGATTGCGGACATTGCGCACCCATAGAAAAATGACCATAAAACAGGTTTCGGAAAGGCTTGGAATATCTGCAAGTGTGCTTTCAGAGTACGAATTAGATGTGAAGAATCCCAGCTACAGGAATCTGCTCCGTTTTGCCCGGCTATATAATGTGTCTTGTGACTATCTTCTCGGAAACGAAGAATGCCTCACTCTAAACGTAGCAGGGCTGACGGAAGAGGAAATCGGTACTATATCAGAATTGATTTCACTCTTCCAGAAGAGCAGGGAAGGATAAAAATGTCAAAATCCGGGATATATGCCAAAACAACCTTTTTCCCCTGAGTCAGAATAACCGGACCCTTTATGCGCATTAGTCAATACCTTTCATCTTTTCCCTTCTCATTTCTTACATTTCGTTGTAAAATATCCATAACAGTCCACCGAAATTCATCCGCAGCAAAGGAGCCTCCCATGAAAAGCATCGGCATCGACATCGGAACCACCAGCATCAGCCTCGTCCTCGCAGGCTTTCCGGACGGCACGCTCATCCAAGCCGTCACGCTCCCCAACGATACCTTCCTTCCCAGCGCCCGCCCCTGGGAAAGGCTTCAGGATCCCGCAGCCATCCTGGCAAAAGTCTACCCGGCTCTGGAGGGGCTGCTCTCCGCCTGGGGCGATGTGGCCGCCATCGGCCTCACCGGTCAGATGCACGGCATCCTCTACCTGGACAGGAGCGGCCTCGCGGTGAGCCCGCTCTACACCTGGCAGGACGGGCGGGGGAACCTGCCTGACTATGACGGCGGAATGAGCGTCTGCCGCTGCCTGGCTGAGGCCTGCGGCGCAAAACTGGCTGCCGGCTACGGCCTGGCAACCCATCTGTACAATCTGAAGAAAGGCCTCGTCCCGGCGGAAGCGGTCTCCCTGTGTACCATTGCCGACTATGTGGGCATGGCGCTGACAGGGCGCGGCGCTCCCCTGGTCCATATCAGCCAGGCCGCAAGCCTGGGCCTGTATGACTGTAAGACGAATGATTTTCTGTGGGATATCGTAAAAGAATGGGGCGCCTCCCCGGATTTCCTGCCCTCTGTCACGAAAGAACTCCTGCCGCTGGGCGCTTTCCGCGGCATCCCCGTCTGCGTCTCCATAGGGGACAATCAGGCCAGCTTCCTGGGCTCGGTGGGCGAGGACCGCGACTGTGGGCTGGTGAACATCGGGACAGGCTCCCAGATTTCCGTGCTGTCCCATACCTGCTTCCAGGGTGAGGGCATCGAGGCCAGGCCCTTCACCGGGGACAGCTATCTGCTGGTGGGGGCAGCACTGTGCGGCGGCAGCGCCTATGCGGCCCTGGAGCGGTTCTTCAGAGAATATGCGGCAGCGGCAGGCGGGGCGGATGTGCCCCAGTATGACGTCATGAGAGAACTGCTGGACAGGCAGGAGGACACTGACGAGAGCTGGACAGTCCGCACCTCTTTCCTGGGCACCAGAGAGAACCCCCGGGAGACCGGCTCCGTCAGTGGAATCCGCCTGGACAATTTCCGCCCCGCCGCCCTGATTCGCGGCGTCCTGGACGGCATGGCCCAGGAGCTTTACGGCCTGTACCATACGATCCAGGCCGGGACCGGGCTCTCCCCCGCCAGGCTTATGGCCTCCGGCAACGGCGTCCGCAGGAACCCTGCACTCCGGGACATCCTCCGGGCCCGCTTCGGAATGCCCCTCGCCGTCGTGGCCCACCAGGAGGAGGCCGCTTACGGAGCGGCTGCAGCAGCCGTCTCTATGTCCCCGAAAATCCGCAGAGGCTGATGCCTGCCCTGCGGATTCTGCCATGAAGCGGCGCCCTCTCCAGGCGTTCCTCAATGCTTTCCACGCCCTCTTCTCCGCTTCCCCCGGAAAGCGATCCCCCCAAGCGCCCCCAGCAACAGCACGACGGACGACAGAATCGTAATCCACGCATTCCCCGAGAAGCCGGCCACCAGATACCCGAAGAAGCACACCGCCGCCACCAGCGTGGCATAGGGCAGCTGGGTCTCCACATGGCGCAGATGCTCGCACTGTGCCCCGGTGGATGCCAGGATGGTGGTGTCGGAGATGGGCGAGCAGTGGTCGCCGTAGACGGAACCCGCCAGCGTGGCCCCCAGAGCGGGAATCAGGACCGCAGCCCCCTCACCGCCCGCGCACATCATGGACACGATGGGCAGCAGGATGCCGAACGTCCCCCAGGCCGTCCCCATAGAGAAGGACAGGAAGGCCGCCACGGCGAACACGATGGCGGGCAGGAAACCAAAGGGAAGGTTCACAGCGCTGACGAAATGGCTGACGAAGATGCCGGTCCCGATCATCTCCCGGCACACGCCGCCCAGCCCCCATGCCAGAATCAGGATGGTCAGGGCGGGAATCATGGTCTTGATTCCGTCGATGATCCCTGTCATGAACTCCCGCAGGCCCATGATGCGCCTGGGCAGGTACAGGGCCAATGCCACCACCAGAGCCGCAAAGGTCCCCAGGGTAAGGCCCGCCGTGGGATTCTCCCCGATGGCCTCCGTGAAGGCCTTGCCCGTGCCCGCAAAGAACCCGCCCACATATGCCATTCCCAGAATCGCGCACACGATCAGCGTCACCACGGGCAGCGCCAGATCCAGCACCGTCCCCTTCTTCCGCTTAAGCGTCTCTTCGGCTGCGCCAGTCCGTCTTTCTTCCCTGCCGGCCTCCGCCTTTTCCATAGGGCCGAAGTCAAAATCCGTGAAGCATAGGGCAAACACCATGACGATCGTCAAAATAGCGTACAGATTATAGGGAATCGTCCGCACAAAGGCATTCAGGCCTCCGGCCTCCTCCACCTCCGAGGCCACTGCCACCGCCCAGCTGGAGATCGGCGCGATGATGCACACCGGCGCGGCTGTGGCATCCAGCAGATAGGCCAGCTTCTCCCTGGAAATCCGGCATTTGTCCGTGATGGGCCGCATCACGGTCCCCACCGTCAGGCAGTTGAACCCGTCGTCCACGAAAATCAGAAGCCCCAGCGCGGCCGTGGCCAGCTTGGCGCTTCTCTTGCTCTTGATCCGCTTCCCCGCCCACTGCCCGTAGGCATCCGAGCCTCCGGACCTGGTGACGATGACCACCAGAGACCCCAGCAGCACCAGGAAGATAATCATGTAGCCGTTCTGCCCGATCTTCGCCGCCAGCATGTCGAACACATATGTAACCGCCTGCAGGATATCCCCCCCTGTGCAGAAGCAGTAAATGCACATCCCGGAGAATATCCCCAGGAACAGGGAGGAATACACCTCCTTGCTGATCAATGCCAGCGTAATCGCAATCAATGGCGGCAGGATGGACAGCCATCCCGCCTCTATCATTTCCAAACCCATATGCGTCCCTCCTTCTGAAATCCAGCCAGAAATCCACGAACCGTAGAATATCCCCTGTAAAAATACGCAGTTACTGAAATGCTATTTTATATTCCGTAGAATTTATTAGAATACCATATATGATCTGTAAATGCCCTGCCATATAGCTACCCGTACGAAAGAACAGTAAAGAGGAGGATCTCCATGAGAGATGTGGGCACGACGCTGGCAATGCTGCGCAAAGAAAAGGGACTGGTTCAAAAAGAGCTGGCCGCTCTCCTGAACCTATCTGTAAGCGCAGTCTCCAGCTATGAAAAATCCGTGCACGCCCCCGACCTGGCCATGCTGGGAAGACTGGCGGAATTCTATGGGGTCACCACCGATTATCTCTTAGGGCGCACAGAATACCGCTGTCCTCCCGAGTCCCTTAGCCGCTATATCTCCATGGATTACACGGTGCAGGACATGGTCAACACTGTCCTGTCCCTGGATTCGGCTACACAGGCCAGCATAGTCAACTTCGTAAAGTACATGAAGCATCTCCACAGCAAATCCAAGAGTAAAACTTAACAGCCCTTATCTGTCCCGAATCTGCCCGTGGAGGGTCTGCAGGGAATACACCTCCCCGTTGCCCTCTTTCTGCACGTACAGAATCCCTTCCGCCGTAGCCCTGGCCGCCGCGATGGTGGTCATATAGGGCACCTTGGCCTTGATGGCGGCTTTCCGCAGATAGCTGTCGTCGTACTCGCTGTCGTCCCCCACGGGAGAGTTCACGATCAGGTCGATGTCCCCGTTGGTGATGAGGTCCAGCAGATTGGGTCTGCCCTCATAGAGCTTCTTCACAAGCCCGGCCTCCAGGCCCGCATCCCGCAGCAGGGCGCAGGTGGTGCCTGTGGCGAGAATCTTGAACCCTGCCTCCGCGAAGGCCTTTCCTACCTCCACCACCTCCGCCTTGTCCCTGCGGTTCACGCTGATCAGTACGGTGCCGCTCAAGGGGAGCCTGGTCTGGGTGGCCTCCTGGGCCTTGAAGAAGGCCTCGCCCACGGACGCGGAGAGCCCCAGCACCTCGCCGGTGGAGCGCATCTCCGGCCCCAGGACGGGATCCACCTCCGGGAACATGTTGAAGGGGAACACGGCCTCCTTCACCCCGTAATAGGGTATCTGCCGCTCTTTCAGGCCGGGCACGGGGGAGGGCTTCCCGGTGATGTCCGCCGTGATGATCTCCGTGGCCAGGGGCACCATGCGGATGTTGCAGACCTTCGACACCAGGGGCACGGTCCGGGAGGCTCTGGGGTTGGCCTCCAGCACATAGACCTTCCCGTCCTCGATGGCGTACTGCATGTTCATCAGGCCCCGCACATGCATCTCCTCGGCGATTTTCCTGGTGTACTCCTTGATGGTGGCCACGTTCTCAGGGGAGATGTGCCTGGAGGGGACGATGCAGGCGGAGTCTCCGGAGTGGATTCCGGCCAGCTCGATATGCTCCATCACCGCGGGCACAAAGGCGTGCTTGCCGTCGCTGATGGCATCGGCCTCGCACTCGGTGGCATGGTTCAGGAAGCGGTCAATGAGGATGGGCCTGTCTGGCGTCACCCCAACCGCCGCTCTCATATAGTCGGCCAGGCTCTGGTCGTGGTGCACCACCTCCATGCCCCGGCCTCCCAGCACATAGGAGGGCCGCACCATCACGGGATACCCTATACGATGGGCAATCTCCAGGGCCTCCTCCACGGTGGTGGCCATGCCGGACTCGGGCATGGGGATCTCCAGCCTGTCCATCATGGCCCGGAACAGATCCCTGTCCTCCGCCATGTCGATCACGGAGGGGGCGGTGCCCAGGATGCGCACGCCATTCTTCTCCAGCTCCGCCGCCAGGTTCAGGGGCGTCTGGCCGCCGAACTGGGCGATGACGCCCAGGGGCTGCTCCTTTTTGTAGATGCTCAGCACGTCTTCCAGGGTCAGGGGCTCGAAGTAGAGCTTGTCCGAGGTGTCGTAGTCCGTGGACACGGTCTCGGGATTGCAGTTCACCATGATGGTCTCGAAGCCCAGCTTCCTCAGGGCCAGGGAGGCGTGGACGCAGCAATAGTCGAACTCGATGCCCTGGCCGATGCGGTTGGGGCCGCCGCCTAAGATCATCACCTTGGGCCTGTCCCTGCGGACGGGGTTTTTGTCGGGAGCATTATAGGTGGAATAATAATAAGCGCTGTCCGGCGTGCCGCTTACATGGACGCCCTCCCAGCTCTCCTCCACGCCCAGGGCCATGCGCCGCTCCCTGATCTCCTGCTCCGGCACGTCCAGGAGGATGCTTAAGTATTTGTCCGAGAAGCCGTCCTTCTTGGCCCGAATCAGAATCCCGTCGGCGGGAAGCTGTCCTCTGGATTCCAGCAGCGCGCCCTCCTCTTCCGCCAGCTCCGCCATCTGTTCGATGAACCATTTCTTTACATGCGTGATTTCGTGTACCTCTTCCACGGTGGCGCCTTTTTTCAGGGCCTCGTACATGGCGAAATGACGCTCGCTGGAGGGCGTGGCCAGCATCCGGCAAAGCTGCTCCTTTGACTTCTCCTGGAGCTTTGGAATCTGCCCCAGTCCGTATCTGCCGGTCTCCAGGGAGCGGATGGCCTTCTGGAAGGCTTCCTTATAGTTCTTCCCTATGCTCATGACCTCGCCCACGGCACGCATCTGGGTGCCCAGCCTGTCCTCCACGCCCTTGAACTTCTCGAAGGCCCAGCGGGCGAACTTGATGACCACGTAGTCGCCGCCTGGTACATATTTGTCCAGCGTACCGTATTTCCCGCAGGGGATGTCCTTTAAAGTCAGGCCCGCCGCCAGCATGGCGCTGACCATGGCGATGGGGAAGCCTGTGGCCTTGGAGGCCAAAGCGGAGGAACGGGAGGTGCGTGGGTTGATTTCTATGACGATAACGCGGTCGCTGACGGGATCGTGGGCGAACTGCACATTGGTGCCGCCGATGACCTGGACGCTCTCCACGATGGCGTAGGCCTGGCTCTGGAGGCGCTTCTGCAGCTCCTCAGAGATGGTGAGCATGGGGGCGGCGCAGAAGGAGTCGCCGGTGTGCACGCCTAAAGGATCGATGTTCTCGATGAAGCAGACCGTGATCATATTGCCCTCCGCGTCCCGGACCACTTCCAGCTCCAGCTCCTCCCAGCCCAGGATGGACTCCTCCACCAGCACCTGTCCCACCAGAGAGGCCTGGAGCCCTCTGGCACAGACGGTGCGCAGCTCGTCCTTATTGTACACCAGCCCGCCGCCCGCGCCGCCCATGGTGTAGGCCGGGCGCAGGACTACGGGGTATCCCAGCTTATCGGCGATATCCAGGGCCTCCTCCACGGTATAGGCCACCTCGCTGCGGGCCATCTCTATCCCCAGGGCGTTCATGGCCTTCTTGAACTCGATCCTGTCCTCGCCCCGCTCGATGGCATCCACCTGGACGCCGATGACCTTCACCTGGTATCTGTCCAGAATCCCCGCATTCGCCAGCTCCGCGCACAGGTTCAGGCCGGACTGCCCGCCCAGGTTGGGCAGCAGCGCGTCCGGGCGCTCCTTGGCGATGATTTGCTCCAGGCGCTCCTTGTTCAGGGGCTCGATGTAGGTCACGTCCGCCGTCTCCGGATCCGTCATGATGGTGGCGGGGTTGGAATTCACCAGCACGATTTCGTAGCCCAGCTTCCTCAGGGCCTTGCAGGCCTGGGTGCCGGAGTAGTCGAACTCACAGGCCTGGCCGATGATGATGGGGCCGGAGCCGATGATGAGCACTTTGTTGATGTCTGTTCTCTTTGGCATGTATTATCCTCCTGATCGGCATGGATGTCCATTTTTCTTGTGTCAACATTATAGCATCAGGGCGGCAAGAATGCAATTTTGCAATGCAAATTTATTTTTGGGCTTCTACGATGATGCATTCGTGCGCCTTTGTCTTCTTATTGTAATTCACTCCCACCAGCAGGAGATTGCCCTGATATTCTTCCAGGCTCCCGCAGTATTCCTTCTTTTTTATCTGCTCCAGGGCGCCCTTCGCATTTTTATCCCACTTTAATTCCACCACCAGGGCCGGTTTCTCCGCGAAACGTTTCCTGGGCAGGAATACCAGATCCGCATAGCCCTTTCCACCGGCCAGTTCACGGTGTACGGTATAGAAATTCCTCGCCGCATACAGGGCCAGTGAAATGGTATAGCTCAGGGCGTTTTCATCATTATACCGGATATGCGGAGTCTCAAAATGCGCCTCTTTCATGCGTTCCGCAACCTCCCGGGGCTGCCCCTGCCAGATGGCGTTCAGGGTATCCGCGGAATTCCTCAATGCCTTCGACACTTCGCCCCAGTCGGACACGGACACTGCATTCACATACTCGAAACGGATTTCGCTGTTGGGAATGAACACGCATCTGTTCGCCTGGTCATACCCCAGATATCCCAGATGGATCAGCAGCGTAAGGACATCATCCCCCGTCCTGAAGGTCGCCATATCATTGGTAAAGCTCTCCGTGTTCACCGGTATCCGCTCTCCGGCCACCATGCTCAGCACATCCTCTTTCAGGCTATCAAAATTCAGGTCAATGTACACCTGCAGGGCCTCAAAGGTCTCCGTCTGGTTCCAGTAATTTCCGATTTTGCCGAAGCGCATGCAACTGACCACGGAGCGGGGGCTGTAGACAGAGTTCTCCCCCTCGAAGAAGTACCCGTCGTACCAGTTTTTTACTTCCTCCATATCCATTCCATACTTCTCACAGAGGCCCGCCACTTCATTCTCCGTAAAACCCACATAAGCTGCCAGGGGCCCCGGGGCAAGCATGGTGAACTCATCGAACATATTTAAGGCGGAATGGGTTCCGTACTTTCTGATGGGCAGGATCCCCGTCATGTAGGCGAGATGGATATACCCCTTGTCCTTTATCAAGTCCCGCAGGAAATCAAGGTACTGCTCCTGGGCCCTGCTCTCCGTCTTATACGCGCGGAAGACACAGTCCCACTCGTCGATGATGACGACAAAGGGGCATCCTGTTTTCCCATAGATATCCTGCATGGTCCTTGTCAGATTGGTATTATCGAAATAACGTATATCCGGATATTTATCCGTCAGCTCCCACAGGACGCTTCACCGTATCAGATCCAGCATCCCGTCCATATCCCCGCTCTGGCTCAAGAACTCCTGCATATTCAGGAAAATGGTGTCATACCGGTTCAGGTATGTTCTGAAGTCCCCGCTCTGCGCGATCTCAAAGGAAGAAAACAGCTCTTCCGAGTCGCAGCCGCGGCTGTAGTAGGCCGCCAGCATGGCCGCCGCCATGGACTTTCCGAAACGCCGCGGACGGCTCACGCACAGGCAGCTCTCCATGGTGTTCAGGACTCTGTTCGTATATCTCAGCAGCCCTGTCTTATCGATATAGATCTCGGAATTCACCATCCTGCAAAACCCCTCGTTGCCCGGATTCAGATAATTTCCCATTTGCCGCCTCCCTGTCCTTTCGCTGTCTCTCCTCTTTATTATACGATACCGAAAATAAGGAGACAACCATAAATTGCGCAAAGGGCTTATAAAAGGACTGCCGTTACCGCGGGGCTGAAAATCTGCAAACAGCTTGAAAATGACGTGGAATCTGCTATAATCAAACTATGGTTTAACCCGACTCACGAGCGAAGGCTAATGGGGACTCTGCGGCAGATTCCATCGCTTGTGAGTATATCCAGCAAAACGGAAAGGAGATCGACATGATTCAAATCACGCTTGCGGGGACTGAACTGCGCTTTGACGAAGCCAATCTGCATGTTTCCATGACCCGGAACGGAACGGATTGGAGCTGGGAATCGGACTACATACCCGTATTCAATGCGGCACAGAAGGAGATTCCCTTCCTGGACGCGGCTTCCGTCTCCCACGAGGTGCGCCAGACAGGCCTGGGGAAGGGAATCCTCTCCCGGTATGAGGGCTTTGCCGTGGATGGGGACGCCTCCGTGCCCGGCTTGAGCTTTTGCACCTATGTATGGATCGAGGGGGCCACGGGGGACGTGTTCTTCGAGTGGATCCCCCTGGGGGAAGAGGGTGCCGGCATCCAGTCCGTCACATGGCCCGGGCCCATGGCCTTCCGGGAGAAAAGGGAGGACTGGTACACGCTGCTGAACTACCATCAGGGGCTCCTGATTCCCAATACCTGGGAGACGGAGCTGGGGAAGCTCCCCTTCGGCGGCTCCCTGTGCTCCGCCGCCAGTTACATGCCCTGGTTCGGCCAGGTGAAGGCCGGAGAAGGGTACATCGCCATCTGCGAGCAGCCCTGGGACAGCGCCTTCTACGCGGAGCATCCCGCCGGAGGGCCCTACACGAAAGCCGGGGTGCGCTGGGGGGCCAGCCTGGGGAAGATGCGCTACCGCAGGGTCATGCGCTACACGCTGCTGAGCGGATGTGACTACAACGATATCTGCAAAGTGTACCGCAGCTATGTGAAGGAGAAGGGCCTGTTCTGCAGCCTGAAGGAAAAGGCGGCGAAGGCCCCCGGGGTGGAGCGGCTGATCGGAAGCCTCTTCCTCCATCGGGGAATCAAGAATCATGTATGCCCGGAATCCTCCATGTACGATGCGGAGCATCCCGGCAAGTACGACCGGGTGGTGCCCTTCCGGACACGGACAGAGGAGATCAAAGCCCTCCGGGCCCAGGGCTTCGAGAAGCTCTACCTGCACCTGGACGGCTGGGGAGACCCGGGATACGACAACCAGCATCCCGACTATCTGCCCCCCTGTGAGGAGGCCGGCGGCTGGGATGGCATGAAGGAGCTGGCGGATACCCTCCACGACTGCGGATATCTCTTCGGCATCCACGACCAGTACCGGGACTACTATTTCGACGGGAAGACCTTCGACGCCTCCTTCGGCTGCCTCCAGACGGACGGCACCATTCCGGAGCACGCCAACTGGGCAGGCGGACATCAGACATACCTCTGCGCCACCCAGGCCCCTTATTATGTGAAGCGCAATTTCCGCCAGCTGGCGGAGCATGATATCGGCCTGGACTGTGCCTACCTGGATGTCTTCACCTGCAATGAGCCGGATGAATGCGCCAATCCCATGCACTATATGAGCCGCAGGGACTGTCTGGATTTCCGGGGGCAGTGCTTCGAGTACCTGCTCTCCCAGGGGATCCTCCCCAGCTCCGAGGAGGTCTCCGACTGGAGCATGAAGAGCCTGGTGTTCTGCCACTACGCGCCCTATCAGTTCCAGATGTGCAAGCCCGGCACGCCCCGGAAGGGCATTCCCGTGCCCCTGTTCAATCTGGTATACCACGATTGTGTCATCATCCCCTGGATGATGGAGAAGATGGACGCGCACAACGACTACATGCTCTACGCCCTGTTGAACGGCGGCGCGCCCTACCTGATCCGGGACGGCGCTTATCCGGGCATCGACGGCTCCTTCCAGCCGGAGTTCACCTTCACCGAGCAGGAGGCCTATGACCGGTGCAGGGTGGTAGCCGATCTCCATGAACGGATCGCCGCCTGTGAGATGGTGTCCCATAAGCTGCTTGCACCGGACGGGTCGAAGCAGGAGACTGTGTTCAGCGACGGCACCAGGGTGCGGGTGGATCTGGACGCGCTCAGCTACGAGATCTGTAAGGGCGATGCCGCAAATCATGCTGCACCTCAATGAAAATTGCAGCAACCTGCAACGAAAGGCCGCCGGCCGTATATGCTCACCATGGACAAATCTGTAAATCCTGACGGTCTTGATTATAGCAGAAAGCCCCAAAGCCAGCCTGCGGTCTGCGGAGCGCAGGCTTCGGGGAGAATCTGCCGCCGAAGGAACCGGCTGGCAAATAAACCGGCTGGCAAAAAATACGAATCCCGCCGGAATCAGGCTTTTTCGATACCTGCATTCCGACGGGATTCCCTTTGTCCGCTCCAGGCGGCCTATCTCCAGCTATGTCCCTTTATCCTCTCATACTCTTCTATGGTGATGGTCAGTATGGTTCCATGCTTGAAGCCATAGGGGAAGGAGAACGCCCTGTCCGCACGGACGAATTCACCGGACTTCAATGACTCTGCCACGAAAGGCACATAGCCCTGCCCCTCCCCGGGCACGCCGTAATAGTCCAGGAACAGGCACCACTTCCCGTCCTCCAGCCGCACGGCAGTAGGCGCCTCGTACAGCCCGCTCTCCACGGTTTCCATGCTCCGGTCAAAGCTTTCCACCCTTTCATAGGGGCCTGTGACATGGTCTGCGGCCAGGAGGATGATCTTGGCCGGATTCGCTTCGCTCTTCACGAAGAGATAATAGCGCCCGTCCTCCTCATAGATTGCGGAATCGATGACTCCGCTGTCATCCTTCCGGTACAGCACCTTCGGCTCCGTAAAGCTCCGGAAATCCTTTGTCCTGCTGTAATAGATTCCCTTGGGGCCATAGCCGTTGGCGCAGTGGGAGGAAGACCAGTGCAGCACATAGTCCCCCTGCTCCCTGTCGCAGATGACGTCCGGCGCCCAGAGGCATCCGAAGTCCTCGTTTCCTAACCTGACCAGCCGCTGCTCCGTCCAGTCCGTGAGATTGTCGGATTCCCATAGGGCCAGGCATTTGCTGCCGTTTCGGCCGATTTCGTCCCAGGAATGGCGATATTGGTTGCGCATGCCGTAGGCCAGGCTCAAATCCGTGGCAATGATATAGAATTTCCCGTTCTCCTCACATCGGATAATCGTAAAATCCCGCACGCCCTTATCCCCGTAATAGGCCCAAAGCACCGGTGCGCCGCCGTTTACCGCCTCCCAATGGCAGCCGTCCCTGCTGAGACCGAAGTATACCTGTTCTCCGTCAGGCGTTGCCTTTTCCCTGAAATGCACGAATAAATATGTCTGCATCCCGCTTCTCCTTACCCCTTTTCCTCTGCGTTGCCTGCACTCCCGCATTCTGCCCATACTGCTGCATGCGGCCCCTGCTTCCAGATTTATTTCTTCAATCTCACCACATTCCAGCTATGCTTACCGAACACGGTGGTGAACCTTCCGTCCTCCAGGCGGGAGGCGTTCCCTGCCACAGGCACCACGCACTGAGGGGCATCCTCCGTGTTGACAGCCTTCATGTCATCATTGGTCAGGATGATATGCTCAATAACCTTGTAGTCCGCGAACTGCCTCATGTCGCAGCTTACCTCCAAATCCTCCTCCAGGTCCTTGTTCACCGCGAAGATGGTCAGCTCCTCGTCCGCCTCATTCCAGACGCAGACGCTGTCCAGGAAGGAGACCTCGCCATAATTTCTGCTCTCATAGAAGGGCGCTTTCACCAGGGTGTTCAGCACTGTCCCCCTGCCGTACACGCTGGCATGCATATAGGGATAGAAAATCGTCTGCCTCCAGGCCCCGGTGTCCGAGGTCATGATGGGCGCGATAACGTTCACCAACTGGGCCAGGCAGGCAACCTTCACCCGATCCGCATGGCGCAGCATGGTGATCAGCATGCTGCCCACCAGCAGCGCGTCCTCGAAATTGTACACGTCCTCCAACTGATGGGGGGCCTGCACCCACTTCTCCAGCTTCGCGTCCGCCTCGTTGCTGTGATACCACACATTCCACTCGTCAAAGGACAGGTTGATCTGCTTCTTGCTGCGCTTCTTGGCTTTCACGCAGTCCGCGATGGACAGGACGGAGCTGATGAACTCGTCCATGCCCTTGGAATTTGCCAGAAATTCCGGCGTATTGTTGTCCCGGTTCCCATAGTACTGATGGAGGGAGAGATAGTCCACCTGGTCATAGCATTCGCTCAGGACCTCGTCCTCCCAGTGGCCGAAAGTATCCATGCCAAGGGATGAGCTGCCGCATGCCACGGTCTCGATGCTCGGATCCATGAACTTCATCAGCCTGCTGGTCTCCGCCGCGGCCCGGCCGTACTCCTTCGCCGTCTTGTGCCCCATCTGCCAGGGGCCGTCCATCTCGTTGCCCATGCACCAGAGCTTGATGTCGTGGGGCTCCTCATAGCCGTGCTTCCTCCGCAGGTCGCTGTAATAGCTGCCTTTTTTAAAATTGCAGTACTCCAGCAGATCCTTGGCCTCCTCCGGCCCCCTGGTGCCCAGGTTCACCGCCATCATCACTTCCGTCCCGGCTTTCTTCGCCCAGTCCACGAACTCATTCAAACCGAACTGGTTGGACTCTATCACCTGCCAGGCCAGGTCCACCTTGGCAGGCCGCTGTTCCTTGGGCCCCACGCCGTCCTCCCAGTGGTAGCCGGAGACGAAATTCCCGCCGGGATAGCGCACGATGGGCACCTGAAGCTCCTTTACCAGCTCCAGCACGTCCTTACGCATCCCCTGCTCGTCCGCGAAGGGGCTGTCCTCCTGATAGATGCCTTCATACACCGCCCGTCCCAGATGCTCGATGAAGGAGCCGAAGATCCTCTTGTCCACTGCCCCTGTGAGGAAATATTTGTCTACGATGATCTCTGCCTTTTTCATTTTGCCTGTACCTCGTTTCCGCGCCGCCTTTTCGCTTCCTGCGGCTTTGGCGCTGCGCTGTGTTCTTTGATGTTCCTATCATAACCCTGTTCCCGCAGATATTCCATCGCCTTTTTTCCGTTCTGTTTGACTTTTCTTCCGGTCATGTGATATGCTAAACTTATCCCCGGAGGGCAGCCTGACCGTAAGCTGCAGAAGGTGAAGCCCTGCGCCGGGCGGCAGACTTCCCATACCCTGCCCTCCGAATCCAAATCCCCTGGGGCACCGTCCCAAAGCGGCCCACAGACAGCGGCCCCTCCCGCATGCGATTCGGGCAGATTTACCATGCAGCCGTCCCCAGCCACAAGGAGCATCCCATGTACATATTGAATTTCTGCGAATACAACCGTTCCAACCACGACTTTGACACGATTTTCCGGCCGGTAGGAAGCGGGGATTACCTTTTCCTTCAGTTCAAGTCCCCCATGAAGGTCTATCTCGACGACAAAATCATAATCACGAAGGAGAACGCCTGCATCCTCTACACCCTGGGCATGCCCCAGCACTATCAGGCCGTCCACAGGTTCCGCAACAACTATCTTCACTTTTCTTCCGATAAGAATCCGGCCCTGGATTTCCCCATGCCGGAAAACACGGTCTTCTACCCGGAAAATTCCATACAAATCGACTCCCTGATCTCCCGGCTGCAGCAGGAGCACTTCTCCGGCCTTCCCCACAGGGAGGAAGCCGTCCACGCCCTAATGACCCTGCTGTTCCTCTCCATCAGCCGCCGTCTGACCCAGGAGACGGCGCAGAAAGACGAAGCCGTCCATCTCTACCCCCTGTTCCAGACCCTGCGCCTGGAAATGCTCACCCAGTGCGAAAAGGACTGGGACATAGAGCGCCTCTGCCAGAGGGCCAATCTGGAGAAAAGCCAGTTCTATGTCTACTACCGCAGCTTCTTCTCCTCCACGCCAAAAAAAGACCTCCTCCATGCCAGGCTGGAGAAGGCCAGGAATCTGCTGAGCAATGAGGCCCTGCAGGTGAAGGAGGTGGCGCAGCTATGCGGCTTTGGCAGCCAGGCCCACTTCACCCGCGCCTTTAAGGCCTGCTATGGGTGCGCCCCGGGGACGTATGCCAGACAGCCTCAATAATGATGACTTTTGGTAACATAGTATTTTTTCGCGCCTATTTCTGCTGGATTTCTCTCTTGGTAAGCCTGACGATTGTCTCGACTGTATTTTCGTTGAGCAACCGAATTTCCGGGAGATTTATCTCCCTGCCAACCTCACCATCATAATACACTGGAAAGTTAAAGTTTATCTGCTTACATATGCGTCCATTATCCAACTTTTCCGGATAAATTTCAACGCTTTCTATAAAGTCTCTCAAAAATTTTCCACCTGTGCGGTTTAAATTTACCCTAAAATGTTTATAACCTATGGACATTTACCTTGGAAGGTATATGATGGAATAAAACAATCCAAGGGGGTATCCATATGAAACTAGAAATCAGTGTTAAATTTATTGATGAAAACGGCGCGGAAGCCACCAGACCCGTAGTCATTGACACCACCGTCCCCGGCTTTGACGACTTCCATGATGTGGATGATTTCCTCCCGGTATTTGACCAGCTCGAAAAAGCAGGACTGGAGCTTAGGAACGAGTCCTTTTCCACCGCCCTTGCGCAATATATGGAGGAACTGTCTAAAAAAACTGTCCGGACAGCCCGGCGCACAGCCAGGTGCATCCTATATAATGGAGACGGAGGCAGGGAGGCTCGACCTGCATCTCCTCTCCATGCCGAGGGGACAGTGCAAGGGGGCTGTGTTCCCTGTGGTTGCCCCGCATGAAAGGCTCCAGCCATCTTCGTATAAGGAAATTTCCACATGGGTCTGCACGCTGGCCAGCTTCCGCGAGGGCACGGCAATCCTGAACCGCATGCTGCACCTCAGGGACGGGGAAGCCGTCCACACTAAGACGCTTTCCGACTCTGTGGCACGGGAAGGCCTCCGGATAGAAAGCTTCCAGGAGGGATATGCCCGGGAAGCGCTCCGGGAACACGGCTTCTGCCCTGAGACCTGCCTCCCGGCAGACGGAGCGCCCCTGGAAGCAGCTGCCCCACAATCCCCCGACATCCCCGAAGAAAGGCTCCACAGGGCCATCGAGGGCTGCAATGCCTCCGGGGCGGGCCAGCCAGCCGTGGATGCGGCATGCCTCCAGTGCCGGATGGAGGAGCCTTCCCTGACGACCTATGTGTCGATAGATGACATCGGCGTGACCCGGCAGAAGGACGGCAGGAGGCCCGGGGAGGAGCGGGAGACGAAATACGTGGAGAACACAGTGGTCCATGTCGCCCGGGGAACCGGGCATTACGTCCTTGCGGGCGTCGGCATGGCGGGGGTGATGAGGCTCCTTGCCGCATTCCTCCTGTCGAACGGCCTGATGCAGGGGAAGGACCTCGTGTCCTTCACGGACGGTGCAAGGAACATCCGCGGCAGCCTGGAAAGGCTGTTCCCATACCGCCCCTATAGGATCATCCTGGACTGGTACCACCTGGAAAAGAAATGCAGGGAATACCTCAGCAGCGCCCTGAAGGGCAAGGATGTCCGCAACCAGGTGTCGGAGGCCGTCTTAAGGCATCTCTGGGCAGGGGACGTCGGACGTGCCACGGACTGCCTGCTGCATCTGGACGGCTCCCTTGTAAAGAGCCGGGAGTGGCCGGAAAGGCTGGTGCAGTACCTGGACAGGAACTATAGCTACATCCCTTGCTATGCCCTGAGGAAAGAGCTTGGCCTGCGCAATTCCAGCAACCCTGTAGAGAAGGCCAATGACACGACTGTGGCACAAAGGCAGAAGCACAATGGGATGAGCTGGTCAAAGGGAGGCAGTTCTGCCATGACCCATATCAGGGCAGTCTACTTGAATGGCGAGGGAGAGGACTGGAACAAGAAAGGGACTCTCCGTTTCCAGCTTTCTTATTCTGATGATGATGCATGGGCTGCTTGAATATGCCTATGTTTTTTGTGTTATCCAAAACCGCACAGGTGGAAAAAATTTGCCCCATACGGGACGAATCTCAAAAATATTTTCATAATTATGTAAGTACCAACACTGGATTTTTTATCAGAATATCCACCAGCTGCTTATAAACTGCCCTGTCCTGAACTTCCATAATGGTCGTTGTCTTTTTCCCGGCATCTTTGGAAGACGCGCCGCAATGGTAGATTTTCTCGCTCCGCTTTCCATAATCCAAGATGATATATCTGTCATGCATCGTGTTATTGGTCTTCTTAAAATCTATCAGGATACCAGGGAACTCATTCCTAAAATCATTCAGATCTGCCCGTCTCAAATGGCTTTGCTTATTGTCGGAGAATACTGTAACCATAACACCCGGATTTACATTCCTCAGGTGCATGATAGATTTAATCCCTATGTAATCATCAATGATAAAAATGCTGTTTTTTGCTTTTGCATAAATTCCCTGATATGCGGCATCTGCTTCTGCAAGCTGTCCATTCATAATCAGGAACTCTTTTCCGGTGTCTGATGACGCAAAATTCTTGAATATTTTGGGCAGATCCGATTTACGGAGCATTTCATCAGTGATTTTTGCAATGGCGGCAGTATTTTCACTGGTCTGAATAGCAAGCCGCGCAATGTCATCCGTTCCAATCAGGGCACAATTTTCTGAAATATAATCTTTCATGCCCTTAAAGATGCGGAATTAAGGCTTTGCTCTGAGCAATCGCCAAATCGCCTTTAAGAACGGTCATAAGCATATAAATACCAGTTTCTGTAAAAGCATATGGAAGTTTTCGCGTGCCCCCCCAACTTGATGTCGAATTTTTCGACATCAAGTTTTCAAACTCTGGTTTCGTCAGCTGAAAACGAAAATCATCATCAAATCTTTCACTGTTATTTTTTACCTGCTCATTAAACCTTCTTGTTTCATACCCATATATCCGAGCCAGATCCACATCCAGCATCACTTTCTGCCCACGGACAATGTAGATTAAATTCTCAACCGTCTCTTTATCCACAATGGCAATTATCTATCAGAGAATCCAGCTGGGCAATGACCTCCCCTACATCCAATTCCTGTCTTTTGATGTTATCAATATTAGCATTTGTAAGCCGATTCAGTTTCTTTTTCATGCTTATATAATCCATCAAAATGCCCAAAATCAATTCCCGAGCCTCTTCAACACTAATATTCTCCCTCTCACTTTGTGAAGTTTCCATGGCATCCGAAATAACTTCAGTACTTATTGGGTCAGCAATCTTCGTATCTGTAAGTTTCGGGGCAGATACTGCGGTCTTTATGTTTTCCCTATTTTTCTTTTGTTTCTTCCCATCCTGAACAGCCAATATCAGCTTATTTTTCACGCCGGCAATTCCGTTTTTTGCCTTTTTCCCTAAATTAACAGCAGCTTCCAAGACTCTGGATTCTCAGCCAAAAAAGTAACAGTAGTATTTATGAGATTCAAAACAGACGTTATAGCATCCGCCGTTGATTGGCGGCTCTGCACCTCAGCCATACGTTCCTCATGCGCCATTTTCGCCAGTTCATATTCATAATCAGTATCCTCTACCTCTTCCCACTCAATAATATCTGGATTTTTATTCTCCGCATTACGTGTCTGTCCTATAACCCTATTAGAATTTTTCTTCGACTGTACCAGATAATCCCCATCTTTAATAATTGGCCTATAATGCTTCTCGCTCATACAACCAACACCTCATGTTCCATTCTTCTTTCACATTTACATTTTTCCGTTCCGGCAACTACAATAATGCGACTGTCTGCATAATTCCTCTTAACATATGACAGTATACCAGATTTTTCCGCAATTTTCCACAAAAATAAGGGCACCACCTCCCCTCAGCGCAAAAAATAACTGCCAATGTTTTCGCATCAGCAGCTATCGCTTTAGTTCAGTGTATTAAATTTGGCTATTGGTTATTTTTACCCTCTTCCTTAATTCTGTAGTAATCATCCATACTCAGGCTCAATTTCACATGGGTATCCGGTTTTGATTTTCGGTTGCTCAAGAGGCACACCGTCTCTATGTTCCCAGTCCAGGGGAACTGATCCACCGCCACCGCCCTCTCCACCTGATATCCACGCTCCAGGAACACAGCCAGATCCCGCACCAGGCTGGTGGGCTTACAGGATATGTACACAATCCGCTCCACACCGTAAGCAATAATCTTCCCCAGGGCCTTTGGATGAATCCCGTCCCGGGGCGGATCCAGGATAATGAAATCCGGCTTCTCCGGAATCTCGTCCAACGCCTTCAGCACGTCCCCGGCAATGAACTCACAGTTCGTAAGCCCGTTCATCTCTGCGTTCTTCCGGGCCGCCAGCACGGCCTCCTCCACAATCTCCATGCCGATCACCTTGCCTGCCGCCGCGGCCATCAGCTGGGCTATCGTCCCCGTGCCGCTGTAAAGGTCATACACCACCTTGTCCGGTGTCCCGTCCGGAGAGCCGCTGCCCAACTCCCCGATGTAAGACCGGGCCGTCTCGTAAAGAACCTCCGCCCCGTAGGAATTGGTCTGAAAAAACGAAAAAACGGACACTTTGAATCGGAGTCCTAAAAGCTCCTCATAGAAATAGTCCTGCCCGTAGAGGATGTCCGTGCGGTCGCTGCGCACCACATCCGCCTGGGAATCGTTGACGATATGGAGGATTCCCGCGAACCTCCCTTCCAGGCTACCATTGCGCTCCAAATCCAGCAGCTTTTCCTGAAAGCCCTCTATCAGCTGCCGTTCCGCTTCCTCGCATCCCTCTCCTCCGGCTCCTTTCTGCAGCGGCATGGCTCCCGCTTCCTCTGGAGCGCCGGCAACGGCTTCGTCCGCCACGATGCCCGCCTGTGCCGCAATCCGCTCCCCGCCTTCAGGAACGCCGTACCTCCCGGCATCAGCAGCCGTACCTGATTCCGCCCAGTCTGCAGCCCTTTCGCCGTTCCCCGCCCCGGCTTTCTCAGGGGCCCCGCAGTCCCCCCAGGGGCTCTGAGAGGTAGTCACCAGCGCCACCAGAATCTCCCCCGTCCGGGCCGCCTTGCGCACCAGCAGATGCCTCAGATACCCCTCATGGCGCATCCTGTGGAAATAGGTCACCCTCCGCGGAGCCGGATACCCCGCGAAGTACTCCAGCGCCGTCTTCAATATCAGCCGAAAATCCCCGTCGACGATCCGGCAGTCCTCCACGGTCACCACATCATAGAAGCTGCCTCGCTTGTGCATCCCCAAAGACAGTGGGCCGTCCTTTTCCTCGTCCCCGAAGGAGAACTCCATCTTGTTGCGATACCCATAGGCCACAGGGCTAGCCTTGATGCCCTCCCACTGCCATTCGCTCTCCTGCCGCTCCAGGCAGGCATCCAGCAGGCGCTTCACCTGTCCCTCCTTGACCCTGAGCTGCTCCTCATAGGGCAGGGGCAGATATGCACAGCCGCCGCACAAGCCAAAATGGGAACACGGACTGGCTGTCTCCAGAGGCGATTTCTCCATCACCCCCAGCAGACGGCCCTCCGCCTTCCCGTTTCTCACTTTGCTGACGCTTAAGCTGATCTTCTGGCCGGGCAGGCAGTTCTTTACGGTGACGGGGCCCTCCTGCGTCCTGGCGATGCCCTTGCAGGGGAAATCCACCCGCTCCACCGTGGCTTCATATACCTGTCCTTTTTTCATCTGCTCAGTTCTCTCCCTCGTCTACGAAGAAGTCTTCGTCGTCTTCCGCTTCCTCGTCGTCCTCTTCATCCTCGAACTCGTCTTCGAACTCATCCTCGAAGTCATCCAGATAGCGGGGATTCAAGTAGCGGTACACCGCGTAGGCGATACCGGCCACTGCCGCGATGGCGCCCAGCACTGCCAGGACGCATATCACCACGTTCCACTCCTTCTTCTCCTCTTCCTTCTTTCCAAGCAGCTCATTCAGCCTGGCGATATCAATCAAATTCTCAAGCTTGTTCATAAGATTACCTCCGTCTCGGCAGATTGACTGCCCTTTATTTTCTATTGCCCAGAACCTGTCATAGAAACCGCTTCGCATTTTCTGTTATCTGGAACCTGTCATGGAAACTGCTCCGCATTTTCTACTACCCAAAACCTATTATATCATATTCCTTGGAAAAATACTATAACCTTTTCAATTTTGCGAAAGAAGCGTACATGATTTTCTGCCCGGCCTTGTCGAACTCTACTGTCACCTTGTAGTCCCTGGGCTCCCTGTCGATTTTCAGCACGCTCCCTTCCCCGTACTTTACATGGGACACCCGGTCTCCCACCCCATAGGAAAGCGCCTCCGGGGCCTGATGGATTCCCTTTGATATGCCCGCCAACTGGTTCAGGCTGCCGATTCCCTTTGCGATATAGGGCTTATCCGCCTTGGGCGTGGTCTTGGGACGTATGATAGCCTTGGGGCGGCCAAAGGCCGTCTGGGAGCCCCCGGCGCTTCCCATGCCGCCATTCCCGGCTCCTATGGCACCGACGCTCCGTGCCTGCTCTCTGCCCCTCTCCAAAAAGGCGTCCTCATCCGGAATCACGAAAGCGTCCGCCTCTTCCTTCTGCTTCTGGATCCGGCGCCTGGGCCCGGCCCCATTGCTGTCCAGAAGCTCCGGAGGAATCTCCCCCACGAAGCGGCTCACCCCATTGTACTGGGTCTCCCCCCGGACCATACGCATCCTGGCGCAGGTCAATGTCAGCTCGTCCATGGCCCTGGTGATGCCCACATAGGCCAGCCGCCGCTCCTCCTCCAGGTCCGTGGGGTCCTCGGAATTGATGGTCAGATATCCCGGGAACAGACCGTCCTCCATCCCCGCCAGGTACACATTGGGGAATTCCAGCCCCTTGGCGGAGTGCAGGGTCATCAGCAGCACCCTGTCGTCATTCCCGTCCACATTGTCGATGTCCGCCACCAGGGCCACCTCCTCCAGAAACTCCGTCAGCGTGGGCTCCTCATGGCTCTCCGTGTAAATCACCGCCTTTGAGATCAGTTCGTCCACATTGGCTATCCTGTCATCGCCGCCCTCATCGTCGTAGTCCGCGAGATACCCCGCGTAATCAATCTTCTCCACGATGGCCTGTATCAGCTCCGCGATGGTCTTCTCCTCCCGCTCCCTGCGCAGCCCCTGAATCAGGCTCACGAAGGGGCGTATCTTGGCGGAGGCCTTGCCCAGGCTCATAATCTCGTCCGCCTGCTCCAGGGCCTGGTAGAACCCGATGCCGTGGAGCTGGGCATAGTCCTCCAGCTTCTCTAAGGTAGCGTTGCCGATGCCCCGCCTGGGCACGTTGAGGACGCGCCTGACGGCCACCTCGTCCCGGCCGCTCTCTATGGTCTTCAGATAGGCCAGGATGTCCTTGATCTCCATTCTGGAATAGAAGTTTGTACCTCCTACCACATTATATGGCACGCCCTCCATGATCATGCGCTCCTCCAGGAGACGGGCCTGGGCGTTGGTGCGGTAGAGCACCGCGCAGTCCCTGTACTTGGCGCCCTGCTCCGCCACCCGCCTGGTCACTTCCCGGGCGATGAACTCCGCCTCCTCGTAAGCCGTGTCGAACTGCCGCAGGCGCACTTTGGCCCCTCCCTCCCTGGCGGTCCACAGTGCCTTGGCCTTTCTGCCCACATTGTTGCCTATCACCGCATTGGCGGCATCCAGGATGGACTGGGTGGAACGGTAGTTCTGCTCCAGCTTGATGGTCACCGCCTCCGGGAAATGCTCCTCGAAATCCAGGATATTGCGGATATTGGCCCCGCGGAACTTGTAGATGCTCTGGTCGTCGTCCCCCACCACGCACAGGTTCCGGTATTTTTTCGCCAATGCCCCCACCAGCTCGAACTGCGCCGTGTTGGTGTCCTGGTACTCGTCCACCATGATGTACTGGAACCGCTCCTGATAGGAGTCCAGCACCTCCGGGCAGCTCTTGAACAGCTCCACCGTCTTCACGATGATGTCGTCAAAGTCCAGCGCATTGTTGGCCTGCAGGGTCTCCTGGTACTCCCTGTAGGCCTTTGCGTAGATCTTCTTCATATAATCATAGTCCCCGGCGGCCTCCAGCTCGTACTGGCTCACGCTCACCAGCTCGTTCTTGGCTGAGGAGACTGCACTGAGCAGCGCCCGCTCCTTGTACATCTTCGGATCCAGTTCCAGCCGCTTGATGACCGCCTTCATCACTGTCTTCTGGTCGTCGCTGTCGTAGATGGTGAAGCTGTTGTCATAGCCCAGCCTGTCGATATGGCGGCGCAGAATCCGCACACAGGCGGAGTGGAAGGTGGAGACCCATATCTGGTCCGCGCCGAAGCCCACCAGCTTGTCCACCCTCTCCCGCATCTCCCCCGCCGCCTTGTTGGTGAAGGTGATCGCCAGGATGTTCCAGGGCTTTACGCCCATTTCTTCTATTAAATAGGCGATCCTGTGGGTCAGCACCCTCGTCTTGCCGCTGCCCGCCCCCGCTATCACCAGAAGCGGCCCGTCCACCGTGGACGCCGCCTGCCTCTGCTCCTTGTTCAGTGTATCCAGTAAACCCATTTTCACTCCCTCATTTCCATTCCACACAGGAATTCCCAATCCGCCATCGCCGCTTCCCCATGGCAAAAAGGAACGCCGCTTGTTCAAGGCAGCGTTCCCGAAGTAAGCTTCCGCTAACTTTTATAGCCTGTCATTCTCGTTGAACACATCTCCGCATTCCGGGCAGAATTTCGGCGGATGCGCAGGGTCTTCGGGCTCCCATCCGCATTTATCGCACCGGTAGAGCGGCGCGCCCTCCGGCTTCTTCGCACCGCAATCGGTGCAGAACTTCCCCTGGTTCACCGCACCGCAGCTACAGGTCCACCCTGCCTCCGTGGGCTTGGGGCTGCCGCATTCCATACAGAACTTGCCGCGGTTGTCCCCATGGCCGCATTTGCAGGTCCAGCCCGGCACCGGCGCCCCGCTTCCCCCGCGCCCGGCGGCAGGGTTCGCCGCCTGACTTCCGGCCGCCTGGTTCTGAGCTGTCTGGTTCTGGGCCGCTCCCATGGCGAACAGGGAGGAAGCGTCCATGCCTCCGGCCGCATTTGCCATGTTCATATTGGCGAAGGCCATCATGGGCCCGGTGGCCGTGTTGGAAGCCGCCGCCCGCATGGCGTCCGCCTGGGCTCCCACCAACGTGGCAGCCGCCATGTTGGGATTGCGCATCACCGCGCTGCTCTGGAGGTCGCTGATCCGTTTCGCCGTCTCCTCCGGCATGGAGGGCGGGTTCATGGTCATGCTCACCACCACGATGCCCCGGGTCTTCCCCCATTTCACCGACAGTTGGGCGTTCACCGCGTCCACCAGCTCCATCACATGGCTGGGGATGTCGGACACCCTTACCCGCAGGCTGCTGACCTTGCCCAGGGCAGGCTGCATGGCAGTCATCAGCTCGGACTTCATCTGGTTCTGGATTTCGCTGCGGCTGTATACATCGGGCACGTTCCCGCATACATTCTGATAAAAAAGCAGGGGATCCACGATCCGAAAGGAATAGGAGCCGTTGCAGCGGATGGTCACGTCCATGTCCAGGCCGATGTTGTCATCTATGTAACGGAAGGGGATGGGCGTGGCCGTGCCGTAGCGGTTGTCCATGATCTCCTTGGTATTGAAGAAATAGACCCTCTGGTCCTTGCCCGCGCCTCCGCCGAAGCTGAAGCGCTTTCCGATTGCCTGGAAGGTGCCCTTTAAGTTCTCCCCCAGGTCTCCGTAGAACAGGCTGGGCTCCGTGGAATTGTCATAGACGAACTCCCCGGCCTCCGCGCAGAACTCCGCTATGCCTCCCTGCTCTACGATCATCATGCACTGCCCCTCGTTGACGGCGATGATGGAGCCGTTGGAGATGATGTTGTCCCCTCCCTTGTTGCTGTTCCGGCCTCCGCTCTGGCGCTTCCTGCCCTTGGCCGCCAATATGTCATTGGAGAGGGAATCACAGTAGAAATACTCCCTCCACTGATCCGCCAGCATGGAGCTGACGGCATCTTTTGCCGCTTTTATCAAGCCCATTGTCTCATCCTCCGCTTCCGTTTTATTTTGGTATTGTCCCTCAGGAATCCGATTCTTTATCCATTCTATCAAATTTTTCCCATTCTCTCAACCGCTTTCGAGAAATAATCTTTACAAACAGAAGATTTTCGAATAAACTAAAGGAATATACCTGTCATACGGTTATCATAATCATACTATACAATAGAAAGAAGAGATCTGATATGGGCAAAAAAGCTACGAAAGCCGCCGATAACATGTATTACCTGGCACGTTCCCAGGCTGCGGAGGAGAATCCGGACTTCTCCAGCCGGGAGAAGGCTGCCGAAATCATAGGCATAGACCGCACCAGGCTGGCCCGCATCGAGCTGGACACCATCTCCCCCTACCCGGAGGAGGTAAAGGCCATGGCGGAGGCCTACAACACGCCGGAGCTGTGCAATTCCTACTGCGCCAGGGAATGCCCCATCGGCCGCAACAGCGTGTCGGAGGTCACGATTGACGACTTCGACAGGCTGGCGCTGAAGGTCCTGGGCTCCCTGAAGGACATCGATGCCCTGCGGGCCTCCCTGATTGCCATCTCCGAGGACGGTGTCATCGAGGAGAACGAGCGCCCCGCCTTCCAGAAGATACTGGACTCCCTCCAGAAGATCAGCAACAACGCCAATGCCCTTCGCATCTGGGCCATGAAGAACATCCGCCTGAAGCAGTAGAGCATGGCGGTTCGGTTCCGTAGATTTCCGCCGCCTGTTTAAAAAGGAACGTCTCTCCGCATTATTTTATACGGAAAGGCATTCCTTATATTTTTATGCCCTGTGCTATTCCGCCGCCTTTTTGGCAAAATCCTTCGTCACCAGGTCTTCGTAAGGCACCTGCTTCTCCAGTACGCCCGCGTCCTGTAGGATGTTCTGGAGCAGCGAGAAGGCGTCCTCCTCAAAAACCAGATTCTCCTTCCAGGTATCCTGCCGATAGTATCTGTCCACGATGGTGGTCAGGGTCTCCATGTCCGTCTCTGGGAACTGGGGCGAGATGGCCTTTGCGATCTCCTCAGGCGAATGGTCCTGCACGTAGTCCATGCCTTTCTGCAGTGCGTCCGTGAAGGCCTGCACCGTATCCTTGTTCTTCTCCAGGTAACTCTTCTTGGCGGAGAAGGATGTATAGGGCACATAGCCGGAGTCCTCCCCCAGGGATGCGACTACATAGCCTTCCCCCTTCTGCTCCAGGGAGGTGGCGTGAGGCTCGAATTCCACGGTGAAGTCCCCCTGCCCGCCGGAAAACGCCGCTGCCGTGGAGCCGAAGTCAATGCTCTGGTCGATGTTCACATCCGCAGCCGGGTCGATGCCGTTCTTGCGCAGGATATATTCGAAGACCATCTGAGGCATACCGCCAGTCTGCCCTAGCATGATGAACATATTTTCCACATCATGCAATTTCTCCCTGGAAGCCACGATTCTGTATGGATAATGGTAGATTCCTGTCTTT